>JABZKU010000040.1 GCA_015257125.1 Prevotellaceae bacterium | reverse complement strand
GCATCGACTTCCTCCACGTGAAGCCCGGTAAGGGTAACACCATCATGCGCACCACCCTCAAGGATGTGGTGAGCGGTCGCGTGCTCGAAAAGCGCTTCAACATCGGCGAAGCCCTCGAAGACGTGCGCGTGGAACGTCGCCCCTATCAATACCTCTACCAGGAGGGTGAAGACTACCTCTTCATGAACCAAGAAACTTTCGACCAAGTACCCATCTCTCGCGACCTGATCACGGGTGTGGACTACATGAAGGAAGGCGACGTGGTGACGGTGGTGAGCGACGCTTCGACGGAGACAATCCTCTATGCAGAAATGCCCATCAAGGTGGTGCTTCGCATCGACTACACGGAACCTGGTTTGCGCGGTGACACGGCAACGAACACGCTGAAGGACGCTACACTCGAAACGGGTGCGAAGATCCGCGTTCCCCTCTTCATCGAAACCGGCGAACTCGTGGAAGTAGACACGCGCGACGGCTCTTATCAGAACCGCGTGAAGGCTTAATGCCTTTCTGCTTCGCAGTATTTCCCCCATCGGCCTCGGCATACACTTTCGGGTATGTCGAGGCTTTTTTTGAGCAAAGACCGACAAAGTAAAGTTTTCGCAAGCACGGTTTGGTAAGCCGCTGCGAAAGTTGTACTTTTACGTCGTGTAACCCCAAAAACGCGCCCTATGACGCCCATTCAACTCATCGCTCAGCGGTTGAACCTCCGCGAAAAACAAGTAGAACAAACCATCGCCCTCCTCGACGAGGGCGCCACGATACCGTTTATTTCCCGTTACCGCAAAGAAGCGACGGGCGGTCTGGACGAAGTGGCTGTGGCCGCTGTGGCCGAACAGCATCGTCAGCTCGACGAACTGGAGCATCGCAAGGCTTTTGTGCTCGAAACCATCGAGGCACAGGGTGCGCTGACCGACGAACTGCGAGCGCGCATCACGGCTTGTTGGGATGCGACGGAAATCGAAGACATCTATTTGCCCTTCAAACCCAAACGCCGCACTCGCGCACAGATGGCACGCGAGAAAGGGCTCGAACCGCTCGCGCAACGCTTGTTGCTGCGCCCGAACAGCGATCCGGAGCAGGAAGCCGAAGGTTTTCTTACGGACGAAGTGGGTACGGTGGACGAAGCACTGCAAGGGGCGCGCGACATCATCGCCGAACAGATCAGCGAAGATGAACATTCGCGCCAAACGCTACGCCGCATCTACAGCCGCGAGGCGGTGATCACGTCGAAGGCGGTGAAAGGCAAATCGGAAACACCGGAAGCGGCCAAATATCGCGACTATTTCGAATGGAGCGAACCGCTGAAACGCTGCACCTCGCACCGCTTGTTGGCGATGCGCCGCGGCGAGAGTGAGGGGGTGCTGCGCGTGACGATCACGCCGGCGGACGATGAGCGCGCCACGGAACAGGTGGCACGACGCTATGTGAAGAGCGGTACGCGAGCCGCCGAACAAGTGGAAATGGCAGCCGGCGATGCCTACAAACGTTTGTTGCGCCCGAGCATCGAGACGGAGTTTGCGGCCTCGAGCAAGGAACAGGCGGACGAAGAAGCGATCCGCGTTTTCGCCACCAACTTGAAGCAGCTGCTGTTGGCGGCACCGCTCGGACAACGCCGCATCATGGGCATCGACCCCGGTTTCCGCACGGGCTGTAAGGTGGTGTGTCTCGATGCACAGGGCGCGCTGCTCCACAACGAAACCATCTATCCCCACCCACCCAAGAACGAAACCGTGCGTTCAGAACAAACTTTACGCCGCTTGCTCAAGGACTATGCGGTGGAAGCCGTGGCGATCGGCAACGGAACAGCCGGCCGCGAGACGGAAGAATTTGTACGCGGTTTGCACGTCGAGGGCGTGGAGATTTTCTTGGTGAGCGAAGACGGAGCTTCGGTCTATTCGGCCTCGGCCACCGCGCGCGAAGAGTTTCCGGACTATGACGTGACGGTGCGCGGTGCTGTTTCAATCGGTCGACGTCTCGCCGATCCCTTGGCAGAACTCGTGAAGATCGATCCGAAAGCCATCGGGGTGGGACAATATCAACACGATGTCGACGCCGGCGCGCTGAAACGCTCATTGGATCAAACGGTGGAGAGTTGCGTGAACGCCGTGGGCGTGAATCTCAACACGGCTTCGGCACACTTGCTTACCTATGTGAGCGGTCTCGGTGCGGCGCTGGCGAAAAAAATTGTGGAGTATCGCACGGCACACGGCCCCTTCGGCTCGCGCCGCGAACTCCTCAAAGTGCCGCGGCTCGGCGCAAAGGCTTTTGAACAGTGCGCCGGTTTTCTGCGCATCGTCGACGGGAAAAACCCACTGGACAACACGGCGGTGCACCCCGAGCGTTACGACATCGTGCAACACATGGCAGCCGACGCCGGACTGGACGTGCCCGCACTCATCGCCGATGCCGAAGCGCGCAAACGCTTGGATTTGAAACGCTACTGCACGGCCGACGTGGGTCTACCCACGCTCACCGACATTCTCGCGGAACTGGATAAACCGGGACGCGACCCTCGCGGAAAAGCGGAGGTGTTCTCGTTTGAAGAAGGTATTCACTCCATCGACGATTTGGAAATCGGCATGATTCTGCCGGGCGTTGTGACGAACGTCACCAACTTCGGCGCGTTTGTCGACCTCGGTATTAAGGTGAAAGGTTTGGTACACGTTTCGCAACTCGCCGATCGCTTTGTGCGCGACCCGAATGAGGTGGTGCACGTGCAACAACAGGTGCGCGTTCGTGTGCTCGAAATCGACGAAGCCCGCGGCCGCATTGCACTCTCCATGAAAAGCGTGGAATGACGCGCACACCTACAATACACAACGCTAATCTTTCAAAGAAACACAACATGACCGACGAACACTACATGCGTCGCGCCTTGGAAGAAGCCCACGCCGCCGCCGACCGCGGAGAAGTCCCGGTCGGTGCCGTGGTGGTTTGCCGCGACACGATCATCGCCCGCGGCCACAACCTCACCGAAACCCTGCACGATGTCACCGCCCATGCCGAAATGCAAGCGGTGACGGCCGCCGCCGGACAACTCGGGGGAAAGTATCTCAACGACTGCACGCTCTACGTCACCGTCGAACCCTGCGTGATGTGTGCCGGCGCGCTCGGTTGGTCGCAGATCAGTCGCGTCGTTTACGGTGCCGCCGACCCGAAACGCGGTTTCAGTGTCTACGCTCCCCAAGCGTTGCACCCCAAGACGCAAGTCACTTCCGGCGTTCTGGCCGAAGAATGCGGTGCACTGATGAGCGATTTCTTCAAACGCCGAAGATAAGTTGCGTACTTTCCGCGCCAAAGCGTCTGCATTTCGTCCCACTCACACCCTCTCTCATGGCTCTACACAACGAATTGGGAAAAGCCGGTGAAACGGCCGCCTGCCAATACCTGCTCGAGCGCGACTACCACATATTGGAACGCAACTGGCGCTGCCATCCGTTGGAAGTCGATCTCATCGCCGACGATTGGGGCGAACTCGTTTTCGTTGAAGTGAAAACGCGCAGCGACGACCGTTGGGAAGATCCCGCAGCCGCCGTAGATCGCTACAAACAAGAGAGTCTTTCGCTCGCCGCCATCGCCTACATCCGTCGCAATCAACTCGGCAACATCCCCTTTCGCTTCGACATCATCACCCTCGTCGGCAGCGAGCCGCCCTTCCGCATCCGTCACTACGTCAACGCCTTCCCTCTCCGTCCGCCCCACACTTTCCGCCCCAACCATGAGCACGACCGCTTTTTCTGAACTCCCTCCCCACTGGCAGCGCCACCACTTCGCCGAAGTCCCCACCACGATGGAACTCCTTCGCGAGGATGCCCTCGAAGAACGTGCCCTCATTGAAGAAGAAAGGAGAAGAAGAAAGGAGAACAGCGAGAGTTCAAAAAGAGAACACGCCCAAGGTGTAAACATCCCCGGCAAGGAATCGCAAAGTAAGCATGCCCTCTGTAAAGAAGAAAAGGAAAAAAAAGAAGGCAAGGGAGAAATAATCGAAGAAGAACTCCCCGAACAAACGCCACTGCACCAAAAAGCGCAAAACGAGCATGCCCTCTACAATAAAAACAAGAAAACAGAAAAGAACGGAAAATACACGCCGGACGAGAACGCCTCGAACAAAAAAATAGTCCTCAACAACAAGCGCGCCGAGGAAATCCAGCTCGTCACAACCGACTACCAGACCCACGGACACGGACAAGTGAACACCGTGTGGGAAAGTGCGCGCGGCGAAAACCTCCTCTTCAGTTTTCTCTTTCGACCGGAGCACATCACCGCCGGCGTGCAGTTTTTTCTCTCCGAAATCGCCTGCCTCGCCGTCGCGCACACCCTCGACGCCTACACCGAAGGCATCAGCGTGAAGTGGCCCAACGACGTTTATCATCACGACCGCAAAATCTGCGGCATGCTCCTGCGCCACACCCTCAGCGGCGCGCAGATCGCCGCCACCCTCGTCGGCATCGGCCTCAACCTCAACCAAAAGCAATTTGTCGGCGACGCGCCGAATCCCGTTTCGCTCCGGCAAATCATCGGTCGCCCCGTCGATCGCGAAGAAGTACTCAACCGCTTCGCGCATCATTTCGACCGACTGCTCCGCGCCGTCACCCCTCCCGATCCCGATGAGCGCCTTGCGCAGCGGCAACGTCTCCACCGCGAATACCTCCGCCGCCTCTATCACCGCGACGGTGCGCACGACTATGTCGACACGGCGAGCGGAGAAACCTTCTCCGCCCACATCGTCGACGTCGCCCCCACCGGCCAACTCACCCTCCGAACCACCGACGGCCGTCTGCGCCACTACCATTTCAAAGAAGTGCGCTTCGTCGTCCCCCTCCCCACCACAGCCACCGCCCATGTCTGAGCACCGCGCCATCCTCCGCATCGCCGTCCCCTCCATCCTGTCGAACATCACCGTCCCCCTCCTCGGTTGGGTCGACACCGCCATCGCCGGCCACCTCGGCACGTCCGACTATCTCGCGGCCATCGCCATCGGCAGCGCCCTCTTCTCCGTCACCTACACCCTCTTCAACTTTCTGCGCATGGGCACCGGCGGCCTCACCGCCCAAGCCTACGGCAGTCAGCGACACGACGAAACCGCCCTGCTCCTCCTCCGCGGTCTGCTCATCGCCCTCGGCATTGGCGCCCTCCTCATCGCGTTACAAACGCCCCTGCTGCATTTCGGTCTCTCGTTCATGACCACCTCCGCCCCCGTGGCCGCGCAGGCCGTGAGTTACTACCGCGTGCTCATTTGGGGTGCCCCCGCCACGCTGAGTCTCTACGTCCTCAACGGCTGGTTGCTCGGTAGGCAAGACGCGCGCACGCCCCTCCTCATCGCCGTGGTGCAAAACCTCCTCAACATCGGCGCCAGCCTGCTCCTCGTTCACGGCTTCGGACTCCGGCTCATGGGCGTCGCCGGCGGCACCCTCCTCGCCCAATGGGTCGGCGCCGCCCTCGCCCTCTTTTTCGCCCTCCGCACCCTGCGGCGGCACGGCAGCATACCGCGGCTCTCCGCCTCCTTCCGCAATGCCGGCGCGTGGCGTTCGTTCTTCACCGTCAACGTCTTCATCTTTCTCCGCACCCTCTGTCTCGTTGCCGTCATGTTCTCGTTCACGGCCTTCGGCAGTCGGCGCGGCCCCACCCTCCTTTCGGCCAACGCCGTGCTGCTCCAGTTTTTCACCCTCGTGAGCTACGTCATGGACGGTTTCGCCTACGCCGGCGAAGCCGTGGGCGGTCACCTCGTCGGTGCCGGCAGCGCAGCGCGTTTCCGCCGTCTCGTCCGCTCGCTCTTCGCTTGGGGCGCGAGTCTTTCGCTCTTGTTCTCCGCCGTCTTTGCCCTCGGCGGCAGCGCGTTCATCGCCCTCTTCACCGACGCCGTCGCCGTGCGCCAAGCCGCCGAAAGCTATCTCCTCTACGCCGTCCTGCTCCCCCCGGCCGCCATGTCCGGTTTTCTGCTCGACGGCCTTTTCGTAGGCACCACCGCCACCTCGGGCATGCTTCTCGGCGTGGCCGTGGCCGCCGCGGGCTTCTTCGCCCTCCACGGCCTGCTCGCCCCCACCCTCGGCAACCACGGGCTGTGGATCGCCTTTCTCGCCTACCTCGCCCTGCGCGGACTGGTGCAAGGCGCGCAACTCCCCACCATCGTGCGCCGCAGTTTCGCCCCCTCCGCAGCGCAGACGGCACACTGATTTCCCATTTCGCAACAATACTATTCATTTTCAGATATGAAATTCAAACGCATTCTCCTCAAACTCAGCGGCGAAAGCCTCATGGGTGCCCAAGGTCACGGCATCGACACCCAGCGTCTCAACGAATATGCCGACCAAATTCGCGAAATCCGCGAAATGGGCGTGCAAGTGGGCATCGTCATCGGCGGCGGCAACATCTTCCGCGGCCTCAGCGGCGCCGGCAAAGGTTTTGACCGCGTGAAAGGCGACCAAATGGGCATGTGCGCCACGGTCATCAACAGCCTCGCCCTCTCCTCCGCCCTCGGTGCGCAAGGCGTGCCCAACCGCGTGCTCACCGCCATCCGCATGGAACCCATCGGCGAGTTCTATTCGAAGTGGAAAGCCCTCGAAGCCCTCGAACGCGGCGAAGTGGTGATCATGAGCGCCGGCACCGGCAACCCCTACTTCACCACCGACACCGGTTCTTCGCTCCGCGGCATCGAGATTGAAGCCGACGTCATGCTCAAGGGTACGCGCGTGGACGGCGTCTACACCGCCGATCCCGAAAAAGACCCGACCGCCACGAAGTTCGACGAGATCACCTACGACGAAGTGCTGCGCCGCGGTCTGAAAGTGATGGACGTGACGGCCACCGCCATGTGTCGCGAAAACCACTTCCCCATCTACGTCTTCAACATGGACGTGCCCGGCAACCTGCGCCGCGTGCTCGAGGGCGAACCCATCGGCACCTACGTGCACGACTGACCCTTTTCGTCGCCCTCCCCACCCTCTCGGCGGACGAAGAGCCCCACCGCGGAACACCCACCGCGCGGCGCTCCTCGTCCGCCGTTTTTTGATGCACAAATGTGCCCTTTCCTCGCGCGTGCGCGCGTCCGGCGTTTTTCGTTTTTTGCCTTCACCTCTTCACCCAACGCCGATAAACCACTCGTTCACTGCGAGTTACGTGTGAAGGCTTCACACTTTCCAGTTCACCCCCTTCGGAGCAAAAAATCTCACTCAACCAACTGCAAACCAACAGCTTACACGGTGGGTGAAGGTGAACACAGCCTTTATGTTCACCCACAACATGCTCAGGCACAAGCGCTTAACGGGGTAGGTGAAGGGGTGAAGGCAAAAATCGAAAATCGGTTGTGTACACGTACGCGCGCGTAGGGCGTTGCGAATCGCCTTTCGCTTCTTCTTCACCTTCACAACTCCTCGCGAAAAGTGCTCCACTTTTTCAACATTCTCCCCTGCTTTTCCGAGAAAGTCCCCTGCTTTCCGTCGAAGCATTCGAAGGAACACAATAAACATAAAAACGTCTAACGAAAGTTTCGATACAAAAAAAACGATTTTCGTTTGTCTTTTCCGAGAAAAAGCGTACATTTGCAGCAAACCTACTTAATTTCACACTTCGCCCATGAAAACCCTATTGAGAATCGCCCTCCTTGTCGGCTTCATTGCACTCGGGCTCACGGCTCGCGCCGGCTCGCTCACAGCGTACTCTACCGACTCCGTGCGCACCGACAGCACGAAGACGCACGCGCTGCACGAAGCCACGGTGAAAACCACGCGACTGCTCTTCATCACCCGCAAAGACACCGTCGTCTACGACCTCGACGCCGTGAAACTCAAAGACGGCGCCAACCTCGGCGATGCGCTCAAGAAACTGCCCGGCATGGAGATTCGGAAGAAAAAGCTCTACTACATGGGCAAGCCCGTGGATCGGCTACTGGTGAACGGTTTCGACTTTTCGCGCAACGACCCCTCGATGGCGCTCGAAGCCCTGCCGGCCTACATCGTCAAGAGTGTGAAAGCCTATGAGCAACGCGGCGAACTGGCGCGCGTGACGGGACTTGACGACGGTTCGCGCGAGCAGGTGGTCAATGTGGTGCTCCGCAAGAAATACATGGGCACGTGGACGGGGCAAACCGACCTCTCGGGCGGTACGCCCGACCTCTATAGCGCCCGAGGCTATGCCAACACCTTCACCGACCGCTATCGCGTGTCGCTCTTCGGCAATGCCAACAACACGAACAACGAACTCTGGTACAACGGCGACGGCTCGATCAGTGCCTTCAACGTCTATCGCTCCGGTAAGAATGCCTTCCACTCGCCGGGCGGCACCCTGTTTTGGCGCAACAAGAGCGACGAGAACGCCGCGGGCTATCTGAAGATCGAGGGCACGGGCGACTATAACAACAACACGCGGCGCAACACCCGCTACACGGAATTGGAAACGATGCTCAACGGCGGCAGCAGTTACAACGCGACCGAAGAGCACCCCCACTCACACGAGACGCGCGTGGCGGGTCACCTCTTCGTGACGTGGCGACCGACGGCGACGACCTACGTGTTCTATCAAAATAACGCATGGCGCTCGCGCACCACTTCGGACAACAACGGGCGCGGCGCGACATGGAACGCCAACCCCTTCAACGCGGGATATGCCCCGCTCGATTCGGTTTTTGCTCCGAACCTGCTGCGTGCCGCGATGTTCGGTGCCGTGACCCGCACGCGGTCGGTCGAACAAGGCGAAAACACGCTCGGCCACGTCGACCAACTGCTCAGGGTCAACCAGAAACTCAACTCCCAAGGGGCGAACCTCACTTGGCAAACGGATCTGACGCGCGAAGAAACAGCGTCCGACAACTTCTCGCTCGACGGCTACCACTATTTCCGTCCCGAAGCGAACAACCTGCCCCACCTGCTTCACCGCTACCGAGACAATGCGACCGGCAGCACCCAACTGAGTTCGACGCTGGAACTGCAATGGCCCGTGGGCAAACATTTTGTGCCGGGTGCGCGCTACGCCTTTTCGCATCTCCACAACCGGATGGACACCGACGGCTTCCTGCTCAACCGCCTGAGCGGCGCGCCCACCACCTTCGACGCCGCCTTCCCCCTCCTCGCCCGGCTGCCCGAGGGCATCGCCGATTGGCGCCGCCTCGCTCGCGAAAATGAGATCACGCGCCACACCCTGCAAAACACCACCTCGCACAGCGGAACGCTCTTTCTCCGCTACACCGCCGATCGGTGGTTCTCGTCGGTGAACCTAACGCTCAAACACGAGAGCGAGACCTACGATTTCGAGAAAGGCGGTTTTCCGGCACAACACCTCACGCGCCGACAAACGCTGCCCTCCTTCTCGACCAAAACAGAATGGAAGCCCGGCTCAAGCAAGTTCACTTTCGACTATGATCTCAGCACGAGTGCGCCTTTCATCACGGAACAGATCACGCTGCCCGACCTCGCCGATCCGCGGAATGTGCGCCTCAGCAACCCGGATTTGAAGAACAAGGTCACGCACGGCTTCTCGCTGAGGAGCGAAAACCTATTTGAACAGCACCGCGGCGAAGAGACGAAACGCCACCAACTCTATGCGGGTATCTTTTTTACCACCACGGCCAACGAAACGACGCAACTCACTGCGTTCGACCGCACCACGGGCGTGACCACGACGAAGCCGGTCAACATCTCGGGTGCCTGGAACACGAGTACCTATCTCTACTTTCTCCAATCGCTTGACTATGCGAACCGTTTCATCTTCCGTTATTACGCCGGACAGGGTACCACTCACCGGCAGAACTTCAATGTGGCGGGGTCGCTCGCCGATGCACGCCCCGAAGAACTGTTCATGCACACGATAGCCTTTGGTTTTGGACCTCAATACCGCGGCGATAAACTTTCTGTGGAAACGTCATTCGCCCTCGATTACAGTTTCAACCACAGTCCCAACCCCATCTACGACCGTCAGCGCTCATTCGAGCCCTCGGCAAGGGTAAGCCTTGAATACGAGCTGCCCTTCGGGCTCCATCTCGACCTGCGTTATCGATTGATTCACCTCGACTACCGGAGCACGCAGCACTATCGCCGCACCGAGCAGGAGCTGAATTTCGACCTCTCGCGGGCTTTCCTCAAGGGCAAGAACTTGACGGTCTCACTCAGGGGACACGACCTCTTCAACAACAACCGCGGCATCACCCACAACTTCGACGAAACGGGGATTCAACGCATTTACAACACGGCCTACGGCCGCTACTTCCTAATCGGCTTCACCTATCGTTTCACCACGAAAAAACAAGAGGCCGAGGAAAATGAGACTCCGGACTAAAAAAGATCCGCAAGACGACTGTTTGACAACAGCGCGTCTTGCGGATCTGGCTTTTAATAAAACGAGGAGGTGATAACTGCCGTCGAAACGCTGGTGTTTCAAACAATGCGACAACTCATATCGACAGCAAACGATTCTCGCTCCCTCACGACACCACGTTTTGCGGCGCGCCGGCGAGGAAGGCCTTGAGGTTTTCGGCCATGATGCGGACGATGCGGCCGCGAGCGGCAGCAGTTGCCCACGCGATGTGGGGCGTGACGTAGGTGTTGGGGGCGGAGAGAATGGGATGGTCGGCCGCAGGCGGTTCTGTGGAGAGGACATCGCAGGCGTAGGCACCGAGACGACCGAACTGCAAGGCTTCGGCCACCGCGATGTCATCAATCAATGCACCGCGCGCCGTGTTGACGAGAATCAAACCGGGGGCGGCTCTCTCCAAAAGCGACGCGTTGACGAAGGCGCGGTTTTGCGCCGTGAGGGGGCAGTGGAGCGACACGATGCGCGAGGTGGCAAAGGCTTCGTCGAGGGTGATTTTGCGCACGCCGGTCGGGAGCGTCGATTCGTCCTGTGAGGTGACGGCGCACACTTCCGCTTCGAGCACACGGAGGAGTTCGGCGACCTTACGCCCGATGTTGCCCATACCGATGAGGGAAACGCGCACGCCGCTGAGTTCTTCGACGGCTTCGTTCCACAAACTGAAATCGCGACTGCGCGACCAGTAACCTTCGCGGTTCAACTGCGCATACTGCCCCACGCGGTTGGTGACTTCTAGGAGCAGGGCGAGGGTGTGTTGCGCCACGGCGAGCGTGCCGTAAGCGGGTACGTTGCAGACGGTGACACCCCGTTCGCGGGCGGCGGCCACGTCTACCACATCATAACCCGTGGCGGCGACCAAAATCAGGCGGAGTCGGGGAAGACGATCGAGGATTTCGGCCGTGATGCGCACCTTGTTGAGGATGATCACTTCGGCTTCGGCGGCGCGCGCCACGACCTCTGCACTCGGCGTGCGCTCGTAGACGGTGAGTTGGCCTTGTTCGGCCAGCACTCCCCAATCGAGATCGCCGGGGTTGAGTACAAAACTGTCGAGAAAAACGATATTGGGCATAATGAAGTTTTTATGGAGAAAGAGGCAAAGAATGGAGAAAGAGCAGAGACGAATCGTGAACCGGCGGAGAGGTGTAGTGCGTCTGCGCTGATCGTCGCAGCCTAAGTGTACACAAACAAACGACCGAGGGCAACTAACGCTGCGCCGGAGGCATTTCGCCGTTGAGAAAATCGGGAATCTCGACCGGCTCTCCCCCGCGCTGCGCAGAAAGTCGCGTGAGTTCCGCCAAACACGACCATTCGGCCGCATCGTACACGTCGATGTCGAGCGGTAAGCCGTGGCGCAGGCAGTGAATCAGGCGACAGTCCATGGCATAGTTCATGGCGTTGGGCACTCCGCGTGCCGCTCCTTCGCGCCACAAACGATAGGCGGACGAATCGGCGACGGAATGGAGAAAGTTTTCCGCGGCTTCGCCTTCGCGCAGTCCGTCAGCGTCTTGAAACAGCGGAAGGGGGTATTTTTGCGCAAAGGCCTTCGTGCCGCTGATGCCTTGGAGGCGACTGTAAGGCCGCGGCGTGGTACCGTCGAACTGCAACAAGATGGTCACCCCGCGCTCGGTGGTGATGAGCGTGTGGTTGGCGTGTCCCAACAAACTGTCGCGGCCGGCCGCCATGCCGGTGACGGAGGAGAGACGCACCATGCGATCGCCGCGATGAAAACCGAGGAGTTGTGCGATGGGACCGATGGCGTGCGTGGGATAGGGGTTTCCGCCGTGCCGACAACCGGCGCGATAGAACGCTGCCGCCGCGTTGTCGCCGGCGAAAAGCGCACTCCAATCGTGAAGGTACGCCCCTTCGCAATGCGTGATCGTGCCGAAGACGCCGCGACGGTGCATATCGAGGGTGGCCAGCGCAAACCAGTCGTAACAACAGTTTTCGGTCATGAAACAATGTCGTTGCGTGGCTTCCGCCGTGCGCACCAACTCCCAACAGTCGGCCACCGTGGTGGCAGCCGGCACTTCGACCGCCACATGCTTTCCACAACGCATCGCCTCGACGGCCATAGCGGCGTGGTTGCTCCAATCAGTACATATATAGATAAGGTCTATGTCCTCACGGCGACAAAGTTCGCGCCAGGCTTCCGCGTTTGTCGAAGTTTCGGGGAGGGGACGTCGCTGCTCGCGCAGCAATTCGAGTGCCGACGCGACCGCTATGGGATCGGGATCGACCACCGCCCGAAATTCCGCGCCCTCCACATAGGCATAGCGCGACAAAGTGGCTCGTCCACGCTGACCGGCGCCGACCAAGGCAATGCGCACCGTGGGAATCGGCGCGCACGATAACTCAAAAACGGTGGATCGATGCTGCATGGAATAGAATTTACACTCGCGAATATACGAACTTCACGGGCGAGAAGAGGAAAGAATGCAGTTTTTCTCAACTTTTTTGCTCAAAGGTTTGGAGGTTCACGAAGAATTGTCTACTTTTGCACTGCGTTTGACAAACAAACGCCCTCCTTTGGAAGGTTGGGTGAGTGGCTGAAACCACCAGTTTGCTAAACTGACGTACGGGCAACCGTACCGGGGGTTCGAATCCCCCACCTTCCGCACCTTAAGGTGCCTTCATCTAATGGTTAGGATACATGCCTCTCACGCATGACATACGGGTTCGATTCCCGTAGGCACTACCAAAGGAACCCTAACAGAAAAGTAAGTTCTCCTCCGGGGACTTACTTTTTTTGTTTTTAGCCCCTCCTACACTTGTAAAACATTCCCGCTCTATACATACAGGATCATGGAAACCTATCGCATTGCCGTTGCCGGTACCGGCTATGTCGGCCTGAGTATCGCCACCCTTTTGGCGCAACACCACGAAGTAACCGCCGTGGACGTCGTGCCCGAGAAAGTCGACATGGTGAATCGCCGACAATCGCCGATTCGAGACGAATATATAGAGCGCTATCTTGCCGAAAAACCGCTTCAGCTGACCGCCACCCTCGACGGGGCGAAAGCCTATGCCGAAGCCGACTTTGTCATCGTCGCCGCACCGACCAACTACGACGTGCAACGCAACTTTTTCGACACCTCGGCCGTCGAAAGTGTGGTGCGCGAAGTGATGAGCGTCAACGAGAACGCCATCATCATCATCAAAAGCACCATCCCCGTAGGTTACACCGCGCAACTGAGCCAACGCCTCAACTGCCGCAACCTCCTCTTCTCCCCCGAATTTCTCCGCGAAAGCAAAGCCCTCTACGACAACCTCTATCCCTCGCGCATCATCGTGGGACGCCCCGAAGGCGACGCGCACCTGGACGAAGCCGCCCGCACCTTTGCCGCACTCCTCCAGCAGGGCGCGCTCAAACCCGACATCGACACCCTCTTCATGGGCACCACCGAAGCCGAGGCCGTGAAACTTTTCGCCAACACCTATCTCGCCTTGCGCGTCAGCTACTTCAACGAGCTCGACACCTATGCCGAAATGAAAGGCCTCGACACGCAGCAAATCATCGACGGCGTGTGTCTCGATCCCCGCATCGGCGACATATACAACAACCCCTCGTTCGGATACGGCGGCTACTGCCTGCCGAAGGACACCAAGCAACTCTTGGCCAACTACCAAGACGTGCCCCAAAACCTCGTGCGCGCCATCGTCGACTCCAACGCCACGCGCAAAGACTTCATCGCCGACCGCGTACTCAAAATGGCCGGTTACTACGACTACGAGCACAACGGCAATTTCAGCCCCACGGCTGAACGCCCGTGCGTCATCGGCGTTTTCCGCCTCACCATGAAGTCGAACTCCGACAACTTCCGCCAAAGTTCGATCCAAGGCGTGATGAAGCGCATCAAAGCCAAAGGCGCTACCGTCATCATCTACGAACCCACGCTCCAAGACGGCGAAACCTTCTTCGGCAGCCGCGTGGTGAACGACCTCGCCGCCTTCAAAGCCCAAGCCCAAGCCATCATCGCCAACCGCTACGACGCCCAGTTGGACGATGTGCAAGAAAAGGTGTACACGCGCGACCTCTTCCGCCGCGACTAACCCCGATTCCTACACGCACACCCCACCTCACGCCAAACTCTCGGGGCGAAATCACAAAAAAAATCTCCCCTCCGCCTAAAAAAACGCGGCAAAGACTTGGTCGGTTTCTGAAAAGTGCGTACTTTTGCACCCGTAACGAGGAAACAATGCAATTGCATTTGCACTCTTAGCTCAGTTGGTAGAGCAACTGACTCTTAATCAGTGGGTCCAGAGTTCGAGCCTCTGAGAGTGTACTCTCTTGCATCCGGCGTTACTACGTTGCACTCTTAGCTCAGTTGGTAGAGCAACTGACTCTTAATCAGTGGGTCCAGAGTTCGAGCCTCTGAGAGTGTACAAAGAAGCGGTATCACAACCTTGTGATACCGCTTTCTTTTTATAGATACATTCACCATAAACAGAAGAAGTTCGGAGCTTACGCACTTTTATTGGACTATATCATCAGGCGCTATTCGGAGTATATCTGACTCTTAAACCAGAAATTACGAGATCACAAAAAGGCCGCATCAAAATCAATTAGGTTTTGATGCGGCCTCGTTTGTTGATGTGCGATCTTACCTTATTGGTAGGTAAAAGAGGCGGGCTGTGGCTAACCTTGCGGGCGAATCCACTGTAAGATCGTGGGATCTTTGAGCTTACGATCCTCGGCAAGGAGCACCACTTTGGAAAGAATTTCCACCATCTTGGGATCTTCGTCCATGAAAGGCAGATAAATACGGCCACGATGCTGACTGTGCACAGGGATAATGGGAATTACTGTGCCACCCTCTTGGCGCACCAAGCCGGAACCTAAGTGTACAGTATAGTTGGCCAGCATGCCTTTGATGTAGACATGGTTACCACTGATACTGACATTGGCAAATTTCATCAACTCGGCTGTGCAGCGCACGATGGCAGTACGGAGTTCTTTCGTGCTTTGTCCGGTTTCCGGATCTACACCTCCCACAAAGGCAATGCTCACCACCATATCGATATCACGCATCACCTCACTATACAGCACCGGATCCAGGTCAGCTATGTGGAGAGGGGGCGCGTCGGGCACATAGCGAGTGCGAGAGAAAAATACATATTCGATGGCCGGTGCCTCAACATCCGAAGGCGAGAACCAATCGGCCCGGGCAAAGAGCGAAACACAAATGCCTTGTGCGAGAAAAACTTTCTGCAATCCGCCCTCATAACTGGCTGTCCATCCACGAGAACGCAGGGCAGCAGCAGCTTGTTTCACCTGAATTTGGTAGCCACTATAACGACGCGACTCGCTCAGCTCGGCCTCTTCGGGCAGGGGCACGTAGAGTTCGCGGAACACTTGCTTGAAAGGCTGCACCAACTTCTCTGCAAAGAGGTGAGATTGCCATTGTGCCCACAGTCCAGCTGCGTTGAAATCTACGGGGTGCGCGAGAAGAAGCGGCGATTTGCCGTACTTTTTCACCCCATCCAACGTCGCTAGTCCTTCGACGGTGGGAAGTCCGAACTGCCGGTCTTGGAGCAACACGAGCTTTTTGAACATCGGACTCACCACGGGATTGGAGAGAATGGCGCGCACATCGTCCACGGCCAATGGAGTGCGGCGTTGCATCATGTCTTCCAGTAGGAAGCGCGCGCGCCGATGTTGTGCTTTCCACGCCTTGCTCACTTCTGCAATCTCCAGATATTGCGGATGCTTTTTGAGTTTTGCCGGAACACTCTTGAGCAACTTCTCATCTTTGAGGATTTGCAACTTATTGCTGCCGTCATCGTTGAGGGAGATGATGCAGGAATATCCTTCGATGTCGATGCCTTCAAGGTAGCTGGCCGCACTTTCCACTTGCAAGGCTTCCATGCGCCACGTGAGTTGCACGGGATCGGCAAAGCCTGCACCGCGAGAAAGATTGAGGAGGGCAATCTCCCCTACGCGTTTTTCGGAGGCTTGTCGCTGAGCACCAAACAGTTTTGACTCTTTGAGGAACTCCTGAATGCGCAGATAGCGACGTTGGATCGCAGCATCGTCACGATCGGTGAGCAATCCCAACGCGCACACCGCATCTTTGTTGCGCTTCTCTTTGATTTGCGTCAGGAGTTCTTCCTCTGTCACCTTGCCTTGTACGACATCTGCGTAACGGCGTGCCCGAGTGTGGATGGCACCACTACCGATGTATTTGGCAGCCTTGTAACAAAGTTCAAAACGCTCTTCCCCGATTTCTTCGAGAGCTTGGCAGAAGAGTGCCTCGTCAAACGCCCCATCCGCAAGGTCTTGCGGGTCAAGTTCGGTGTAACGTGCGATGAGTGCCTTCTTTTCGTCGTTGCCCATCT
>JABZKU010000013.1 GCA_015257125.1 Prevotellaceae bacterium | reverse complement strand
GGCGTTGCGGATAGGGAAATCGTGTCGTTTTGAAGTTTAGCGGACAGCAATATTTAGTTTTATACTAATTGCTGTCCGGTAAAAGTGTTTCTAATGATAAAAATAAGGCTGAAACTCTCTTGCAGGATTTCAGCCTCTTCTATTTGTTTGTTGCACTCAAAATGCTAGCAGCCTGTGCAAAAGTGCACTTTTTGCCAGACAACGATAAATCGTTTCAATCCAACTTATGGATCACACCACGAACCGGATAGTAAACCAAAGCATGGGTGAGGTCTAGCCCTGCTTTCTCCAACGCTTCGGCATAAGCCGACAGTTGAGCATAGTGCGTCTGGGTGTGAGCATTGAGGTCTACACCTTGGAATGACTTATAGTCCACCAAAACGGCACGCTTCACACCATCATCGTCCGTGTAGTGCCAAATCAAGTCGATTTCTCCGCGGAGTGTACGACCATCATCGAGCGTCATTTGGAAAGGCACTTCTCGTTCCACACCATCCCCCTCTTTTTGAGGAAAGTGATTTTGCAAAACACTATAAAGCCAATCGACAGCGGCGAAAATAGCATCTTTGTGTCCCATCAATTGTTTCGTCACACCATAGCCCCCAATGATACTGACCGCTGCGGCATCATTCTTGGCAGCTTCGCCACGATGATAGGCAGCAAAAATGTCGTGAATGCAGGTGCCAATGGTGGCATAGTCACTGCCCCATCCTCGCGTGTCAATGTCTACACCGTGTTCTCCCCATGCCGTGTGCGAACTAAATCCCTCAAACGATG
Organism: Prevotellaceae bacterium; assembly: GCA_015257125.1. GTDB lineage: Bacteria > Bacteroidota > Bacteroidia > Bacteroidales > Bacteroidaceae > Alloprevotella. The sequence goes on along the minus strand of JABZKU010000013.1, from coordinate 61,267 downwards.
CAATCTTGCTCGGAGAAAGATACCTTGCGCCGTAAGCAGTGTGGGAAGTAGGCTTTTCTTCCATAGCGTAGGTTTCAGCACACTCTGCAATCTCTTGTTCTGAAGGTGAGGTCATTTCCTGAACTGAGCAAGAAAACTCTGGTAATCCCCAAGGATTACCCGCATTAGCATTGGTGATACCCACATTCTTTAACCAAGTAAAACTATCCCCTACGCTTGTCGTGATGAGACAGTCTTTTGCGCGCGTCATACCCACATACAGCAGTCGCTTCTCTTCGCCTTCCTTCTGCTGTTTCAATAGACCAAAGAGAGCAAGGTTCTTTATCTTATCCACAAGCGTATCATCTATTTTAGACATTCCATCTTTCACGATTTTAGGGAACAAGTGCAGATAATATGTCTTGGCAAAAGGATTGCCTTGTGGCGCATTGTCATCTGCCACCACTTCACGCACCCTCATAAAGGACTTCTTGATGAGTTCCGAATCGCTCAGCGCATCCTCATTCAGTTCGTTCATGATCACCACAGGCCATTCCAAACCCTTCGACCCATGATAGGTAAATACCTTCACAGTGTCTGACTGATTGTCCTTTTCTCGGTCGGGTTCTACGCTGTTGAGATAATAGATGAAGCCACTAATGGAAGTGCCGAGTCCCATTTGAAGACACATTTGGTCGTAATCATTAGCCAATTGCAAAACCGTAGAGAGGTTTTGTTTACGAATATGCTGGTCGCCCCATCGTGCCGTGAGCGCAGGAAGATTGCATTCATAAATCAGCGCCTTCACCATTTCTGGGATAGAAAGATGCTTAAAGCCATCTATTTGTTGCAAAAGTTGTTTGACCTCAGCGGCTTCTTCCCTCCAATCATCTTCTTTCAATTTGCCATTTTCGTCTAAATGTGCATAATTGCCATTAGCGTCTTTAGCCCAAACATAGTCGATACGTTCGCGAAGGATTTCTGCCGTCTGCTTTTCCCACAAGAGTCGCATCAAGTCGGCAATCACATGTTTGTTTGTCGCATCTTGCACAAATTGCAGTAAGGTCACCACCAATTGCACCTCTATGCGTTGCATAATTGCGTCTTCCGACTCCGACACCGGAACGCCATATTTGCGCATAGCCGCCACGATGTCTTTTATCGAAGCGTTTTTGCGGCAAAGCACGGCCACGTCTTTCGGACGTATGGGGGTCGCTGCTTGGTCGAGTTTGCCAGCATGCACAAGTAGCTTCGAGGCGAGTAGTTCTTTCACCTTACACGCCAAGGCGTCGGCCTTCACCTTCGTCTGATTGCCTTTCTTTTCGTTATTCCAATGCTTCAGAGCAGGAAAATCGAGATTGTCCTCTTGGAAGTGAGGTTTGAGCGTAATGCACAAAGGGTCGATGTCGTGAATCACCTGTCCATTCTCATCCGTATGCTGGAACTTGTCCTGAAACACCGCATTCACCAGTTCCACCAAAGTGGCACGAGAACGCCAACTCTCCTCAAGTCTACCCGACCCTAGATTATTGGAACCTGCTTCTGGGTGAATTTCCGCATCATCATAGAATGTGAAATGCTTCGCCACAGCATTCACAAGGTCGGTGTCTGCTCCTCGGAAACCATAGATGGCTTGTTTCGGATCGCCCACCCAATAAGAATGACCATCTGCGGGAGCAATGAGTTCAGAGAGTTGATTAAAGATTTTCAACTGAATAGGGTTGGAATCTTGGAACTCATCGACCATGATCAGTCGGAAATTGTTGCGCACATATTCCTTTACTTCCTCTTCATGGGTAATCAAATGCAGGAAGATGCGCTCCATATCATTGTAAGAAATGATGTGATTCTGCTTTTTGTAGGCCACATAGTCGTCACGCCACTCCTTCGCCAAAGTGAAGATGGCTCTCACATACGGCTCCAAAACGTCAAGCTGATCAGCAGATACGCTGAGTCCCTTGATACCATCAACAAACTCAGTGTGTCCTGGACATTTCGTATCAATACTCTTGCCACCACCCACAGGATTGCTCACCATCTTCGCAGTTGGAGCCACTAATTCACGTGCGTCCGTGCAGTGCTTCAACAGAGGTTCGAGGAGAGCTCGTTGTTCTATCGCAGCAGCCGTTGAAGAATCCTGGATATATTTATAATACGTTTCAATATAACGCAACAAGCCAGCGGTTTTTTCTGGGGTGATAGCCGCCCCTTTGAAAACAGTCCTCAATGTCGCTACGCTCTTGTCAATGCTTTCGGTGATGTCATTAACATCGTAGTACTCCATCTTCTCTACAACATCGTTCAGCACGCGCTGCCAGAACAGATAGTCGGGATGCCCATAACCATTGACGATGTCGTAATAGTCACGAAATTTTCGAAAAGCGGCCAACTCGTCCTTCTTCTTCAGTTTTCCAGCAGCATCTCTTTCACTGACAATCCTGGAAAGCGACTGACTCATGTAGAAATCTTCGTCACGCTCAGAGATAATTTTGACGTCTGCACCATAATCTAGAAGATACCAGAACTTCTTGATGAAACGCAGTGCAACGGAGTGCACAGTGCCTATGTAAGCTGAGTCTATCTGTGCAGCAACATCGAGAAAACCTTTTTCCAGCATGCGCTGACGAGCTTTTTCACGAAATTCTGCTGCGGCCAATTCCGTGAAAGTGGTGAGCAGCACCTGCGAAGGCAACACTGTAGATTGAGCAGTGCCATTCATTCCTCCCAACTTCTTAACAAGAATGTCAGTGAGCGTAAAAGTCTTTCCCGACCCTGCGCCAGCATTGATGTATGTTACGTTCTTCATTATTTTAGTCGTCCTTTAAGTATTGAGTGTGAGGTTGCAGTCTCTGAAGGTAAAGCATTCGCTTTGGCGAAAACAAACTTTTTGGAGGGTTTGAACACGGGTTCTGAATCCTTCACCGCACCAACAACCTCTTTACTATAACCTCTACCCTCCGTTTTTTCCGTCACTGCCAGTGGACATAGATTTCTGCTGTTCGTTTGCTGATAATAACCTTCTGCATCTTCGAAAACATCCATCATTTCGGCTTCTTCGATATGTCCTTTTCGGATTTCCTTCATTCGGAATGCGTAGGAATTCTTCACCAGTTCAAACAAGTCGGCAGTATTGCTCACCTGCACCTTCTTGATCAGTCGGCGATTGGCAATCTCAGCAAAGTCGGCGGTGAAGAGTTGCTTCATCGGCATCAAGTAGTAGCCCACTCCTGCCACCTCCTTGTCTGGATAGCAAACTTTCACTGTTTGGCGATAGAGTTCGAGCTGAATAGCCGTGTTTTCTTCCAACTTCTTTGCGTACTTCTTGCTATAACTCCATTTGAAATCGATGATCACATACTGGTCGCCCTCTTTCAGCAAGAAGTCTATGCGCGCTCCGAAGCTACCAATGGTAGATAGCGAAAGTGCTTGACCATCTCCATTCGGGAAAGCGATTTCGCAACCCACAGGAGTCCATTGTTTTTGCTCCATGATGTCGATGAGTGCTGTAAGACTCGCGCGCAACTGTTTTCTGAATTCTGACAGTTCTGAAGCATTTTCGCGCAGACGCATGATCAAGCCCGTGGCATCAATGGCCGCGTTTAGACGCTTGTCAAATTCGTTAGCGAGCAAGTGACGCATTTTCTGCACATCTCCCTCTGCATCTGCCACTATTTTCTCCACAAAACTGTGAGCCACCAAACCAGTTGCGATAAACGTATTCTTCAATTGCTCTTCATCGGGCATAGACAGACGCGCCACATACTGCATCACATAGTTGAAAGGGAAATTGATGAGCGTGTCGAGCGAGGTATTACTTTCTGTTCGACCTTTATAGTCTATCACACCCAATTCCACATACTTTTGTGGCTGAAACACCTCTATATCCTGCGACTTGCTGACAACCTTTCTCAAGACAAACACCTTGTCTGCAGGCGTTGCCACCAATTCCTTTTCTTCCCTACGGAAAGCCTGAGCCACTTCTGCGAGTATACTGTGTTCCGACTGGCGCGTTGTGCCATTGAAACGGCTGCGCACAAGAATCACCTTCTCACAGCCCTCCAGCAAACGCAAACGCTCTTTTCTTGTGGTCGTCAAATGCTCGGCAAAGGAGGGAATTTGACAACCTGCTGCAGTGAGTTGTTGTCTTTCTTCTTGGCTCAAGAAGTCATAGGCATCCCACGCCAAGTCTTCATTTTGGCAGTCCAACCAAAGCAACACCTTCGCCGGTTTAGCCAAAGCTCTAACATCACGAATTACATTGGCCGAACCACATTCCGCTACTTGCAACGAATAGCTCATCGGACGATAGATTTGCAGCATCAACTTTTCAATTTCTTCAAAGGCCACCGTGTCAGCGCACGAATGCAAAGCGGTTGCCAACGAAGAGAAATAAGTTTTCAATACGCGAAGTTGCGCCATTCTCTCCATGGGCACATCCTCAAGCGCATACTGCCCCGTAATCCATTGTTGAAACAATTCGATATAGGCCATAAGGGCTGCCTTTTCAATGCCTTTCGCATAATCTTCGCGGATGGGCGTGAGGAAAGGCATTTTTTTAGCCTTAGCCATGGATTTCGCCTGCGGAGAGTCATTGCCATTTTTGCCCAAAAATTCGAAGGTTTCGATGATTTCGTCCCAGTCATCTCTCATCTGGCCATCTTCCCTCACTTTGGGGGCGCCAAATCCTCCCGTGGAAAGCAGTTGTCGCGCCAAACGTCTGCGCAATGTTCCAGGAATCGGCGACAAGGGCAACATCAAATAGGACACCAAATTCTGAATGTTCAGCGGACGAGAGAAGACACTCAAACTGAGTTTGAAGAGTTGCAACAATTGCGGATTACTGTCTGTCAGCGAAGAGTGCAAGAGGGGTTTGTCCCACGTGGAGAGCGTGTGGTTCAACTGCACATTGTCGCGATTCACCACAGCCGTTTCTTCGGGAAGTTGCTCAATTTTGGCAAACCACTCGTAGGCATCGTTCACTTCTTCAAACTCCACCAATTGAAATTTAGTGGTTTTGATGGGCTTTTCGGAACTTGCTGCTGTTTCTTTGCAAAGCACTTCTACCCCACTTTCCTTCAAACAAAGCAATGTCTGATGAATCAAAAACGGTATTTCGCTCTGCGGACACTCCACACTGAGGGTGTCAATGGAATCATCGATTTTCACTCCATTTCGATAGGCCTCCAGAACCGCCTTCCAGCAGTCTGCCACACCGGGCAGCTCTTTTCCGTGGGCAACCTTTTCTTCCAAATCGGCCAGCACAGACACTTTGCTCGAACTCCCCGACAAACGCTCACCATTCCATCCGGCCATGATGAGTGCATCGCGCCATTCTAGCATTTTCTTGGCCACTCCCCAAGGATCTACGTCAGCCGACTGCTTAAACGAGGTGTTCTGGACAACGGACTTCATAGCGTTGTGATATATGGCTTCGCGCTCCACATCGGGCAAAGGCTCTGTGTGGATGCCTGCCCTTAATTGCAACTGCTGAAGCAACCCCATATTGCCTAAATAAGTTTCTCCCATCATCGAGGGGGAACCACCTAAAAATAAATCTCCATCGTAATACGGACTGTAATGAATTTCCATACGGTTTTACGTCAAAATGTTATTATCCAAGATTTGACTTCAAATTTACAAAAAACCACGAAAGACACTTTGCTTTTTCGAGATAAATGCGTGGAGAAGCGAAAAACTTCCCACAAATAGCCCATAATATTTAACACCAATCGGTCATTAGACCGTTATAGTACAGATTGTTATAGAGAAGATGACTTCCTTTCATCATTCATTTTCTTGTGGGCTTCTTGTTTCTTTAACCCCATCGGTGCGGCATTGATTTCTAAGGACACAGCTCTCTCTATACGCCCCTATAAGTATAGGGTTCGAAATAGCCCGAAAGCGTGAAAAAATCACAGAAAAGTGACAGAAAATTTTTCTTCAAAGATTAAATGCCACCTCTACCTAGCAAAACACCGACTTTCTAGCACACAAGGCCAGCATCTTGTTGCATCGCCTCACACACGCGCGTATTTACCCCAGGATTGTTGTTTTTTTTGCTGTCACATTTGTCACACCATTGCCCCACTGCCCCCATATCCACGCCCCAAGGCGGTGAAACGATGGCAAAAAAACTCCTTGTTTGCGGTCGCAAGGAGAATAATTGGGTTCATCCGACATTTGGAGTGATGCGGCAATCGTGCAGCGCATATAGCCTTAGCTGAAAATACCTTTCATCCCTAAAACCATAGGCCACTCTCTTCATCACCTTTATCTTATTGTTGATTCCTTCTACTTTCCCGGTCGATATGGGGCAGTCGTACCACGCAAGAATACCGGTTCTATAAGCCATGATCGTGACAGCCATTTTCATCGACTGCGGCACTTTGCTCTCCTGCGCCTGTTTCACCCAATCGAGCATGACCTTTTCGGCTGCTTGTTTATTGGGCTGCATCCATATCTCTCTGAGTTGCTCTTTGAGATAGTAGGCCTGTGAGAGTGGTTTGTTCATGTCTAAGGCGTTATCAAGCCTTGTTTTGTACTCCTTGTCGAATATATCCGCTCCATTGCGCAGCAGCAGGTAGCGCGTCCCCTTCAAGACTTTGCGCTTGTTGATGTCCTTTTCCATGTTATATTGCGCCCTGCGTATCTCGTCCAACTTCTCATTCATCAGTTTGACCACATGAAAATGGTCGAAGACATGCACGGCGTTCGGGCAGTTTTCAAGTACGGAGGAGATGAAAGCGGCAGAGAGATCGGTGGCGATATACCTGATGTCGAGTTTCTTTCGTCTGACCCTTTTCCAAAATCCGGCCAAAGCATTGGCCGCCTTGTCCTCACCCACATGGAGAATCCTCCCGCTCTTGAGGTCAACGACAATGGTCTTGTACACATGGCCTTTTCGGACGGCAAACTCGTCTATGCCGATGCTGTCCACTCCCTCAAGAGAGGGCGGAACATAATGACAATCAAGCTGATGAGTGTAAATCTCTTTGATCGTGTCCCACGATACGCCCAAAAGATGGGATGTGTCTTTGAGGGTCATTCCCTTTAATAGATCAACCACATACCTTGCAAAGCGACGAGTGTAGCTGTGACTGCCCGGGGCAAAGGATATCCGCTCCTGACAATCATAGTCACAATCCGCACACTTGCACTTGTAGCGGCTGACTTTCATCCGCAGAATTACCTTTTTGCCACCGATCGGAAGGCTGATAAAGTCGCGAGTGCGAAAACCATTCTTCACCAAATGGGCATGACCGCATTGGGGACAGCATTTCGGAACTCGCTAACTTTCGATATGCTAAGATGATTGTATTACCTTTGTATTCCTCTCGTTGACACTTGTGGTGATACAAACCCCAAGCATAATATAGAAAACTGCTGTTCACAGCTGCATATTTGTTGGTGCTAGTTCAAATATACAATTTGTTCAGCGGTTTTCTTCTTTTTAGAGCCCCATCACTCCAAATGTCGGATGAACCTTATTTTGTGTAGCAGTTTATGTAGCAGAATTTGACCGAATGATGACTATCAAAACCTAGGGTTTAGCCGTCACTGTGTAGGCTTATATACAAAGAAAAATCGTTGTAAGTATAAGTCTTACAACGATTTTCGCTAATTTTGAAGGCTGTTTTGACGACCATTTTGAAGTCATCTTGAAGCCAGTTTGCGGAGAGAGGGGGATTCGAACCCCCGAAACGCTTTAGGCGTTTACACGCTTTCCAGGCGTGCCTCTTCAACCACTCGAGCACCTCTCCGGTTGAAAAGAGTTTTCTCGAACGAATCGAGAAGGGCAAACGCAATTTCTCGTTTGCGAGTGCAAAGATAGTACATTTCATTGAAATGAAGAAATGCGAAGCTCGAAAAATGAGCGAAATGCGTGTTTTCGCGCAAAGTTGCCGAAGGAATTGGCGGTGATTGCTTAAATTTGCGTCATCGCACAGCAGAAAGGAAAAGCTGTGAGCAGACCGAACGCCAAGATCGAAGGCAGATCGGACGAATCGGTCGAATGATTTACAACGAACTCACCAAAAGCACGACAATGGAAAACTATGCCTACCCCGTGCGGCAATTTGCCGGCACCACCAAGCGTGTGGTACAAACCTTGGATTTGAAAGACGACCCCGAGTTGGTGGCCGAATATCAGCATTGGCACTCCCGCGAAGGGATCTGGCCGGAGATATTACAGGGCATTAAGGACAGCGGTGTCCTCGAAATGGAGATTTACCTGCTCGGCACGCGCCTATTTATGATCGTTGAGTTGGCGGCTGACGACAGTTGGGACGAAGTCATGGCGCGCATGGGGGCAGGCCCGCGGCAAGCAGAGTGGGAAGCCTTCGTTTCGCGTTTTCAGCGTGCGGATCCCACTGCCGGCAGTGCAGAGAAGTGGCAACGCATGGAGCGTATTTTCCACGTTTACGAATAAGGCCCGGGAAAGTCGCACAACGATTGCTCACGTGTAGTGCTGCGGAGCGGCAATGCTCATTACGTTCCTCCCAAGTTCGCCAACCGTTGAGCAAGCCGCCGCGAATCTCATTTGCTTGCAGCACACCGTCATCAAAAAACAGCAACGACGCGCATCACTGATTGTGGTGCGCGTCGTTGTGTTTGGAGCAAAAGCGGATGAGGGCGGCGAAGTCGCCGTGAAAATGCGCAAGGGGACGAGCCGCGCAGGGCACGGTGCGAAGCGAAAAGGCTTAGTCTTCGAGCAAGTCGGGACGCAGGCGCTTGGTGCGTTCGAGTGATTGGTTCAACTCCCACTCACGAATCTTGGCATCGTGGCCCGAAAGGAGCACATCGGGCACTTTCCAACCCTTGTAGTCTGCCGGTCGCGTATAGACGGGAGCCGCGAGCAGATCGTCTTGGAAAGAGTCGCTGAGCGCGCTTTGTTCGTCACCGATCACGCCGGGAATGATGCGCACAATCGCGTCGGTCATGCAGGCCGCGGCCAACTCTCCGCCCGTGAGCACGAAGTCGCCGATCGAAACTTCCTTGGTGATGAGATGTTCGCGAATACGGTAGTCGATCCCTTTGTAGTGACCGCAGAGAATGATGAGGTTGCCCTTCATCGAAAGGGCATTGGCCATCGGTTGGTCGAACTTTTCTCCGTCGGGCGAGGTGAAAATTACTTCGTCGTAGTCACGTTCGGCTTTGAGCGTCGCGATACAGTCGTCAATGGGTTGGCATTGCATCACCATACCTGCGAATCCGCCATAAGGGTAGTCGTCTACCCGACGATGCTTGTCGTTGGTGTAGTCGCGCAGGTTGTGCACATGAATTTCTACCAAGCCTTTTTTCTGGGCGCGAGCCAAGATGGAGGTGTTCAGGAAGCCGTCGAGCATTTCGGGAACGACGGAGATGATGTCGATGCGCATGCCGTTTTTGTTGTGTTGGTGTTATTTTTTTGTAGGTGTAGAGACGCGTTGTGATCGCGCTTGTTGCTTTCACTGCAAAGTTAGCGAAAAAATGTCGAGCCCCGATGCCTCGTTTCTCTTTTTCGCTCATTATTGGCCGAAAATGAGGGCAATGCGTTGTGGAGTCGTTTGAGATGAAAAACCGATGTGGCAACCTTTGTGCACTGCTCGTCGGCTAAGAAAAAGGGGGGCAGCATCCCCGCCGGCAAAAAGCGCAAACGTCCCTTACCGATCGCGGAGATCGGCCAGGGACGTTGTTGTGTGGTGTGGGACAAGCCCGAACGCATCACTCAAAGTCATCGCCGTAAGACAATTCGGCCTCGACGATGAATTCAAGATCTTCGACCGCGAAATCGCCCACCTTGTCTTTGAGTGCCGTGCGGCGCAAGGTGTCGGCTATGCGTTCCAGATCGACATTGACAAAACCCTCTTCGTCAGGTTCGGCTTCGAGGATGTCGCTCTCGGCAAGGAATTCTTCGATCAGATCGTGGAAGTAGTAGAGTTGCTCTTCGTCAAATCGGGCAGCCACTTCGGCAGGCAGTGTGCGCTGCACGTGGGCCACGATTTCAGCATCGAGCGCTGCGTCTTCCAAGAGTTCGTTGTCTAATACAGCCATGGGAGTAGCGTTTTGAAAAGTGGAAAGGAGAGTGTATCAGAGTTGTGCCTGGATCTTGGCAACGATTTCCGATTTGGGGAGAGCGCCCACGAATTTGTCAACCTGCTGTCCGTTCTTGAAGAAAAGCACCGTGGGGACAGAGCGAATGCCGTAGTCCATAGCGAGATCTTCGCTCTCGTCTACGTCTACCTTGACAATGTTTACCTGTTCGCCGAGCTCTTCGCTCACTTCGTCGAGGGTGGGAGAGAGTTTCTTGCAGGGACCGCACCAAGTGGCGAAGAAGTCAACGACGAGGAGCTTATCTTCTTGGAGGAGTCCGGAGAATTCGGAAGAGTTGATGAGACGTGCCATAAAGCTTATAATATTATTTGAGTTTGTAATCGCCGAGTCTGTGCGACTCGCGTATGAGTTAGATGGCAAAATTTGCCTTGTTGCGTAGTGAAGTGCCAATAGCGTGCCAAACTGTCGGCCGCCGACGGCAGACTGTCAAAATGGGCAGTTCGATCGGTGGCTGCACCGCTTCGTCCACCGCCTATTGCGGGGCGTATTGAGTCAAGCGCTCTCCGTCACAGCTTGAGGAAAAGATAAAACAAGCAGACAATGAGCAGAACGGCCATAACGCCTTTCCCGATGCGCACCGCTTTTTCGCCGAAGATCTCAATCCAAAGTTCAGTACAATCGCTTGCACCACTGGGCAGGAGCGTCCATTTCCAATTTCGGATGAGCCCCAAAAGATAAATGCCCGCGAGCAGTATGGCCACCGGAAGCCCGTATTTGGGATGGGCTTGAAGAAAGGAGAAAACCCGACCGAAAAAATCATTGATTTGTTCTAACATCTTAATGCTGAGGGAAAAAAGGGGAAGTGAGTCGTTTGGCTCGCCGACGACAGCGTTGCTGTGGTCATCGGTCGAAAGGGTATGACAACAAACTGCTGCCGAATTTCGAGAGCTGTGAACCGCGCAGCTGAGAACTCGGAAGTGCCGCTGCAAGGACTTCAAGCACCGAAAAAAAGGCCTCTACTCGCCCCGCGGCGGAGTTGAAATAGGGCCGCGGCTACTTGTCAATACGTTGCAAATGTACTACTTTTTTGTCGGTGAGCGATAAGAATGAAAGAAAATATGTGTCGCGCCGGATGTATTCGGTGAGAATGTGTTTCGAAGTTGTCGTTTTCTGCCTTTGCGCCGTGAGGAAAACAAAGAAAACTTCGGCGTGCGTGTGGCAGAACGGGGCGACGTGCTGACGAATTGTCAGCCGACGGTGGACAAATGACAAATGCACAGAAGCGCATGGGCTGCAATGCCGAGAAAACGGAGTGCTGTGGCTAAGCTCTGCGACTGTTCCGTGCACTGAAACGGAGAGGGGAGAAAAAGGTGGGAAGAAGGCCGAAAAAGTAGCCGAGTTTTGTGAGAAAGCAGGGAACAATTGCGCGAAAGTCCCCATGTTTTTGCGGATATGCTTCGCAAAGCCGAGCACGATCTTTCGGTTGTGCATGCAATCAGTGGACGACCGCGGTGAAACTGCCGTCGACCACCTGCGCACAAAGAAAAACCTCCCCTTTGCTGCGCGGAACGCAGTGAAAGGAGAGGTTGAATGGGGAGATTGGCACTTCGACCGAGCGGCACTTAGGCTTGGTGTTGCGGGCGGAAAAGGTCGTTCACCGTTTTCACGGGATTGAACGTGGTGAGGGGGACTTCTACGAAGACGGTGTTCCAGTCGCTCATTGCGCCGTTCCACAGCCCGGGAAGTTCGAGGGCGAGGAGTTCGCGACCGTCCTTCGATTTCTGTGAGATGAAGCCCGTGGCGGGATCGACAAAGTCAGGGAGGTTGAATTTCTCGCCGTTGTAGTCGCGAAGACCGCAGACCAAGTCGACGGGATTGAAGTGGGTGCCCTTTTCGAAGAGGGCTTTCTTGGCGGGATCGCTCATGTCGACCTGGCTACTCTCGAGAATTTGGAGCGAAACACTGCCGTCGGGGTTGTGCGCGAGGAAGGGGCCGCCGCCGGGTTCGCCAACATTGCGCACCATGCCGCACACGCGCATCGGACGGTTCAGGCGGCAATAGAGGTAGTCGAGGAGTTCGAGCCCATCGAGGGCTTGTGCGGCGTCGCTGTGGCAGTGTAAGTCTTGTTCGACGAACTGCAACATTTCGCGCAAGCGTTCTTCGCTCACATCGCCCATGTCGAGCTCTTCGAGGTAGGCAAAGGCGCGCGCTTGGAGCGTGACGAGCAGACCGGCCAAGACCTTCTTGTAGGTCACTGTATCGGCTTTCAAGTGGTCGGGGCAAACATTGTCGACGGTCTTGACAAAGAGGATGTCGGCATCGATGTCATTGAGGTTTTCGATGAGGGCACCGTGTCCGCCGGGGCGGAAAAGCAAACTGCCGTCGGCATTACGGAACGGCGTGCCGTCGGGATTGGCAGCTACGGTGTCGGTCGAGGGTTTCTGCTCTGAGAAGGTGATGTCGAGTTGCACGCCTTCGTTTTGGACGAAGACGGGGGCACATTTTTGCGCCAAGGCTTCGAAGAGCGCGCGGTGCTCGGGCGAGACGGTGAAGTGGAGCTGCACGCGGCGACCGGTGGCGGCATAGTTCACACCTTCGACGAGGTGTTCCTCAAAGGGCGTGCGCGCGCCGGTGGGGTAGCGGTGGAATTGGAGCAAGCCCTTGGGCAAACGGCCATAGTTGAGTCCTTCGGGCAAGAGCAGGGCGGCTACGACCTTTTTGTGTTCGCCGGCTGCCACCAAAGCGGTGCTGTCTTGACCGTGAAGTTTCACAAGTGCGGCATCGAGTGCGGCCAAGAAGGGAGCGTTGGGCAGGTTTTCAAAGAACGTTTGCGTGAAGGCGTCGGCAGGCGTCTCGCTTTCGCCGTCGAGGAAGGCAAAGAGGTCTTTGAACATGCGGCTGGCGGCGCCGGAGGCGGGAACGAACTTCACCACTTCGTGATCGGGATCGGCCAAATAGCGTTCCCATGCCGCGAGATAGAGATTGCGCTCCGTCTCTGTGGGAGCAAAAATGCCGCCGTTGTCAACGGAAGCGGCGGCTTCGAGTTCGAGAAACGGAAATCCGTGCTTGAGGTCGGCAAGTTGTCGGTTGAGTTGCTCCTCGGTGATGCCCTTTTGGGCGAGGAGTTCGCGGTCTTGAGATGTAAGCATGTGGATGGGGATTGATTGCAGTGATAAGGAAAACCTCCAGATATGACTCGGCTCCGGACACGGTAGTCTAAAAAAAATGCCGGTTTGAGCGGAGCCTCGGCGCTAAAACGTGAGAGAAGCCCAGCCTCAAAAGGAACAGAGGCGGCAGTAGGAGACTACGCCCGGAAGAATTTTTTCCAATAGGGGTTCTCTTCATCGAAGATCTTTTTTCCTTCAGGAGAGAGGTTGTGCGGATAGTCGGAGAAGAGGTTGTAGATTTTCTGCCTGTCGAAGGTGAAGAGGTAGAGCCCCACTTTGTCCACCGTGTTGACCCACCAAACTTGGTCGTTGTCGTTTTCTTTATAAAAATCGTATTTCATGAAGAGGAAATTTTGGTGGATTTGGGTAATGAATGGCGGAGAATAGAGGACTTCAGCGATCGATGAGCACCTTGGCGACGAGCTTGCGCAGCGTGCCTTCACCGATGATGGGCGCGTGGGCGTCGTCGGGGAAACAAATGTAGAACTGTCCCGGCTGAACGGTGAAGTAGGTTTGCGCCGGGCCGGGATAAAATGCGCGATCGTGCGGCTCATCGTAGGGCACGAGGGGCGTGGTGAGTGACGAAAGGGGCGACCATCCGCAGATTTCTGTGCCGGAGAGTGGGAAGTGTACATCGATGTAGCGGCGATGCACTTCGTGGATTTGCGCTTCGCGGGGGCGCATCTCGGCATCGTCGACGTTGATGAACAGCGCTTCGCCGTCGATTTCGATCCGTCCCGTGGGGGCGTTGGTCAAGTCGTGCTGCTCGAGGTAATCAGCGAGCAGTGCAAAACGCGGATGGAGTGATGAGTAGGCGCGAAGGCGCGAAAGTTCGTCGAGAATCATGGAACCTATGAATGGTTTTGACAGATAATGTACAAAAGTAGTGCGTTCTGCCGTGTGAAGCAAGAAAAACAGTGTGATTTTCCTGCCGGTGGAAACAAAAGTAGGGGACTTTTTTCGACCGGAAGTCTGTGCTCGTTGCAGTCAGTGGGAGTACCGTTTCACAAAGGAGCGCGCCGAACCGGCTACTGACGAGGGAGAGCGTAATGCTCACCTAACGCGAAAGACATGTTGGAGAGGATACAAAAAACGCCCCCGGTCTAATGGTTAGATCGGGGGCGCTTTGTGAGGTGGAAGATGCAGCGGTGAGCGTGATCGCACAGGTTTTATTCCATGTCTTTGGCACTCTTGACGGTGATCTCCACAATTTTGGTGGGATCGAGTTCACGATTGCGGCGTTCGGTGGCTTCTGCCACGGCACTTGCGAGGTGAGCGAAAGCCTGTCCCGTGATGGTTTCGGGGCGGAGTGCGACCGGTTCGCCACTATCTCCCCCGTCGCAAATGCTTTGTACGATGGGGATTTGCGCAAGTACGGGAACGCCAAGCTCTTCGGCCAATCTTGTGGCACCTTCGCGCCCGAAAATGTAGTAACGATTGTTGGGCAGTTCGGCGGGCGTGAACCATGCCATGTTTTCTACGAGGCCGAGGATGGGAACGTTGACTTTCTCGTTGCGATACATATCGATTCCCTTGCGGGCATCGGCAAGTGCCACTTCTTGTGGGGTGCTTACGATGACAGCTCCCGTGATGGCGAGCGTTTGCAAGAGGGTGAGATGAATATCGCTCGTGCCCGGGGGCGTGTCGATGATGAGATAGTCGAGTTCGCCCCAATCGGCGTCGGCAATGAGCTGTTTGAGCGTGTTCGAAGCCATGGATCCGCGCCAAAGGGTGGCGGTTTGCGGATTGACAAAGAAGCCGACGGAGAGGAGTTTCACGCCGTATTTGAGTGCGGGGATGAGAAGTTGTCGACCTTCGACGATGTGTGCGTAGATGGCTTCGTCTTCTAAACTGAACATCTTGGGCATCGAAGGACCGAAGACGTCGGCATCGAGCAGTCCGACCTCATAACCTTGTGCGGCCAAGGCCACTGCGAGGTTGGCGGAGACGGTGCTTTTGCCCACACCGCCCTTGCCGGAACTCACGGCGATGATGTTTTTGACGCCGGGCAGGAGTTTTTCGAGTTCGGGACGCTCTGTTTGTCGATAGACGGGGGTGATTTCTACTTCAACGTCGGGACTGATTTCGCGATGAATGGAGGCCTCAATCGATTTGAAGAGGCTCTTCATGAAAGGATCGGGATTTTTGTCGAAGACGATGGAGAAACTCACTTTCATGCCGTCGATGTGCGGCTGATCATCGAGCATGTCGGCTTCGATGATCGACTTGCCGTTGCCGGGATAGCGAACGCCGGCGAGCACATCGGTGATGAGTTTGGGATAGAGGGTCATGCGGAAAGAGAAAGAGGGGAGGGGATCAGCATTCGAAGTCTACAGCCACGCGACTTTCGGCCACGCGCTTGGCATATTCCACGATTTTGAGGTGTTCGGGGTGGTTGGCGTAGCGCGACAAGGCGTCGATGTCGTCGACTGTCACGGTGAGTACGCCGTCATAAGAGGAGGGAGTGCGAAGCACATCGATGCCGTATTCGAGAGAATGGAGCTCGGGCACGACACCCACGAGGGCTTCGAGGTTTTCTTTCATCCAAGCGGAATGTTCGAGGGCCGTTTTTCCGTCGACGCCGTCTTTGTAGCGCCACATTACGATATGTTTGAGCATGAGGTTGCGTGTAAATATAAAAAATGAGGTTATTTGGCTTTGTTGAGTTCCGAACGCTTGTGTCGATTGTAGGAACGATAATCGTCCATCTCGATTTCTACGTCGGGTTCTACGAGGACTCCGGTTTGAGGAAGGCGGAATTTGAGATACTTGATGGTCAGTCCGCGGTCGATCCACTGCTGTTCGTAGTAGGTTCTAATACCGAGAATGTTGGCCACTTCCGCATTTTCGTTCGCCGCAAGCGTATGATAGAGATCATCGGTGCGGAATTCGACGGGAAGTTGGTTTTCTTTGACCATCAAGTCGGTATAGGTGAACAGAAAGTTGGAGTCTGTTTTGAGATGTATGAGGCCATTGTCCGCCAAAATGCGGCGATAGCGTTCGAGAAAATGGGTGGAGGTGAGTCGTTTGGTCACCTTTTTCATTTGAGGATCGGAAAAAGTGAGCCAAATCTCGGCAATTTCGCCCGGGGCAAAGAACTTATCGATAAATTCGATGTGGGTTCTCAAGAAACCGACGTTGTGCATTTCTTTTTCGTGCGCTTCCGTTGCCCCGCTCCACATGCGGGCGCCCTTGATATCGACGCCGATAAAATTCTTTTCGGGGAAGAGTTCACCGAGTCCCACGCAATATTCTCCGCGTCCACAACCGAGTTCGAGCACGATGGGGCGGTCGTTTTTGAAGAAATCGCTGTGCCATTTGCCGCGAAGAGGGTGGGGCGGCGTGTCAGGTGTCTGAAATGGGGCTTCGACAACGTGGGGGTAGGTCGCCATCTCGGCAAACTTGGAGAGTTTGTTCTTACTCATGGTCTAAAAGTTTCTTGACGTCGTCGGTGACTTTCTTTAGTTGTGATTGGCAGAGCGCGAGCAATTCTTGAGCACGCTTGAGTTTTGGCGTGAGTTGGTCGATATCCATTTCGCCGCGTTCGATTTCGGCAACGATTTGTTCGACTTCTCTCACCGCTTCTTCGTAAGAGGGTTTGGTACGAGGCATGAGAAAACAAATTATTCGGGACGAACGACGCAACTGCGCACCGTTCCTTCTGCCAAATGGGTTTCAATGAGGGTGTCGACGGGGAGTTGCGCGACATTTCGCACGGTTTTTCCATCGAGCGTGTAAGTAATGGAGTAACCCATGCGGAGAATGCGCTTGGGATCGGCGGCTTTCACACTTTTGTCGGCGACTTCCAATCGATGCGCGGCACGTTCGAGCAATCTTTCTGCGGCAGGTGCAAGCCGTTGTCGGCAATGTGCGAGTCGAAGTGAGCCGGTGGTGAGTTGCTCGAGCGCAGCGTTTTGCAAACGGTTGGCTTGTCGCAATACGCGTTGCTGTTGTGCGGCTACGAACTCGGTGGCACTCACGGAATAGCGGTGGGCTAAGAGTTCAAAGGTGCGCTGTTTTGCTTGTAAGTGACGAAGTATGCCGTTTTCTACGACAGCGGCTGCTTGTAACAAGAGCTGTTCTTCCGCTTGCATGCGTTCAATTAAGAACGCTGCGACTGCTGTTGGTGTTTTGCAGCGTACACAGGCCACCAAATCGACCACGGTTTCGTCGCGTTCGTGCCCTATTCCGGTGATAACAGGGAGGGGAAATTGCGCGACATTGGCCGCCAATTCGTAATCCTCGAAGCCGTCGAGATCGGTTGTGGCGCCTCCGCCGCGAATGATGACCACGGCATCCCACTTATCAAGCCCTTGCGCGATGTTGTCCAAGGCACTGATGACGGTTTGCGGCACGTTTGCACCCTGCATTTGGGCGGGAAAGAGCGAAAGTTGGAAGGCGTAGGGCGATTGTTCGATCTGGTGACAGAAATCTCCGTAGCCGGCAGCGCTTTCTGAACTAATTACGGCAATGCGCTTGGTCAATCTCGGCAGTGGGATCTCTTTATTCAACGTGAAGACGCCGTCTTCGATTAGTTGATTGACGATTTCTTGCCGTCGTCTGGCCAACTCACCGAGCGTAAATTCCGTATTTAGATCAATGATATTGAGCGAATAGCCGTAAACTTCGTGGAAACTGACGTGGACTTGCGCCATAATCTTCAGTCCCTTGCGCAAGGATTGTCCGGTTTCGCGCTCAAAGCGTGCACGAAGTCGCTGCCATGTCTTATTCCATACGTTGGCATGTGCCTTCGCTCGGAACTCTCCGGAGCGACGTTCGTCCTTTTCAACGAGTTCCAGGTAGCAATGCCCGTTAGGTGGCTCACGCATCTCGGCAATTTCGGCCACCACCCAAAAACTATCCATGAGTGTCAACTCCAACGTCTGTCGGACGATGGAATTCAACTCATAGAGCGATAGGGAAGGGGGAGATGTCGAATCTTGCACGAGCAGGGAAGTGTGGAATGTGGAGATGCAAATATAACTATTTCTATCCGAATTCCCAACGAACGCCGTTTTTTAGCACAGGAATGCGCGTTGTCGGTCGTTCGTTGGGAAATACGAAATGAAGATTATGTTTTATTCTTTCGGACACGCCGAGCCCTTGAAAATAGGGTACAACTTATCGCACATTGACTTCTCTTACTTGCACTTGATTGCGCGGAAGGAGCTGTGAGGAGTTGCAAATCACGCGTTGTCCCACGTTGTCTTTGAGGAAGAAGTAGAAAGATTTGAGTGTGCTGCGCGTTCTCGGATCGGTGCTGATGGCCCACACGCTGCGCACCAAAGGATATTCACCGGTGGCAATATAATATTGGTAAGGACGTTGCCAATCACCCGCTTTTTTACCGAGCTTGCCGACTAACATCACGTTGACATCAAGGCCTTGAAAGCTCTGAATCGTAGTGGAATCTCCCTTTTGTTGACGCAACCAGTCCGTAGATACGACGCCGATCACGTTGGGGTTTTCTTTCACGGCCTCAATCACTTTGAGGTTGCTGCCTTGTGCGAAGATATTGCCTTTGAGTTCTTTCCCAGCGTTGAGACTATCCTTCATGTAGCGCACGGTGCTCGAGCCGGAAGCGTCGAAAACCAAAGAAAGTTTGCCACTGCGGTGTGTCACCTCGAGTTGCTTCCAATCAGTGATGCGCCCTTGTACGATGCCGCGCAGCTCTTCGAGGTTGATTACGGTGTCTGTGTTCGCCTTGTTGACGATAAGGGCAAAGGCATCGTAGGCAATTTTGCTCTGTGTCACGGCAAGGTGGTGGGCAGCGACGAACTCTTTCTGCTTGTCGTTGAGCGGTTGCGTGGTGATGGCCATGCGTACGGAGTCGTTCAGCAGCAAACGGAGGGCCGAATCTTCGCTGC
The DNA here is from genome assembly GCA_015257125.1 of Prevotellaceae bacterium. Lineage (GTDB taxonomy): Bacteria > Bacteroidota > Bacteroidia > Bacteroidales > Bacteroidaceae > Alloprevotella. The sequence continues at coordinate 42,222 of JABZKU010000013.1, read as the reverse complement.
AATAAACCGGCATCATGGTTGCTTCCGGCTTGCGGAGGGCATAAAGGTCGGAGAGTTCAGTCAATATGGGCTGAAAGCTCTCATCTGCTGCAAAATGTACGTCGTCTTCGTGAAGATCTTCGTAGGCCGCCTTAGGATTTGTACCGCAAGAAACTGCAAGCAGGAGGGAGAAAAAGAAGAGTAGAGAGAGGTTGCGCATGAGATTAAGTGTAATGGACGAAAAGTGTCCGAAGAAGAGTTGAGAAAAGCGACAACCTGCGCCTCGCGGCCGAGGCCAGAAGCGCAGGTTGTGAGCGTAAATAAGGAAAATGCTTACTGAATTTGGAAGCGGATGGGGAGGGTGTACCAAACGCGTACAGCCTTACCTTGCTGCTTACCGGGAACGAAGCGGGGGAGTGACTTCACCACACGCTTTGCTTCAGCATCGCAATGAGATTCGAGCGATTTAACGATTTGGACATCGCCAATGCTACCGTTTTCGAGAACGACGAAACGGAGCTGTACGATACCTTGTACGTCTTGCTCTTTCGCGATTTCGGGGTACTTAACGTGGCTTGCCACATAAGCGAGCAGTGCTTGCTCACCACCGGGGAAGACGGGCATCTGTTCAACGATGGTGTGTACTTCAGGAGCTTTTTCTTCCTCCTTGACAGGTACTTGATCACCACCGGCGCGCTGATTGTCCTTGAGGTCATCGATGTTCATACCATCTTTTGAGTCACCCATATAGTCTTGCGTAGCGATGGAGAAGTTAGAACGGTTCAGTGCGTCTTGGTTTTTGAGCTTTTTGGTCTCATCTACCTTGTCGACGATTTCAGGAACGGTGAAGGCCATCGAAGCACGAACAGCCACCTTTTGGATTTGCTCCTTGGGTTTTTCTTCTTCCTGCTTCACTTCGGTCTTTTTCTCCTCCTTCTTGGGGTCGTCCTTCTTGAGTTCGGAGAGTTCGGTAACCGCTTGTGCATCGGCCCCCATGCTGGCGTCGTAAGCTTTCTTGGCAGCCGAGTAACTGAAGATGAGTGCAGCCAAAACACCAATACCGATGAGGATATCGATGAGGGCAAGAACGTGTCGACGTCCGGCTTTGGAGCGCAAATCATAAGCACCGTAGCTCTTATTACGTCCTTCAAAGACGAGGTCGCACCATTGCTGCGAGATAATATCGACTTTTGACATAGTGAATTACTTTACTTATGGTTTTTACTTGGAGAGGCCGTCAACGAGCGCTTTATCATGATCGTTTACCTTGTCGATCACATACTTACCGATGTAGCAATTCTGCATCTCGTCGAGTACGTCAATCAAGTTGAGGTAAGTAGACTCATCCATGGGCTTGATGATGGCCGTAGGCGTGCCGTCTGCGTTCTTGATCTTCTTGAGTTCCTCTTTATACCAAGCCTTGTTCTGTTCTGCCTTCTGCGCATTGCCGGTGTACATACCTGCATATTGCTTTTTGAGGGCCTCCACCTTGGCCTTCGCTGCCTGGTTCTTGCGAAGCAGGACAGCACGGATTCCGTCTTTGCCGTAGGTGGTTTCTTCAAGTTTGGCTTCAGAGGGTTTACCCTCGAAGTAGTAGAGCTTATTGTCTTTGCCAATGATAATCGTGATAGCTTCATCGGTCTGCACTTGGCTCTTGTTCTCCTCTTTGATGTTATCCTTGTCCGAAGGCATGGTGATTTGCATCGTTTGGGGCTTGAGGAGCGTAGTACAGAGCATGAAGAAAGTCACGAGCAACATAATCATGTCGACCATCGGGGTGAAGTCGACACGGGCGTTCATTTTCTTCTGCTTGGATTTTTTACCCTTGCCGTTTCCGCCGCCAGTATCTAATTGTGCCATAACTTTATTCTATCCGATTATTTCTCTTCGCCTTTGAGAGTCGTGATGAGGTTGTATCGCGGCTCGTCGATTTGACGAAGGGAGTTCATAACATCTTTGATGGTGCTGTAGGGTGTTTTTGCGTCCGCTTTAATGGCGATACGCATATTTTCACCGTTCGCTTGGCGTGCTGCCGTTACCCAATCTTTGAGTTCATTATGTGTGCTGTCGCACGGAATGCCCGCATTGGGATCTTTTTGGAGGATATCGTTGCGCTTGTCGCCCGATTCCAACCAACTTTTGATCGTATTGAGGGGCGTCCCGAACATCGGAACTTCGGAGAACTGCTTAAGCTGCGCACTGTTGAGCTCCAGCTTCTTGTTGTCCACCAGATTTTGTGCCATCGCCTTTTGTGCAGTGGGGTTGTCCATGTTCATGAACACCTTTCCTTGGGGCGAAACAAAGATCGTAAGCAGATTGTTCTCCGGGATCTTAATGTCAGAGACCGATCCGGGCACATTCACCTTAACAGGTTCTTCCTTGGTGAACGTGGCAGTAAGCATAAAGAAGGTAAGCAGCAGGACCATGACGTCACTCATCGGGGTCATGTCGATGAATGTGTCTTGTTTTTTTACATGAAAACGTCCCATTGTTTTGGAGTTACCTGTTTATGATTACTTTTGAGTGGTCTTGAAGGTTTCTACGATGGTGAAGCCGAGTTCGTCGATAGCGAAAGTGAGACGGTCGATCTTGTTGGTGTAGTAGTTGTAGGCGATAACGGCAGCCGCACCGGTGGCGATACCGGAAGCCGTGTTCACGAGTGCCTCAGAGATACCGACAGAGAGAGCCGAAGAGTCAGCACCACCTTCGCCGCTACCCATGGCCGAGAACGACTTGATCATACCCATAACCGTACCGAGAAGACCCATGAGCGTACCGAGCGTTACGATGGTACCGATGATGGGGAGGTTTTCTTGCATCATAGGCATTTCGAGCGCCGTTGCCTCTTCGATCGTCTTCTGAATAGCGAGCACCTTCTTTTCAGTTTCGAGATCGGTGCCTTGTTGCTTCTTGTATTCGGTGAGGGCAGCGAGTACCACGTTAGCGACAGAGCCTTGCTGCTGGTTGCAGAGCTGCTCTGCCTTAGCGACATCGCCTTGCTTGAGTGCAGACTTCACAGCAGCGGCGAACTTACCGAGGTTACCTTTACCGTTGGCCGTGCTAATGGCAAACCAGCGTTCGATGGCGAGTGCAATAACGGTGATGAAGAGCGACCAGATGATGGGCACGATGAAACCACCCTTGTAGACTGTACCCACGATGCCGTCGGGCTCAAAGCTCTTGTCCTGGAAGAAGTGGAAGGGAAGTCCCGTAGCATCTTCCGTACCGCGGAAGTTTCCGAGGTAACCGGCACCGAAGACATAGAGACATTCAGCAATGAGGATGCAGACGAGGATTACTGCAAAACCGGACTTGATGCCCGTAAAGCCTTTTTTGGGGGCAGCACCCTTGGCTGCCGTAGCATTTGTAGTTGCCATTTAGATAAGGATTTGAGTGAGAGATAAAATTTGAATTGTTTCAAAGGGAAGCCAGTCGCGCCGTGGATAGTTTCGACATCAGCATCTATGATTTCCACTGCTTATGCGACCGAGATGAGGATAAAATGAGATTATCGTACGACAAAAGTAAGTAGTTTTTTGCATGTAGCCAAGCCGAAGATGCTTTTTTTCGTTTTGCTTGGTGCGTTTTGCAAGTGGGAAATTCAAGTTTGTGGTCCACTTCAGCTGCATTTGTTGTGGAGTTTCCTGTAAAAACGGAGGACTTTTTTGCGAAAGGCGTGGAGTTTATCCCAAAAGTGGTGGACTTTTTCTGCAGATCTTTCAACACTCGTCAGCGCGTTCTCGGTCTCTCGTGCAATGGCGTGGACTTTCGCCCACAATGATCGAGGTGAACATTGTCTCCTAAGGACGTACGCTTCAGTTCTTCCCTGCGGTTAGTGAAACGGCGAGAGTCTTTGCCGGTAAGGGGTGGCCTTGGTGCAAGCCACCGCAAAAGGGCAGGTTCAAGACGTGGTGTTTTGGGGCAAGGGTAGTTCATCGGCAAAAAGAGACCTCGGTGGGTGGTGAAAAGTACGCGACGGGGGATATCTGCGCTTGCGGTTCGCCCGTAAACAAGCGGGGGTGCAGATCAATTCTGCGCTGCCTTTCTGCCGGTTCGCCACCGATGAACTCCGTATACAAGCAACCGCCCCGAATACTTGCGCATTCGGGGCGGTTGTGGTGTGGGGTAGAACGGGTTCAGGCTTTCTCTGCAGCGTAGCGGATGACGCCATTTTCAGAAGAAGTGATGAACCGGGTGATATCCTCGATTTCGGGAGAGAGGGGAATTTGTTCTTTGATCTTGATTTCGGCATCTTCGAGTGAGAAGTTGCCTGCGGTGATCATCCGGAAGGCGTTGGCGATGTGGCGCAAGAGGCGTTCGTCCGTTTCGGGACGAACCGCGGAAAGCACTTTGGTGTTGACGCCATGGTAAGCGGCGGGGTTTCCGCCGAAGATGCCATAGGGAATGACGTCGCGCTTGACGCGGCATCCACTTTGCAAGAGGGCAAATTTACCGATGCGTACGCCTCGTTGGACAATGGTGGAAGAGGAGAGAATCGCGTAGTCGTCGATGACGCAAACGCCGGCGATGCTGGTCGAGATGCCCAGCACACAGTGGTTGCCGATTTGGGCGTCGTGGGCGATGTGCACCTTGTTCATGAGGTGATTGTGGTTGCCGATGCGCGTAGTAGCATCTTCAGTGCGGTTGCTCCCGGCGATGAGTACGTTTTCGCGAATGACGTTGTCGTCGCCAATCACCACATGGGGTTGCTGGCCCTTCTCGAAGTGGAAGGATTGCGGTTCAGCGCAGATGACCGTGTTCTGATGAATGACATTGCGCGCTCCGATGGTGGCACCATTTAAGATGGACACATGGGGCATGATGACACAATCATCGCCGATGCGCACGTCGCCTTCGATGTAGACAAAGGGACCGATCTCGACATTCTGACCGATTTGCGCGGCCGGGTCGACGTAGGCAAGAGGACTGATCATAATGGTATTACGTTGTAAGGGAGTTATTGTCGTCCACCTCCGAGGGCTTGGTAGAGCGCCACGACGGCTTGGACTTTTTCGTAACGGTTGTTGATGAGCGAAAGTTGTCCGTTGAGCAAGGACATTTGCGCATTGAGTGTTTCAAGGTAGGTGGTGGTGTTACCATTCTTGAAGAGGAACTCCGTATCGTCGTATGCCTTTTGGAGTTGCACGACCTGTCGTTGGGCGATTTCGGTGGTTTGGCAAGCGGTGTTGTAGGCATTGAGTGCATTGCTCACTTCCTGTCCGGCCTTGAGGAGGGTTTTCTCGAAATCCAATTGGGCAGATTCTTGCGCGATCTTGGCGATTTCGTAGTTGCCCTTGAGTTTGCCCTGTGCAAAGAGCGGTTGTGTGAGCGAGGCCACGCCGGCTGCGATGAACTTGCCGGGGTTCATGATCATCCCGCCGAGCGAGTTGGTGAAAGTGCCTTGTGCCGAAAGGGTGATGTTGGGGAAGAAGGCACCCCGGGCGGCTTGAATGCCGTAGAAGGACTGTGCCAGTTGGGCTTCGGCGATGGCTACGTCGGGACGGTTGGCGAGGAGCGAGAGCGGCATACCGACACTGAAGGATTGGGGGAACCCTTCGGCTGTGAAGGCTGTGCGTTGGATGGCGTGAGGGGGCTCGTGGAGCAAAAGACACAGCGAGTTTTCGACTTCTCGAATGTTCTTCTGGATGGTAGGAAGGTTGGCTTCGATTTGGAGCACCTGCGCTTTTGCACTGGCGATGGAAGCTGAATTCATGTAGCCCGCTTCTTTCATAGCCTCCATGGCCACAATGTTCTTGCGCCAGAGGTCGAGCGTCGATTTTGTGGTGGCCAAACGCTCGTCGAGCATCTGTAAACTGTAATAGAGGTTGGCCACGGCGGCCACGATGGCGGTTTGCGTGGCATGGCGCGCCCACTTAGCTTGCTCGAGCGTGAGTTCGCCTTGCTTCTTGGCATTGTAGAGTGTACCGAAGGCATCAATTTGCCAAGAGGCCTGCACGGGAATCGAATACGTCTTGCTTGTCGTGGCATGATCGACAAAAGCGTGCGAAACGGTGCCCGAGGGGTTGAGCGCGATTTGCGGGAGGTAGGCCATTTTATTGATGCGCAATCCGATTTCGGCCTGCTTCACGGTGAGCACTGCCTTACGCAAGTCGGTGTTGCGCACCAAAGCGGTGTCGATGAGGGTGCGCAGCTGCGGATCGGTGAAGACTTGGCGCCAAGGGGTGTTGCCAAATGAAGCGGTGTCGGTCACCGTGAGCGCACCGCCCACGGCGGTGGTATCGCGGTAGAGCGCACGCGTGGCCTGTTTCGCGTGTTCGGTGTCGCGCTCGTAGCGTCCGAACAAGGTGCTGCAGCCGGTGAGCAACAGTGCCGCGGAACAAAAGAGGAGTGTATGTTTCATTGCTTGAAAGCTGTGTTAGGGTGGTCGTCGGCGGGGAGAACCGGTGTGTGCTCCCCGCCGTTTGAAACGACTCACCGCGGTGAGGTTAGAACGCCTTTACTTGGTGTACTGTTGCAAGTCGGAGGCTGCATCGGCGTCGTGGAGATCGCCGAAGTCGATGGGCTTGACGCGCTCCTGAATGCCTTGGAAAATGCGGAAGAGCGCGGGCACCACGAAAATTTGGCAGATCATACCGATGAACATACCCCCGACGGCCGTTGTGCCGAGGGCGCGGTTACCGTTGGCTCCGACGCCGAAGGCAAACATCATGGGCAACAAACCGATGATCATGGCCAAGGAGGTCATCAAGATCGGGCGCAGACGGGCTGCGGCACCGTGAAGGGAGGCGGCGGTGATGCTCATTCCCATCTTGCGGCGGTCGAGGGCGAACTCAACGATGAGGATGGCGTTCTTGGCCAAGAGCCCCATGAGCATGATGAGCGAGATTTGCACATAGATGTTGTTTTGTGCTTGTCCGAAGATGGCTCCGAGAAGCTTGCCGGGCAGGCCGGGGAGGTAACCGAGGCTGCCCATCAAGTGAATGAAGAGGAAGGCCCCGAGCAAACCGAAGGGTACGGAGAGCAAGACGGCGAAGGGGAGGAAATAGCTTTCGTATTGCGCCGACAACAAAAGATAGATGAAGACGAAGCAAAGCACGAAGACCAAACCGGTGGTGCCGGAAGCGGATGATTGTTCCTCACGAGTGAGACCGGAGTACTCGTAGGTGTAGCCCACAGGCAAGGTGGACTTGGCCACTTCTTCGACGGCCTTCACGGCTTCTCCGGAGGTGTAGCCGTCGGCGGGGTTGCCGTTGATGGCAATCGACGTGAACATGTTGAAACGGCTGATGACGTCGGGACCTTCTGAGGGCGTGAGCGTAATGAACTGGGTGATGGGAGCCATTTCACCACGATTGTTGCGCACTTTAATATTATTGAGTGACTCAATGTTGGTGCGATCGGCAAAATCGGCCTGTACCATGACGCGATACACCTTACCGAAGCGGTTGAAGTTGGAGGAATAGAGCCCGCCGAGGTAGCCTTGCAGCGTGGTGAGGACGTCGGTCGGCGAAAGGCCTGCACGCTTACACTGGGCAGCGTCGATGTCGATCGTGTACTGCGGGAATCGCGTGTCGAAGTTGGTTTGTGCCGATTGGATCTCGGGACGTTTGGTGAGTTCGGCGATGAAATCTGTGGCGACTTCCTTGAACTTGTTGAGATCACCACCCGTGCGGTCTTGGAGATTGAGCGAGAAACCGTTGCTCATACCATAACCGGTGATCATGGGCGGCTGGAAGAAGAGCACTTGTGCGTCCTTAAATGCTTTCTGCGACTCGAGATAGAGATTGGCAAAGACCATGGTGGAGCTTTCCGTCACGGAATTGCGCTCTTCCCAAGGCTTGAGTTTGATGATGAACGAGCCATAGGACGAACCTTGTCCGCCGAGGAAGGAGAATCCGGAAATCACCATCGCATTGTCTACCAGCGGAGAAGCGAGTACGAGTTGCTCTACTTGGCGGAGCATCTTGTCGGTGCGGTCTTGCGAGGTGCCGGGAGGAAGGGTCACTGCACCCATAATTGTGCCGGTATCTTCGTTCGGAACGAGGGTGGTGGGCGTTTTACTCATCGTGAAGACGAGCAGAACGATGGAGAGAGCGACCAAACCCATGGAAAGCCAAGGACGTTTCACGAAGTGAGCCACTCCTTTCTTATAGCGCTCAAGCAAGCGATCGTAAGAGGCGTTGAAGGCATCGAGGAATCGCTGGGAGAATAGACCGAGCACGGCCACTATGGCAATGATCCATGCGGGGATCGAAAGGAAAAGATGCTCAGAAGTGAACAAACCGGCCACCATCATTACCACTGTTGCCACGAGGAGCAGCAGCGTGAGCCAAGGCGGGAGCGACAAACTGAAGCGCATGCCGCGTACCTTGTACTTTTCCTTCATGATGTGGAAGGCTTCGCCTTGTGCTTCCTTGACGCGTTCGCCTAACGGGCGCTCATCGTTGTGTGCCTTGAGGAAGATGGCGCAGAGGGCCGGCGAGAGGGTGAGTGCGTTCAGGGCAGAGAAGCCGATGGCGATGGCCATGGTGATACCAAACTGGCGATAGAACGTACCGCTGGTGCCGCCCAAGAACGAAACCGGGACGAATACGGCCATCATGACGAGGGTGATGGAGATAATGGCACCGCCGAGTTCGCTCATTGCATCAAGCGATGCTTTGCGGGCAGAGGTATAGCCCATGTCTAACTTGGCGTGTACGCCTTCCACCACCACAATGGCATCGTCGACCACGATGGCAATGGCCAAAATCATGGCCGAAAGAGTGAGGAGGTTGATGGAGAACCCGATGATATAGAGGGCGAAGAATGTACCAATCAAGGCCACCGGAATGGCGATGGTGGGGATAAGCGTGGAGCGGAGGTCTTGGAGGAAGAGGAACACCACGAGGAACACGAGCACAAAGGCTTCGATGAGCGTCTTTACCACTTCATGAATCGAGGCGAAAAGGAAGTCGTTGACGTTCATGACGGTGCGAATTTCTAATCCCGTGGGGAGTGTGCCTTGCACTTCGTCCAGTTGTTTTTGAATGCTTTGTACAATTTCCGTAGCATTCGAGCCGGCAATCTGTGATACCATGCAAGAAACTGCGGTGTGTCCGTTGGTGCGACTGCCGAATGAGTAACTATCGGATCCTAATTCCACGCGCGCAATGTCTTTCAGGCGGATTACTTTTCCGTCTGCGGTGGCCTTGATGACCATGTTCTCATATTGCTCGGGTTCTTCGAGGCGTCCGCGATAGCGGAGGGTGTATTGAAACGTGTTGTTGTTGCGTTCGCCGACATTACCCGGCGCCGCTTCGATGTTTTGTTCGGCGAGTACACCCGCAACGTCTGTGGGCACTAAACCATAGGAGGCCATTTTTTGCGGATCGAGCCAAATGCGCATGGCATAAGACCCCGAGAAGACTTGCGCATCACCGACACCCGGCACACGTTGCACGAGGGGAATGAGGTTGATCTTCGCGTAGTTTTCGATAAAGTCGCTGCTGTAGCGGTCTTCCGTGTCCACAACGGAGAAAACCATGAGCATCGAGCTTTGACGCTTCTGCGTGATCACGCCGACGCGAGTGACTTCTGCCGGCAGCACACCGGTGGTTTTGGCCACGCGGTTCTGCACGTTCACCGCAGCCATGTCGGGATCCGTGCCCATTTTGAAGGTGATTTGGATCGAAGCTGCACCGGTATTCGTTGCAGATGAGCTCATATAGTCCATGTTCTCCACACCGTTAATCGCTTCTTCGAGGGGAGCGATCACGGAGTTGAGCACGGTTTGGGCGTTGGCGCCTTGATAGGCGGTAGACACCTGCACTGTGGGGGGCGCGATGTCAGGATATTGGGTAATGGGTAGCGAAACCAGTCCCAGGAAGCCGAGAAGCACGATGAAAATGGAGATCACCGTGGACAAAACCGGCCTATTGATGAAAAGATCTAATTTCATTGATCAGCAATTTTGTTTTGCGTTGGAGGAAAGTTGCGTAGACGTGAGGCGAAGTAGAGTGGTGTACCCTTACTTCCGTTTACTCTTGTCCGGGCATTTTCTTCTTTGCCATGTGATCCATCGACTTTTCGAGTTGTTTGGCGCTCTGTTCGGGGGTGATGGGCTTAATTTCCATGTCGTTCTTGAGTTTGTTTACTCCTTCTACGACAATGCGGTCGCCGACACTGAGGCCTTTTGTCACAACATAGTTTTGTCCGTCATTTTGGGCGAGTACTTCGATCTCGGTGGAGTGCACTTTGTTGTTCTTGTCCACAACATAGACAAATTTCTTATTCTGGATTTCAACCGTACTCTTCTGTTGTACGAGAATCGCATTGCTCTTATTCACCGGGAAGCTGACTTGTCCCGTTGTTCCGGAGCGGAGTACTTGATGAGGGTTGTCGAAGGTGGCGCGCATCTTCACACTTCCCGTGCCTACATCGGCAACACCGGATACGGCGCTGACCTTTCCTTTGCGATCGTAGGTGGTTCCGTCTGCCAAGACGAGCGAAACCGCGGGCATCTCACGAATCGCGGCTTCAACTCCGCCGGTGGTGCGCGTCATCTCGAGGAGTTGTTTTTCCGTCATCGAGAAGTAGGCATACATTTGCGTGAGGTTGGAAACCACGGTCAAGGCTTCTTGTGTCGAAGGCCCCACCAGTGCCCCGACGCGATAGGGAATGCTACCGATAACGCCCGAACTTGTGGAACGAACGGTGCAAAAAGAGAGTTGATCGTTGGCATTGGCGAGCGCAGCCTTGGCTTGTTCAAGTTGTCCGCGCAGCGTTTGAAGTTGGTTTTCGGCCACTTCCAAGTCATACTGCGAAACAATCTCTTTTTGGCGCAGTGCGCGCTTATTGTTGACGGTGAGTTGTTGCGTGTTGATGGCGGTTTGTGCCACTTTCACGGCAGCGCGCGCTTGATCCACCGCTGCTTTGTACTGCGTAGGGTCAATAACGAACAAAACTTGGCCGGCTTTCACGAAATCGCCCTCATCGACGAGTTGGCGAATGATGTTTCCGGACACTTTTGCGCGAATTTCCACATCTTGCACGCCGCGAATCGTAGCGGGGTAGGTGGTACTCAGATCAGTAGCACCGGGTTCTACGGTTTCGACAGCGAACTCATTGTTGTCTGCCCCCATCATTTGCTGCTTGTTGCCTGAGCAAGCTGCAAGCGTAAGGCCGAGTGCGAAAAGATAGGCGATTTGTTTCATACTGTAAGTTTTCGTGTGTGATCGTTTTTTATCTGCTGTTATTCGACGAGTTTTATAAATGCTCCGTCTGATGTTGTGGGAATGCCACTAATGACGGGGAGCGGTACAGGCAAATGTACAAAATAAACGCTCGTTGTGGCGAGTGTTTACTTTGAAAAATTGCACTTGTGCAAGATTTTAACGTATGTTGTTTTTTTGTCTATGTCGTTTATTCGTGAATTGCCAACTACTTTTCGAAAAATTATGGCTTTGTCTACTTCCTCCTTTTCGAGTAACGAATAAATGAAAGCGACAATATAGGCGAAACAGGAAACTCTCCGCGAAAAAGAGAAAAACTTTCAAGTTTTCTTTTTGGACTTTGTTTTAATCTTTGGGATGTAACCCCATTTTTGCGGCACGTTCCAGGATGAATTGGAGAGCCGCTTCGTGCTCATTGGGAACATCTCCGTCGAGAATGGCATCTTTGAGCGCAGACTTGAGCGAACCGACTTCACGGCAGGGGGCTAAGCCGAACAACTGCATGATTTCCTCGCCTTTCACGGGCGGTTGGAAATTACGGATCTTGTCTTTCTCTTCAATGTCCAGCAGTTTTTGGCGCACCAACCGATAGTTGGCAAAGAAACTCTGCTTGCGGCGCTCATTCTTCGAGGTGATGTCTGCCTCACACAGCATCATCAGATCGTCAATATCGTTGCCGGCATCGAAAAGTAGTCGACGCACAGCAGAATCCGTCACTTCGTCGTCGGCGATGTTGATGGGGCGCATGTGGAGATCGACGAGCTTTTCGACGTACTTCATACGTTCGTCAAGCGGGAGTTTCAGGCGGCGGAAGAGCGGCTTGACCATTTTCATGCCGATGAAGTTATGGTTGTGGAAGGTCCAGCCTACTTTATTATCCCATCGCTTTGACTTCGGTTTACCGATGTCGTGGAGTAGCGCAGACCAGCGGAGAAAGAGCAAGCGGTCTTGCGAAAAGAGTGGTTCGCTGTCCGCTTCGTTCTTGAGGCGGTGCATTTCTTCGGCGTCGCGCTGTCGTTGTACCAAATTCTCGAGCACTTCGAGGGTATGGTAGAAGTTGTTTTTGTGCTTTCGCCCGTTGCGTTCCTCCACACAGTCGAGGGCCGTCATTTCGGGCATGATAATTTCGAGCAAACCGCAGCGATACAGGTCGATGAAGCCCCGAGAGGGGTGGGGCGAGAGCATGATTTTGTTGAGTTCATCGATGATTCGCTCAGCAGAGATGATCTTTATGCGTTCGCGGTTGCGTTGTAGTGCCTCAAACGTCTCTTCTTCGATCTGGAAATTGAGTTGAGTGGCAAATCTCACGCAGCGCATCATGCGAAGCGGGTCATCGCTGAACGTAATATCGGGATCGAGCGGCGTGGCCACGATACCATCTTCCAAATCGTCGAGCCCTCCGAACGGATCGACGAGCTGTCCCAAGTTGCGGGCGTTGAGACTGATGGCAAGGGCGTTGATGGTGAAGTCGCGGCGGCGCTGATCGTCGTCGAGCGTGCCGTTTTCTACAATCGGCTTGCGCGAATCGTGGGAATAGCTCTCTTTGCGTGCCCCCACAAATTCGATTTCTTGTTCCTGCCACTCCATCTTGCCGTTATCCGCTTGCACCTTGTGCCGCCACTTCACCTGTGCCGTGCCGAAATTGCGGAACACACTGCAGTGGGCTCCCTTACCGAGTGCTTTGGCATAGGCTTGTGCGGCTTCAATGCCCGAGCCGACCACCACCACGTCGACGTCTTTCGACGGACGTTTGAGGATATAATCGCGAACGTAGCCGCCCACGATGTAGCCTTCGAGGCCGAGAGCGTCGATGGTGTCAGTGAGCAGACGAAAGTGCGGGGCTTGAAGATGAGCAACAAATTCTTCTTGACTGGGAATGCGCATGGGCAGAAAATACTGTGCTGTGGATGGCTCGTGAAGAGCCAATACACATTATATATATAAGAGGAGTCGGAGAGCGGACGAAAAGAAAAGAGCGAACCGACCCGCAGGTCAGTTCGCTGTATTCGTGCCTGAGGGCAAATGTGCGAATAACGGTTTACTCAGCGCGGAGCGTGAAGCGCTTGAAGTCCGTTACGGTGAGCCCCTTCTCAACTTCGTTGAGGAACTGAGCCACCGTCTTCGACTTGTCCCAGATGTATTCCTGGTCGAGGAGGCAAACTTCCTTAAAGAACTTAGCCAAACGACCCTTAGCAATGTTCTGGATCATTTGTTCATTGAGGTTCGCTTCCTTCTCAGCGGCGGTCTTCGCCTTGAGCTGACGGATTTCTTCAGCCTGTTCCTCAGTGATGCTACCCTTCATCACACCTTCTTGGAGGTGCTCTTCACTCTCGGCGATGTAGAGGTTGAAACCAGCCTTCTTGAGGGCAGCTTCAACAGCCTTCTGTACCTGTTCGAGACGCGTCTTCTCGATAGCCACCTTGAGTTCTTCGTCCTTCGTTGCCTGGGGGACGCCGCTCTCATCGATAGCCACGGGAGATGCAGAAGCGATCTGCATAGCCACGTTCTTACCTACGGTAGGATCTTCAGTTTTGGCGCTGAGGGCTACGAGGGTGCAGAGGGTGTTGTTGTTTTGGTGGTTGTAAGCTGCGAGGTTCTCGCCTTCTACCACTTGGTAGCCATCGAGTTCCATCTTTTCGCCCGTGATACCGGACTGATCCGTCACGCGTTCAGCCACCGAACGGTCGCCGAGGGTGAGTGCCTTCACCTCGTCGAGGGTCTTGCAGCGAGCTGCAACGGCAGCGTCCATGATTTCGTTGGCCAAAGCTACGAAATCAGCGTTTTGAGCCACAAAGTCGGTTTCGCACTTGAGGGCGAGGATGGCACCGAAGTTACCATCGATTTTCACGAGTACGCAACCTTCGGCAGCCTCACGATCGGAGCGCTTAGCGGCAATGGCTTGACCGCGCTTGCGGATGAGTTCTACTGCGGCGTCGAGATTGCCTTCTGCTTCTGCGAGAGCGTTTTTGCAGTCGCTGAGACCTGCGCCGGTGAGGGCGCGAAGCTTTTTGATGTCTTCAATATTTACAGCCATGGTGCTGATATGGGGATTGTTGGATCAGGGAGATCCTTGAGTTAAAAAGAAAAGAGCGAGGTTGAGGTGGCCACCATGCGTGTGCACGATGGCGCAGGCTCCACCTCGCTCTGAGTTATCCGAAAAGTCCGATCGGGCGATTAAGCCTGAGCTTCCTCGCTCTTTTCGGTACGTGCCTGACGGCTGCGACGACCCTTGCCTTCGTCTTCGTTCTTCTCGTCAGAAGCGGCCTTCTCGACCTTGCGTTCTTGGAGACCTTCAGCGATGGCAGCGCAAACAGCGTCGAGAACGACCTCGATGCTGGCAGTAGCGTCGTCGTTGGCGGGAATTGCGAAATCAACGAGGTTAGGATCAGCGTTGGTATCAACGATGCCGAACACGGGAATACCGAGACGGATAGCTTCCTTCACGGCGATGTGTTCCTTGCATACGTCAACTACGAAGAGGGCAGCGGGAAGACGCGTGAGATCGGCGATCGATCCAAGGTTCTTCTCGAGCTTTGCACGCTGACGGCTGATTTGCAGGATCTCGCGCTTAGAGAGATTGGAGTAGGTACCGTCGGCCGTGAGTTTGTCGATGTTGGTCATCTTCTTCACAGCCTTGCGGATCGTGGGGAAGTTGGTGAGCATACCGCCCGGCCAGCGTTCCGTCACGTAGGGCATGTTGACAGAAGAAGCCTTCTCGCCAACTACCAATTTGGCCTGTTTCTTAGTAGCTACAAAAAGGATGCGACGACCGGACTTGGCGATTTCCTTAAGGGCTTCGCAAGCCTCGTCGATCTTAGCGACCGTCTTGTGGAGGTCGATGATGTGGATACCGTTACGCTCCATGAAGATGTAGGGAGCCATAGCGGGGTTCCACTTGCGCTTGAGGTGACCGAAGTGACATCCGGCCTCAAGAAGAGTTTCAAAATTAGTTCTAGACATTTTGAAAAGGGATTGTTTACTTTCCTGGAAGTTGCGGTGCATTCTACACAAGTCCGAATGAAGACTGTGATCAGTCGCCACAGGAACGGCGACGTGTGCCCCGATGAATTGAGTAGCCCTCACGTTTACAGCGTGCTTGGGCGTTCAACCAACCCGCAAGTAGCATCTCACCACCCAAAGGTGGCGAATGGTCTCACGAGTTTGGATGCTAAACGTTGTTTGAACTTCAGCAAACTTGCCGATAGGACGATTAACGCTTGCTGAACTGGAAGCGGCGGCGTGCCTTGGGACGACCCGGCTTCTTACGTTCAACTTGACGCGGATCACGCGTCATGAAGCCTTCTGCGCGGAGCGCCTTCTTGTCGTCGGCGTTGATCTTAACGAGTGCGCGAGCGATGGCGAGACGGAGCGCTTGGCTCTGGCCGGTGAAGCCACCACCGTGAAGGTTCACCTTGATGTCATACTTCTCAGTGACTTCGAGCAGCGCGAGGGGCTGCTTTACCACGAACTGAAGGATCGAGGAGGGGAAATATTCGGTGAGATCACGCTTGTTGATCGTGATTTTACCGGTGCCTTCCGTGAGGAAAACACGGGCAACGGCGCTTTTGCGACGGCCCAATGCATTGATCATTTCCATTGTGTCTACGATTTTTACTTGAGGGTGTTAATATCGATAGCCTTGGGGCTTTGTGCTTCGTGCTTGTGCTCTTCGCCTACATAAACGTAGAGGTTGCTGAGGAGCTTAGCGCCAAGACGGTTCTTGGGAAGCATACCCTTCACGACACGACGGAGGAGTTTGTCTGCACCGTTGGGCTTAGCGAGGATCGAAGCGGGCGTGTGCTCGCGTTGACCGCCGGGGTAGCCGGTGTAGGTGTAGTAAGTGCGATCCGTCATCTTCTTACCGGTCAAGATGAACTTGTCGGCGTTGATGATGATGACGTTGTCACCGCAGTCAACGTGGGGAGTAAAGTTGGGCTTGTACTTACCACGGAGCAATTTGGCGACCTTCGAAGCAAGGCGACCGAGCACTTGGTCGGTGGCGTCAACGATGACCCACTCTTTCTGTGCGGTTTCCTTGTTGGCAGAAATGGTCTTGTAGCTTAAAGTGTCCATTCTTTTTGTTGAGATTTTTGTAGTTACTAAGGAGCGTACTCCTATTTCAATTAAGTTATCGTTTCCGCGATTCACTAACCACCGATTTTCGGCCAATGAAACTCGGCTATTAACACGCGGCCGTGCACTCTTTTGAGGCACTTTGATAATAATCGGCATGCAAATGTACTTATATTCTGCGAAATAGCCAAGAAGGTGAGGGCGAAAAGCGCAGGTCGACGCGTTTTCTCGCACGCTTTGGCAGAAAGTCGTGGACTTTTGCGTAAAAGGAGTCCATTTTCGGCGAAAAGTCGTGGACTTTTCACGACCCTATCCGCGGGTTGAATCCACAGTCCCCTGCGACGCGACGAGCAAGTGCACTTTGTGCGCCGAAGCATAGAATCTGAATTGACAAATTGCCCATCTCTCGTTATTTATCTATCTTTGTACGATAGAAAACAAATCCGTTCCGAATGAAAGACCTCACGTTGGTTCCACTGGGTGGCCTCTGCAATCGGCTGCGCGCCTTAGTTTCGGCGCACTGTCTCTTGCCCTACGATCCTGCGCTCCGCATTCAAGTGGTGTGGGCGGCGAAAGCCGAATGTGCCGCCCGGTTCGACGAATTGTTTGAAGACAACCTAACTATTGCAGGGCGGTTTGCGTTTCGAAGTGCCGGCTTCCTTGACGCCCCTGCCGTACTGCGCCGCAATCTGCGTTTACCCGCTTTGCTGCGTCGCCTTCGGTATGATGGCCAATATGCTGGTTTTCATTCGGCGGCAGCTCCTGCTGAGTGTCTTGCGCACTTTCGCGCAACGCAACGGGTCTATATTTCTACCGGCTCGCCCTTATGCTCCACCCCCGCTGCGGAGTGGGGCGTCTTAAGCCCATTACCTGCTCTTCGTCGGCGAATTGCATCTTTGGTCAACTCCTTTGGAAAAAACACCATCGGGGTGCATATTCGCCGCACCGACAACGAGAAAAGTTGGCACGTCAGTCCCTTGTCGGCTTTCGTGCGAGAGATGCAAGCTGCACTAGCCGAAGACCCGGAGGCGACTTTCTACTTAGCCACAGACGATGAGGGGGTGCGCGAGCACTTGTGCGCCTTGTTCCCCGGTCGCATCCTCTCACAAGCCGGAGCCTCGACCCGAAGCACGCGCGAAGGTATGGAGGCAGCGGTGGTCGACCTCTTTGTGCTCTCGAAAACCCGCCGTCTGATCGGCTCATATTGGAGTTCGTTCACCGACACAGCGGCAGAATTGGGCAACCTCCCGCTCACCATCGCGCGTGAGTAGTCGCGGTGTGAGCGAACGCTGACTGCTGTGAAGGGCAAAAGGACAGATACAAAAAAAACGCCGGTGCGTAAATTGTTACGCACCGGCGATTTTGTTTCTCTACTCGAAATTCTTCCAAATAGATAGTGTGGGGTAGGGGGCAGTCACCGCGATTTCCTGTTGAGAAACGGGATGAACGAAGGCGATGTGACGCGCATGCAGGCAGATACTGCCGTCGGGGTTGGAACGCGGGGCGCCGTATTTCAAATCGCCGCGTATCGGAAAACCGATGGTGGCCAGTTGGCAACGGATTTGGTGATGTCGACCGGTGTGAAGAAGGACTTCCAGAAGACGGGTACGCTCGCCATTTTTCAGCACTTTGAGGTCGAGCACCGCGCGTTTCGCGCCACGCACCTCTTGGTTGTGGGCAAAGGCTTTATTGCGTTTTTCATCGCGGGTGAGAAAGTGCGTGAGGGTTAGAAATTCGCCTGATGTGGGGATTTGGACACTGCTGGCGCGCTCGGAAATGAGCGGAACGATGGCGTGATAAGTCTTGTGGACATCGCCACGACGGAACATTTCGTTCAGCCGCGTCAGGGCTTTTGAGGTGCGCGCGAAGACAACGACCCCGCTGACCGGACGATCGAGGCGATGCACTGTGCCGAGAAAAACTTCGCCGGGCTTGTTGTATTTCTGTTTGATATAGGCTTTAACGTCATCGGCCAGCGTTCGATCGCCGGTTTTGTCGCCTTGGACGATTTCGCCGGGGGCTTTGTTGACGATGATCACGTGATTGTCTTCGTAAAGGACTTCCATTTATATATAATGATGAGTGCGTGGAGAGATGGGAGGCGGAATTTGGTGCAGAAGAGACGCGCCGGGAGATTGTGAATCAATTTGTTATCCTCGACAGGTTCACCCTTCGCTTAAATGGTGCGCGGGGAAGTTGTCGGTACTTTGCCGCTCGCACTGGGCGCCTCGTGACAGATGCGCGCAAAGATCTGCATTTTTAGGCATCCCGCAAAGTGGAAAACAAAAAAAGAGCACGCATTGCGCTCGAATGCGTGCACAAAAAAGCCGAAGCAACGAGTGCTTCGGCTGATTGTATCGTGTTGTGGGGCGAACGATTAGGTGTTCATACCACCGTCTACTTGAATCACTTGACCGGTGACGTAGCTCGAGAGGTCGGAAGCGAGGAAAACAGCGACATTGGCCACGTCTTCTGCCTGTCCACCGCGACGGAGGGGGATGGTCTTCATCCATTCTTTGCGCACCTCGTCAGAGAGTTGAGCAGTCATGGCCGTTTCGATGAAGCCGGGGGCAATGGCATTGGCACGAACACCGCGGCTACCCATTTCCTGCGCCACACTTTTGGCCAAAGCAATCATACCTGCCTTCGAAGCGGAGTAGTTGGCCTGTCCGGCATTGCCGTGTACGCCCACGACGCTGGCCATATTGATGATCGACCCGCCTCGTTGGCGCATCATGATGGGCACACAAGCGTGAGTGAAGTTGAAAGCCGATTTGAGGTTGACGTTAATCACGGCATCCCACTGGGCTTCCGTCATACGGAGCATGAGTCCGTCTTTCGTGATGCCGGCGTTGTTGACCAAAATATCGATCTGGCCGAAATCTTCGTGCACCTTCTTCACGACTTCTGCCGTTTCTTCGAAGTTAGCTGCGTTCGAAGCGTAAGCAATACACTTCACGCCTTTGGATTCAACCTCTTGACGAGTGGCTTCTCCGTTTTCGTCGATGACGAGGTCGGTGAATGCGATATTTGCGCCCTCTTCTGCAAACTTAAGCGCGAGTGCTTTACCGATTCCGCGTGCGGCGCCGGTGATGAGAGCGGTTTTTCCGGATAAGAGTCCCATAGTGATATTTTAATTAGGAGTTTTCTGAAGGTAAAGTTACACCGAGCGAACGCTGAATGAGGCGTTCCACCACTTCAACGCTGTCTTCCATCGACAGACCTTCGCCGAGACGATCAAACATAAAGGGAATTTCGATGCCTTTCACGGCATAGTGGATGACATCGGCGGTGAGTTTGAGATGATCGATGTGAAAAACGCCTTTTTCCATCCCTTCTCTCAGTATGCTTCTGAGAGCAGAAATTTCTTCGAGGTCAAACTTTCGCCGCGCTTTCTCCACAAGATTGATGTCGCTGAAGAACTCAGCACGCAAAGAGCCGTTACGTTTAACGACATCCTTGATCAAACTGAGGTGCGTGTAGATGAGTTTTACGATTTTGATGTCAGGGGGCAGTGGCAGATTGACCACTTTGTCCATCTCGTCGGAGAGGTGTTCGAGTTCATCTTCGATGACTGCGGCAAAAACTTCTTCCTTGTTGCGGAAATAGGTGTAGAGCGTTCGTCTTCCTTTTTGAGAAGCCGTGGCAATGTCGTTCATTGTCGTGGCATCAATGCCTTTACGCGCAAAAAGTTCGCGCGCCACCTCTATGAGTTTCTGTCGAGTCTTGGTTATGGACATAGGATTCGGATCAAAAATCGTGGTGCAAAGTTACGCATTTATATCGAAAGTGTGCAATATCGCGGGACATTTCCCGCGATATTGCTCAAAAAGTGATTAGCAGCTGCGCACGATCATCTCGCGCATGATGTCTGCCATCAAGGGTTGCACGGCATTGGCAGCTTCCTGCACTTCTTCGTGACTCACCTCTTGAATTTTGCCTTCGACACCGAGGTCGGTGATGATTGAAATGCCGAAAACGCGAATGCCGCAGTGGCGTGCGACGATCACTTCGGGGACGGTGGACATGCCCACGGCGTCACCGCCGATGACTCTGTACATCTTATATTCGGCAGGCGTCTCGAAAGTGGGGCCGGAGGTGCCGACATACACGCCTTCGACGTGGCGAAGTTGCTTTTCCTTGGCAATCGTGCGTGCCAACTCGAGGAGTTGTCGGTCGTAGGCCTCGCTCATATCGGGGAAGCGGGGGCCGGTTGGGAAGTTCTTGCCGCGCAACGGATGTTCGGGGAAGAAATTGATGTGATCGGTGATGAACATCATGTCGCCGATGTGCATTTCGGGAGCAAGGCCGCCCGAAGCGTTAGAAACAAAGAGGGTTTTGATACCCAATTCGTACATGACGCGAATGGGGAAAGTCACTTGCTTCATGTCATACCCCTCGTAGTAGTGGAAACGTCCTTGCATGGCAAGCACTTCTTTACCGCCCAAACGGCCGAAAAGGAGACAACCGGAGTGACCTTCTACCGTGGAAACGGGGAAATGGGGGATGTCAGCGTAAGAAAACTTCTCGACGACTTCGATTTCTTCTGCGAGGCGACCGAGACCGGTGCCGAGTACGATCGCAACGGTGGGGCGAAGTGTGGTGTGGGTGCTAATCCACTGAGCAGCTGCTTGAATTTGTTCTAACATATTCTATAAGGTTTTCGCGCAACGTAGCTGTTTCGTCGAACAACAAACGCGTCGCTATGGTAAGGACGTAGATTTTGGTCTTTAAGTGTTCGGGGAGCTGTAAGAGTTCCAGCCGCATGGCGTCTTTTTCCGTCGTCAAAAGAACAGAATGGCGCTCGGCAAGTTGGAGAATCTCGGCACGATCACTTGTACTGAAGCGATGGTGATCGGGAAAGGAGAGATGCTCCACCTTGATGCCCTTGGCCTTGAGGTGATGAAGTAGGGGAGAGGGATTGGCTATTCCTGTGATGAGCGCGGTGTCCTCTACTGCGGGCAACGCGGCATAGTCGATGGTGCTGAAAAACACTGGCTGATCGGGGCGACTTTGTAGGCGAGCGATGTATTGATCCCGCTCCGTTTCAGAAAGCGCCGACGGACATTTGGTGATAATGACTACATCTGCGCGTTGCGCCCCGCGAGCCGATTCTCGCAGTCTGCCCATCGGCAACAGAAAGTCGCGGTCGAACGGCCGATCGTATTCGGTGAGCAGGATGCGACGCCCAGGTTTTACATAACGATGTTGGTAGGCATCGTCGAGAACAACAACATCAAGGTTGGGGTGATCGGCCATCAGTTGGCGGATTCCCTTGACCCGATCTTCGCAAACCGCGGAGAGGAAGGATTGATGTTGGAAGCGCCTAAACATTTGCAAGGGTTCATCGCCTACTTCCTCGGCCGTGTCTTTTTCTGAAAGTTGGCGGAAACCTTTGGTCTTTCGCCCATATCCTCTCGAAAGTATGGCTACGCGAAAACCGGCATCGAGCAACCAGCCGACTATCATCTCAACGTGTGGCGTTTTTCCCGTTCCCCCGACGGCGAGGTTGCCCACACAAATGATCGGGATGGGAAAGGTCTGTTCCGTCAACCAGCCTTTGTCGAACAAAGTGTTGCGCAATCGCGTCACTCCGTCGTACAGCAAGACGAAAGGCCACAACAAACGCTTCATCTGAAGGCCGGATAGAAGAACGTACGCGCCTGCAAGTAATTGCCGCGATCGACGTTTTGAATGAATTTCAGCGGTTCGTAGTATTCGCCGAGGACAACTTTCATCTTTCGTTCGAGGTAATCCTCTTCCGTCTTCTCTTGATTGAGATCTTCCATCCAACTTTTTACTTGAGGGAAGCGCGAAATGGACGGATTCTCCACTTTGGCGAGTTGTTCCGCCTTGGTTATTGCATCTTGGAGGGTACCAATTTTGTCCACCAAGCCATTTTTGAAGGCTTGGTTGCCGGTCCAAACACGACCTTGTGCGATGGGATCAACCGTTTCAGGCGTCATTTTGCGCCCGGCTGCGGTGCGTCCTTCCGCCACACGCTTCAAGAAGAGTGCATACCCACGATTAACGTGTCCTTGCAGTGCTGCGCTTTCTGCTTCATCGAAGGGACGACTCAGCGTTCCGAAGTCGGCTGACTTGTTCGTCTTCACAACGTCGAAGCGCAGGCCGAGTTTATCTTTCACCAAGCCAGAGAAATCGGGAATCAAACCGAAAATACCGATTGACCCCGTGATCGTCGTCGGTTCTGCCACAATATAATTGGCTCCACAAGACATATAATAACCGCCGGAGGCCGCCATTCCGCCCATCGAAACGACAACAGGTTTCTTTTTCTTGAGCAGTTGCACGGCACGCCACATTTGTTCGCTGGCATACGCGCTGCCGCCGCCGGAATTGATGCGTAGTACCACCGCCTTCACGTGATCATCGTTGGCGAGTTTGTCCAGATCTTCGACAACTTGGCTGCCTACGATCTCGGCACCGCCGCCCATCAGGGCACCACTGCCAGAAACATTGACAATGTTGCCCGAAGCGTAATAAACAGCGATTTGTTGATCGTCGTCGCCCGAATCATTTGCGTCTTCGGCCACAGTTTCTGCGCTGACAAACTTCACTTCTTTCTCATTCACGCGCTTGCGCAACTCATCTCGCACTTGATCAATGTAAACCAAGTCGTCTACCAACTTCAAACGCTTATAGTCCGCGCCATCCGCCAGCGTAATGTAGCGATCGGCATAGGCATTGAGGGTATCGGGGTGGAGTTTGCGCGAAGCCGCCACGGCAGTATAGGTTTCTTTCCACAAGTCGGTGATCATACTCTGCACCTGTTCGCGGTTGGCAGGGCTCATTTCTTTAAGAATGAAGGGTTCTACGGCGCTTTTATAGGTACCGACTTTGAAAACCTGTGCTTTGACGCCCACTTTCTCCATGAGTCCTGTCCAAAACATGGGTTGCATGGCGATACCATGCCAGTCTAATAAGCCGGAAGGGTTGATAAGTACGCGATCTCCCACAGAGGCGATGTAGTATGCCCCTTGGCTGTAAGAATCGGCGTACGAAACAATGAACTTTCCGCTGCTCTTGAAGTCCAACAGTGCGCCACGCAATTCTTGAAGTGTGGCAAAGTCCGATGAAATTGCACCGCCTTCAAGATAAATACCCTTGATGCGCTTGTCGTTCTTGGCTGTTTTCACCGCATCAATGAGGACATCGAGTCCTTGTGATGAGGATTTCGAACGGCCGAGCAGTTGATTCAGCGGATTCTCTGAGGTGGAGCGGTCGACAAGGGCACCATTCAATTCAATGCGCAGAATAGAATTGTCGGCCACCGACTTCTTTCCACTGCCGGAGGCCATCATTGCGCCGAGCATCAAGAAGAACATGACCGTTGCAAACACGCCGACGCAGCAAATGCCGACGATTACGGCCAATACTTGCTTCAAAAAACTTTTCATCTTCGGGGAGAGAGGGAAAAGGAGGGAAGTAGCGACGAGAAGAAGTCAATTCCCTCCGAGAGGTTGCTGAAAGAAATGCGAGATGATCCCTAAGGTTCTGCTCG
This sequence comes from Prevotellaceae bacterium, assembly GCA_015257125.1. Classification (GTDB taxonomy): domain Bacteria; phylum Bacteroidota; class Bacteroidia; order Bacteroidales; family Bacteroidaceae; genus Alloprevotella. The sequence goes on along the minus strand of JABZKU010000013.1, from coordinate 18,474 downwards.
TTTGGCCGTATTTTCTTATGAGAGGGACAGCTGTCTGAGCAAAGAAGGAACACCTCATTATATATATTAAGGAGTAGGAGGTCTTTTATCGCAGCACTAATTCGACGGGGCAGTGGTCGCTGCCGAAAATGTCGCTGTGAATGCACGCCGACTCGAGGCGGTCGTCCAAACGCTTGGAGGTAATGAAGTAGTCAATGCGCCACCCTGCATTCTTTTCGCGTGCTTTGAAGCGATAACTCCACCAAGAGTAGGCTCCTTCTGCGTCGGGATTGAAGAAACGGAAGGTGTCTGTAAATCCACTTTCGAGCAATTTGGTGAATTGCGCGCGTTCCTCATCGGTAAATCCCGCATTTTTACGATTCGACTTGGGGTTTTTCAAGTCAATTTCGCGGTGTGCCACATTCAAGTCGCCGCACATCACGACAGGCTTCTTCGCGTCGAGTGCCAAAAGATAGTCACGGAACGCGTCGTCCCACGTCATTCGATAGTCCAAGCGGCGCAAACCGTCTTGCGAGTTGGGCACATACGCCGTAACGAGGTAGAAATCTTCAAATTCCAAGGTCACAGCGCGGCCTTCGTGGTCGTGTTCGTCTATTCCCAAGCCGTAAGTTACACTCAAAGGGCGGATGCGCGTAAAAATAGCGGTTCCGGAATAGCCTTTCTTTTCGGCGTAGTCCCAATAACTCTCGTACCCTTCAAATTTGAGGTCGATTTGTCCTTCCTGCAACTTGGTTTCTTGCAGGCAAAAGCAGTCTGCATCGAGTCGAGCGAAGATTTCTTCGAAACCTTTCTCGCGACAAGCTCGGAGACCATTGACGTTCCAAGATATAAATTTCATGTAATGATAATGTCGTGTCAAATACGTTATAATGCAAATATAAGATTTTTTTTTCGTCTGTCCTGTGCTTCAAAATCGAAATGCAACAAATTATTCGTTTTCGTCGTCCCTGTCGATGAAAACACAGCAGATAGCCACGCGGAGAGGAGCGTTTTCGAGAAGAAGAAGCGTACCATGTAAAACAGAAATCGCCCCTTTGCCTTTGAGCATGCCCCACTTAACAAAGAAAACTGCTGATCATCTCGGAAAAGCACAAAACCATGTGCATGGATGATCAGCAGTTTTCTGTATCAGGCGTTCGGATTGAACAATCTCTTTCGGGGCTCAGCAGGCTTGTGATGGGGGTTCTGCAGTAACGCCAGCGAATCGAGATCCCTTGCTCCGTCATATTTCGCATCCAGGACTTGTCCGAAGAGATCATTCGGCGAAATAAAGTCGAATAGTGTCATACAAGAGCGAACTTTGAGGGTATCGATACGACCGAATACCTCAAAGGGGGACTGGGATGTATTGAGAAAAGCTTGTGCGATTGCTCTGAGTCTGCCGCCTAAGACGGGGTCTGCGAGATAGGCCTTCGCTTCATCAGCACAGGTGATGCCGTAGAAGTGAGAATTGTAAGAACTACCGAATCCTCTCATCTGGGGGAAAATAAACCAAATCCAGTGTCCTGTTTTTCGTCCGTTCTGCACCTCTTCAAGCGCCTTGTCATAAACTCCGAGGTCTTGCGCTTGTTTGAAGCGTTCTAAATTATAGATATCCGCCATGTAACGATATGATTATGTTTTTTACTGCACTAAAGTAGGACAAAGGAGCAGTCCGCTCGTTTTTCTGTCATCGTTTGCCTGATTTGAACCAACTGAACACCGACCCTTTTCGCCGATTGACATCCAGCGGGCTACCTTTGAATGTCTTTTGCTGCTGATACATATACCCAAGAGGCACATTGTCACTAATCCAAAACTGATGGTCGTGGAAAGAGGGCAACAATTTAGCCGCTTCGATCAGGTTGCAATAAATAATGGGTTTGCGTCCTTGATATTTTTCAACGAGTATAGAAAGCGCCCTGAGGCGTTGTTTCTTCACCTTTTCCGACTCTTTACCGACAAACCCGTCTTTCTCGTAATCCAACACGATCGGCAACGTTGTCAAACGCGTGTCAATATGGCCCACAAGATTGGCAAACTGCTTTTCGGCCGACACATTGTCGCGGAAGAAGTGGTAATAACCTAATTCAAAACCGGCGTCACGAGCAGCCTTGCCCACCCGTTTATAGGTGTCATCTTGGAAATGCGAACCTTCCGTTGCTTTTATATAGCAAAAGCTGTATCCCTGTTCGCGCAGATACGTCCAGTCTTGTGTTGAAAATCGAATATTATGATGAGAGATGTCTATTCCTTTTTCTGTATATCCCATTATGTGATAAGCCAGAAGCAATAAAATGGGAAGAACCTTCAGTAGGTTGACGAGTATTTTTCGCTTTCGAGTCATAAGTCATCAAAACATTGAATTTATGTGGGGCGATGCGTTTGAGTTCTGAAATGACCTCCCCGGATTCTTTCACTTTGGTGGACGAAGTAGACCCTATCTCGTTCGAAACCTCATTCTCTATCTCATTCCATCACCTTGACCGATGTTTTCGCGCAGGCGAGTGAGGTAGGCGTCCAACTTATCGGCGTTCTTTTCGGTGATAATCTCGCTCAGCTCCGCGAGTTCGTCGCGAATCAGCTCCACTTGTTGCACGGTATGTGGGTTCCACAGTATTTCGCGCAGCAGTCCGTTGTCCTCGCCCAGCACGCCGCGCGCGATGGCCAAGTGGCGTTTGAACGTCGTGCCCGGGGCCTGCAACTGCTTCATGGCCGCCGCGAACACGAAGGTCGAGACAAATGGTGTGGAGAGGGAGTAAGCCATCGTTTTGTCGTGCTCGGCAAACGAGAACTCGAAAACATTCAGCCCCAAACGCCGATAGAGATCGAGGAAAAACAGGCGCCCCATGTGGTCGCCTTCGGTGATGACAATCGCATTCTCTTGACTCAGATTGTCCAAGCGCGCAAAGGTCGGGCCGAACATGGGATGCGTCGAAACATAGCGGCGGCCACATTGCGCATAGTAGTTTTGGAAATCCGTTTTCACCGAGGCAATGTCAGCGAGAATGCAGTCTTTGGGGAGAAACTCCTCCACTTGGCGGAAAGCCTCAAGCGTATATTTGAGCGGGACGGCGTTGATCACCAATTCGGGGGCGAAATCCAGAATTTCTTCATGTTCGGTGAAGCGCAAGGCGTGATAAACGAAGCGCAACTTTTGTGCATCGGTTTCAAAAACGGCCACTTCGTGGTGGAAACTCAAGAGGTCGACGAAGAAACTCCCCATACGACCGGCACCGAGGACTAAGATTTTCATACGGCTGAGTGGGATTGCGAGAAAGCAGTGAGAAGCGGGCGCCACCACCGCATCGATGCGATGGGAGGTGCATACTTCTGCGGCTCACTCCTTATTTATTCATCACTTCTACCTGTTGCGCGATGCTCTCTTCGTGGATCAGTTCAAAGAGTTCGCGCACAAAACGCGCATTCACACCGCACAAACTGCCTTGTGCACCGCGCTTGTCCAAGATTTCCGAGTAGCGGTTCGTCTGCACGATGGCCATATTGTGGTCGCGCTTGTAGGCTCCGATTTCTCGGCTGATGCGCATGCGGCGCGCCAAGAGGTCGAGCAGCGCGTTGTCGCACTCGTCGATCTGTTTGCGCAGCGATTCGAGATTCTCCGTCAGATCGGTCACTTCGCGAATCACAAGTTTGTCGCAAATCAAGCCCAGCACATCGGGCGTCACCTGCTGCGAGGCATCGCTCCACGCCGCATCGGGACAACAATGGCTTTCTACGATCAGGCCGTCGAAGCCCAAATCCATCGCTTGCTGGCAGAGTGGGGCGATGAGTTCACGACTACCGCCCGTGTGCGACGGATCTCCGAAAATCGGCAGGTTGGGAATGCGGCGACGCAGCTCAATGGGCAGGTGCCAGAGCGGAGGATTGCGATAGAGGCGCTTGTCGTAGCTCGAAAAACCGCGGTGAATTGCGCCGAGTCGGCGCACGCCGGCATCATTCAGGCGCTGAAGACCGCCGACCCAGAGTTCGAGATCCGGATTCACGGGGTTTTTCACCAGCACAGGGATGTCAACGCCGCGCAAAGCATCGGCCAATTCCTGCATGGCAAAGGGATTCACCACCGTGCGTGCGCCCACCCACAGCAGATCCATGCCGTGTTGCAGTGCCGCCTCCACATGTGCCGGCGTGGCAACCTCGGTGGAGATGAGCATACCCAGTTCTTCTTTCACACGAACGAGCCAAGGTAGTCCCGTTTCGCCCACACCTTCGAAGCCGCCGGGCTTGGTGCGCGGTTTCCATATACCGGCGCGAAATATTTTAAACCCATTTTTGAGCAGTTGCCGCGCCGTTGTCAGCACCTGTTCCTCAGTTTCGGCCGAGCAAGGACCGGCGATCACGGTCGGACGTGCCGCATCGATGCCGGGAAGAGAGAGGGGAGAGAGTTCGAGTTCCATATCGAGAGATGATTGAATTGCAAAAATAAAAATAAATCGTGAGTCAGCCTTTATCCGAACACGCTTTGCAGGCGAGAAAGTGCTTCGGCAAGTCGGTTTTCGTCGGCACACAGCGAAAGGCGCACATAACGACGCCCATTTTCGCCAAAAATGAACCCGGGCGTGATGAACACACGCGCTTCATGCAGGGCACGTTCCGTCAACACTTCTGCGTCATCGAGATGAGCGGGGATCTCGCCCCAAAGAAATAGCCCTGTTTGTTCACGGTCATATCGGCAACCGATGGTACTTAGGATGGCTTCCGCCAATTTGCGGCGCTCAGCATAGCGTTGCACGTTGTGTTCTCTGTGCCAAAGGTCGTCGTTGTCCACTGCCGCTACGGCGGCCAACTGCACCGGGCGGAACGTTCCCGAGTCGATGTTGGACTTCACTTTGAGAATCCACGAAACAAATTCCGCATTGCCTGCCAACATTCCCACACGCCATCCGGGCATATTGTGACTCTTCGACATCGAATTGAGTTCGATGCAGCAATCTTTCGCGCCGTCAACGGACAAGATCGAAAGCCGCTCGCCCTTGTTGAGGATGAAAGAGTAGGGATTGTCGTTCACCACCACAAGGTGGCGACGATGGGCGAAGTCCACCAATCGCTCGTAGGTTTCGCGACAGGCGCGTGCCCCTGTGGGCATGTGCGGATAGTTGCACCACAGCAAGCGCACCCGCGAAGTGTCCATCGCTTCGAGTTCGTCGAAATCAGGTTGCCAATGGCGTTCCGGGCGAAGATTGTAGGGCACCGGCTCTGCACCGAGCAGACGCGAGAGCGAAGTGTAGGTGGGATAGCCTGGATCAGGCACCAGTACCTGGTCGCCGGCGTCGACAAAGGCCAATGTCGTGTGAAGAATCCCCTCTTTCGAGCCGATGAGCGGCTGAATTTCGCGCTCTGGGTCTAACTCCACACCAAACCATCGGCGATAGAAGCGCGCCATGGCTTCGCGTAATTCGCGTGTGCCAATCGTGGGTTGGTAAGCATGCGCGCCGGGTTCACGAACGGCTTGGCAAAGGGTGTCGATCGTGGCCGGCGACGGGGGAAGGTCGGGGCAACCGATGGCCAAACTCACAATATCGTGGCCGGCGGCATTGAGGCGAGCCACTTCTTTGAGTTTGCGCGAGAAGTAATACTCTTGCACGTCGGCAAGTCGGCGTGCGGGGCGGACAGCGATGTTCATGGTGTGGGGGGATATTTAGCAGGCGGTGTATTCGCCTAAAATTTTGAGTTCGAGGGTGAGAGGGCGCATGGCTTCCACGCATTGGAGATAGCGTGCATACTCATTATACGTCACATCAACATAAAAGCGGTACTGCCATTCGTGACCGATGATGGGGAGCGACTGAATTTTGGTGAGATTGATTTTGTAGAAGCTGAGGATACTCAGCACGCGTGCCAGTGCGCCCTCTTCGTGCGGCAGTGTGAAAACGAGCGTGGCCTTGTTGCGCAATGCGACACAGGGCACAGCATTGTCCCGTTCGCTGCTGCTCACCACCAAGAAACGCGTGAAGTTGTGCTTATTGTCCTCAATGCCTCGCTCCAGCAGTTTGAGACCATACCGTCTTGCGGCATCGGCGTGACAGACGGCCGCGTGTCCGTGTCGGTGTTCGCGTGCAATGTCGGCCGCCGCGCCGGCTGTGTCGTGGGTTTCCACGACTTTGAGCTGAGGGTGTCGCGCCAAATAGTGACGGCACTGCATCAACGCCACGGGATGTGAGTTCACCTCGGTGAGTGTCGTCCAGTCGTCGTCGGGCAAGCACATCAATGCGTGCTCAATGTGCAACTTGTGTTCGCCCACCACGGTGACGGCGTTCTCGAGCAGCAGTTCGTAATTGTGAAGCAGGCTGCCGGCGATGGTATTCTCGATGGCCACGAGTCCCAAATCGGCCGATCCGTTGCGCAGGGCGTCAAACACGGCTTCGAAGGTGTTGCAGCAAATCCTATCGAGGTCGGCATCGCCGAAATAGCGGCGAGCTGCAATGTCGTGAAACGAACCGAGGATTCCTTGAATGGCGATGTTCATCGTAGTGTGGAGGATGGGGAGATGGAAAATGTGAGAGGACGAGCTACTACTGCGGGCATAAAAAAATCCCGCTTGTGGTAAGCGGGATCTAATCGTAGGCCAAGGCCTATATTCTTTCGTGACACTAACGCACGACTTCCCGCTTCACCCGGTAGGTAAAGTAAAAGAAGTAGCTATAAAAGTAGCGTTGCGTTGTCATTTTGTCAATTATTTGTGGTTTGATGAGGGCAAAAGTAAAGAAAACCTCACAACCGAGCAATAGAATGGTGTGTTTTTTTGAGGAAAAACCTTTATTTGTACCTCTTCGAGGACTGAAAACAGCACAATCGTTACAATTAGGGTCGATTTTGCTGCTCTAAGTAAAGATCGATCACCTCGTGATGAAAATAAGGATCCCATTTTTCAACATAAGCACACACCGCGCCAATGAAACTTTCGCGTAGTTGGGTTGCTTTCACCAGGTCAGAAAGGTCATTGCAAATCATGTATTCCGCTCTCCACAATTTTCGCGCGGCATCTGTTGTGTACGTTTCGGGGCAGCGCTCCTCGCCCTTGTAATACTTGCATAGTTGAAGCAGTTTTTCTTTTTTCATCGCAAAGAATAATGAAGTTGATGCGTCAAATTTAGCATTTTCTACCGGTTCCCCCATGAATCGCAGCGTTAAAACCGAAGCCCAGGCTGAATAGCAGTTGGAAGTACGTCGCCGGGCGCCATATCGATAGGCAACAGCAACGAGATGAAAAGGAAAGTCCACTCGCCTTCGTTCAATGCTCCTATCGTTTGAGGGTAACGAGAAGTGTTGTTCCGAAAACTCGTGGTCTATCGGCAAAAAGTCCACGTGTTTTTTAATATATCCCACGTGTTTTGCGCGAAAGTGGAGGACTTTTTCCGCGCGATGGGCGTGCGAAATATCCAACCTGTGTTTCGGGGCTCAAAATCAGCCAAAAAGCGTCGCGCTTGTGAAGACTACACTTTTTATGTCGCGCGCTCGATTTTCAGCTTGCGCGGAATTTGGTCAAAAGCGCGAAAGCCCGTAACTTTGCCGCTATATGAAAATAGACCAATTTCCCTCCCAACTGCTCGAGCGCGCCGTGTCTGAAACGGCCAAACTGCCGAGTGTGGGACGAAAAACCGCGTTGCGCCTCGTTTTGCACCTCTTGCGCAAAGACGCAGGCGTGACCCATGCGCTGGCCGACAGCTTGTTGCGGCTGCGCAACGAGGTGAAATACTGCACACACTGCCACAACATCAGCGACCACGAGGTGTGTGAGATTTGTGCCGACGAGCGCCGCAACCAAACGCAGATCTGTGTGGTCGAAAACGTGCAAAACGTGATGGCCATTGAGAGCACCGGTATCTATGCCGGCCTCTACCATGTGCTGGGCGGCGTGATCAGCCCCATGGACGGGGTGGCGCCGGGCGATTTGACCATCGCTTCGTTGGTAGATCGTGTCCGCACGGGTAAGGTCAGCGAAGTGATCTTCGCCCTCAACCCCACCATGGAAGGCGACACCACCAATTTCTACATTTCTCGCCAGTTGGCGGCGGTGATGACGCCCGAACATCCGGTGCGCATGAGCGTTTTGGCGCGCGGCATCGGGGTGGGCGACGATTTGGAGTTCGCCGACGAAGTCACCCTCGGCCGTTCGCTCGTGGATCGCGTGGATCTTAAAAACTAAATCGAGCACCATTGCCCCAACAGAGCGGTACTTGCTCGACAATCAAAATTATTTAGATGACTTATACTCACAAGACGGGCGTCTATGCCCTCTACCTTGCAGCCATCGTACTCGCTGCAGTGCTTTATTTCGCGTTTGACGGCACCGACCTGTGCGGCACCGCGCCGGCGTCGCGCTATGTCGTGAATCTCGTGTGCATCGCTGTCACCGCGGCGGCCGTGTTCGTCGTAGTGTCGTGGGAGAAGTTGGGTTTCGTGGCTCGACAACTGCAATCGCCCGACGAAAGCACCGTGCGCCGCGCGGTGCGTGTGGCGCATTTTGTGCGCACGGGCGCTTTTACGCTGACGCTCAACTTCAACGTGTTGGCCTATTGTTTGGCTTCCTACGCAGAAAACCCCAAATACTGTGTACTCATTTCGCTCGTGCTGGGAATCATGGTTTTCCCCAAGTTCGACAACCACCATGAAATCTGATTGAAATGCTGATCAAAACTGCTGAATTTGTCATTTCGTCGGCCAGAGCCGACCAATGTCCACCGACAGAGGGGCGACCGGAGTATGCTTTCATCGGACGAAGCAACGTGGGCAAAAGTTCGCTCATCAATATGCTCACCGGCCGCAAGAAGTTGGCCATGACTTCGTCGACACCGGGCAAGACAATGCTCATCAATCATTTCGCGATCAACAACGAATGGTTTTTGGTCGACCTGCCCGGCTACGGCTATGCGAAGCGCGGCAAGAAAGAAATGGAGAAACTGCGCAACCTGATCGAGTATTACGTACTCGAGCGCAAAGAACTGACTTGCCTTTTCGTCTTGATAGACTCTCGCCTCACTCCTCAGCGCATCGACCTTGAGTTCATTCAGTGGTTGGGCGAAGAGGGCGTGCCGTTTTCGATCATCTTCACCAAAGCCGACAAGAACAAAAGCGGCGAACTGCGCAAGAACGTGAACCGCTTTCTCGACGAACTGCGCAAGGAATGGGAGGAATTGCCTCCACACTTCGTGACAAGCAGCGCACAAGGTCGCGGACGCGATGAGGTGCTCGACTATATCGACCAAATCAACGCACAATTTCACGAAAACGCATGAACCGCTACGACGGTGTGCGGCGTATGAAGCGCATATTGGTGGCCGTGGCGGTGCTCATCGTCGGGGCTTCGTTGTGGGTTTCACACCGCTTGATCACCGACCTCAAGGCCGAAGAGCAAACCAAGATGGGGGTGTGGGCAGAAGCCATGCGCTCCCTCACATCAGCCGACGAAACGACGGATTTGAACCTCGTGTTGCGCGTGATCAACGACAACCATACGATTCCGGTCATCGTGACGGACGAAAAAGGCACGGTGAGCACTTCGCGCAACCTCCGCTTGCACTACCGCAGTGCCGAGGATTCGGTGAAACAGGTGAGCGAAGCGCTGCAACGGCTCAAAGTGAGCGGCCACTCGATGCGCATTGCGCTGAGCGAGAACGGAGAGAGTGGTGCACACGCTGAGGCATTGCACATCTACTACGGCGAATCACTGCTGTTGCAGCGCTTGGCGTGGTTCCCCTATGTGCAGTTGGGCGTCGTCACGGTATTTCTTTTCGTGGCGCTGCTCGCTTTGCTCTCGACCAAGCGCGCCGAACAGAACAAAGTGTGGGTCGGACTCACGAAAGAGACAGCTCACCAGTTGGGAACGCCCATTTCGTCGCTGATGGCTTGGATGGCGGTGATGCGCGAAGCCTATCCGGACGATGGGCTCATCGACGAGATGGAGGCCGACGTACGGCGTTTGGAAATGGTGGCCGAACGCTTTTCGAAAATCGGCAGTGCGCCGAAACTGCGCCCCGAAGCGGTCGGCCCGATTGTGGAGCGCGTTGCAGAATACATCGGCCGGCGCATTCCGAAGTCCGTGAAGTTGGAAGTCGACCTGCGAGATAAGGACGCGCTGATTCCCATTTCCGCGCCCTTGGTGGAGTGGGTGGTCGAAGTACTGTGCAAAAACGCCGCCGATGCCATGCCCGGTGTGGGACATATTGGCATCAGCGGCGGAAAAACAGGCGATTGTTATGTGATTGACGTGACCGACACGGGCAAAGGCATCGAACGCAAGCACCACAAAACCGTGTTCCGTCCCGGTTTCACGACGAAGCAACGCGGTTGGGGCTTAGGTTTGTCGTTGGCCAAACGCATCATCGAAGAATACCATCACGGACGTATTTATGTGTGGCGCTCGGCACTGGGCGAAGGTACGGTGTTTCGCATCGAACTGCCCATCAATTCACAGTAGATGCCGAGTTTATAGAGATTGAACAAGAATAAAATCGGACGTTGTGAGAGCAGATTGCGCCGCAACGCCGATTTTGTCATTTTGAACAGTAGGCGATAGACGCCGTCCATGCGCCATCGGTGCAAACGACTCCACGCTTGAGCCACTTTTGCGCGTTCCGTCATCGGCGCTCCTAAGCGAGCGAGGGCGCGGAGCGCGATTTCTGTTTGGTGCAAGAAGTGTTCGTTGGAATGAATGCCGAGATGGCGGAGGGGATTGTCGACAGGGCGAATCGAAAAGCCGGCCGCCGCGACTTCCCAACCGAAGAGGGCATCTTCGTAGCCGTAGTCTTTGCAGCGCGCCTCGTCAAAACGGACACGATCGAAGACTGATCGGCGGAAGAAAGCGTTGAAGACGGTAAACTCTCCCGCGGGATTTCGACGCCGATCGGCAAGTGTGCGATGCTGCTCGGCGTGAATTTCATAGCGCCAGCGCAATTCACAGCCGGCGGGGGCTTCGGCGAGATTGGTGATGCTGCCGATGAGCACATCGGCGGCTTCGCGCTGCTGCCAGTAGGAGAGAATGAAATTGTCGGTGCAGACTTCTGCATCGGAATCCATGAACAATATATAAGGAAAGCGGGATTGCTCGACCAAATAATTCCGTGCGGCGGCTCTACCTACGTTTTCTGTAAGACGCAAATGCGTGCAGTTGGGCAGGAGTTCGATCATTTCGTTGCGCTCCACGATGCTTTTGTCAGGCGATGCGTCATCGACAACGAGAATTTCGTAGTCGAATTCCGTTTCTCCATATTGCGCCTGCAATTCTTCGCATTGTTTCTGCACATCGGCTACCAAACGCAGACAATCGACGTTGTAAGTGGGAATAAGTACTGAGATCATAAGAAACAATCTTCCGTATAACAAAAAAAGTGCACGCATTGCTCAAGGAGCGAAGCGTGCACTTTCTATGAAGGGGTGGGGCTTTGTCAATCGATTCGCATACCGATCGACAAAAACACGTCTAATTTAGAGCGGCACACAATCAGAGTTTGGCTTCAAGTGCCGCGATCTTAGCGAGTGTGTCGGCCTCTTTCTTGCGCTCGAGGGCAACAACGGCTTCGGGAGCGTTGTTGACGAAGCGCTCGTTGGAGAGTTTGCCTTGAATGCTCTTCAAGAACTTGCGCAAGTGCTCGAGTTCTGCCTTCGCGGCTTCCTTCTCTGCCTCGAGATCCACGACATCACCGAGATAGAGGGCATATTGTGTGGTGCCGACGAGGAAAGTGGAGTAACCTGCGCCCGAAACTTCTTCAGACACCTTGATTTCGCTGAGAGAAGCCATCTTGCAGACGAGGGCATCGTAGGCGGTGACTTCGTTCTTGCCGACAACGGTGAGCGCGAGGACTTCTCGCGGCGAAATGTTCTTTTGTGCTCTTGCGGCACGCACGCCGGCCACGATGCCCTTGATGGTTTCGAACTGCGCGATGAGCGCTTCGTCACCCGTACGGGGAGCTTCGATGGTTTGCGGCGACACCATAATGCTCTCGCCTGCGCGGCGGTCGGCAAGATGTTGCCAAAGCTCTTCGGTGATGAAGGGCATGAAGGGATGCAAGAGGTGGAGCAGGTCGTCGAAGAAGCCGAGAGTGGCGCGATAAGTCGCAGCATCGATCGGCGCTTGGTAGGCGGGCTTCACCATTTCGAGGTACCACGAGGAGAACTCGTCCCAGAAGAGACGATACACTTCCATGAGGGCCTCGGAGATGCGGTATTTCGAGAACAAGTCGGCAATGGTGGCTGCACTCTTGCGGAGTTGTGCGGCGAACCACTCCGTGGCTTGCTGAGAAGTGGCGGGTTGCGCGAGATTTTCGTCCACTTGCCATCCTTGAACCAAGCGGAAAGCGTTCCAAATCTTGTTGCAGAAATTACGTCCTTGCTCACAAAGCGATTCGTCGAAGAGGATGTCGTTGCCGGCAGGTGCGGAAAGCATCATGCCCATACGCACACCGTCTGCGCCAAACTGGTCGATGAGATCGAGGGGGTTGGGGGAGTTGCCCAAAGACTTCGACATTTTGCGACCCAACTTGTCACGAACGATACCGGTGAAGTAGACATTCTTGAAGGGCATCTTGCCGGTGTACTCATAGCCCGCCATAATCATGCGCGCCACCCAGAAGAAAATAATATCCGGGCCGGTTACGAGATCGCTGGTGGGGTAGTAGTACTCCAATTCCTCGTTGTTGGGGTGATTGATGCCGTCGAACAACGAAATGGGCCAAAGCCACGAGGAGAACCAGGTGTCGAGTGCGTCTTCGTCCTGACGCAAGTCAGAAAGTTGCAGGTCTTGTCGACCGGTCTTCTCGCGTGCCAACTGCAAAGCGGCTTCTGCGGTTTCGGCCACCACAAACTCTTCCTGTTCAGCATTGGGGGCACTGATATAGTAGGCAGGAATGCGATGTCCCCACCACAGTTGACGGCTGATACACCAGTCTTGGATGTTGCTAAGCCAGTTCTTATAGGTGTTTTTGTACTTTGCGGGATAGAAACGAATCTCATCGTCCATCACGGGCGGCAAGGCGAGATCGGCAAAGTGCTGCATGCTGAGATACCATTGCATGCAAAGACGGGGTTCAACGGCAGTATCTGCGTTACGTTCCGAATAACCTACTTTATTGTCGTAGTCTTCCACCTTTTCAAGCAGGCCTGCGGCTTCAAGATCCTTGGCAATCTGTTCGCGCACGGCCATACGATCTTGACCGACGTACATTCCTGCGGCTTCCGAGAGCGTTCCGTCGGCATTGAAGATATCAATCGTTTCGAGATTGTGCTTTTTGCCGAGCATGTAGTCGTTCGTGTCGTGAGCGGGCGTGACTTTCAGACAGCCGGTACCGAATTCGATATCGACATAGCGGTCTTCAATGACAGGAATCACACGATCCACGAGGGGAACGCGCACTTGCTGTCCCTTCAGCCAACCATTCTTCGGATCCTTGGGGTTAATGCACATGGCCGTGTCGCCCATGATGGTTTCGGGGCGCGTGGTTGCGACAATGGCATAGCGACCTTTCTCGTCACTATGGATGACTTCGCCCTCAACTCCCGTTGCGGCACCGTTATCGCCCTCAACATAATACTTGAGGTAGTAGAGTTTGCTTTTCTCCTCGCGATAGATCACCTCTTCGTTGGAGAGTGCGGTCTGCGCCTTGGGATCCCAGTTGACCATACGGAGGCCACGATAAATCAAGCCCTTGTTGAAGAGATCAACAAAGACTTTGATCACGCTTTCGCTGCGCGTTTCGTCCATCGTGAAGGCGGTGCGATCCCAATCGCAAGAGGCACCCAACTTGCGAAGTTGCTTGAGAATGATGCCACCGTGCTCTTCTGTCCAATCCCAGGCGTGGGCAAGGAACTCTTCGCGCGTCAAATCACGCTTGCGAATGCCTTGTTTCGCCAATTTATTGACCACTTTGGCTTCAGTCGCGATAGAAGCGTGGTCAGTGCCGGGCACCCAGCAAGCATTCTTGCCTTCCATGCGAGCACGACGTACGAGAATATCCTGAATCGTGTTGTTCAGAATATGTCCCATGTGCAAAACGCCGGTAACATTGGGGGGAGGAATGACAATCGTGTAAGGCCTGCGCCCGTCGGGCTTAGAACTGAAAAGTTTATGGTCGGTCCAGTAAGCATACCACTTACTTTCCACTGCCTCGGGGGCGTATTTCGTGGCTAATTCCATATATAGATCAATATTCTTTGTGTCGTAATAAGAAAAGTAATGATGCAAAGTTACGCATTTAGCAGCAACTATCGCTGTAACAGGCTTATATTTTGCCCAGAATGCGGTCGATAACCCAGTTTGTTGGCGTGGCGCTCACCGCATCGCAGGTGCAAACAGTATGTCCATGGAGATGTCCCATGATTTCACGCAACAATGGGACTTGAACATGCTCCGGATTTTCGACAACCAAGTGACGCTCACCACATTCGCACTGAACATGGATGGGAGCATAGGTGAAAACGGAAAAAGAGATTTGGCCGCGGTCGCCAATGAGGAGGATTCTGTCTTCTTTCGCGCTCTCGTGCGCCACAAAGCACCACGTTCCCGAAGCCGGCATGCCGTCTGCAAAACGAAAAGCGGCACTTACTGTATCTTCGGTGGGGTAGAGTCCGCCACGATTGGCAGTGTACCCTATGGCCTCCACTATGGGACCAAATAATTGCTGGAGCAAATCTAATTGATGTGGCGCCAAATCATAAAAATATCCCCCACCGGCGATATCGGGTTGTAGGCGCCAAGGTAAATCTTTGGAACTATAATCCAAATCACGCGGCGGAACCGCGAAACGGATTTGTGCGGAGAGCACTTTCCCGATCGTCCCTTCCTCCAACAATTGACGTACGCGGTCGAAGTAGGGAAGGTAGCGCCGATAGTAGGCCACAAAACACGGGCGGCGCACTTCTGCTGAGATATGGTTGATGCGAAGACAGTCGGCATAGCTGGTGGCAAGTGGCTTTTCTACGTAAACAGCCTTGCCGGCTTTGAGCGCCATGATCGCAAAGATGGCGTGTGTCGACGGAGGGGTCGCAATATAAACAGCATCTACGGCGGGATCGTTCACAAGATTCTGCGCATCGGCATACCAATGGGCTATTTTGTGACGTTCGGCAAAGGCTCTCGCACGAAGTCCGTTGCGACTCATCACCGCAACGACTTCTGCGTCGGCTAACTCTGTGAAAGCCGGTAACATTTTCAGCTCTGTGGCCTGACCACAGCCGATAAATCCCCAGCGTATGGGAACATGTCTGTCCATTAAATTTATTTCTTGTTGAATGCTGCGAGCAAGAGAGAAAGCAATGCCAACTCTTCTGGGAAAACGAAGTCAGGCTTTCACGACTTGCATAGAGTATTTTCGAAAAGTATAAAACGATGGCGAAGTCCTACACGACTTTATCGTGTCGAAGGACTCAATCGCTTCTTTCCACCACCAATATAAATTTGATTGGGTGGAAGTGGGCTTGAAACTCTTCGTCCACTCAAATCATAGAGGGGAGTTTCGGCATCTTGTGTGACGGCTTGTGATTGAGGCAAGCCCACCACGCTATAATCATCGTAGCTGAACGTCATCGTGCTGTCTTCATTGGTGCGCATACCATAGAAACGATGGCGAGAAGTTCCCTTGTACCAGAAGAAACGAGGCGTGCTTTCTACAGAAAACTCCTTGGCTTCGCTCAAACCGGGAAAGAAATCGCCGCGATACTCATCCAAATGTTTTGCCTTCGCAGCACTTTGCCATATTCCATCTGCACGAACAATACTACAGCGCAGGTGTTGTTGGTTCGTATTCACTGCATTGAGCGCCCAGTTGTCAGCATCGTAGTCAATGTGGTAGAATAACATCCCTTGACCGATGCCTTTGGGAAACCAACGCGAGGGTTGGCGGTTTTCCAAGATGTAGTATTCTGCAGAACGATCCGAGTTTCGCAACAAATAAGCTTTGGGGTGGGTAGAAGAAGACTGCGACAGCGAAGCAATGGTCAGTTGTCCATTAGCAACTTTCAATTCTTCAGGTTGTAACCACCCTAAGCACGCACGTTCGTAGGCCGAATAGCCCATCGGGGCGTAGCCATCGTTCCAATACTGCCCATAGTCCATCACATCCAAGAGATCCGGCGTTTGATAATCGAGCGGACTGCCACTCGTTGAATAGAAATCCGGCAAGCCCAATGCGTGTCCCAATTCGTGACACAGCACACCAATTCCGTCGAGCGCCACATGGTCAACAACAGGATAGCCGTCTTTCATCACCACTTGTCCATTTTCTCGCTTATAAACCGGCGTCAATTCATTCCCCACAAAGTAACTATTGAAAGCAACACCATTGACGCGCGTATATTCGGCCTTATAATGTGCCCAAATGAAATCTTCGCTACCTCTGGTTTTGGAGTTGTGTTCTCCTTCTCCGGCGAAAATGAAGACAACTAGTGGAACAGCATTTCCATTGACAAAGGGGGTGAACTTCATCCCTTGCTTTTGAGCCAAATCTAGCGCTTCATTGTAGAATTCATAGATATTGCCGTTCTTGCTATTGCCGATATTCGCGCCATAGAAGGAGCGAGGGCGCGAAAGACGCACTTTTCCCAAAACATCAAACTCCGGAGTGAATCGACCATAGCTCTGGTCTACAAAATAATCGCGCACACTTCCTCGCGAACTTTTGTTCTGACGATAGCCCGGTGCGTTGAATTGCTGATTAAAACCTTCAATTGTAGACTTTTCGTTGAAAGAAATGTCGGCAAACTCCACGAGTACTACCGGAATTCGTTGCTTTCCGATGCTCGGTAGCGTACCCAAAGCCGTTTGTCCCAAGCGACCCAGTCCGTCTTCGGAAATCGTATGGAAAGAGCGTGTGGCACGTTGTGGAGCTTGGTATGGACAGCGCATTTCTCCACCTCCGGGGCGAGAAAGTCCCAAACTATCCAACGCTACTGACGAGATTTTGCCGTCTCTGTCCGATACCAGAATGCGTCGCACAGGCTGCGTGGCCAGCGCAGCGGTAATAGTTGTAGAAAGGAGGCAAGTAAGGGCGAGAGATTTAGTCATAGCGAGTGATAGTGCAAGCCCACAATACGGCGGTAGAGGGCAGTGATTTCAAATACGAGAATGCCGACAGCAGAAAAGGCAGCTGCCGCCACATATACCCAAAGCGGTACGTTCGATTCGTTGAACATCAATTCGGATAAGGCGCTTTCAACGAGGCCTACTCCAATCAATACGAGCGGAAGCGCCACCAATCCGATAATAACAAGCCACATGGAAGCATCCAATGTGAAACGCAACAAGCGTTTGTCCGTAGATGGTTTCATTCTTTCAGGCATTAGCGTCCATCGTTGAGAACGCAGCATCCGCAATGTCGCGCGATGCGCGGAATACAAAGAACCTAATAAGAGAAATCCACCTATTGTGGTGCAAATGAGTCCCGGCCAGTCTAAACCGATGGCACTGAAAGCCACACTCGGTTCGACATTTTCCAACATCAAGGCCAGCATCGGCGCGAGACAGTGATATACGGCGGAAGCCAAACCGACTGCGAGAATCGCAGCAGACACTGCGCTCAATAAATAAGGGAGACCGATTTGACGAATAGCCGTGTGCCGGCGTCTGGCTAAGATGAAGAAGGCTTTACGATAGGCGTTCATTTCAATATACTTGATGGTGCAAAGCAAAGGTAAGAAATCTTCAGTCAACTTCAAATACTACGCGCTTGAAAATTGGCTTCTCTCGCTTACATCCAACAGTTTGTCATCAACAGCCTGACATTTTCCTGCAAAAGCTTCGCTTGAATCGCTTGACCTCTATGGCATGCGCTGCAAACTCTGTCGGAGAGGAAGGCAAGAGGGGAGAGTCGTGCCTCTACTATACTTCATATTATATTATTGCTGTCCGGTAAACTTCAAAACGGCAGAAAAATGGCTCACCCGACATTTGGAGCGATGTGGCAACTACCGAAAGCCCTCTTTCACTTGAGTTCGGTCTGCCCTCTCGATCATGGATTCCTCCGCCTCCCACCTCAGCTCCCTCAGCCCCCACTTCAACCTCCAACGCGCGCGCATTACGCGCGCGTCCGGCGTTTTTCGTTTTTTGCCTTCACCTCTTCACCATACGACGGTAAGAACCTATGAAACAGCGACTTGTGTGTGAAGGCTTCACCCCTTTTTCCTTCACCGGTGAAGGCAAAAAAAGGCATAATCCTTCACCCACAAAACTCTATGTATCAACAAATTGCAGGTGAAGGTGAAGGGTGAAGGCAGGAATTGCGAACTCGCTGAGTGCGCGATGCGCAGGGGCGTGTCCGTTCGCGCGTACGGAGGTGCGGAGGAAGAAACGGCGAATGGCAGGGGTGGGAAGAAGCGTGCGTCGTTTTCCCCCAAAAAGGGGAGGAAGAAGAGAAAAGAAGGGGTGTTTCGCAAGAAAGTCCACAAGTTTTTATTCGATCTCTCCCTGTTCTCAAAAAACGAAATATTTTTCTCGTGAAAGATTCGATTATTCGAAACTAAAGTCTTACTTTTGCGCTTGATAAAACACAA
>JABZKU010000012.1 GCA_015257125.1 Prevotellaceae bacterium | reverse complement strand
GCAAACTCATCGTGGGCGTGAGCACGCTCATGTTTCTGTTCGTGTTGATCACGGGGCTCGTGGCTTTTTGGCCGCGCACCACGCGCGGCCTGCGCAAACAGCTCACCATCCACCTTCGCCGCGGACGCCATCGCCGCTGGTTTGACCTCCACACCATCGGCGGCGCCTACCTCTTTGTGCTGCTGCTTGCCATGGCCGGCACCGGTTTGACGTGGTCGTTTGATTGGTATAAGAAGGGTTTCTATAAAGTATTGGGTGCCGAACCTCCGCAACACAAAGGCGGTCACGGTGGCGGTGAGAAGAAAGGCGGCAAAGGTCATCACGGTCGCCCCGAACACGGCGCCAAGCCCGAAGCCACGCCCGAGGTCGTCGAAAATGCCGGCCCCGACGCACGCACTTATACCGCATGGCAAGCCGCCGCCGACCAACTTCGTCAAAAATATCCCACAGCCGATGCCGTGGAAGTGGGCGAAGAAGGCGGCAGCGTGTCGCTCGGCGAATGGGGCAATGTCCGTGCGTCCGATCGTTATAGCTTCGATTCCACCGGACATCACGTCACCGAGGCCAAACTCTATGCCGATGCCGAGCGCGGGCAGCGCATCCGCGGTTGGATTTACTCCGTACACACCGGCCGATGGGGCGGATGGCCGATGCGCTTCGTCCAATTCTTCGCGGCTCTCTTCGGCGCTTCTCTTCCCCTTTCGGGCTACTATCTGTGGTGGAAACGCACCCGCAAACGGAAAGCCCGCAAGTAACGGCAAAAAGTGCTCCGTTTTCGAACAAAACTTCCCTACTTTCGGCGAAAAGTGGGGAAGTTTTATTCTATATCAAAGCGACGACACAATGCTTCCGCACACAAGGAAACCACAAGCCCACATATACGCCTACTCTGCTCTCGGGAAAAAACGAAGCCTATTAAGATTTTAAGTTCTTAGGATTTGCCCAACAAAATCAGACAGACTACTTTTGCACCGATTAAACCAATGATTGACTCCATAAGCACAGTGCCTCATCGCTTCACCAATGTACAGAACGTCTTATCTACTATTTTTCCAAACATGTTCCGGCAGATGAAAACATTCTTCTCTCTCCTTTTCTCTTCCCTACTTCTTTTTTCTTGCGGAGTCGACGAACCCCGGCGTCCACAAGACGCTCTGCACGCCGCCGCCGAAGCCTATCCACTCGTGACAGAAACGCAAAACGACGATTTCAGTCCCGTCGTATGGCGTGTGCCTTTGATCCCGCGACAACTCCTCACCGCCACTCAAGATAGTTCTCGGTGGTTGAAACTCCCTCCGACCGAAAAAAACATGGTGAGTTTCGATATTTGGACAGAAGGCGAGACGGTGAATCCTCATCAGCGGCAAAAAGCGACTTTCGTCAAGGAGTTTCAAACAGCGACAAACGCCGAATTCCGCACAACGCCCATACTGTGCGGCATCAAACAGCTGAATGTCTATGGAGTAACCGACGAGAAGAGTGTGCTGCTCAACCACAACGTGCGCATCCACCTCCCCACCTTCATCAAACTTCCTCTCCGTTTTGAATACGAAGGTGTGGAAGGTTACCATATCATTTGTGTCAGCGACAGTATTTCGCACAACGGCGATCACACCGTGGAGCAAGCCAACGACGGCGCGTTGGACGAACTGCGCCCGGCACTGCGCTTTCATTTGCCAAAGACCTTGGCCGAGCAATTCAAATACTTGAAGGTGGAGTTCGAACTGATCGACAACCAAAAATTAGAAGCCCTGATCGCACCCACTCAGCTATTCTAACCCCGCCTTTCCTCGCCCCAAAGTCCATCGCCCCTTCCGCCCCCAGTTGAGCATCCGCAAAAGCGAACTCACATCGCCGAGAAACGGCGTGACAATCCGCCCTCAACCTAAGCAAGCCCCTTCCGTTTTCGTGAACCCCGGCGACACGATCAGCGGAAGGGGCTTGCTTTGCGCAAAAAATCCGCAATGCCAATGAAGGGCATTGCGGATGGTGAAATGGGATCGCGTTGAAAGTTGGCGAACCACAAGAGTTTGAAGAAGAAAACACACCCGACTGCGGCGAACGCAACGATCGCACACTTCAAAACTGACGTTCGACCACAGCGCGGGCGTGTTATAGAGCAGCACAACTGCGGGAGTTCACCGCCGAGTAGCGGCGATGCGTCCCCAAGACGTTAGTGTCCTGCAGTGGGCACGGTGGGTTGGAGCGGATAGAGGCGAGCGTTGCTCACTGTCGTTTCGCCTTTTTTCGAATAGAACTGCACCGAGGTGTAAGGGACGGTGGGGAAGACGAGATTCGTCATGGCAATGCGGCCGCCGTCGACGAAAATTTCGACAGAACACTTGTCGACAAAGACATCGAAGTGATAAGTCTTGCCCTCACAGAGGTCTAACGGCGCCCATGTGCCGAGTGCAAAATCATTGACGTAGTTGACCGAATTGGCCTTACGGAAGGTTTTGCCTTTGGCTCCGCCGTAGACTTGCTTGTCGTAGGCCGTTTCGATGTCGTGGGGCACGGCTCTCTCTCCGAAAGCCACGAGTCCGCTCTTCGTGCGGTCCATGACCAAACGATGCTGCTTGGCATCGATATAGATATCCACCTTTTCGCCCTTGGCATTGTAGAGCGTGAAACCGCTTTGGACACTTTTGCCGGGCGTGAGGTCGAATTCGAGTTCGAAGGCGTCTTTCGTCGAGGTCAAGACGTCGCGCAGCTCGTGCTTCTTGGCAGTGGCGAACGTGCCGAGGTCAAGGGGCGTTTTGCGCAAGGCGCGTACTTCGCGCGCCACGTCGGTGGCCACATAATAATCGTCGTTGTGGCGATAAAGACTGAGCTCGCGCGGCAGGCCGTTGGCTCCTCTGTACTGCCGGATGGGGGTGACGTTGGCGTACTGCCAATTACTGATCCAAGGCATGGCGAGTACACGGTCGCCGGTGTTGGAAAACGTGACTGTGGCGTAGTGATCTTTGCCATAGTCGAGCCATTTCACCCGGTTGGGCGGTGTGTCGCACTTGAACTCCCGACCATCGAAATCGCCGACGAAGTATTCTGTGGCACTGCCTCCAAACAAACAACCGGGGTTGATGTTGACGATCATGACATACTTCTGTTTGCCGTCGAGGGTGAGGGGGAAAAAGTCGGGGCACTCAAATTGATTGGGTTGCGCGCCGTAACCGCGGCCGAAGGCACTGACATAGTCCCACTTTTTGAGGTCGGCCGAACGATAGAAGCGCATTTCCTTGTCGGCCGAGACGATCATGTACCACGCCTTGGCGGGTTCGTGCCAAAAGACTTTGGGATCGCGGAAGTCCTTCAATCCGTCGAAGGGGCGAAGGACGGGATTGCCGGCATATTTGGTGAACGTGCGCCCGTTGTCTGTGCTGTAGGCCAAGCACTGCAACTGCCCGTTTTCGTCGCTTGCCGAAGTGTAGAAAGCGATGAGGGCATCTTTGCCGAAACCGGCGCTGTTGTTGAAGTCGATCATCGTGCTGCCGGAATAGATGTGGCCGAGGGTGTCGCGCGCAATGGCGGAGCCGAGTTCTTTCCAGCGCACCAAGTCGCGACTCACGGCATGTCCCCAGTGCATGTTGCCCCATTTCGAGCCATAGGGGTTGTATTGATAGTAAAGATGGTATTCGCCGTCTTTGTAGATGAGGCCGTTCGGGTCGTTCATCCAGCCATAGGAGGGCGTATGGTGGTAGAGCGGCCGATAGTAGTCCGTGTTTTTCACGTTCCACTCGTCGGCGAGTTTGAAGTTGCGGAAAGCGCTGGCTTGGGGCGAGACCTCAGAGAAACGCACCACGGCTTTTTCGCCCTCGGGCAGGCGAAGCGGCACATAGTAGTCGGTGGAGAGCTGTGCCAAGCGCACATCCATCCACGTGTCGGCGGCATTGCCGGTCTCAAGGCGCATTTTTACTTCGCCGCGCTCCTCCTCGATGGGGATTAGGAGGTATTTCTTGGGATTTTCGATCGTGACGACCACACCGTCCGCTTCTTGCGAGACATGGATGTGCTGTGCGAGCGCAGTGGTGGAGACGGCACCGGAGAAAAGTGCGAGCAGGGCACTGAGAAACTGCTTATTCATGGCGAAAGCTATAGAAGATGAGTGTAAACTTCGGTACGCGGCGATGGGACTCGCGCGGATTTTGGTGTAGGGTTCGCTATACTTGGGCAAAAAAGGCATTGCGAACAGCGGAAGGTGGAGGAAGGAGAGCAACATCTCCCCTTTGGCGAAGCCAAGTGCGTGTACTTCCCCACGCGTACCACCGCAAAGTTAACTCAACCTTGCAAATTACGCACAAGAACACGGGAGAAGGCCGCCGAAAAAAGCGGGAATGTATCATTTTCGACAGAGAATGAACGATTATTGGCAGGCGCGTTGCTTCATAGAGCGGCAGGTTTGCAGCATATTCTCGGTGGAAACGAAAAAACGGCGGTATTCGGGGAGATGAATACCGCCGTTGGGGCAACAGCTATGGTGTTTATTTCGCCAAGACACGATCGCCGAGAATCTTGGCAAAGGCCATTTCCAACTGATTGATGTCGACCAATTGTTGCATCAATTCGTTCATTCGCTCGGGGTGCTGCGCCAAATCGGGATTGCGCAGCTCGATCATGATTTCTTCTTTCTGCATTTGCAGAATGGCGTGCTTGTAGTCGTTGATGACGCGGGGCACAATTTCGTCCAAACGCTTCTCATCCGGAATGTATTGTTGCTGCTGCATGGACGACAATTCATAGCGTTCACCGGTGAGCGCGTCGGCTATTTTTCCGATTTCGGGGTTATCGTGCGCCAAGAAGTAATCGCGCGCGCAAAAACCTTCTCTTTCAGCCTGAACAGCGGCTTCTTCCAAGATTTCGTGGTAGAGCGGCGTGCGCAAACGCAGGTCGTCGGCCATCAACTCATCATATATATAAGGAGCAACCAGCGGGCTGTCGATGGGATTGTCTTCCGGTGTGGGTGTGGTGGCGCCACCAAATCGACGCTCGACGGGATCGGGCGGCACGATGACGGGACATTCGCCGTAGCGCAACACGAGTTCGAGCAGTTCGCGCTCACAGGCTTCGAAATGCTGCTGCACTTTGCCCACTCCGCTCCAAGCCAACGGTTCCGGGGCGGCGGGGGGCGGCGTGTAACCGGCACTCCCACCCGAAAGAATGGCCTCGATGGGGATATCGTCCTCCGCATCAGAAGGCGCCCCTGCGGGAGTGGCGGGCAAAGATGCCGCGGACGCGGTGGAAGTAGAAGGGGCAGCCGGCGCAGGAGGGGGTATCTGCCCTGTACCTGCGGCGACGTTCGGCATGGGCGTGGGGGCTTGCGCGGCATTGCCCTCATTGGCTCGCCGGCGCTCGGCTTCGTTGCGTGCCTCGGCGCGCATTTTCCGAATTTCGGCGCCGACTTCGCTCACAATCACGGCTTCTTCCATACCCATCCGGCCGGACAACTCGTGAACATAGACTTGTCGCACGATGTCGCTGGGGATAACAGCAATGCTCCGCACGATGTCGCGAATCACTTCTGCGCGCTTCATGGGATCGCCCGCCACGCCTTTCATCAGCAGGTCGGTCTTGAAGCGCATGAAGTCGGTTTGATTTTCCTCGATGTAGGTTCGGAACTCTTCGGCGGTGTGCGACTGTGCAAAACTATCGGGGTCTTCTCCTTCGGGAAGAAGCAGGATTTTGATGTTCAACCCCTCGGAGAGCAGCATATCGATACCGCGTAACGAAGCGTGGATGCCTGCTGCGTCGCCATCATAGAGCACAGTGACGTTCTCGGTAAAGCGGTGGATGAGTCGAACTTGCTCTTTTGTGAGCGATGTTCCGCTGGAAGCGACCACATTCTCGATGCCGCTTTGGTGCATGGAGATGACATCGAGATAGCCCTCCACAAGAAAACAGCGCTCCTGCTTGACGATGGCTTGTTTTGCGAGATATAAGCCGTAGAGTTCGCGCTTCTTCGAATAGATTTCCGACTCGGGAGAGTTGACATATTTGCCGACATTTTTGTTTTGCTCCGTGTTCAGCACGCGACCACCGAAGGCCACGACACGACCGGAGACGGAATGCACGGGGAAGATGACGCGGCCGTGATAGCGATCCAAGAGTTTGCCGTCGTCGGTGCGGTAGCACAAACCTGTACTTTCGAGATATTTTTCCTCAAATCCCTTCTTTCGAGCCGATTGTGCCATGGCATCGCGCTGTTCGAGCGAATAGCCCAACTGGAACTTGCGGATGATGTCGTCACGCAAGCCGCGCCGGCGAAAATAACTCATGCCGACGGCCACGCCGTCGACGTTGTTGTGCAACGTATCTACGAAATAATCTCGCGCCCACTCGTTGACAACGAACATGGCCTCGCGGGCTGAGGCGTGCGCTTTCTCTTCGTCGCTAAGTTCCTTCTCACGTACTTCGATACCATAGCGACGACCGAGCCATTTGATGGCCTCGGGGAACGTGAGTTGCTCGTGCAACATGACGAACTTCGCCACGTTTCCGCCGTTTCCGCAACTGAAGCATTTGCAAAGTTGTTTGGACGGCGACACCATGAACGAAGGAGTCTTCTCATCGTGGAAAGGACACAGGCCTTTATAGTTGGCCCCGGAGCGACGGAGGGTGACAAAATCACCCACCACGTCAACTATATCCGCTGCTGCGAGGACTCTATCAACGGTTGTACGATCAATCATAAGGACAAAGCTGTGAAAATCAAGGCGAATTTACATCTTTTTCGGGCATGTTGCAAGACTGGCGCAAGCAAATGTAGTATCTTTGCGGATAAATTAAATATACAAATATGCATCGTACCGTTGTTCTCTTTCTTTGCCTGGCATCGTGGGCTTTAAGAGGCGTTGCACAGACGGATGCCTATCGGCAATATATAGAAACTTATAAGATAATGGCCATTGATCAGATGCAGCGTTACCGCATCCCGGCTAGTATCACTTTGGCACAAGGGTTGATTGAAAGCAATGCCGGACAATCAACGCTTGCTGTCTTGGCGAATAATCATTTTGGAATCAAGACCGGCGGTCAATGGACGGGGCCTTATATTCTGCGCAACGACGATGCGCCGAACGAACAATTCAGGAAATACAACTCCCCCGCCGACAGTTACGAAGACCATTCGCTCTTTCTCTCAAAGCGCGGCCGCTATTCCTCGCTTTTCTACTTGAGTCCTACCGATTATGCCGGATGGGCAGCCGGATTGAAGGCGGCAGGCTATGCCACCAACCCGCGATATGCCGAGATACTTGTCAGCATCATCGAGCGATATGGGCTGTCTCAGTATGACCGTATGCGCTTGGTTTACCAATATGCCGACCAACGACAAGACCATGGCGGCATAGAACGTCCCGTACACTTGTGCAATGACATTGTTTATGTCGTGGCCTCGCGCGGCGATAGCTTCGAAACCATCGCCACAGACACGGGCATCAAAGAATCGAAACTGCGCAAATTTAACGAAGTGGGCAAAGACTATATGCTGGCCGAAGGCGACATTGTCTATCTCTCTGAGAAGAAGAAACACGTCACAGAGGCGCTTCGCATGACGCTTCACACCGTTCAGCCCGGAGAATCCATGTATTCCATCGCACAGCGCTATGGTGTGCGCATGAAATACCTCTACAAATGGAATCTCTTCCCCAAAGACTACGAACTCGCTGTAGGCGATCGCTTGGTACTCAAATAAGTTTTGTCGTTTTCCACTGCGCCAAGGCCAAACCCAGCCCTTCTATTCGGTGCAACACGACAAGAACTTCCTTCCCCATCTTGGGCAACTTCACACGAAGTTGCCCTTTTTTTAGGTCTTCGCACACCATTTCGCCCAAGAACTTTAGGCCGGGTACGTCACACAACTTATATATAGCCTCTTTCGCGCACCATGCACCCAAAACCGCAGCACTATCGGGCAACATCTCCTGTTCTCGGGGCGAAAGGAAGCGATTGCGCACGCGCCAAGCCTTCGTTTCGTCGGCTTCGAGGTCAATTCCCACTCGATAGTTGCGCGGGGAAAAAGCCACCGCCACACAATCGCCGGAATGCGTCACACTGATTTCAGGCAAATCCTTCACTTCTTCGCTCCACAAATACGGGCGCCCCGAATCGTGGTAGCGCACTTCCACCGCCGCACCGCAGTGTTTATGCACCAAACAGCGCACGGACAACCACTCGCGGCGGCGTTTTTCCACTCCAATCTGCGAGAATCGCTCCCGATAAGGCGCACAGTCTGTCATTGTCGACAACAACGTCCACATTTCGTCGGCCGACTCCTCGAGTCTCCAAAACGAAACGTGGACGTTGTCCAGTATCAAGTCACGAAAATGGGGCATAGCGCGCGATTAAAAAGGAGCTGTTTCCGGTTTCGTCGTAGAAGCATTCTCCTGTTGAGGCGTTGTCTGTTCCGGCGCGGGACTTGCGGTCTGTGCGTGCTGAGGGCGCGGAGAAAGCATCTCCATACTATTCACCCACACCTCGGTAACGTAGCGCGTCACGCCTTGTCGATCGGTATAGTTGCGCGTACGCAACTCGCCTTCCACATAAAGTTTGTCGCCTTTGCGCACATATTTCTCTACCACTTCTGCCAATCTGCGCCAAAAGAGCAAATTGTGCCACTCTGCACGCTCGGGCACTTGCGTACCGTTGGGCAAAGTATAACCGGGCGTGGAGGTTGCCAACGAAACCTTGGCTGTGCAAACGCCATTGTCCACATATCGAATCTCGGGATCCTTCCCGACATTGCCAATGAGCATAACTTTATTCATAGCCTGCGTATTAAAGTGTGAAGATCAGAAACGTTGCGGCCCCCTTCCGGCTGTTTATCGGATGCGGTCGGCCGATCGCAAGAGTTTGCGGTCGCGGTTCACGCCGCGGAAGGCCAAGATGGACAACACCAATTCAATGGCGGGGAAGAGGATGGCCAAACCGGGATTGAAAGCCCCCTGCGGGAGATCGGGCGACAAGGTGAACCACTGCCAAAGCAGCGTACCGTAAAAACCAACAATGAGCAACTGCGCAAACACGATGAGCGTCATTTGGCGCGCTTGGCTTTTGAAAGCGAAAAGCGCCCAAGTGTCCAGCGCCAATGCACCACCCACAGACACAACCATCAACAGGCTGAACCAAAGCGGAGAACTGAAGTTCGTATCGTTCGTACTTACGCCGAAGGGACTGAAGTTATAATACAAATTGCCGGCAGTAGCGGTCCAGCTCCACACGGGCAAGAAGAAAACCAAGGCGAGAAGCACAATCCCAATGAGGAGATAAAGGCTTTGAATGCGTTGAATCATAACAAGGCTTGATGTTGAAATTAAAAAGCAAGGTCTCCAAGGGTCGCAAGACTCTCGGAGACCCATTGCTTGGTTTGTTGTCTGAGGTTCAATCTTCGTTGAGCTGCTGATCGCGTTCCTTCAGCGGGTTGCGGAAGTACACGTTGCCGCGCAAGAACTCGTCGGCCGCAATGAGCGTCGGCTTGGGCAACCGCTCATAGTAGCGAGAGATTTCGATCTGTTCACGGTTTTCGAAGGTTTCTTCGAGGTTCTCCGTGCTCGACGCAAACTCTTTCAGTTTGCGGCTCAGATCTTCTTTCATCTTCGCACCGATTTGGTTGGCACGTTTGCTCATGATGACAATGCTCTCATAGATATTGTCGGTCGGCTCTGCGAAGTCCATCAGATTGTGCGTCACCGTATTGCTGGGCGCCTTAGACTTTTTGTAATCCATCGTTATAGTGCAATTTATTATTCTGAACCGGTGTGTGTCGAATCGGCAGGCACAGTTTGTTCCTGCTGAGGCAAACCGAGCTGGGCGCGGGCTTCCCGCCAAAGCGCGTGGGCTTTCGGAATAAACTTCGATTCCGGAAACTCATTGACGAAGCCATAATACTCGTCGATGGCCGCTTGGTAGCGTTCGGTCTTGCGACTTTCGACACTTTGCTTTGCTAAATCGAATTTCGACCGAAGAATCAAGATCGCGAAATCCTCTTTGCGCGGCGAATAGGGATAATCGTTGATGGCATTCTGCGAAGTGACGATACAAGCTTGGTAATTACTACCGCCGTTCGTGCAGTTGCCGAAATACGTTCCCAAATCATAATACAATTTGGCCGCCGCATACTCCTTATCTATCAGCTTGTCTTGCAGTTCGAAGATGCGTTTCATGGCCTCCTTGGCATATTTCGTTTTCGGATAGGCATCGGCCAGTTCCTTAAACTCAGTAATGGCCGTATAGGTATCCGTTTGGTCTAAGCGCGGCTCGGGAGTGTTCTCATAGCGCGAGAGTCCACACATGTAGCGCGCTTGCAACGCATAAACACCCTTGGGGTAAGTCTGGTAATACTTCTTGAAATAGCCTGCCGCCGCGTCATAAGCTTTGTCTTTGAACGACGACATGCCCAATAAGTAAAGGGCTTCTTCTGCGCGCTCGGTACCTTTGGCACCGGCAATGAGATCCATAAACAGACTCGAGGCCTGTCCGTAGTGACCGTCGAAGTAGTATTGCTTCGCCGCTTCGTAGCGCACATTATAGTCCGTAGATTTGAGCACGTTCTCATAGTCGGAACATGCCACAAAGGCGAACATCGCCGCTAAAAGAAGGATGACTGATTTCTTCATTGAGGCACAGTTTAGGTCGCAAAGATAGGCATTTATCTGTTTCCCACCAAGTTTTCGCCTGCGTGCACCGACAAAAAACACGCAAAAGCCCGCGCTTTTACATTTATTCCATCCTTTTCGCGCCATTTTCTTCGGGGTTGGTCAACTTTTGCTTGGCCGTTTCACAAAAAGTGCGTACTTTTGTCGCGCCGTCACGAGTTGGCGGCACGCAACTAACTTTATTTTAGCAACAGGGGACGTGTCCCCACAAAACCATTATCACACATGGCAACTCGTATTCGCTTGCAGCGTCATGGCCGTAAGGGCTATGCTTTCTACAGCATCGTAATCGCCGACGTTCGCGCTCCCCGCGACGGTAAGTTCACTGAAAAGCTCGGTACTTACAACCCCAACACCCATCCTGCAACGGTCGACCTCAACTTTGAGCGCGCCCTTCACTGGGTAGAATGCGGTGCACAACCCACCGACACCGTTCGCAACATCCTTTCCGACGAGGGCGTTCTTCTCATGAAGCACCTCCGTGGCGGTGTGAAGAAGGGTGCTTTCGACGAAGCTGCTGCTGAAGCCAAGTTCAACGCTTGGAAGCAGGAGAAGGAAGGCAAGACCGCCAAGCTCAACGGCAAGCTCGCCGAAGACAAGCAAAAGGCACTCGAAGCTCGCCTCGAGGCAGAAAAGGCCACCAACGCCAAGATCGCCGAGAAGGTAGCCGAAAAGAAGGCCGCCGCTGCTCAAGCCGCTGCTGAAGCTGAGGCTGCAGCACAGGCAGAAGCTGCCGCTGAAGAGGCTCCCACCGCTGAAGAAGCCACGGAAGCTCCCGCAGAGGCATAAGCTACTGCACCCAAAGTCTGAATCAACAACGCCGTGCCCCGCTTTGCGGAGCGCGGCGTTTCCGTTTTCACCCTCGCCCCACTCCACCCAACACACGCGCTTTCCTCAAAACTCGCCCCTCCTTTCGCACTAACCCAAGAGACACGAAAAGAAAGTCCACGACTTTCATCTAAAACTCCACAAGAAAATTCGAAAACTCGAGAACTTTTGCGCAAAACTCCACTATTTTTCGCCCAAAGACGCAAAGCCACCAACCTCCCCCCTACGTTAAAATAGCGATTATCGCGCAAAAGCCACCGCCGCAAAAGACGTTTCCCCCATTTTTTTTGTAATTTCGCAGCGTGACCGGGAGAAAAAACTCCCACAACCTCAACTCTGTCCACCTTTATGGCAAAATCACATAAAAAGAATTGGGTCGTGCCCGAAGGACACACCCTCACCGACTTCGATCGCCGCATCCTCGAGATGCAAGAGAAGGGATTCGTCGTGCCAACCAATTCTCTCATCAAGACCGCTGAGGACATCGAAGGCATTCGCCGCGCCGGCGTCATCAACACCGGCCTTCTCGACCTCATCGCTTCCGAAATCAAGGAAGGAATGAGCACAGAAGCCATCGACCGCTTGGTGGCCGAATACACCGCCGACCACGGCGCCGTCTGCGCCCCCTACGGCTACGAAGGTTTCCCCAAGCACTGCTGCACCAGCATCAACGAAGTGGTGTGCCACGGCATCCCCTCCGAAGAAGAAATCCTCTTCGACGGCGACATCATCAACGTCGACGTAACCACGATCAAGGACGGCTATTACGCCGATGCTTCGCGCATGTTCATGATCGGCAACGTCGATTCCAAAGTGCGCCGTCTGGTCGAATGCACCAAAGAGTGCCTCGAAATCGGCATGAAAGCCGCTCAAGCTTGGCACTTCGTGGGCGAAATTGGCAAAGCCATCGGTAAGCACGCCCACGAAAACGGCTACACCGTGGTGCGCGAACTCGCCGGTCACGGTGTGGGCAACGACTTCCACGAAGAACCGATCGTAGACCACTACGACACCCGCCACAAGGGCATGCTCCTCGTCCCGGGCATGGTGTTCACCATTGAGCCGATGCTCAACCTCGGCGCACGCGATGTCTTCATCGACGAAGAAGACGGCTGGACCGTGGTCACGGAAGACGAACTCCCCTCTGCACAATGGGAACACACCCTTCTGATGACCGAGAACGGTGTTGAAATCCTCACTTACTAATCCCCCTACTCCGTCGATCTCCATGACACAAAATAAGCCCATCGTCCTGCTCGCCATCGAATCGAGCTGCGACGACACTTCGGCTGCCGTGATGCGCGATGGTATCCTCCTCAGCAATGTCACCGCTTCGCAAGCCGTGCATGAACAATATGGCGGCGTGGTGCCCGAATTGGCCAGCCGCGCCCACCAGCAACACATCGTCCCGGTAGTGGACGCCGCGCTGAAACAAGCCGGCGTGGAGAAGAGCAATCTCTCCGCCGTGGCCGTCACCCTCGGCCCCGGTCTGATGGGCAGCCTTCTCGTCGGCGTGAGCTTTGCCAAGGGCTTGACTGCCGCACTCGGCATCCCCCTCATCGAAGTCAACCACCTGCACGGACATATTCTCGCCCACTTCATCCACACAGCCGACGAAGTGCACGACGATCCCCCTTACCCCTTCCTCTGCCTACTCGTCAGCGGCGGCAACTCGCAAATCGTACGTGTCAACGCGCACAATGATTTCGAAATCTTGGGACAAACCATCGACGACGCCGCAGGCGAAGCCATCGACAAGTGCTCGAAAGTGATGGGACTCGGCTACCCCGGCGGCCCCATCATCGACCGTCTCGCACGACAGGGCAACCCCAAGGCCTTCAGCTTCGCCAAACCGAACATCAACGGCTTCGATTACAGCTTCTCCGGCCTGAAAACCTCTTTCCTCTACTTCCTGAAAGACAAAGTGGCCGAAAATCCCCAATTCATCGAAGAGAACAAAAACGATCTCGCCGCTTCGCTCGAAGCCACTGTGGTCGACATTCTGATGAAAAAGCTCATCGAAGCCTCGAAAGCCACCGGCATTCGCCACGTCGCACTGGCCGGTGGAGTGAGCGCCAACACGGCTCTGCGCAACGCCTTCAAGGCGATGGAAGAAAAGGGCATTTGGAAAATCTACATTCCCAAATTCACCTACACCACCGACAATGCTGCCATGATTGCCATGTGCGGTCACTACCGCTACCTGGACGGCGAATTTTGCCCCCTCGACAAGCCCGCATTCTCCCGCACCGTGCTTTAACTCCCTACTCGCATCAATTCACAATCCCCTCATAATTCCCAGACCATGGATTTAGACCTCAAAGTTGTCAGCAAGGAAATCAACGAAATCCTGTGGCGCAACCACAAAACCCTCTCCACCGCAGAAAGCTGCACCTCCGGCCGCATCGCTAGCGTGATCACCGCAGTGCCCGGTGCATCGCACTACTTCAAGGGCGGCGTGGTGTCTTACGCCAACGAAGTAAAGACCAATCTGCTTGGCGTCGACGCACAAGTCATCGAAGAACAGACCCCCGTATGCGAAGAAGTGGCTCGCCAGATGGTGAAAGGTGCCCTGCGCGTGTTCGACACCGACTACGCCGTATCGGTAACGGGCTTTGCCGGCCCCGGCGGTGTGGAGAACGGCAAGAACGCCGTACTCGTCGGCACCATTTGGATCGCAGTGGGCAACAGCGAACGCGTTGAAACGGTGATGTTGGAGGAAGACAATGGCCGCGACAAGAACTTGGCCTCTGCCACTTCCACGGCAATGCACATGCTCCTCGACTTCCTCAAAGCCGACCTCGGCACCGAAGAAGAAGAAGCCTAAGCACTCCTTATTATATATACGTTCGTTCGCCGCGCAATTCCGCTTTGAGAATTGTGCGGCGAACGTCGCAAAGTGCACACTACACTATAAATAATGCGTGCGATCTCACACCTTTAGGGAAAATAATTGGAGAAAAGTTTGTGAGATAGGAATCTATCGTGTAAATTTGCACCTCGATTGGGAATAACTACTTCAACTGAAACAAGAAAATTACAGATAGCAATGTCTAAGATTTGTCAAATTACTGGTAAGAAAGCCATGATTGGCAACAACGTTTCGCACTCGAAACGTCGCACCAAGCGTACCTTCGATGCCAACTTGTTCACCAAGAAATTCTACTACGTGGAACAAGGTTGCTGGATCTCGCTGAAGCTCTCAGCAGCAGGTCTCCGCACGATCAACAAGGTGGGGCTCGACGCCGCCCTCGTCAATGCAGTGGCTAAAGGCTACTGCGACTGGAAAGACATCAAAGTAATCGGCTAAACCACATTACAATGGCAAAGAAAGCTAAAGGTAATCGCGTTCAGGTAATCCTCGAATGCACTGAACACAAGGAAAGCGGCATGCCCGGCACTAGCCGTTACATCACGACGAAGAATCGCAAGAATACTCCCGAACGCCTCGAGCTGAAGAAGTACAACCCGATTCTTAAGCGCATGACCATCCACAAGGAAATCAAATAATAACCTCGCAATAGCAGCACACCATGGCTAAAAAGACAGTCGCATCGCTCCAATCCGGCAAGACGGACGGACGCTCCTATACGAAAGTCATCAAAGTGGTAAAGAGCCCCAAAACGGGTGCCTACTGCTTTGACGAGCAGATGGTTCGCAACGAAGACGTTGCAGCCTTCTTCAAAGGCTAATTTCGAAAACAGAGACAACTCTGCTCAGAAATACTCCTACTCGGTGCCCACAAAGCACCTCCTAAAAAAGCCATCGCCTCACCAAGCGATGGCTTTTTTTGTTGTTTTCTATATAGATGAGTGTACGAATCCCACTTTTTTGTCGTAAATTTGCACAAACTATATCTGTCATCATGGGATTCTTCGACTTATTCTCCAAAAAGGAAAAGAAAGAAACGCTCGACAATGGCCTTCAAAACACCAAAACCAGCGTTTTCAGCAAAATAGCCCACGTTATCGCCGGAAAATCGAAGGTAGACGACGATGTGCTCGATGATTTGGAAGACGTCCTCATCACCAGTGACGTCGGAGTCAACACGACCCGCGATGTGATTCACAATATCGAAGAGCGTGTTGCGCGAGATAAATATGTAGGTACGAGTGAACTCAACCGCATTCTCAAAGAAGAAATCATCGCTCTCCTAGCCACCGACGGCAACACAAAGGAAAACAAAGGATTTGAGATCCCCGAAGGTCGCCGCCCCTACGTCATTCTCGTGGTGGGCGTTAACGGCGTGGGGAAAACAACGACCATTGCCAAACTCGCCTACCAGTTTAAGGCAGAAGGCAAGAAAGTAATACTCGGAGCGGCCGACACCTTCCGTGCCGCCGCCATCGAACAACTCGACATTTGGGGACAACGCATCGGAGTTCCCGTAGTCAAACAAAAAATGGGGGCCGACCCCGCTTCAGTGGCCTACGATACGGTGGCACACGCCAAAGCCGAACAAGCCGATGTGGTGATCATCGACACCGCCGGCCGTCTGCACAACAAAGTCGGCTTGATGAACGAACTGAGCAAGATCAAAAAGGTGATGCAAAAGCTCGATGCCGATGCGCCCGACCAAGTTTTGCTCGTTCTCGACGGTAGCACCGGACAAAACGCTTACGAACAAGCGAAGCAATTCGCACTGGCCACCGAAATTTCTGCATTGGCCATCACCAAACTCGACGGAACGGCCAAAGGCGGTGTGGTGATTGGGATTTCGCACCAAATGAAAATCCCCGTAAAATACATCGGTCTCGGCGAAAAGATGACCGATTTGCAACCTTTCAACGCAACGGAATTTGTCGACTCCCTCTTCTCCGACAATTAACCCGCCGCGCTCTACGCAACGCTTCCCTACGCTCACGGAAATTCTCTCCACAGGCAGCGCACCCCTCTCCACGACGACATAGACGAACTTAACAATGAAACATACGATAGACGTTATCACCATGGGGTGCTCCAAGAACCTCGTGGACTCTGAGAATCTACTTCGCCAATTTGCCGCCATCGGTTGCAATTTCCACCACAATCCGGATGAACTGCACGGCGATATCGCAGTAATCAACACCTGCGGATTCATTGGTGACGCCAAAGAGGAAAGTATCAACTCCATTCTCGAATTGGTGGAGCAAAAAAATGAAGGAACCCTCAATCGCGTCTACGTGATG
This sequence comes from Prevotellaceae bacterium, assembly GCA_015257125.1. Classification (GTDB taxonomy): domain Bacteria; phylum Bacteroidota; class Bacteroidia; order Bacteroidales; family Bacteroidaceae; genus Alloprevotella. The sequence continues at coordinate 48,268 of JABZKU010000012.1, read as the reverse complement.
GGCTGTCTTTCCGAACGCTATCGCAAAGAGTTGCGGGAAGAAATCCCGGAAGTGGATCGTTTCTATGGTAAGTTCGACTGGAAAGATCTGATCAAAGACCTTTCTCCCGCCGGTGTTTCCGAAAGTGCCTCATGCCAAGCGCTGAATACGCGTGTACTCACGACACCCAAGCACTATGCCTTCCTCAAAATCTCAGAAGGCTGCGATCGCAGTTGCGCTTATTGCGCCATTCCTTTGATTACCGGGCGCCATATCAGCCGCCCGATGGAGGAAATTCTCTCGGAAGTGGAAGAATTGGTGAAAACCGGTGTCCGCGAATTCCAAATTATCGCCCAAGAGCTCACTTATTATGGTGTAGACCTGTATGGCCATCGCCGAATTGCCGAACTAATCGAGCAAATGGCGCAAATCCCGGGCGTGGAATGGATTCGTTTGCACTACGCTTATCCCAGCCGTTTCCCAATGGAGCTCTTGCGTGTGATTCGCGAAAACAAGAATGTATGCAAATACCTTGACATCGCGCTGCAACACGTGTCGGATCACATGCTTTCGCGCATGAAACGACACATCACCAAGCAAGAAACCCTCGATCTCATCGCGGCTTTCCGCCGTGAAGTCCCGGGTATAACCCTCCGCACCACGCTGATGGTGGGTTTCCCGGGCGAAACGGATGAGGACTTCGAGGAACTCATGGAATTCGTACGCACCGTTCGCTTCGAACGCATGGGTGCCTTCGCCTACAGTGAGGAAGAAGGAACCTACGGAGCCGACAATTACGAAGATAATGTCCCCGCTGAGGTAAAACAAGAGAGATTAGATCGCCTGATGGCACTGCAAGAAGAAATTTCAGCCGAACTCTCTGCCGAAAAAGTGGGCAAAGTTTTCCGCATTGTCATCGATCGCAAAGAAGGCGACTACTACATTGGTCGCACCGAATACGATTCTCCGGAAGTGGACTGCGAAGTTTTGATTCGCGCCACTGAGAATCCTTTGGAAATCGGCTCGTTTCACAACGCCAAAGTCACAGCTGCAGAGGAATTTGACCTCTACGCCGAAATACAATAAAGCAACTTCTCTATTCTTGCCGGCATGAACAACAAAGAGTTTATCAACGCCCTCGCCGCGCGTACCGAGAAAAGTCAAAAAAGCACCAAGCTATTGGTAGATAGCCTGGTGGAATTGCTCGCCGATACTCTGGAAGAAGGCGATACGCTCAACGTTCAGAGTTTTGGTGCCTTCGAAGTGAAGAAAAAGAAGGAACGCATCATCGTCAACCCCTCGAGCAAGCAACGACAACTCGTACCTCCCAAATTGGCTATCTCCTTCAAACCCAGCAATGCAATGAAGGAAAAGGCTAACGCGTGATTGTTTTTCCCACACAAACCAGCGCGTAACACCATATAGATATGGAGAAAAAGTACACACTTCAAGACCTGTCGGCTCTTTTGGCCGAGCGCGAATCGCTGTCCCCCGAGCAAGCGGAGGACTTCGTGCGCACTTTCTTTGAGTTGACCGAAGAGGGTCTGCTGAAAGACAGCTTTGTCAAAGTCACCGGCTTTGGCACTTTCAAGTTAGTGGAGGTCAGTGAGCGTGAAAGCGTGAACATCAACACCGGCGAGCGCTTCCAAATCAGCGGACACAACAAGATTAGCTTCACCCCCGACGGAACTTTGCGCGAACTCGTCAACCGCCCGTTCGCCCACTTCACAACGGTGACGCTTAACGACAATACGCCCGAAACAGCACTCGAAGCTGCAGAACAAACTGCCAATGAAGCACCGGTCACTCCGGCAAAAACGGAAACAGAAACAGCGGTAACGCCCTCTAACAAAGTAGACTTTGCTCCAACCGTTGAGGAGAAGAAAGTAGAAAAGGACGATTCTACCGAAGAAACCGCCGTTGAATGCACTGTCCCCGTAGGGGAAGCTACGCAAACCACACCGGTTACTGTAGAAAGCAGCACGGTTCTCGAGCCAAGCAACCCGATTCGTGAACAAAGTAGTGAGGTTGTCGAGAATCTCCACGCTAATTGCGGGTCCAATAACACAGTTTCAGAGGAAACCAGCAACACTTGCAAAGAAAGCAAGACGATTGTAGACCGCACACCCGCCATTCACACGGAACAGGCAGAGAAGGAAGCAGCCCAGCCAGGCCATATTAAAGCTACAACTGACGTTTCCTCTACCGAAACGGCTCGGGTATCTCCGGTCACTTCGCCCCTTCTCCAACGTCCCACACCGGTTCCGATCATCGCCGACGTACTTCTCGTCTCGCAAACCCCATCTCCGGTGCTCAACAACGAGTTACTTTCCGAACTTCTCACGGAAACGCCGGACACGGAGGCCGCCATTGCTGAAGACAGCATAGAAGAAGAGGAAGCAATCACTCCCCTTGCTGTAGAAAGTGCTGATGCCACTACAGCATACACTGCAGTAGCCGAAGTCGACATCGCCGAACTCGTCGAAGAAACCAACGACACTGCAGAAGAAGTTGAGGAAGTCGAAGTAGATGAAGAAGACTTCAAAGAGGAAGACCACGACGCTGCAGAAGAAGTTGATGAAGTCGAAGCAGACGAAGAAGACTTCGAAGAGGAAGACCACGACACTACAGAAGAAGTTGACGAAGTCGAAGTAGATGAAGAAGACTTCGAAGAAGAAGACGCTGAAAACAGCGAAAATATCGTCGAACTTCTCGAACAAACAGCAGCTGAAGCCCCACTCACGGAGGAAACTGCCGAAGAAACGGACACGATTGCAGCACAAGATGATACAAACGCTCAATCCGCTCACACAGAAAGCGAAAGTGCTCCTGTCGTTCTCTCAACAGTTGCCGCTCCAATCATCGATTTAGCGTTGTCAGAAGAGCCTTCCGCTGAAATTGCGGAAGAAAGTGCTCCTGTTGCGGCCGAAACTTCCGAGGAAGCCCCGGCAACACCGGTAGAACCGGAGCCTTCCCACGGGCCTGCGCTCCAATTCGTACCGACTCGCGAGGCCTTGCGCGAACTTTCGGAAGAAAAGCCCGCAACGCAAGCGCCAACCCCCACAGCAACGGCAATCCCGCTGCGAGATCAATATCGCTACCCGGTTGATTTTGAGATCAAACACAGCGATCCTGCTCCCGTTCTTCCGGAAGTGCCCGTAGAACAAGCGGAATGCAAAGAAGAAATTTCCACCGCGACGTGCGAAACGGCTGATGCCGCCGAAGTCCAGCCCGCTGAAACGACCGAAGCCCTCCCCGAAACGGAAGAAGCGGCCGAAACAGCACACGCCGAACAGGTAGAAATCGAGCAAAACAGCCCGGCACTCCCCTCCACCATTGCGGCTCCGCAAATTGATCTCGAAGCTCTCGAGACGAAGATGCCTTCCTCCGAGGAAAACCTCCCCCTTCAAACCGAAGAAACGGCCATCGAGGGAGAAGCTCCGGCCGAGTCTTCCACAGCAGCAGAGGTAACGGAAACAGAAACAGGGGTAGATGAAGCCGAAGCAGAGGTTTCAGAAACAGAAACTGCTGTTGCTGAAATAGCAACAGCTGCTGTTGAAACAGAAACGGCAGTGGATGCAGCCGAAACAGAGGTATCGGAAGCCGAAACTACTGAAGAGCAAACAGCAGACACGACAGCAACGCCGACCGAATCGGCCGACGAAACAGTAATTGTTGCGCCGACCCCTCTCTCAGTTCCCCTCTCCATCGCAACAGCTGTGGAGAACGAAGAACCAACAGAGACAAAGGAAGAAGCTCCCCTCGAGCCGACACCCGAAGTACCCGACACGGCGGAAAAGGTAGACAGTCCCGCTGAAGAAGCAGAAGCTCCCCCGACGGAACAGCCCCTCAGCGAAGAGGCTGCAGCCAAAACGGCGACGGAACAGGACGAAAAATCCGATGATGCCACCACAGCTGCCGCGGCAACCGACACGACCGGTAAAGAAAACCGCGAAAGACGCAAGAGACGCTCCAGACGGCGTCACCGCAAACGCAAGTCGGGAGAAAAGATGCTCGGCCTCTTCCTGCTGCTCGTCGTCCTTTTCTGCTGCGCCTTTGGCTATCTTTGCTACTCGCGCGTCATCACGCCGAAAGACATCCCCTCTTGGTTGCACCCCGTTTACGAATTCTTCAGCCCCGAAGACGAAAACGGACTCCATGCCACCTCGGGTGTCATCGGTTCGGCCAACGCCCAATCAGTACAACCCGTCCTTCCGACCCCGGCACAACGCGCTGCGCTTGCCAAAGCGAAGGAAGACAGCGCAAAAGCCGAAGCGATTGCCGAAGCAGAGCGCGCAGCCGCAGAATCCAAAGCCGAAGCTGAGCGACAAGCCCGCGTCAAAGACTTATATGCCCGCGCATCGAGATATCCACAGGTGAAAGATGGCAGTATGCTCATCACCGGCACGCACGCTGTACACAAGATGAAGGCCGGCGACAACATCTATCTTATTGCCGAACGCACGTACGGAAGTAGAGGTTACGCCAAATACATCATTGAATACAACAACATCCAAAACCCCGACTTCATCAAGGTCAACAAAGTTTTGAAACTGCCCAAACTCGTCAATCCCAAGTCGATTAAATAAGCATTTCGAGTCAAAGCAGTCAAGACCAAGACCTCAACCGCCGAGAAGGTGGAAAAAGTCCACGGGTTTTCGGGAAAAGTTCCCTGATTTTAGACTAAACGCCACACCTTTCAGCCGAAAGGTGTGGCGTTTTTTGTATCGTGCCGCAACTTCTTCCGTTTTTCCACCCGATAATCCGAACCCCTGCGCGATAAATTCGGAGAAGAAGCAACATGCTTTGGCCACTTCCCACAGCGGCCAAAGCACGGTTCGCCATGTTGTGCCCCAAATCACGCGGGCGCCACTGCCCTATCGTTGTCGTACCGACCTTTTCTCCAGCAAAACGAAACCGATGGTGCAAACAAGCAACTAAACAACCGGTGGTAGCCACAAACATTCGCCCACGACAGCAGGTACAAAAAAGCGGAGAGGGAAACCCTCTCCGCTGCTATATCTCCGCAGAATCCATCAGAGTGAAGCACTATCAAACTGAAACGGCAAAAGCACCGAGGCACTGTCGAGATCAAAAATGGCCTCTTCGCCGTAGAGCAGCACGCGCAATGGTGCCCCGAAGCGCGCCTGCATTTCGATCATCACCTGCCGGCACACGCCACACGGACTGATCGGTTGCTTCAAGAAATGACTATCGGCCGCCTTTCGCGCAGCCACTGCGATCGCCATAGGGCGCACACCGGGAAATTGCGCATTGGCATAATGAATTGCGGTTCGTTCTGCACACGTTCCGGCAGGATAAGCTGCATTCTCCTGATTGCTCCCACTCACGATTTCACCGTTTTCGAGCAACACGGCCGCTCCCACACAAAAATGGGAATAGGGAGCATAACTCGTTTGCGTAGCCGCCTTAGCCGCTTCGATCAAACGCACATCGGCCTCAGCCGAAACATCAACTCCGGGAGTCAAGATGCGATAAGGAAGATGAAAACTGGCTTGTTTCATTGGGTTGTCAAAATAGATAATGGTTTAACTGCAAATTTACTCATTATTTTTTCTGCAACCAACGTTATTCGCCTTGTTTCGCCCGAAATCCCCGTATAAATCGGCCAATATGGCCTTTTTTTCGTAACTTAGCCCCCCAATAGTCCTCTCACTATGCAGCGCTTGTTTCTCGTCCCCCTTCTTTCCCTCGGCCTCTTGTGTGCCGGTTGTCACGAAAAGACGCCCAAGGTGTCCTCGCGCCGGCTCGCCGACGAAAGTGCCGGGCGAGCAGCCTTGGCACGCGCACGACAACAACTCGCGACACAGCATTATGACAGCGCGCGCGCCACGATTCGCACCATGCGGCGGGCGCATCCCCACGCACTGACGGCACGCGAAGACGGTATTTTGCTCATGGACAGCATCGACCTCACCGCCACTCGCACCGCCATCGACCAACTCGAGAGGTTCCCCCACTCCCCCGACGTCCCGAACGCACATTCCCGCCGACAGGGAAGCGCCGCTCTACCGGAACTCTACCGCCGCTTGCGGTTTTACGAACGCAAACTCCAACACGATCATCGGCAACGCAAATCTCATGATTGAAACTTCCGCCCCTACCCCTGAAACCCCGATAGCTCGTCCCGACAGTTTCTGGCAATCTCAACTCAACGCCAGTCAGTGGGACGCCGTTCGCACCTGCGACAAGCCCCTATTGGTGATTGCCGGCGCAGGCTCGGGAAAGACGCGCGTGCTCACCTTCAAAATCGCCTATTTGCTCGAACATGACTACGATCCTTGGCAAGTATTGGCCTTGACTTTCACCAACAAAGCCGCGCGCGAAATGAACGAACGCATCGCACAGATCGTGGGTCCGGGTCGTTCTCGCGGGCTTTGGAGCGGCACGTTCCACAGCATTTTTGCACGCATCTTGCGCGCCGAAAGCGCCACCATCGGTTTGGAGTCAAATTTTTCGATTTACGACTCGTCCGAAAGCCGTTCGCTCATCAAATCCATCGTGAAAGAGATGGGGCTCGACGACAAGACCTACAAGCCTTCGCGCGTGGCCGGCCGCATCTCCGAAGCCAAAAACCGCCTCATCCTCCCCCAAGAATACGCCGCCGACGCCAAAACGCTCGAACGCGACCGCCGCGACAACCTCGGTGAGGTGCATCGCATCTACACCGAATACTTCCGTCGCTGCCGCACCGCCAAAGCCCTCGACTTCGACGACTTGCTCCTCTACACCTATCTGCTTTTCGATCGTGTCGAGGAAACCCGTCGTCGCTACGCCGAGCGCTTTCGCTACATCTTGGTCGATGAGTATCAAGACACCAACTACGCCCAGCACGCCATTGTGAGCCAACTCACGCGCGAGAACCACAATATCTGCGTGGTAGGCGACGATGCGCAAAGCATCTATTCTTTCCGCGGAGCCAACATCGACTACATCCTCCAATTCCACCGCCAATATCCAGAAGCGATCACGGTGAAACTGGAGCAAAACTACCGCTCAACGCAGAACATCGTGGGCGCGGCCAACAGCATCATCCGCCACAACAAAGAACAGATCGAAAAAACGGTGTACAGCGAGAACGATCCCGGCGAACAAATTCTCGTGATGCCTGCCGCGACCGACAAGGAAGAGGCCGCAAAAGTGATTGGCACCATCGGTCGACTGCATCGCCGCAAAGAAGTGTCCTACGATGAAATCGCCATTCTCTACCGCACCAACGCCCAGATCCGTTCTTTCGAAGATGCCCTGCGCGAACACAACATCCCCTACCGCATCTACGGTGGCATGTCGTTCTATCAGCGTAAAGAAATCAAGGACATCATCTCCTACTTCCGCCTGATCACCAATCTCTACGACGAGGAAGCCTTCAAACGCGTGGTGAACTATCCCGCGCGCGGCATCGGTGCCACCACCCTGCAAAAGATTTTCACCGCCTCTCGCGAACACGATGTCAGTCTGTGGGCGGTGGCCGAACAACCCGCACAATATGGGGTGCAACTCACCAAGGGCACGCTCAGCAAACTCCAATCGTTTTGCAACCTCATTCTCGAATTCCGCTCGCGGCTGTTCAATGTCAGCGCCTTCGACTTGGCTTTTGACATCATCAACGCCACGGGCATCCGTGCCGACCTCAACAAAGAAGACGGGCCGGAAGGCGAAAGTAAACGAGAAAACGTGGAAGAACTGCTTGGCGCCGTGCGTACTTTCGAGCGCGACAGCCAAGCCGAGGACGAAACCGACGCGCCCATCACCACCCCACGCCAGGTTCCGCTCACCGGGTTCCTGCAACAAAGTGCGCTGCAAACCGACAGTGACGAACAGGACGACGGCACTCCGCGCGTGACGCTCATGACGGTTCACGCCGCCAAAGGCTTGGAATTCGACGCCGTCTTCGTCACCGGCTTGGAAGACAACCTCTTCCCGGGACAACAAGCGCGCCTCTACCCTCGCGAGTTGGAGGAAGAGCGTCGTCTGTTCTACGTGGCCGTGACGCGTGCCAAGCGTTTCTGCTATCTCACCTACGCCCAAAGTCGCTACCGCTACGGCTCTTTCGAGCAATCGGACGAAAGTCCCTTCATACGCGAGATCAATGAGCGTTTTGTGCGCCGCGAAGCCTCGAGCAGTCCCGCGCCCGGCCGACATATTCCCGCCTCCTCGCGCCAAGCACTGCTCGACGACCTCGACGGCGGCAAATCGCGCCCCACTTATGGGCGCATCTCTCGCGAGGAATTCAATGCCCAACGCGGAAAAGCCTCGACTTCAACTCCTCCGCTCACCACTTATGCCGAACGGCAACTGCGGCGCGTCGACACACTGCCTAAAAGGGCGGCAAGTGGCGGCGGAAAATGCCCGCTTTCACCGGGGCAGTTCATCGAACACGAACGTTTCGGCCGCGGCGAAGTCCTTTCGGTCGAAGGCAACGGCGAAAACAGCAAAGCACTCGTAAACTTCGAAAGTGCCGGACGCAAGAACCTCTTGCTCAAATTCGCCAAATACGAAGTCATCGAACCATAATTTTGTCGCCCGTTGCACATTCCGTAACTTTGCATCACTGCATTACGCCTGTATGAATCAAGATTCAAGACCCAATAATCCCTTCTCGCTCATCGCCGACTTCGACGGTGACATCCGCGACCTCTTCGCACACCGCCGCGATGGGGAACTTCCCGTTCTGCCGCTGCGCAACTTGGTGCTTTTCCCGGGTGTTGTCACCACCGTCACCATCGGCCGCGAAAGTTCGATGGCGCTGATCAAGCACATCAGCAGCCTGCCCGACGACGAAGCCTACTTCGCCGTGATGACGCAGGTGGACGCGGAAGTGGAATACCCCCAATTTGAAGACCTCTATCCCGTCGGTACGTTGGCGAAACTCCTCCGTGTGATCGAACTTCCCGACCAAAAAACGACGGCGATCATCCAAGCCTACGGCCGTGTGAGCCTAAATGAGGGCTTCACCCGCCAAGAACCGTTTGTTGTTGCGCCCGTGACTTCGCTACCCGAAGACCTTCCGGCCGACGACGACCGTGAATTTGTGACGCTCTGCGAACAATTTCGCTCCGCTGCGCTACAATACGTCAAACTCAGTGAGTTTCTCGGCATGGAAGCCCAGTTGGCCGTGCAAAACATCACCAATCCGGTGTTTTTCACGAACTTCATGGCCACGAACCTCTCGATCGATACGGAAGAAAAGGCCCTGCTCTTGCTCGAAGACAGCTTTGTGAAGCGCACCTACTCCTTGTTGCGCATTCTCAACCGCGAGATTCAACTGCTCGGTCTCAGTAAACAGATCCAAGAGCGCACGCACCGCGAAATCGACCAGCAACAAAAGGAGTATTTCCTCCAGCAACAACTGAAACACATCCAAAACGAGTTGGGCGACGGCGAACAAAGCGAAAGTGCCCAGCTCCGTACAAAAGCAGCCCAGTTGCCGCTGCCGGAAAACGTGCGCGTGCTGTTTGAAAAGGAGGTAAAGAAATTGGAACGCCTCAACCCCGGCAGCCCCGACTACGGCGTTACGCTCACTTATTTGGACACCGTGGTTTCATTGCCCTGGGGCAAAACGACGGCCGACAACTGCGATTTGCGCCATGCGCGCCGCATTCTCGACCGCGACCACTACGGCATGGAGAAAGTGAAGGAGCGCATCGTCGAACAGCTCGCGTTGATGAGCGTAAGCACCACGCATCGTCCGGCCATCCTCTGTTTGGTGGGGCCTCCGGGCGTAGGTAAGACTTCATTGTGCCGCAGCATCGCCGAAAGTTTGGGGCGCAAATACGTGCGTGTCTCGCTCGGCGGTTTGCATGACGAGAGCGAAATTCGCGGACACCGCCGAACTTACGTCGCCGCCATGTGCGGACGCATCATGAAGGGCATCATTAAGTCGGAAAGCAACAACCCGCTCTTCGTGCTCGACGAGATCGACAAAGTTTCGGGCCAGACTCACAACGGAGATCCCCAAAGTGCGTTGCTCGAGCTCCTCGATCCGGAACAAAACAACACGTTCCACGACAATTACCTCGACTTCGATTACGATCTGAGCCAAGTCTTTTTCATCGCCACGGCCAATTCATTGAATTCTGTGCCCGGTCCTTTGCTCGATCGCATGGAAGTGATTCATGTCGACGGGTATCTCACCGAAGAGAAAAAGGAAATCATGCGCCGCCACCTGGTTCCCAAGGCGATGAAAGACCTTTCGGTCGACTTCACGCTGAAGTTCACGCCGGCGGCAAGCGAATATCTCATCGAACACTACACTTGGGAAAGCGGCGTGCGCCAACTCGGCAAATGCATCGACAAGATTGTACGCAAAGAAGTGGTACGCCATCTCGAAATGCCCGCTACCGACGAGGCACAAGACACTTCTGCGGCACTTCGCCCCGATGACATCGAGCGCATCATGGGCAAACCGCGCTACACTCGCGACAACTACGAGAACAACCACATGGCCGGCGTGGTCACGGGCTTGGCTTGGACGTCGGCCGGCGGCGAAATTTTGTTCATCGAGAGCAGTCTCAGCGCAGGTTCGGGCGGAAGTAAATGCACCTTGACCGGCAGCATCGGTAAAGTGATGAGCGAAAGTGCCTCGATCGCCTTCCAATACGTCAAAGCCCACGCGGCTCAACTCAACATTCCGCAGGAGGTGCTCGACTATTGGCAGTTGCACATCCACGTTCCTGCGGGAGCTACCCCAAAAGACGGCCCTTCTGCCGGCATCACGATGGCCACTTCGATCGCTTCGGTCTTCACGCAACGCAAAATCCGCAAACGATTGGCCATGAGTGGCGAACTAACGCTGCGCGGCAAGGTACTTCCGGTCGGAGGCATCAAAGAAAAAATACTGGCGGCCAAGCGTGCGGGCATCAAAGAGATCATTCTTTCGAAAGAAAACGTCCGTCACATCGAAGAAATCCCCGAACGCTACATCAAGGGACTCACGTTCCATTTCGTCGAAACCGTAGAAGAGGTGTGGAAGATCGCCTTGCTCGACGAAAAAGTAGCCCATCCGCTCGACCTTACTCCCCCTAAAAAAGGCAATCACTCCCACAATGAGTCAAAATAATCTGTCACTCCGCCCCACTTGGCGCACCGAAGGCCGACTTTTCGAGCTGCAGCACACCGATAGCGGCAGTGATGCGCGCGCCGGTCTCCTGACTACCGACCACGGCACCATACAAACGCCCATCTTCATGCCCGTGGGCACCCTCGGCACCGTCAAGGGCGTACACATCCATGAGCTTTATGATGAAGTTAAAGCCCAGATCATTCTCGGCAACACCTATCATCTCTATTTGCGTCCCGGACTTGAAGTGCTCGAAGCGGCCGGCGGTCTCCACAAATTCAACGGTTTCGATCGCCCGATGCTGACCGACAGCGGCGGTTTCCAAGTGTTTTCGCTTACTGGCATCCGCAAACTCAGCGATGCAGGCTGCGAATTTCGCAGTCACATCGACGGTTCGAAGCATTTCTTCACCCCCGAAGGCGTAATGGACATCGAACGCACCATAGGTGCCGACATTATGATGGCCTTTGACGAGTGTCCGCCGGGAACGGCCGACTATGCTTACGCCCGCAAGAGTTTGAATCTCACCCACAGCTGGTTGGAACGCTGCATCCGCCGTTTTTCCGAAACGCAAGACAAGTACGGCTACCACCAAGCCCTCTTCCCCATCGTGCAAGGCTGTGTTTACCCCGATTTGCGCCGCGAAAGTGCCCAATTCATGGCCGAAAAGGACGCCGAAGGCTACGCCATCGGTGGTTTGGCTGTAGGTGAACCGGCCGAAAAGATGTACGAAATGATCGAAGTGGTCAACGAGATTCTGCCCAAAGACCGCCCGCGCTACCTGATGGGCGTGGGTACGCCGATAAACATTCTCGAAGGCATCGAACGCGGTGTCGATATGTTCGACTGCGTCATGCCGACGCGCAATGGCCGCAACGGACAAATCTTCACCTGGCAGGGCATTATCAATTTCCGCAACGCCAAATGGGCGAACGACTTCACGCCCGTCGATCCCGAAGGCACGGCATCGGTCGACCACCGCTACACCCGCGCTTATCTGCATCACCTCTTTAAGTGCAAAGAGCTCTTGGCGCTGCAAATTGCTTCGATCCACAACTTGGCTTTCTACTTGGAACTCGTGCGCCAAGCCCGCGAACACATCTTGGCCAACGACTTCTCAGAATGGAAGCGCCAAGTAATGCCTCGCCTCGCCCAACGACTGTAAGCCTCCCCACACAAGTATGGAATTCTCCCACACGGATAAAGAAAACCCGGAAGATTTTCTGCCCAACGACGCCGCCGAAGCAGACGAAACGTCCCCTTTGTTCACTCCCGAAGCCGAAGATTTCGAAGCCTCATCGCCGACACAATCGCCCGATGAGCCGATTTCATCGATAAACGACGAAGGCACGGAAACAACGTCCACGACAATCACACCGGAAACCACAAAAACCCAGCGCCCCAAGCGCTGGGGAAGCACGTTGCGCCGCGCAATGCGCCATATCTTCTTGTCTCCGTGGTATTTGCTCCGCTGGATCGTGCGATTGTTGCTGGCCATCGGCCGATTGTTCTTGCGCATCATCGGTTTCAAGCGCATCGACCGCTACATACTCGTGCGTTTTCTCAGCACCTACGTGTTTTTGTTGGCCCTCATCATCACGATTGCCATCATCTTTGACTTCAACGAGAAGATCGACAAGCTCACCAACGGCGGAGCCCGCTGGCACGAAGTGGTGTTCGACTACTATGCGAACTTCATCCCCTACTTCTCGAACATGTTCTCGCCGCTGTTTGTCTTCATCGCCGTGATTTTCTTCACCACGCAGTTGGCCAACCGCTCAGAAATCATCGCCATGAAAAGCGCGGGCATGAGTTTCCGCCGTTTGCTCCGCCCCTTCTTCATGGGCGCCGCCATCATCGCCGCCACCTCCTTTGCCCTCGGCGCTTATGTCATCCCCCAAGGCAACGTAGCGCGCGTGAATTTTGAGAACAAATACATCAAAAAGCAACTTACCGTCGACGAAGCCGACAATATCCAGATGCAAGTGGACAGTGGCGTGGTAGCCTACATCGCCCACTTCGACAATCGCACAAAATCCGGCTCCGGCTTCTCACTCGATAAGTTCTCTGAGAAGAAACTCGTCTCTCGCCTCACCGCGGAGACCATACAATACGACACACTGGCCGACCATAAGTACTCATGGACGCTCCACGGCTACATGCAACGCACCCTTCGCGGTTCACGCGAGAAGATCAAGAGCGGAGAGAAGCTCGATACGACAATTATCATGGAGCCGAAGGATTTTTTCTACATCAAAGGCATGCAAGAAACCATGACCGTGCCGGAACTCAGCGCATTCATCGATCGTCAGCGCCTGCGCGGCGCAGCCGGCATCAGCACTTTCGAAGTAGAATACCATAAACGCTTCGCAACGCCCCTCGCCGCGTTCATTCTTACGCTCATCGGTGTTGCCATCTCGTGCGAAAAGCGCAAAGGCGGCATGGGTACGAGCATCGGCATCGGTTTGGCGCTCACCTTTACCTACATCATGCTGCAAACCGTGGCCGCTTCGTTCGCCACCAACGCCGGTTGGCCTGCCGGTCTCTCGGTTTGGATGCCCAACATCCTTTTTGCCTTCATCGCGCTCTGGTTCTACCGACGCACACCCCAATAACGTTCCGTAAACTCCCTCCTTTTCGCACCGACGCACACATTATATATATGTCCGAACACGAACTTACCCCCGCCGACCTCCAACATACGGCTGAAAATCCCCAATCCACCGACAAAAACGGCACGCTTTCCCCTGAAAAAGGAGAGCAACCCACGCCTACCGCGGAGCCCACTGCAGAAACCCCACAACAATTAGAAGAAAACGCACAGGTTTTGGCAGAAAGTCCACAAGTTTCTGCGGAAAGCCCACAGGTTTCTACAGACGACTCCACCGAAGCGCCTGTCGATGAAACCGTCTATTTTGAAGACCTCGCCTTGAGCGAAGACGTGCTCGACGCACTTTGGGACATGCGTTTCGAAAAATGTACCCCCGTACAGGCTCGTTGCATCCCCCATCTCCTCGAAGGCAAAGACCTCATTGGCATCGCACAGACCGGAACCGGTAAGACCGCGGCCTATCTCCTTCCGATGCTCTCCATTTTGCGCGATCAACCGCATCCGCACGACGCAGTAAACTGCCTCATCATGTCGCCCACCCGCGAATTGGCACAGCAAATCGACCAAGCCTTGCAAGGTTTTGCCTACTACACGCGCACCAACAGCGTCGCTGTCTACGGGGGAAACGACGGTATCCGCTTCGAACAGGAAAGAAAGGCCTTCGCCCAAGGTGCCGACATCATCGTTGCCACCCCGGGTCGCCTCATTTCACACCTTCAACTCGGCAATCTCGACCTTTCGCGCACCACGCACATCATTCTCGACGAAGCCGACCGCATGCTCGACATGGGTTTCTTCGACGACATCATGACCATCATCAAACAGCTCCCCGCTGAGCGTCAAACCGTGCTTTTCTCAGCCACAATGCCCCCCGAAATCGCCAAGATGGCGAGAGAAGTCATGCGCGATCCCGTAGAAATCAAAATCGCCGTCTCAAAACCTGCCGAGAAAATCGATCAAAGCATCTACATCTGCCGCGATAACGACAAAACGCCCATCCTCAAGCACATTTTCTCCGAAGGCAAGCCCGAGCGCGTCATTGTTTTCATCTCTTCCAAGCAGCGTGTCAAGGAACTCAACGTCATTTTGAAACGTCGCGGCTTCAACTGCGCCGCCATGCACTCCGACCTTGAGCAGAGCGAGCGCGACGAAGTGATGCTCGGTTTCAAGCAACGCAAGATCGACATCCTCATTGCGACCGACATCGTGAGCCGCGGCATCGACATCGACGATATTCAGATGGTCATCAACTACGATGCACCGCGCGATCCCGAAGATTACGTGCACCGCATCGGACGAACAGCCCGTGCCGGACGCGCCGGACGCGCCATCACCCTCATCGGCGAAAAAGATCGCCTCTCGCTCAACAAAATCGAACGACTGCTCGAGACAAAAATTCCCCGCAATCCGCTCCCCGAAGGCTGCAAAGCGCCGGAACCCACCGACGACAAAGCGCGCGGCCGCAGCCAGCACAGCGGAAAGTCTAACCGCCGCGACAATAAGGGACAAAAATCGAACGGAAAGAACAACCGTCGCCAATCCAACTCCGGAGGAGAACGCGGAAAATCCACCCCTTCTTCTGCAACCGGCGCAACTTCCAACGAAAAAAGCGCGGGTTCACCCGCTTCCAAGCGACGTGGCGGCCGACATCGCTCACCCCGAAAAGATAACCCCCAAACAGAAGCCTGATGGAACAGCTCCTTCGCTATTTTCCCCAGCTCACTGAGCAGCAACAACGCCAGTTTGCCGCCCTCGATGCCCTTTATCGTGATTGGAACGCCAAGATCAACGTCATTTCGCGCAAAGACATCGACAATCTCTACCCTCACCATGTGCTCCACTCGTTGGGTATTGCCAAAGTCATCACCTTTCGTCCCGGCACTCACGTCATGGACATCGGCACCGGTGGCGGCTTTCCGGGCATTCCCCTCGCCATTCTCTTTCCCGAAGTCCAATTCCACCTGCTTGATTCCATCGGAAAAAAAATTAAAGTGGCACAATCCGTGGCTGATGCGCTCGAACTCACCAATGTGCGCACCTCTCACAAGAACGTCATGGAGGAAAAGGAGAAATACGACTTCGTGGTGAGCCGCGCCGTGATGCAAATGGAAGATTTGGTGCGCCTTGTCCGCAAAAACGTGCACCACGAGCAGCGCAACTCCCTGCCCAACGGCCTCATCTGCCTCAAAGGCGGCGACATCCAGCAGGAAATGCGTCCCTTCAAGCACTGCTGCGATGTGTGGCCTCTGCACACTTACTTCGAAGAAGAGTTTTTCGAGACCAAAAAGGTAGCTTACGTCACACTTTAAGCCCGCTATGCTCAAAATACAAGGTTTCACAGTCAATCCGATTCAGGAAAACACCTACATTGTGTCCGACTCCACGGGCGAAGCAGCCATCATCGACTGCGGCGCCCTCTTTCCCGAGGAGCAAAAAGCCATTGCCGACTACATTTCTGCGCACTGGCTTCGCCCCACCCTGCTGTTGCTCACGCACGGACACTTTGATCACGTTTTCGGTTGCGCATGGGCGGCCGAAACCTATGGACTGACGCCCTACATGCACCCGGCCGACGAACCGTTTTTGGCACATGCCGCGCGCCACGCCGAACACTTTCTGCGCAGTTGCCCCGATTTTGCTGTCCCCGCACGCTTCGAGCCCATCGGCGCCCCCGGCTGCACGACGGAACTCCCCCTCGGCCACCACACCCTCCGCGTGTTGCACACGCCGGGTCACACGCCCGGCGGCGTTTGCTTCTACGCCCCCGACGAAAAAGTACTCTTTGCCGGCGATACCCTCTTTGCCGAAAGCATCGGTCGCACCGATTTGGGCGGAAAACACGACCAGCTCATCCACTCCATCCGCACCCAACTCCTCACGCTCCCCGACGACGTACAAGTACTCCCCGGGCACGGCGGTGCAACCACCATCGGCCACGAGCGGCGCTACAACCCCTTCCTACCATGACCCGACTTTTTTCTTTTGCCACACTCCTGCTGCTGATTCTCCAAGCGGCACTTCCGCTTGCGGCACAACGGCGCAAAAACTCGCCCGTACGTCACCGTTCGGCGCCTGTTCACAACAACACAACGGCCGTGCGCAGTGCGGCGGATGCCATTGCCGCCTACGATTGGAGCACAGCCGAACTGCGCCTCAACGCCGAAATTGCCGCCGCTCCCTTACATACGGCCAAAGATTCACTCACCGCCGAACTGCATCGTGTGCAACGTGCCGCCGAACTCATGGGCAGCACCAAAAAAGTCGTCTGGCTCGACAGCCTTTCCCTCGACCGCGCACACTGGCTCGACAGTTTGTCACTCTCTCCCGACGCCGGTCGTTTCGTAGCCGGCACCTCGCTCGGCACTTCCCTCACGAATTGCGGCACCGCCTTCGTCAATGCTCTCGGCACAGTGGCGATTCTCCCCGCAGGTAGCCCGCGCCGTCTCTATCGCTTGGTGAAAGCCGGCAATCGTTGGAGTGTTCCCGAACCGCTGCCCGGACTTGACAGCAGTTTCACCGACATCGATTATCCATTTCTCACACCCGACGGCGGCACCACCTTAGTTTTCTCGGCACATCACGCCGGTAGCGACATCGGCGGGCGCGATCTTTTCATCACCCGCTACAACCCCGACACGCGACGCTTCGTCCGCCCCGTCAGTCTCGGCATGCCCTTCAATTCCCCCGCCGACGATTTTTGCTATGTCCTCGACGCCACCGCCCACCAAGGCTATCTCGTCACCAATCGTCGCCAACCTTCCGACCGCGTGTGCCGCTACACCTTACTCTTCGACACGCCCAATTTCGAAGAACTCACCACCGATGATCATCAACTGCTCCGCCAAGCCGCAGCACTCCACTCCGTTGCCGAATCGCAAGCCGGTCAAGCGGCACGAATTGCGCAACATCGGCAATTTCTCGCCGCCCAAAAGCGCCAACACAACGAAGCCGCGCCGCCCGACTTCACCTTTGTCATCGACGACGACCGTTTAGCCACCTCCCTGGCCGATTTTCAAAGCGAAACCGGACGTCGGCTCGCCGCACGATGGCTCGATCTCACCGAACAAAGCCGTGAAGTCGCCCGTCAACGCGAAGAAGCCGAACGCCGCTACGCCCAACAGCGCAACGAAGCCGACGCCCAAACGCTGCGACGCACCGAGTTGACGCTCACTCGCCTCCATCAAGAAATTAAAAACCTTGCCAAAGAAATTCGGCGTGCAGAACAACGCTGAATTTCCGCTCGGCTTTCTCCTTTCCATTCTTTATTTTCAAAATAAAATGGCCATGAACAACATCCATTTTCCCGAATCCGAACTCATTCTCAACGCAGACGGTTCGATTTTCCACCTCCATCTTCTTCCCGAACAAGTCGCAGACAAAGTGATTCTCGTCGGCGATCCCGGCCGAGTTGAGCTCGTCGCATCGCACTTTGAGCACCGCGAATTCGAAGTCGAGAGCCGCGAGTTCCGCACCGTGACCGGTACCTACAAAGGCAAGCGCATCACAGTCGTTTCCACCGGTATCGGTTGCGACAACATCGACATCGTCGTCAACGAACTCGACGCGCTGGCCAACATCGACTTCAACACCCGCACCGAGCGTCCCGAATTCCGTCAGCTCCACCTCGTGCGTGTCGGCACCTGTGGCGGTTTGCAGCGCCACACCCCCGAAGGCACTTTCATCGCTTCGCAAAAGAGTCTCGGTTTCGACGGCTTGCTCAACTTCTACGACGGCCGCAACGAAGTTTGCGACCTCGAGTTTGAGCGCGCCTTCCTCGAAGCCATGCAGTGGACGGGCACCCAATGCATCGCCCACCCCTACTGCATCGACAACGATGCCGAGTTGCTCGATCGCATTGCCGGCACCGACATGGTTCGCGGCGTCACCATCGCCTGCGGTGGCTTCTACGGCCCGCAAGGCCGCCGTCTGCGCGTGCCCCTCGCCGACCCGCAAGCCAACGACAAGATCATGGCCTTCAAACACGGCGATCTCTGCATCACCAACTTCGAGATGGAAAGCAGCGCCCTCGCCGGTCTTGCACGACTCATGGGTCACAAAGCCATGACTTGCTGCATGGTTGTGGCCAATCGCGTGGCCGGTAAAGCAAATCCCAACTATAAAAATTCGATTGATACCTTGATTACCACGGTATTAGATAGAATTTAAATTCGTATATGCCGCAGGGCATAATGAAAAATTTTGCAATACCGAAATAAATTCATAACTTTGCGTTGTCATCCCGACCAATCTCTTGGCCTTGACAAATCAAATACCATCTACAAAACAAAATCGACACGATTTCCCTACGGATTCGTGTCGTTTTTTTTGTGCTAAAAGCACGAACTTTCAAAAACTTCACTACCTTTGCCTCCACCGGACATGAATTGCCCGCCACTAATTACATTATTCAACCATAATCCCCCGTCATCATGAAGACCCAGCTCTGTTCTCTCCTCTTCATCTTCGGTCTTTCTGCCACACAGGCACAAAAAGCCCCCGACCTTTCGCCCGCCGCCCAGCGGCTCACGGAAGCCTACACCGCATTGCAGCAAAGCCCGACGGACACTGCACGGCAAAAGGCCTTTTTCGAAGCCTTCCCGAAGACGTTTTTTGAGCTCGAAGTCCTCTTCGGCTACCATCCCGAGCTCATTCCCGCCAATCTTTATGCCTCGAGCTACGACTACACAGAAGCCTTCCGAAGCAAAATCCCCGCCGTGCCCGTCGAAACGCGCATCGATCGGCTCATCACCCTCTTCATGGACGGACATTGGGAGGCCGATGCGCCCAGCTATCTGCAGGAGGAACTGCGCACCTACGCCGATGCCCATCCCCTCGCCTTCTTCCGACTGTTGGCGCGCCACACGCCGGCCGAACAACGCCTCTTTTGGCAATGTTTTTGGCAAAATCCGTGCAAAGATCCATGGTTGGCCGCCGCACTGAGCCACTATAAAAAAGCCGCCGCGCGAAAGTATCCGCGCGAAACGGCCGTGATGATGAGTGCCTACCGCGATTTCGCCGGAACACTCGAAGGACGATGACACTTCCGGGCACTGTGCCCGACAAGCCGCACAGACGGCTCAAAAAAGTAGACTACTTTCCAGAAAAAGTTGGGACATTTTCGACGAAATGTCCCAACTTTTTTGTCATTCTTCCCTTGTTTGATTTTGTTCGCACGGCGCTCACGCAGAAAGCGTTTGTCACTCCGCCGCTTTTTCGTAACTTCGCTGTCAAGGCCGTGCACTGCGCGCCCGCGCGCCACGCCTCTTCACAAGCACTACTCGACATGCCCGAATTTCAACTCACCTCTCCCTACAAACCCATGGGCGACCAGCCCGAAGCCATCCGCCAACTCACCCAAGGCCTCCGCAACGGCGAAGAAGCACAGGTGTTGCTCGGCGTGACCGGCTCGGGAAAAACCTTCACCATCGCCAACGTCATCGCCGAAATCGGGCGCCCCACCCTCATTCTCTCCCACAACAAGACACTGGCCGCCCAACTCTACACCGAGATGAAAGGCTTTTTCCCCCACAACGCGGTGGAATATTATGTGTCGTACTACGACTACTACCAGCCCGAAGCCTACATCGCCTCGACCGACACGTACATCGAGAAAGACTTGGCCATCAACGACGACCTCGACAAGCTCCGGCTCGCCGCCACCTCCACGCTCCTCTCCGGACGCAAAGACGTGGTGGTCGTTTCGTCGGTGAGTTGCATCTACGGCATGGGCAATCCCGCCGCGTTCTACGAGAATGTCATCCTGTTGCGCACGGGGCAAACCATCACGATGAACGTGCTCTTGCGCCGACTCGTCGATTCGCTCTACACCCGCAACGACGTCGCCCCTTCGCGCGGCAACTTCCGCGTGAAAGGTGACACGGTCGACATCTTTTTGGCCTATGCCGACGACGTGCTGCGCATCAATTTCTGGGGCGACGAGATCGACGGCATCGAAGAGGTGGACGGTCTGACAGGAGCCCGCCTCGGTTCGTTCGATGAGTACAAGGTCTACCCCGCCAACCTCTTCATGACGACCAAAGAAAGCCAAGACCTGGCCATTCATCAGATCCAAGACGACTTGGTGGCGCAAGTCGCGCTCTTCAACGAGCAGGGCAAAACCCTCGAAGCCCAGCGTCTCGAGGAACGCGTGAGCTACGACCTCGAAATGATTCGCGAACTCGGCCACTGCTCGGGCATCGAAAACTATTCGCGCTACTTCGACGGCCGCCAACCGGGCATGCGCCCCTACTGTCTGCTCGACTTTTTCCCGAAAGACTTTCTGCTCGTCATCGACGAGAGCCACGTCAGCGTGCCACAAATCCGCGCGATGTACGGCGGTGACCGCTCGCGCAAAGAGAGTTTGGTCAACTACGGTTTCCGACTCCCCGCCGCGCTCGACAACCGTCCGCTCAAGTTCGAAGAGTTTCGCGAACTCACCCACCAAGTCATCTATGTCAGCGCCACCCCCGACGAGTATGAACTCGCCGAAGCGGGCGGTGTGTACGTCGATCAGGTGATTCGCCCCACCGGTCTGCTCGATCCTCCCATCGAGGTGCGCGACACCGACTTCCCTGTCGACGACCTGCTCGAAGAAATCCGCATCGCCATTTCGCACGATGAGCGCACGCTGGTCACCACCCTCACCAAACGCATGGCCGAAGAGCTCTCTGAGTACTTACTGGGCTTGGGCATCCCCACGGCCTACATCCACTCGGACGTCGACACCTTGCAACGCGTGCAAATCATGGAAGATCTGCGCGCCGGTGTCTATCAAGTGCTGGTGGGCGTCAACCTCCTGCGCGAAGGGCTCGACTTGCCGGAGGTCGCCCTCGTGGCCATCCTCGATGCCGACAAGGAAGGTTTTCTGCGCGACCGCCGCAGCATGACGCAAACGGCGGGGCGTGCCGCACGTAACGTGAACGGGCGCGTCATCATGTACGCCAAAAAGATTACGCGCAGCATGCAGCTCACCATCGACGAGACCAATCGCCGCCGCCTCAAACAAATGAACTACAATGCCGAACACGGCATCACGCCCACGCAAGTGAAGAAAAACAGCGCGCCGAGCCAACTCGGACAGTTGGGCAAGGAGCGCGCCGAGGCGCAGCAAATCGAACCGCGCCGCGGGCAGGGCAATGCCGCCTACACGGCGACCACGGGCAAATCCTCGCTGCGCGCCGCCGAAAGCGCCGCGACCTATGGCTCCGCCCGGACGACTTCGGCGGAAAACGCCACCGCCGACACCGGAAAGATGACAGCCGAAGAACGCGCCGCCCGCATCGAAACCCTGCGCAACGCGATGAAGCGCGCCGCCGAACAACTTGATTTTGTGACCGCTGCGCAGTTGCGCGACGAAATGTTGGCCCTCGAAGCCCAATCTTAACTGTTCTTTCCGCATGACTGTTGACACGCTACTGCGTTTCCTCCGTTCGTGGATGCTCGCCTTCGCCATTGTGCTCGGCGTTGTCCTCTATTTCGGTTGGATGGCGCTGCCTTTCGGCGCAACCCACGAAGCCGAAGCCATTGCCGTGGTGAAGTTTGTGCAGCCGTGGCTCATTTTCACGATGCTGTTCGTCACCTTTTGCAAAATCGATCCGCGCCACCTGCGTCTACGCCGCTGGCACGCGCGCCATCTCGCCTTCCAAGCGCTGACTTTCACCGCTTTAGCGGCCGTCATCCACTATTTTCCGGTCGGAAGCGGCCGCCCCGTGGTCGAAGGCGCCATGCTCTGCCTCATCTGTCCCACCGCCACTTCGTGTGCCGTGATCACCGGTAAACTCGGCGGCGACATTGAGGGCGTAACCACCTACACGATGCTCATCAACCTCGTGGCCGCGGTGCTCATTCCCGCGGTGCTGTCGGTGATCGCGCCACATGGCGGACAAGGTTTCGGCGTTTCGTTTGCCATGATCCTTGCGCGCGTCTTTCCCATGCTCATTTGTCCGTTTTTAGCCGCATGGGCGGTGCGATTGTGGTGGGCACGACTCCACCGGCGGCTGTTGCGACTCAAAGACTTCGCTTTTTATCTTTGGGCGGTGTGCCTTACGCTCGCCATCACCTCATCTACCCACGCTCTGATGCACACCGATGCGCCCGGCACGGTGCTGTTCGGCATCGGTGTCGCGGCTTTGCTGGCCTGCGTCGTGCAGTTTGCCCTCGGACGCCGCATCGGTCAGCGCATCGGCGAGCCGATTGCGCCGGCACAAGCCTTGGGACAAAAAAATACGGTCTTCGCCATTTGGGCGGGCTACACTTTTTTCGATCCCGTCAGCTCCATTGCGGGCGGTTTCTACAGCATCTTCCACAATGTGTGGAACAGTTATCAACTTTCACAGAACGGCAAGCGCCATCTTGCCCGTGTGGCTCCTGATATACCTCCTCCCCGCTCCTGAACGCGGCGGACAAAAGGCAAAAGCGGCCACTCGTTTCTCTCATTTTTCACCACTATGCAACGACTTCTCTTCCTTTTCCTCGGCCTTTGGCTGACTTTTTCCTCGGCCTCTGCGCAGTGCGGATCGGGCAACACCGCTTTTCAAGACGGCGAAACGCTGAATTACGATTTATACTACAACTGGGCCTTCGTTTGGGTCAAGGTGGGACAGGCACAATGGAACATTCGCAAAACCACCTTCGAGGGCAAACCGGCTTACCGCACTTATCTGACCACATCAACCAACAAACGCGCAGATAAGGTCTTCGTCATGCGCGACACCCTCACGAGCTACACGGATATGAACGTGACTCCTCTTTATTATACGAAGCGGGCGCACGAAGGCAAGTATTTTCGCTCGGACATGGTGCGCTACAGTTATCCCAAAGGCAAATGTCGCGTGAATATGAGCTATGCGGCCAACAACGGCCCCGAACATCCGGTGGCTTTGCAGAGCAATGAATGTATTTACGACATGGTTTCGATGATGCTGCGCGCCCGTTCGTTCGATCCCGCGGGCTGGAACGAGGGCGAACGCCGTAACTTTGTGATGGCCGATGGCCGCGATTGCGGAAGACAAAGCATTCTTTTCCGCGGACGCAAGACGTTCAAGGTAGAACACACCGACATCACTTACCGCTGTTTGGTGTTTTCGTTCATCGAGCGCAAGAACAATAAAGAAAAGGAAATTGTGCGCTTCTACATCACCGACGATGCGAACCATCTTCCCGTGCGCCTCGACATGAACCTCAACTTTGGCACGGCCAAAGCCTTCCTTCGCAATGCTTCCGGCGTGCGTCATCCGCAAACGTCCATCGTGCATTAAGGACTCCTCAACATTGCCGGCAAACAAGCATTACGCATTGCAGAAACACTCATTATATATTATAGAGGTCGCTGTCTTGCAAAAGCGAACGACCATTGTGCATTAAAAGAAGGCTCAACTGTGCAGACGCAAACGCCCATTGCACAGTAAAAACAGCCCGTGCAAACCGAAAAATGCGGACGTTTTCTCTCGGTCTCCCCTCACTTTCACGCGCCGCTCCCTTCTCTGCAGAGAAAGGAGCGGCGCGTCTTTGCCACTTGCCCGAAAACCATTACCTTTGTCCTCGTAAAACGGCAATACTGCCACACATTTCCACCATTTCCTCCCCGTTGCGCCACTTCCCCCGCGGACATTCACGCGCAACACCCGCACGAGAATATGATAGAAAAGCATTTCTTGCTTGAAGAAGCCGATCCGGCCACGTTTTTTGGCGCCGGCAATGCCAATCTGCGCCTCCTTCGCGCGCTACGTCCGAAACTGCGCATCATTGGGCGCGACAATGTGCTCAAAGTCATGGGCGCTGAAGAAGATATGGCCGAGTTCGAAGAGACCTTCGCCGCACTTCAACGGCATTGCGCGCGCTTCAACAACCTCAGCGAGGAGAATGTGGTGGAAATTGCCCGACACGGCGACAGAAATACCAACGATGACCGAAATACCATCGTCTATTCGACCTCAGGTAAGCCCATTGCGCCGAGATCTGAGAACCAACGCCGATTAGTCGAGGCCTATTTCAAGAATGATATGCTCTTTGCCGTCGGCCCCGCGGGTTCCGGAAAAACTTATGTGGCCATTGCGCTCGCCGTCAAGGCGTTGAAGAACAAAGAGATCAAGAAAATCATATTAAGTCGCCCCGCCGTCGAAGCCGGCGAGAAGTTGGGGTTCCTACCCGGCGACATGAAAGACAAAATTGACCCTTATCTTCAACCGCTCTACGATGCGCTGCAAGAAATGCTCCCCCCTGCCAAATTACAGGAGTACCTTGATCAGCAAGTCATCCAAATTGCGCCGTTAGCCTTCATGCGCGGCCGCACACTCAACGATGCGGTCGTGATTTTGGACGAAGCACAAAACACCACTTCGGCACAAATCAAGATGTTCCTCACGCGAATGGGCTGGAACACGAAGATGATCATCACGGGCGACCGCACGCAAATCGATCTTCCCCCCACACAACGCAGCGGACTGGTGGAGGCCGAGCGCATTCTCCACAATGTGCCGGGCATTGCCTTCATCGAAATGACGAAAAAGGACATCGTTCGTCACAAACTCGTCAGCCGCATTGTAGAAGCCTACGATGCTTATGCCCAAAAGAAGGAGGCTCGTGAGGAAAAGTCGACAGCCGACGCGTAAAAGAAGGCAGCCAACGAGGAAAACTCCCCCACTTTTTGAAGCAACAACTCAACCCCCTCAAATAATACAACATGAGTGCTCTCACAACAACCGATTTTCACTTTCCCGGTCAGCAAAGTGTGTACAATGGTAAGGTCCGCGACGTCTACAACCTCGGAGATCGCCTCGTAATGGTGGCCACCGACAGAATTTCAGCCTTCGACGTGGTACTCCCCAAGGGTATTCCTTTCAAAGGTCAGGTGCTGAATCAAATTGCAGCGCAGTTTCTCGACGCCACGACGGACATTTGCCCGAATTGGAAGCAAGCCACGCCCGATCCTATGGTCACTGTCGGCGTAACCTGCGAAGGTTTTGCCATCGAGATGATCGTGCGCGGTTATCTTTGCGGCAGTGCTTGGCGCGCTTATAAGGCAGGTGCTCGCGAAATCTGCGGCATTCCTCTTCCCGACGGTATGCGCGAGAACGAAAAGTTCCCCACTCCCATCGTAACGCCCACCACGAAAGCCGAAATCGGTGAACATGACGCCGACATCTCGAAGGCAGAGATCCTCGAACGCGGCTTGGCCACACCCGAAGAATACGAGATCTTGGAGAAATATACGCTCGCTCTCTTCGAACGCGGCACACAAATGGCCGCCGAGCGCGGTTTGATCCTCGTAGACACCAAGTACGAGTTCGGAAAGCACAACGGTGAGATTTATCTCATGGACGAAATCCACACTCCCGACTCCAGTCGCTATTTCTATGCCGAGGGGTACACCGAACGCTTCGAGAAAGGCGAGCCGCAAAAGCAACTTTCGAAAGAATTTGTGCGCGAATGGCTGATGGACAACGGTTTCCAAGGCAAAGACGGCCAACAAGTGCCGGAAATGACGCCCGAAATCGTTCAAAACATCTCCGATCGTTACATCGAGCTCTACGAACACATCACGGGTAAGGCCTTCGATCGCGAAGCCCACACCAACCTTGCGGAGCGCATCGAGCAGAATGTGCTCAACTACCTCAAGGCTTAATCAACCATCGGCACGTTGCGCGAAATCTCTCACCGATTTCTCCGCAACAACGCCAAAGCCTGCTCTCAACCACACCGCTCGCCGCCTCATCCTTGAGGTGGCGAGCTTTTTTGTGCCATGTTGCGAGCCACAGTCGGCGTCTCACCCCCTCAAGTCGGCCCACCGCCACACGAAAACAGTCAACATCGTCCCGAGCGGTGTGCACCCACTAATCCCTTCCCTCAAGATCAAAAAACGCGCACTGCCAATATTCGATTGACAGTGCGCGTTGTGGTTGTGAGGACAAGTCCTTGTGCGTTAGTTTACAGGCGCTTGAAGACAATGTTCATATAAGTCTTGTCTGTAACGATGGCGGGAACGTTCACCAACTTGTAAGTCAGGATACCCGTGTCGTCGATGGCCACGTCTTTGATGACCGTGTTGTCATAATAGGTCACGAAGAAGCCCAAATCGGCCGATTGTTCAACGGGCAAAGCCGTCGACGAAGGGCTGGCCGTTGCAGGCGCAGGCGTCGCTGCCAAGCTCGGAACGAAGCGTTCGCGGTAGATCTTATGAAGATCGATGGTAAATTTATCGCCATCATATTCAGGTGCAGCCACATCGGTGGGCATAACATAGCCGGGGAAGTAGAAGAACAGCGGCCATACACCAGGCATGGAACCGAATACACCTTGTGCATCGGCCACAATCACGCGCTTGCCCTTGAAGAGGTTGGCCTTCGTGGCATCGTAGGCACCGGCAGCCGAAGTCGTAACGCCTTCTCCGTCTTTGGGAAGCGTTTGAATACGCGCGGTTCCGTTGACGTGGAGTCGCTCGGTCGGCGCGTTTACATTCACACCCACACGGTTGCGCTCAGCCGTCGCTTGTGCCATTGCAGCCGTTCCGCAAGTGAGTGCTGCCAAGAAAAGAATATGTCGAAGTTTCATGAGGAGTTCTATTTTAATTGAGAAAAGATTCGTGCTGCCAATGGTCTACCGGGGGGCGGACCCTGTCCACTCGCGCCGGTAAAACCGAAAGAAGTAAGGAAGATGTTCCGTACGTTCCTCTCGAAGTTGTCTCTCTTCAAAAGCCAATCGGCTTTTTCGATCGTCAACTCGCGGCATCAGCGATCTGAGCGCAATTATTTAAGTTTGAAAATCACGTCCATAAAGGTGTATTCAGTGGCTTCCGAACCGGCAATGACCTTGTATCTGAGTACACCATTGTTGTCGATGCTCACATCCTTGAAGACTTTCGAATCGTAGTAAGTGATGTAGAACTCAAGATCGACAGCCTGCTCAACAGGAAGCGCACCGGCCAAGGGACTCACGGCGCGGGTGGCAGCGGGCGAACCCGCAACAGGCGTGCCCGTGGGGTTGGTGAACTGCTCAACATAGCGCTGGTAGAGGTTCATTTCGAAAGAACCCGTGGCGGCTTTGTAGTACTCGCTCGTGTTTTCGAGGGGCAAAACAACGCAAGGCATGTGGAAGAAGAGCGGCTTGGCGGCCATGGCATGACCCACAACACCTTGCTCGTTGGAGAACAATACGCGATGCGCCTCCGCATCGAACGTCTGGTCGCGTCCACCGGCTGAAAGTGTACCGTCCGTTTTGGTGTAAACAGAGGTCGCAGTACCGGTTTTGGGGAGTGTACCTACGCGCACACGTCCTTTGACATGCAAATCCTCAGTCGGCACGCGCACACCTACACCCACAGCGTCTTGACGACTCTGCGCATTCATGGCAATGGGGAGGAAGAGTGCGGGGATCGCAAGTGCCAAAAGTTTGGAAATACGATTATTCATTCTATTGTTTTTTTGTTTCTGTAGATCAAAATCCTCTCGTTTGTCGGGTTCCGGCTTGGCGGAACACTCGCTTCGTCGGTGAAAAACAGGCAACCCCGCTCGGGTATCGTCCGGCTTCCACGTTTCGCTTTCATCTCCAGGCGAGAGGCATACTCTATTTGCCTACCGCCTCAAGGGTTCGAGTGAGCGGTGGCTACTTATACGCGTACAAATTTAGATACTCTCCGCAAATCGCAGCGGAGAAAGGTACAAGAAACCGCTACATTTAATACAAATACCCGTAAAACGCAACCCAGACATAGCAATACATGCACAAAACAAGGATTTATAACTCGGTTTATTTGAAAAATCGCCGACAAACGCACACATACGACGCAAACGACATAGGGGGCGTAACAATTTCAGACACAGCGGATAAAAAACATCACTACCGGGTTTTCTATTCTCGACACGCTTGTCCCCTTGTGCTCGACTTTTCCAAAAAACGCTGCCAATAGACGTTGCCTCACCTCAAAATTTCGATTCATGCTCGCGAATTTCCGCTATCCCCTCCCCTATTTTTCTGTATTCTGTGGGGCGGGTCAAAAAAACTTGGGACAAATCGGCCGATTTGTCCCAAGTTTTCGCGAAAACAAGTCCACTTTTTTCTCTATGTTGCGCACTTTTTCCAAGTCCTCGCCAGAAGACGGCGAAGACGCTTCAGCGTCGTGGCAAATCACGCCCCATGTCGGGCGCAAAGGGGTTAGTTTTTCCGACTTTGCCAGAACTCAACATAAGCCTGCGCCACTTTCAAATGATCGTGATAGCGCTCTATGTACAAGCGGCTCTCATGCGAAAGTTGGGGGATGCGCGCTTTATGATCGACCAAGTCGCGAAGCTTTTCGTACACGTCGTTCTCATCGGGCAAGACGTTGATGATGGGGCGAATGTCGGCACAACCGAGCAAATCGTAGGATTCGGGTTCGCCGCCGCCCACCACCACCAGTCCTTGCGCCATGGCTTGGAGGGCATTCATGGCGGGGGTGTAGGAATAGAGCTGATCGAGCAAGACATCGCACGAAAGCATGGCGCGTTTGTACTCGTCGAAGGGAAGATTTTCGACCGCCACGACTTGCAGCTCGTCGGGGCGTTCGGCCTCCAGGCGGCGCAAAGCGCGCAACATGATGTCGGTGCCTTTGTAGCTGCTGCGACTGCGCTGCACTCCGACAAAAAACCGCACCGGTCGCTCGGGGGGAAATGCCACCTTGGCGAAATCGGCAATCACGGGGGCATGCTTTACGTCGATCGGGAAGGGAATGAAGCGCAGTTTGTCGGCAAACTCAGGGCGATAGGCGGCGTCGTACTCATAGAGTCCCGAGACAATGCCGTCGCAGTCCTCGGCAATCCAAGTGTTGAGCTCGCCTTTGGTGCCGTTGAGCCATTCGGCGATCCAAATGTCGTTGTCCTCACGGTGCCGCACTTCCGTTCCGAGATTGAAATCGCTGTAACGAAACGTGCGACAGTCCAATCCGGCCTTGACCCAATAGCGATCCATGCCAAAAGCACCGAGGAAGATGCGCCCATTCCGACGCCGCAACGCGCGGTAGAAAGGGCGCAGTCGCTCAGCGCGCAAAGGCAGGAACACGGGATTGATGAGTTGGACGACGTCGTAGCCTTTGAAACGACGAAAGGCGCACCACAATCGCCAAAGGAAGGCCATGGTGGAGCGCCAATTCATGCCGTAGCGTTTCAAATCAATGTCGCGGGCGTAGCCTTTCCAGCCATCGCCGTCGGAGGCCAGCGTGACTTCGTGCCCGAGCGCGCGGAGCCCCGCCGCGAGTGTGGCGTGGACATTGGAATAATCGCCGAGGAGTAAGATTTTCATGCAGCGGTCAGTGCGGTTGCATTTGATTAAATTCGGGATCGTCGGGGGACATGATGCGCACGCCCGATGAATATTTGTTTTTGCGCGGTGCTCGACTGCCTTTTCCCGCATCGGGCACCGCAGGTGCTGCATTTTGCGCCGGGGCCTCGGGCAAAGCGGGCGACCGGCTGAGCAAAACGCTTCCACCGTAGCCTTGCCAACGCTTCAAGATGGCTTGAACATAGCCGGCGGTCTCGGTGCCGATCATATAACCGTGCTTCACGACGGGATCTCGGTAGTATTGCGGCGTTTGCAAGCCTAGAATGTAGGGAGCCACCTCATCCCAGCGGTGGGGGTTGCGCCCATATTTGCGCGCCAAGGCCATGGCGTCGCGCACATGGCCGAGTCCGCCGTTGTAGGAGGCGAGTACGAATTTGAGCCGCTCGTTGGCATCGGGCACATCGGCGAGTTGTCCGGTGAGTTTGCGAATGAGTCGCGCTGCGGCGGCCACATTGGTCTGCGGTTCGTTGACCTGCTCAGCAGGCACCCCAAGTTCTGTGGCCGTGCGCGGCATGAGCTGCATCAACCCGCGCGCTCCCGCCCACGATCGGGCGTTGGGATCGAAACCACTCTCCTGATAACACTGCGCAGCGATGAGTTTCCAGTCCCAGCCCGTAGTGGCCGAGGCTTGTTTGAAGAGAGGATCGTAGACGGAGATGATGCCTCTGTCGCGAGAGAGGAAGACGGCTTGCATGTGTCGGCGTACCTCATGCACCTGCCGCAGGCGTTTCTTCTCTTCGGCTTGGGCTTCGGCCAAAGTGGCGGGGCCAAACCAAGCGCGGAGGGCTTCGGCGAGTTCATCGGCGTGGGCGCGCACCGCCCAACTCGTGTGCTGCTTGGCATCGTTGACCCCGGCGGCCTGCAAACCGGCATCGGCAATGCGCCTGTCGTCGATGGGCAACGCAGCGAGGTCAGCTTCTCCGCGTTTCACCATGTCGAGCAACTCGGTGGTGTCTTTCGCCAACTCCATCCTGACCTTGAGTCCCTCGGAGTGGGCGAAGTGGTCGGCCAAAGCGTATTGCAATCCCATGCCTGCTCCGCGATAGTCGTAGTAGGTCTCGGGGCCGGAAATGGTAGCCACGATGAGTTCTCCGCTTCGGCGTATGTCTTCGAGGTCAGACTCCCCGCCGGCGGCTGTTTTCTCGCGCTCGAAGGCAGCGTTCATGGCCGACGGCTGCGCAGTGCGCGACTTGCACGCACACCACATCAGCGGAAGTAATAGCAAAAGCAGGTGGAATTTCATTCAAACAACAATGAGACGATGAAGCAAAACGTCGTGCGCTTCGACGGGGACGGCCGGAACAACTTGGAAATCGAAACAAACGCCCACGCGCCGCAGCTGTTGAAGCGGGGATTGTGCCAAAAAACGATCGTAGTAGGCTTTGCCGTGGCCGAGTCGCCCGCCGTTGCGATCGAAAGCCACGCCGGGAATGAGGGAGAGATCTATGCTTTCGAGCGCTGTGTAGGGCGAACCGGTGGGTTCGAGGAGACCAAACACACCGGCACGGAGGTGTTCGCGCCCAAGGTAGCGGCAGACCTGCAACTCACCTTGGCGAATGGCCGGTAACAAGAGGATTTTCTCGGTCTTCCAACGCTCTATGACGGGCCACATCGGCACTTCGTCGGGCATATCGGCATAGAGCAAGACGACCTTGGCGGCTAACCATTCAGCATCGGCGGCCAAGGTTTCGAGCAAGCGTTGTGTCGCGCATTTACGCCGAACGGAATCGACTTTTTCGCGACGTAGGGCACGTTGCGCCGAGCGCAAATTTTGTTTGTAGTCCATATTCTCCGGAAACAACCGCGGGAAGGAAGTCGAGGACGGTGCGTGCGGTCTTTTTCTCGCCCACGGTGGGGAACGCCTTGCCTTCGCGGAAGACATTGAGGGCCTTTTGGAGGAAGGGGTCGTTGATGTTTTCGACTTTGAGCGCCGAAGCGGGATCGAAGAGGTCGGAAACCACATAGGTGGTGAGCATGCGTTCGAGTAAACTACGGGAGGTACGAATCATCAGGTTGCGACGCTGCACGCCATGTCGGTCGGCATAGTCGGCAAATAGTTCGACAATGTTCACCCGACGCAGATGTGCGGCCATCGCTTCGGGAGTTTTGACCGTTTTGAGCAGGCTTCGATTGTGATCGGCGTACCAAAAGGCGAACTGATTGAGCATGCCGGACATATATACTTCTTTATAATAGGAAGTGAGGCCGGTTGTGTCGCGCGGCACAAAGAAATCGGGAATGATGCCGCCCCCGCCATAGACGATGCGGCCAAGACGTGTCTTGTATTGCTGACCGGAAGTCTTGATGCTGTCGGGGTTGTAGTATTCTCCGCGAGCAGCGCGCGTGAGCAAGTCAGCTTCGTAGTCTTCTTCGTCGCCGGGCGTGAAGGGCTTCTGAACGCAGCGGCCGGAGGGCGTGTAATAGCGCGCAACGGTGAGGCGCACCATGCTGCCGTCGCGGAATTCGATGGGCACTTGCACGAGTCCCTTACCGAAGGAGCGGCGACCGATGATGGTGGCGCGGTCGTTGTCTTGCATCGCGCCGGCAAAAATCTCGCTGGCCGAAGCACTCGTTTCGTCGACGAGGACAACGAGCGGCAAATGTTGGTAAGTGCCGCGCCCATTGCTCTTGTATTGCTCTTGATTGAAGCGACGTCCCTTCGTGTAGACGATGAGTCGGTCTTTAGGCAAGAACTCATTGGCCACATTGACGGCGGCTTGCAGGTATCCGCCGAGGTTGCCGCGCAGGTCGACCACCAGGTTCTTCATCCCTTTGGCGCCGAGCGAAGCCATGGCGGCCAAGAAGTCGCCGTAAGTGTTGTCGCCCCACGACGAAATGCGGATGTATCCGGTCGTGGCGTCGAGCATATAGGCGGCGTCTACGCTGTTGACGGGCACATCGCCGCGCACGATGGTGAATTTCTCCAACCCGGGCTTTCCGGCACGGCGCACGGAGAGGACAACTTTGGAACCGCCTTCGCCTTTGAGGCGCTTCATCGTGCCCTCGGTGTCGACATTTTTCCCGACATAGGTTTTTCCGTCGACCGCCACGATGCAATCGCCGGGACGAAGGCCAACATCTTCGGCGGGGCCGCCGGGGATGACGCGCACCACGCGTATGGTGTCCTCATAGATGGTGAATTGCACCCCAATGCCGGAGAAACTCCCGCGCAAGTCTTGCATGGAGGCCTCAACATCTTTGGCCGTGATGTAAGTGCTGTGGGGATCCAACTCTTTGAGGATTTGTGGAATGGAACGCTCCACGAGATCGGACATGTTGACCGTGTCGACGTAACGATCGTCGACAATATGGAGCAAATCGCTGAGCTTATTGCTCGAGGTGTTGATGAAACTGATGCGATTGCCGGAAAAATGCGTGGCATAAAAGCTTCCGATGAGTACGCCGACGACGACTGCGACGGAGATGTAGAAAGGAAGCAAACGCGATGCGTAGTATTTCATGTGCAAAAACAGGACTTATTGTTCGGGAAGATGCAGAACTTCGATCTCGGCACGCCTCAACAATTCCAAACCGGCGTGCAATCTGTATTCTCTCATATAGACTACACGACGAATGCCGGCTTGAATGATGAGTTTTGCGCACTCGATACAGGGTTCGTCGGTGACATAGAGTGTGGCGCCGTCTGAGTTGTTGCCGGAACGCGCGATCTTGGTGATGGCATTGGCCTCGGCGTGTAGCACATAAGGCTTGGTCAGTCCGTCTTCGTCCTCACAAACATTCTCAAATCCCGAAGGGGTTCCGTTGTAGCCGTCGGAGATGATCATTTTGTTCTTGACGATGAGCGCGCCCACCTTACGTCTGTGGCAATAGGAGTTTTCGGCCCAAATATCGGCCATGCGCAAATAGCGATAGTCGAGTGCAATCTTCTTGTCCATGGTGACCTTGGATTAAATGCTAAGCGCGCGGTAGAATTCCGTCGCGCTTTAACAGCGCATTGATGGTGGCCGGATGCCCGCGGAAGTCATTATAGAGTTGTTGGGGGTGGACTGTTCCGCCGCGGGAAAGGAGTTTGTGACGGAAATCGTTTGCTACTTCGCGATCGAAGAGACCGCGCTCGAGAAAGGCCTCGAAAGCGTCGGCATCGAGCACTTCTGCCCACTTATAACTGTAATATCCTGCGGAATAACCGCCGTTCATGATGTGTCCGAACTGCACAGACATACAAGTTTCGGGCACAGACGGCATCAACTGTACCGACTTCCAGGCCTCACGTTCGAAGTTGCGAATGTCTCCTTCGAGCTTTTCGGTGCGCGTATAGTAAGCCATGTCGAGCAATCCGAAACTTACCTGACGAATGCAGGCATAGGCGGCGTTGAAGTTATGGGCTCGCCGAATGCGCTCCAGCAAGGTTTCCGGCATCTCTTCGCCCGTTTCGTAATGATGGGCAAAGGTGCGAAGGAACTCGGGACGGAGCGCGAAATTCTCCATGAATTGCGAAGGGAGTTCCACGAAGTCCCAATAGACATTGGTGCCGCTGAGCGCGGGATAGTGCGTATCGGCGAAAATGCCGTGCAGGGCGTGCCCGAACTCGTGCAGGAAAGTTTCCAACTCGTCGAAAGTGAGCAGAGAGGGGCGCGAAGGCGTGGGTTTGCTGAAGTTCATCGTCACACTCACGTGGGGACGACGCGTCTCGCCCTGCAGCGTGACGCCCGACTCGCGATAGGACGTCATCCAAGCGCCACTTTGTTTCGAAGAGCGGGGGAAGAAATCCGTATAGAGGACAGCGAGGAAACTGCCGTCGGCATCAAAAACTTCATAGGCCTTGACTTCCTCGTGATAGACGGGGATTTCGGGATTCTCCTTGAAGGTAATGCCATATAAAGTGGTGGCTAATCCGAAAACTCCCTCGACGACTTTCGACAACTCGAGGTAGGGGCGCACCATTTCGGCGTCCAAATCATAATCTCTCAGCTTCAACAGATGCGCATAGTGGGCAAAATCCCACGGCATCAGCTCGAAATCTTCACCTTCTTTCTCCTTGGCGAGCTGTTCGATGGCCGCTACTTCCCGACGGGCGGGGGCTAAATAATGCGCCTTGAGTTCTTCGAGCAAATGGTGCACTCGTTCGGGTGTCTGCGCCATGCGTTTCCGCAACACATAGTCGGCGTAACACGAAAAACCGAGGAGTTGTGCCAATTCCATGCGTAGATTCACCAAATTACAGCAAATCTCGAAGTTGTTTCGCTCGTTGTCATGCGCACAACGCGTCATGTAGGCGCGATAAAGTTTCTCGCGCAGCGCACGATTCTCGGCATATTGCATGAAAGGTCCGAACGAAGGCGCATGAAGTGTAAACACCCAACCTTCGAGTCCGCGCTCTTGCGCCGTTGCCGCCGCTTGTTCGATTTGCGACTCAGGCAAACCCGCCAGTTCTTCGCGTTGCGTCAGATGAAGTACGAAATCGTTGGTCTCTTTGATGTTGTTTTGCGAAAACTGCAGAGAGAGTTTCGCCAATTCCGCCTTTACTTCTTTGTAACGTCCCCGCTTTTCTTCCGGCAAGGCGGCTCCCGAGCGTACAAAACCGTCGTAGGTGTCTTGCAAAAGCATGGCGTCTTCGCCGGTCAACGTGGGGTTTTGCTTCTCGGCCTCGTAGACTGCGCTCACACGACGGAACAACGGCTCGTTGAGCATGATGTTCGCGCTGTGCTCGCTCAAGAGTGGCGACATCCGTTCGGCCAATTCTTCCAACTCATCGGACGTGTTGGCCGAAAGTAGGTTGTACATGAGCGTAGTGGCGCGTTCGAGCATCTCGCCGGTGTAGGTCAGCGCCACAATCGTGTTGTGGAAAGTCGGCTGTGCCGTAGATCGCGCGATGGCGTCCACCTCGCTGCGCTCCAATTCCATGCCTTTGTGCATCGCGGCCTCAATGTCGGACACGGAGATGTCAGGAAAGGGGAAAGTTTCGCGCGGAGTGGTAAATCTATATTGGAGTAACGGATTCTTCATGCGTTCAAACGGGATTGTATTTGGAGATTTCCTCAAATTCTTTGCCGAGATTGAGGTTCAAATAAACGTCATAGAGCAACGGCGCCCACAACCGCGGGGCATCGGGTGCCGCCTTTCTGAAGCGTTCGAGGTGAGGTTTGGCCTCTTCGTAGCATTTTCGCTGCGCTTTGAAGGCTTTTGTGTAGCCGGGCGCCTTGATGGAAGTGGGCAATAAAATGGACTTTGCCCGATGCACATACGCCTTTCCGATAAAGTAATCGGCGCGTGCGTTGTCAGGATCGACTTTTTGCAAATTCTGTGCCGCTTGTAAGCACAACGTGTCCTTGCGCATTCGATCATAAGCTTCGGCCTGCGCATCATAAAGCGCGGCTTTTTTGGTGCGCAATGGCAGGAGCGAATCCACACAAGCCAGGAGTTCGCGTTCGCGGTTGCGACGGAAGTATTCTTCAGCGAGTTTACTGAAGAAAAAATCGTCGTTGGGGTATTCGTGCACGCCACGTTGCAAGAAAGCCAAGAGCTCGTCGGGCTTGCGCGCCGCCTCATAATTAAGTGCCAACGTGTGCAACACCGTCGAACGGTGTGCCGAATCGCGCAGCGCCAGCTCGGCATAGCGCGGGGCTTCGTCGAAATTTCCTGAAGCATAGCCGGCATACAGGTAGTCGGCCGCATTTTGCATTTCCAGCGCCTCGGGTAAGGCCGGTGGACGCTGCTTGAATAGCGGAGCCTTTTGCGCTTCCAAGGTCATTTTGGCGAAGCGCGCAGCCTCACTCCACTTCTCTTTACCGAGGAAATAGCGCGAAGCCGTGGCCAAATTGGGATATAATCGTCCTAACAGCGCAGCATAAGCGCCGGGGAGGCCGCTGTTGGCCAACTTCTTATCGGCCTGTTGCGCTCGCAGCAGACTATCTGCGCGGAGCGTATAGGCAAAAACATCGTATTGCGTGGCGAAATACGACGTGGTATCGGGGTTGCGACGCAGATAAAGCTTTTCGTTTTCCGCCTCGTTCAGTTTTTTGGCCGCCAGTGCGCCCAGTTCGAAATACTGAACATCAGGTACATACGCGGTGTCGCGCTCCATTTTTTGAATCAACTTCATTGCGTCGGCCGGACGCTTGTTGTTCAAAGCCGTTTTCACCTCTTTGAGCGGATCGGTTCCTCCTTTGCAGGCTCCACACAGCAGACCGGCGACAAAAATAGTTGCTAAGCTTACGTTCAGTTTCATAATTGAGTAAAGCAGAGACGTGCCTTTTCGGCACGCCCCTGCGTAATGGTTCTTGTTGTTGCGTGATCAACGATGGTTGGCTGCGTCGAGCAGGTCATCCATCTGTTTGGCTTCCGCTTTGCGAAGGAGATTTTGGTAAATCTGTTGCAAAGTCGGCGCCCAAAGTTTCACACGGTCGGGAGCGAGCTGGCGCACTTTCTCCATGTAAGGCAGTGCCTTGCTGTAGTAGCTCTGGATGTCTTTCAACTCCTTATTATAGAGTGCAATCGCAGCATTGCCTTTCACTTTCGAAAGATTGCTACCGGCATACTTATAGCCGCCGTTCATCTTCTTCGTGATCACTTCGTTGATGTAGGCATAGGCCATGTTGGTGTTGGCCTCCACATGATTGGGGTTGAGCGCCAGCGCCTTGGCGAAAGCCTCGCGGGCAGCGGCGTAGTCCTTCTTCAAGTTCAGATCCACGCAACCCTTGATGTACCAAGAAGAAGACTTGTCGGGGCTACTCTTCAAGAGATCGCTGGCTGTAGCCTCAGCAGAAGCCACATCGTTGTTCTGATAGTAGACACTGATCAGGTTTTCCAACAAAGAGGCATTGTCTTCCAAGTTGTTGATCGCGTCCTTCAATGCGTTAACATAAGCCACGGTGTCTTTTTTGCCGTC
The DNA here is from genome assembly GCA_015257125.1 of Prevotellaceae bacterium. Classification (GTDB taxonomy): domain Bacteria; phylum Bacteroidota; class Bacteroidia; order Bacteroidales; family Bacteroidaceae; genus Alloprevotella. The sequence goes on along the minus strand of JABZKU010000012.1, from coordinate 10,441 downwards.
GAGGTAGGTTTGCAAACGCATGAGGTAAAGATCGCGTACAGGCACTTTGGCCTCGGCAAGTACCGCCTTGTCATATTTGAAAGCCGCATCCACGTTCGACAACACGTCGTCGTACTTCTTCATATCGTTAGCCAACATGGCACGATAGTAGAGGGCTTGCGCATATTCCTTAGCCATCGTAATCTTCATGGAGTCGCGCTTGCTCTCCAAGGCCGGATTGTTGGGCAGATCGACAAATTTGCCGAGATACTTGTAAGCCCCGGGCTTGTTGCCGTTGCTGTTGAGGAAAATACCGGCATAGAAATAGTAGTCACGCGCATTATAAACCACTTGCGTGGCCTCGTTGCTATATTCTTGCTTGGGCATTTTGCCCTTTGCGTCGGGCGTATGTTCAAAAACGTAGCTCTTGGTGTAATAATCCACCATGTCGTCGAGTCGCGAAATGAACTGTGCCGTGTCGAGCGGTTGAGAATTGGCAGCATTCACGAGCAGAGGCTGGAACAAGATGCGCGAGCACTTACCGGCCTTGTTGTAAATTTCGCCGAACTTCGTGGTCTTCGGGTTGTCGAAGGAGGATTTGAGGAGTTCAAGCGCTTCGGCTGCCTTGTTTTGCGTAAGCAGTTCGTCTGCCTTGTAGACTACGCTGTTCTGTGCCACACCTGCCAAGGCGAAAGCACCGAGAACGGCCAGAGAAAACATTTTCTTCATGGCTGGGGATGTTTATTGTGGGTTATTAGTTGTCAGTTTCGGGCGTTTCGTCGTCCGTGGTCACCTCTTCCACCTCTACGGTATCGGTTTCGAGGACACCATTTTCTTCGGGCAGTTCAGTGCCGTCCACAGTTTCCACCTCTTCTTCTTCGTCGGTGGGCACCTGACATACACTGCTGATCACATCGTTGCGCTTCTTGAGGTCGATAAGTCGAACGCCCTGCGTGGCGCGACCGGCTTGGCGGATGTCTGCCACACGCAGGCGCAAGGTGATGCCACTCTTGTTGATGATCATGAGGTCTTCTTCCTCCGTCACACTCTTGATGGCCACCACTCTACCCGTTTTGTCGGTGATATTGAGCGTGCGCACGCCCTTACCGCCGCGGTTGGTCATGCGATAGTCGTCCACAATGCTGCGCTTTCCGTAACCTTGTTCGCTGACCACAAGCACCGTTTCGCGCTCTTTGTCGTTGACGCACACCATGCCTACCACTTCATCGTCGCCTCCGTCGAGCACCATGCCGCGTACGCCGGTAGCGTTGCGACCCATGGTGCGCACTGCGCTTTCGCTGAATCGGATGGCGCGACCGTTGCGGTTGGCCATGATGATTTCGTCCGTGCCGTTGGTGAGTGCCACGCTGATCACGCGGTCGTCGTCGTTGATGTTGATCGCGTTCACACCGTTGGTGCGGGGGCGTGAGTACTCGGTGAGACAAGTCTTCTTGATCACGCCGCGTTGCGTGGCGAAGACCACGTAGTGCGACTTGCAGAAGTCCTCATCGCGCAACTTGCGCACGTGGAGGAAGGCATTGATGCGATCGTCCGGCTCGATGTTGAGCATGTTTTGGATGGCACGTCCCTTCGATTGGCGCGTACCCTCCTCGATTTCGTAAACGCGCAGCCAGTAGCAGCGTCCCTTGGCGGTGAAGAACAGCATCGTGTTGTGCATCGTGGCATGATAGATGTACTCGATGAAGTCTTGATCGCGGGTGGATCCGCCTTTGGCTCCGACCCCGCCGCGTCCTTGCGCGCGGAATTCGGCCAGCGGTGTGCGCTTGATGTATCCGAGGTGGCTGATGGTGATCACCACTTCGTCGTCCGAATAGAAGTCTTCGGCGTTGAAATTCGAAAGGTCGGGCAAGATTTCGGTCTTGCGCTCGTCGCCATAGGCCTCTTTCACCTCCAACAATTCGTCCTTAATCACCTTCTTGCAAAGTTCGGGATCCGACAAAATCTGATTGAAGTAGGCAATGCGCTGTTCGAGTTCTTCGTACTCGCCGCGGAGTTTCTCCTGCTGCAGACCGGTGAGTTGCGCCAAACGCATCTCGACGATGGCCTTGGCCTGCACTTCGTCGAGCGAGAAGCGTTGCATCAAGCGCTCTTGCGCCTCCTGCGTGTTGCGGCTCGACTTGATGATGGCCACCACTTCGTCGATATTGTCCGAAGCGATGATGAGTGCACGCAAAATGTGCTGACGTTCGAGGGCTTTGCGCAGGTCGAACTTCGTGCGGCGGATCACCACATCGTGGCGGTGTTCGATGAAATGGCGAATGCAGTCTTTGAGCGTGAGGAGCTGCGGACGCATCTTGGCGGGGCTCGTTCCGGGAATGGGCACCAGGGCGATGCAGTTCACGGCGAAACTCGTTTGGAGTCCCGTCATCTTATAGAGCTTGTTGAGCACCACATTGGCGTTCTGTCCGCGCTTCACGTCCACGACGATGCGCATACCTTCGCGGTCCGACTCGTCATTGACGTTGGTGATGCCCTCTACCTTGCCTTCCTTGGCCAGTTGGGCGATAGATTTCACCAGGTCACTGGTGTTCGTACCGTAAGGCACGGCGCGCACCACGATGCGATCGTGCAAGGTGCCGGCTTCGATTTCGGCCTTGGCACGCAACATCACGCGTCCGCGACCGGTTTCGTAGGCACTGCGGATACCGGCGTTGCCGAGGATGTAGGCTCCCGTGGGGAAATCGGGGCCTTTGATGTGCTCCATGAGGCCATCGACATCGATATCGGGATTGTCGACGTAGGCCACACAGCCGTCGATGACTTCACCGAGGTTGTGGGTAGGCACGTTCGTGGCCATACCCACAGCGATACCCGTGGCCCCGTTGACCAAGAACGAGGGAATGCGTGTGGGCAACACCGACGGCTCGTCGCGCGAGTTGTCGTAGTTGCGGTTCATGTCCACGGTTTCCTTCTCGATGTCCTGCATCATGGCTTCACCCACGAGGCTCATCTTGGCTTCCGTGTAACGCATGGCCGCCGCCCCGTCCCCGTCCATCGAACCGAAGTTACCTTGACCGATGACCAGCGGATAGCGCATGGCCCAAGGCTGCGCCATACGCACCAAAGCGCCGTACACCGAGCTGTCGCCGTGGGGGTGATACTTACCGAGCACCTCACCGACGATGGCAGCCGACTTCTTTGTGGCTTTGTCGTGAGTGATACCCATGTCCATCATACCGTAGAGAATACGGCGATGCACGGGCTTGAAGCCGTCGCGCACATCGGGCAGCGCACGGCTCACGATAACGGACATCGAATAGTCAATATACGAGGATTTCATTTCCTCCTCGATATTCACTTGTTTGATTCTATCTGTTTCTTGGATCATTGTTTGGGCATTTGCAGCCGCTCAACGGTTCGGCAGTGAGTTGCCTGATGCCGAATCGGGGCCATATAATAGTGCAAATATAGGCATTTCGCTCCACGTGCACACGCGAACGAGCCATTTTTTTCGCCCCCACAACCTCATAATGGCACTTTTTAGCCCCGCTGTGCCACTTTCTCGCCTTGCGCTGTATGCCTATCGGGGCAAAAGCACGGCGCGAGAGGGTCTTTTCTTCACTCTACACACGATTTCGGGCTGTTTCGCGCCAACGCGCGCCCCTTCACGATGCGCCGTGAGGGCAAACGGTGTAACAACTCGACTTTCTCGGCCGAGCGAGCAACCAACCTTCCGCTCTTTTTCGGACATGCCCCGCCGAAAGGAGACAGAAGGGGGTAATTTCTCGGCAAAGGAAGCCGCCCATTCGTCATACAACAAGCAGCAAATAAGGCACATGTCCCCCCCTTCTCACGAATCCCCTAAAAGATAGGACACGCTCGTCGCTCGAAAGATGCTCTACTTCCGGTGCAAAATCGAGCACCGCCCGCCGAAGCATGGCGGAACGCGTTGAAAACAAGGGAACTTTTGCGCAAAAGTGGAGCACTTTTGCGCAAAACACGGCTGCTTTTGGGCCATAGTTCCCCTCTTTTCTAATTCGCCTCCCCGGCGAACCAAGACGACCGGACATTTTTGGGGCCGCTCCTCTCTCCTTTCCCCTCCGCATCGCCCGCGTTTTCCTTCTCTTACGCATCTCAAAAGCCCCCACTTCATATCGCATTCCCCCATCCCCTCCACCCTCTCGCACAAACTACGGACGGTGCGCTCACCCTTGAGGAAATTCTTCACCAAGTGGGCAGAGGGCAAAAAAATGCCTCCGCTCTACCGAAGTAGAGCGGAGGCAAGTTCGTTTGTTCCGCAACAGCCCGAGAGACTGTGCGACAGGTTTTTCAGCGTCTGCGCTTGCTTTTGCCGAAAAAGCCGGCAAATCCACGCAGGCGGCGGAAAAGTTTGTAACCGGTGAGGGCGCCATCGAAGATCCACCACGCACGCGTGGCCGTACTTATGAAGGTTTCCATCACATTGCTGTCGCCGGCGGGTGGCGCAGTGAGCGTTGCGAGGTCGTCGCTGATCTCTTCGCCCAGCTTTTCCAGCTCCACTTGGAGCCGCTTCTGCCGCCAGTGCACTTGTTCGAGAGAGATGAATGCGCTCATGGCCTTTGAGAATTAAAAGTCGTGGTATCACCGATGGTATTGCCCCGGCGCTCGTCGCGCACCCCCATCTCTCCTTTCTCAGAAAGCAAGAGCGAGACGAGAAAGCGCGTAATGGGATCGATGATGAGCGGACGCCGGAAGACGATGAGCAGCAAAGCCACAAGCACGTAGAACAATGCCACCAATCCGCTGGCTACCACATAGCCACCCACGATGGGGGCAAGATAGACCACGGCGGCGAACGAAAGCATGACGGCTACCAACGAGGCAAGACAGAAGAACACCACGCCGATGACGAGAGCCGAAATCAGCATCGTGATGCGGCTGACAGCATCTAAGCGCAGACTCTCCAACTTGAGGTCGACATAGCGCTTGAGATTGCGCACGAGACGCTCCAGAATTTTCACATTCTGATCACTCGACATCATCGTTCGTCAAGTTTTTTAAGCACACTTCGGTGTGTACTTAGTCAGTTACTGCGCTGAGCTCGTCAGCGATGTCGTCAACGAGGCTTTCGAGTTCCTTACCGTTGAGTTTGATACCGCGCTTGCGGATGATGTCGGCGATGCGGGTGCGCGTGTCTTCGCCCTTTTCGGGTGCGAAAAGAATACCACATGCGGCGCCTACTGCTGCACCGCCCAAGAAAGCTGCGAGAATACTAAGACCTTTCATAATGTTCTGAGTTTGAAAATGGATAATGATTCGAGTTCAAAAATAGCACTTTCTCCTCAATACGCCGCAAACCCGTGAAGAAAAAGGCGTGGTTTACATTTTTTTATGATTACATATCGCCCTTGATCCTTCATTTCCTTGTATTTTTGCGTCGTATTATAGCATCATCCTCGGAAACGGGATGAAAGACCACGGACAATATACATCTACTACAGAAATAAAACGTACTGAAATGAAGAACCCTGCTATCCTCGCTCTAAGTCTCTGCGCCGTAGCCCTGTTCGCCGCCTCTTGCAAATCTCAAGAGAGCGCCTATCGCCAAGCTTACGAACGGGCCAGAGCACAAGAGATGAACAAGCCCACTCAGACGGTTACCATCATTCCCCAAAACGCGCAGCCGCAGCCCGTACAACCCGCTCCGGTGCAGCAACCCGCCGCACCCGTGGTGCAGCGTACCGTGGTGGTGGAGGAAGACAACACCCCCGTGCGCACCATCCAAGGCGAGAAACGCGTCATCGACGGCGAGCCTTTGAAGGCGTTCAGCGTGGTGGTGGGTAGTTTCGTCAACGAAACCAATGCCCGCGGCATGATGAACACCCTCCGCAATCGTGGTTATGCTGCTCGTGTGATGAAAACCAACGAAACCATCAACGGTCACACCGGTTGGTATCGCGTTGTGGCTTCGTCCTTCGCTTCGAAGAGCCAAGCTGTGCAGAGCAAGAACACGCTCCGCGACACCTATCCCGGCGCATGGATCTTGGGTAACTAATCCCCATCCGTACCGTTTAGGCGCCATCGGCGCACAAAGGACAACGCGAGTTGACACACTTATCCGTGTCAACTCGCGTTTTTTTGCACTCGGTGTTCGCTTTTCACTGCGACAGCCGCACTTTATCTCTCCCCGAAATGACAAAGCCCCGAAAACCGCTATGGTTTTCGGGGCTTTCGCTGAATGGTTTCCCCCAATCGGGGGCAAAATGTGAACGCTTACGCCTCGCAACTGCGACAAGAAACGATGTTGCTGAGCAACTCCTTGCTGATGCTCTGGCTGCGCTGGTAGTAAAGGCCTTTCACGCCGAGGCGCCACGCCTCTATGAGCAGGGCGTTGACTTCCTTGACGGAAAGTCCGGGCGGGATGTTGATGTTGAGCGACTGGCCTTGGTCGATGAACTTCTGACGAATGGAGGCTTGCAAAACAATTTCGTGCTGCGAGATTTCCTTGAAGGTCTTGAAAACTTCCTTTTCACGCTCGGTGAAGAAATCAAGATGCTGCACAGAGCCCTGATTGAGCATGATGTTGCGCCAAACCTCTTCGTTGTTACGGCCTTTCTCGTTCAAAAGCGCTTCGAGATAGCGGTTTTTGCGAATGAAATTGCCTTTGGCCAACCCGGCCTTGTAGTAGTTGGAGGAATAAGGCTCCACGCCGGGCGACACTTGTCCGAGAATCGAGGAGCTGGACGTGGTGGGGGCGATGGCCGTCACAGTGGTGTTGCGATATTTCGGCCCCTGATAGCCGGGGCAATCGTTGAAAATGGGGGCACAACCATAGGTTTCGGCCAGTTCGAGCGAGGCTTCCTTGGCCTGTTCCTGAATTTGGCGGAAAATCTGTGTGGTGAGTGATTTGGCCTCCATCGATTCGAACGGAATGAGGTTCTTTTGGAGCAACGAGTGCCAACCGAGCACACCGAGTCCGAGGGCGCGGTGGCGTTCGGCAAAGCGATTGGCTTGACGCAGGAAGGCGGAATCGCGCGTTTTCTCGATAAACTCAGACATCACGGCGTCGAGGAACCAAATGGACAAACGCACGGCGTCGGTGTCCTTCCATTCGTCCCACAACTCGAGGTTCATGGACGAAAGGCAGCAAACAAAGCTTTCGTCCTCGGAATCGGGCAACTGGATCTCGTTGCAGAGATTCGAATGCGTGATCTCTAAACCGAGTTGCTGGTAGATTTCCGGTTTTTGGGCGTTGACATTGTCGGAAAACTGGATGTAAGGGAGGCCTTTCTGCTGGCGGCTCTCAAGCACGCGCGCCCAAATCTTACGCTTCTCGGTGTCGCCGTCGATCATCTCCTGCATCCAGTAGTCGGGCACGCACACGGCGTAGAAAAGATTCTGAATGGGGCTGCCGATGTCCTTGATTTGCAAGAATTCGGCGATGTCGGGATGGTCGATGTCCAGATAAGCCGCAAAAGAACCGCGGCGGGTGGCGCCTTGTGAGACGGTGTCCATCACGGTGTCGAACAAACGCATGAACGAAACGGCGCCTGACGATTTACCATTGTTGGTGATCGCTGCACCGCGGCCGCGCAAATTACCGAAATAGGCCGATGTGCCACCGCCGTGCTTGGTTTGCATCATCACTTCTCCGAGTTTGATCGTGATGCCCTCGATGCTGTCGGGGATGTTGCAACCGAAACAAGAAATGGGGAGGCCACGCGAGGTGCCCATGTTGGACCAAACGGGCGAACTACAGCTCATCCATCCTTTGTAAATGAGTTCTGCAAAACGTTCTTGGAGTTCGGGACGATAAAGGCGGCGGGCGGCGGCGCTGGTGATACGATAGATGGCGTCGTGCACCGTTTCGCCGTGGAGCAGGTAGCCGCGGTTGAGCACGGCTTCCGACTCCTCATTATACCACCAAGGGAGTGCTTTGGTCATGAGGGAGAAATTCGAGGAAAGGGGGGGAAAAGAAGGGGAAAAAACTGAATGATCGTCGCCACAACTCGGCACCGTGGCACGAAACAGGGCGAACTAAGCCTCAGAACAAATCGTCTTCGGTGATGGACTTGTCGTGCTTGGTGTAGGCCGTGGGGCGCTTGGCGAAGAAATCGTCCAACTCGTTGGCAAAAACATTCTCATCAAACCAGAGCATGGGCTTGTAGGCCTCGGAAGAGATGTTGAAAAGTTTATTATATCCGATTTGCGAGAGTGCATTGTCGACGCGAGCGCGCATAAAGTCGAGCAAGTTGGCTTTGGTGAAGAAGGGAAGTTCTCCCTCTTCGTAGATCCAATCGAGCAACTCGGTCTCGTAAGAGAGGTATTCGCGCACTTCTTTTTCGACGGCTTCCTGCGATGGGCGCATTTCGGGAAACTCTTCGAAAATTCGCTGCAACAAATACACACCGGCGTCGGCGTGGGTTTGCTCATCGATGGAGGTCCACGCAATGATGTTCGACGTATTCTTCATATAGCCGCGGAAGTGCGTGAACGAGAGGATATTGGCGAACTGAGAGAAGAGCGAAGAGTTTTCGATGACGATGACAAAGAAAAGCAATTGCTCTACAAAACTCTTGGCCGTGGTGAAATGCTCGTCGATGAGGGCGAGTTTATGGCGAAAAACGGGAATTTCGATGAGGTTTTCGAATTCGTCATTGTACCCGAGCACTTCCAACAAACGGGAATAGGCCATGGCGTGACGATGCTCGCACTCGGCAAACGTCGCACCGAGCCCATTGAACTCGGGCTTGGGGAGGTGCTTGTACAGGTCGCCCCAAAAGGTTTTGACGGCGACTTCCACCTGCGCAATGCCCAAGAGGCTGCGCTTCACGACCTCGCGCTCGATGTCAGAGAGGTGGGAATGAAAATGCTGCACATCGGAAGTGAATTCGACTTCACTGTGCACCCAGAAGGTTTTGTTCATCTTATCCACGAAATCCATCGTTTCGGGATACTCGAAAGGCTTGAAATTGACGCGTTTATCAAAAATGCTCATGAGAAATTGTCTGTGATTTACGCGCAAAGGTACATCATTTCCGACAACTCTCCGCGCGCTTTCTGCTTAATTTTCAAGCCGCGAGAAAAAGAGTGGAAAAGCTTTGGTCGTACGCGTTGTAAATAGTATATTCGCGAGCACCATAGCCTGGGTTGCCTGCGGCAACGCTTGAAACTCCACGACGATTTCGTTCCCGACGAGAGGAGCGACACCGGAAGACGGAAAAAACAATTCATCAACACGACTTATGCACTGGATTTCACTCCTTCTCCTCGGTCTTACGGCCGGGCTTTTCCTCTACATTATGGTATTGGAAACTTTTCTCACCGATTCTCGACTCACTGCGCGCACCTTCAACATGTCGATCGACGAACTGCGCAAGCCGGCACTGAACACGGCGATGAAAAACCTCGGTGTGTACAATGGGCTGGTGGGCGCCGGTCTGCTTTATGCCCTCCTTTTTTCTCCCGACGGCCGGGAAGTGGCGGCGGTGTTCTTCGCTTTTGGACTTGTCGTGGCGATCTACGGGGCTATTTCTTCTCAATTTAGCATTTTGTTCAAACAGGGGACGCTGCCTTTTCTCGGACTGGCGAGCTTGGTATTACTCTGATTTTTAGACATTACATAGAAATAACGGCACCGCTTTGAACTTTTGTAGTTCAAAGCGGTGCCGTTCTTCTTGGAAGAAAAGAGGGCTCTAGGAGATCAAGTCAATGATTGGCACCATTCGCAGAGCTGATCGATAGTTTCAGATAACGAGCCGGCAGAAAAAGGGAGGCCAAGACAAGATATTTCGATTATTGCGTCGGAAAACGGAGAGCGGTTTTGTATCTTGCTCACCTCGAAACGACTAAACGGAGCAACTATGACACAAGGCTTTTTCTTTTCGGTAGAAAATGCGATGTAGGCAAGGAGTTGATGTAGATCATTACGGAAACTCTCACGCAGTGTATCGCTTTTCGAATGCTTGCGGTAAAGATAAGACTTGTACTTTGCATCAGCTATGATTTGCGTTTCAGCAAACTTCAGCACTATACCTGGTTCAAGATAGTGTAACAGCCAATCGAAGTTGGCTCCGTGTCCTGCGTATTTGGGGTTGCAAACCATCTCACCTCCTATGCGCTTGACTGCTTTCTCGAATATCCACTGCACATAACGCTCGAAAAATAAAGCAACATCAATACGCCATGCATAAGACTGGCTATGTTTTTGCAGAATGATGCGATTGGCGATTTCCTTGATGCGCTTTACGATAGGCAAATCAATCGCGCTGGAATGGAACAAATCAGGCTTCTCCCTACTCACGCCACGAAGCTGCAGACTGAGTCGGGGTAACAATTCAGCCACTCGATTCCTATAATTGTGCAGCGTAGCGGGGGCTTCTAAACAAGCTTTGGCTTGATCAAGCACTTGTGACGGTACTAGGGAGGGGAAATAGCGCTTCTCGGATGAGAAAGGGCTTTTGAAAAAACAAAGCCCCGAGTCTCTTTCGAGTCTCGAGGCTTGTTGTAAAATGGCGGCGAC
>JABZKU010000059.1 GCA_015257125.1 Prevotellaceae bacterium | reverse complement strand
GCTTGAGCGTCGGCGTGTTCGGCTTGGGCGCGGGGGCGGCCTTTCGCTCCTCGCGGGGCGCGGTGGGTTTGGCGGGGGCGTTCTTCCCATCGTTGTCGGGGCGCGGCGCGTCGTGGCCGCTGTTGTCGTTGTCGTCCGTGGTGGGCGTCACGGCTTGGCTGCGTCCGTCGGCAAAACCTGCGGCATATCCGCGACGATAGGCCGCGGCGTAGGTTTGGCGGTCGGCGGCCGAGGGATATTGCGACGACTCGTCGTAGCCGGCGCGCTCGTCGTTGTTCATTCCGTCGGTGTTGCCGCACAGATAACCGTCGTCGTAGCCGGCGGCAGCGGGGTCGCGCTCAGCGACGTCGGGCGTTTCGCCGCCGGAGTTGGCGGGCGTCGCTTCTTCGGCGGGCGGGGTCGGCGCATGCTCGGCGGTGTCGGGCACGGCCATGTGGCGAATGCTGTCGCGGCCGGCGAGTCCGTCGGGGGTGAGGGGCACATCGGTCGAGCGCTTCAGATAAAAGATGAGGCCGCCGGCCACAAGCAGCAGCGCGACAAAGAGCAGGCTGCGAATGAGGGTTTGGCGACGGGGAGTGAGAGCCATAGTCTATGTTTTGTGGAGGAGCACTGCGCGAAGGCGGTCAACGCTTTGCCCGATGTGGGCGGGGCGGGGCGAGCGCTTCGTGAGCGGCGGCTCCTTGTGGATGGATAACGAGTGAGAGGGGATAAATAATGTGTGGGGGCTTCAGCGTTTGCGTCCGGCATCGATGCGCAGGAAGATGAAAAGCAGGAGCGTGAAACCCCAAAGCGACGAGCCGCCGTAGGAAAAGAACGGCAGCGGGATGCCAATGACGGGGGCGATGCCCAGTACCATGCCGATGTTGATGAACACGTGGAAGAGCAGGATCGAAAGCACCGAATAGCCGAACACGCGCCCGAAGGTCGACGTTTGCCGCTCGGCCAGGGCGATGAGCCGCCAGATGAGTAAGAGGAAGAGCACCAGCACACCGGCCGCGCCCACGAAGCCTTCTTCTTCGCCCACGGTGCAGAAGATGAAGTCTGTGTCCTGTTCCGGCACATAGTCGAGCTTGGTCTGCGTGCCGTTCATGAAGCCTTTGCCCAACAAGCCGCCCGATCCGATGGCGATCTTCGATTGCGTCACGTTGTACGAGGCGTCGCGGTCTTCCTCCACACCCAGCAGCACGCGGATGCGGGTACGCTGATAGTCCTTCATGGCGTTGTTGAGCACATAGTCCGAGGCGTAGAGAAAACCGATGCTGCCGATCGAAAACAGCCCGATGAGCAGGAAGGTGTTGACGCGCCGACCGATCCACTGCATGCCCAAATAGCCGAACATCGCCGTGCAACCGCCCAACTGCGCCCAACTGATGTCGAAGGGCACGATGAAGAGCGAAACGCCGTAGGCCACAAGGTGGAGCAACGTGCCCCAAAAGAGGATGCGGCGCGCATGTTCCGGTTCGCGCGGCACGTAGACGAGCAGCAAACCCGCCGTGAAGAGCCAAACGAGCGCCAAGACCACCGTTTCGCCCACGCTGGCCAAGGTGCCGGGCAGCACCGTTTCGCCCTGACCGATGCCCACCACGAAGTAGACCACCGCCGCAGCGCCGCAAAAGAGGATGCTGCCGGGCATGCCTTCGCGGTAGAACATGAGGAAGAAGGCGAAATAGACGAGCGCCGAACCCGTTTCTTTTTGCAACACGATGAGCGCGAGGGGCAAAAACACGATGCCCGCCGCCCGAAGGAAGTTGCTCCGGCGGTTGAGCGTGAAGCCGTATTGACCGATCACCTTCGAGACCATGAGCGCCGTGGCGCATTTGGCGAACTCGGCCGGCTGCAGCGAAACGGGGCCCAGCGAGATCCAAGAGCGCGAACCCTTGATGTCGTGGGCGATGAACGGCGTGACGAGCAGCAGCACCATCATCGACCAGTAGAACAGGTCGGCCAGCATGTCGAAATAGCGGTCGTCGAACATCAAGATCATACCTCCCAGCCCCAAAGCGCAACCGATCCACACCAACTGTTTGCCGGCGCGGGTGTCGAAGGAGAGAAGGCTTTGCAGGTCGAAGGTGTGGCTCGCGCCGCACACGCTGAACCAGCCGAAGGTGAGGAGCGCCAGGAAGATGAGGAGCACCCAACCATCGGCGCGAAAGGCGGGATTGAGCTGATTATCGCGCATGGCTGCCGTAATTGATGTGACGAAGGCGGAAAGACTCGGCCCGAGCGCGAGAGCCTGCCGAGAGTTTGCCGTTGAGATACTGTTCCATGATGAGCGAACCGATGGGCACGGCGAAGTCGGCGCCGAAGCCGCCGTTCTCCACGTACACGCACACGGCGATCCGCGGTTTGTTCATCGGCGCGAAGCCCATGAAGGCCGAGTGGTCGTGGCCGCGGTTTTGCGCCGTGCCCGTTTTGCCGCACACCTCCCCGCCGGGGAAGTCGGCCCCGCGGCACGTGCCGGCCAGCACCGAGCGGCGCATGCCCGCCACCGCGTAGTCGTACCATCGCCGCGCCACCAGGGTGCGGTGCGGCCGCGTGTAGGTCGTGTCGAGCCGTTCGCCCTGAATGCGTCGCGCCACATGCGGCACGAAGTAGTGGCCGCGATTGGCCACCGTGGCCGCCAGGTTGGCAATTTGCAGCGGAGTGGCCGTCACCTCGCCCTGCCCGATCCCGATCGAGATCACCGTCAGCGCGTTCCACGACCGTTTGTAGGCCTTGTCATAGTAGGCCGCGTTCGGAATCATCCCGCGGCGCTCGCCCGGCAGGTCGATGCCCAGTTTGTAGCCGAAGCCCATGTGCACCACCTGGTCTTTCCAGCGTGTCATCGCCGCCTGCACCGAACCGTACTTCCCGCGATTGCTCAGCAGGCGCAGCAGGTTCCAGCAGAAATAGGAGTTGCACGACGTGCCGATGGCCGGCACCAGATTGATCGGCGAGGCGTGGCCGTGGCAGCCCACGTGCAGCCCCTTGTAGTTGAAGCCGTGGGCGCAGGGGAAGGCCACACTCGGCGTGATCGACCCCTCTTGCAGTCCCAGCAGGGCTTGCGAAATCTTGAACGTCGAGCCCGGCGGGTAGGTGCCGGCGATGGCGCGGTTGAGCAGCGGCCGCCGCTCGTCGCGCATCATGGCCGTCATGGCCTTGCCGCGGTCGCGACCCACCATGTCGCGCGGGTCGTAGGTCGGTGCCGAGGCCATGGCCAGAATTTCGCCCGTCGAGGGTTCGATGGCCACGATGGCACCGTATTTGCCCTCCAGCAGCCGCTCGGCCAACTCCTGCGTGCCGTAGTCGATGCCCAGCGTGAGGTTGCGACCCGGCTGGGCCTCGGTGTCATATTTGCCGTCCATGTAGTGCCCCTTCGTGCGGCCGTGCACGTCGCGCAGCATAATCCGCATGCCCTTCTCGCCGCGCAGCACTTTCTCGTAGCTGCGCTCCACGCCGAGCTTGCCGATGTAGTCGCCGCTCTTGTAGTACGCGTCGGAGTCCACGTCGGCTTGGTTCACCTCTGCCACGTCGCCCAGCAAGTGCGCGGCCATGCCCGAGGCGTAGCGACGCACCGAACGCTTTTCGACCGTGAAACCGTTGAAACGAAATAACTTCTCGCGAAACTTCGAAAACTCGTGCGCCGGAATTTGGCTCATGAACAGTTGCGGCGTGTTGCGCGAATAGCCCGGATTCTTCGCCGGATCTTTGATCTCGTTCATCTTCCGAATGTAGTCTTCGCGCGTGATGCCCATCGTCCGGCAGAAGTCCGCCGTGTCGATGCCGTGTTGGTCCTGCATCGTCACGAGGATGTTGTACGAGGGCTCGTTGTACACCAGCAACTTCCCGTGCCGATCCGTGATCAGCCCGCGGGAGGGGTACAATATCTCTTTGCGAAACGCGTTGGAGTCTGCGCTCTTGCGGTAGTCGTCGCTCATCAGTTGCAGCGCCAACAGCCGCAGCACGAAGACGACAACGATCGACAGCGCGATGCCGCCGATCACCAACTTGCGCTTCTCAAAACTATAATCTTGGGGCACGGTGGGAGGGAAATAGGG
>JABZKU010000039.1 GCA_015257125.1 Prevotellaceae bacterium | reverse complement strand
ACCCCGATAAACACTAGGGAGTTCAACTATTATAGGAGTACATTTGACCATTAAGCCCCAAAAGCACACAATCATTGGAAATTTCCCTTCCGTCGATACACAGCAACTTATGGAACAGCCTTTCCCCCTCCCCCCTCTCTCCGAGCAGCGCCGCATTGTGGAGATCCTCAACCGCTTCGACACACTGACGAATTCGATCAGCGAGGGACTGCCGCGAGAAATTGCCCTGCGTCGCAAGCAATATGAATACTATCGCGACGCGCTGCTCCGCTTCCCCCCACCGGCACCCACCGCCTAAGGGGCGGTCGCCACAGCTACGCGTAAAGCGCGCACAGAGAGGGGAAAGCGTGCGAGTTTTTGTCGCACGTGATCTTTAATTCAAAAGAAAGCCGTAACTTTGCACCCATGAAACCGCTGCACTTTGCTCCGCTTCAAGGTTACACCGACGACATCTATCGGCGATTGCACCACCGACTGGTGGGCGGCATCGCGGCCTACTACACGCCTTTCGTGCGGTGGGAGCACGGCGGTGTGCGCTCCAAAGACCTGCGCGACATCGCCCCCGAACACAACGAGGGGGTGCCGGTGGTGCCGCAGATCATCGCGGCCGATGCCGACGAACTGGCGCGCTTGGTCGATGTCATCGCCCCTTTGGGCTACCGGCGCATCGACCTCAACATGGGGTGCCCCTTCCCCTTGCAGGCACGCCACGGACGCGGCAGCGGACTCTTGCCGTTGCCGGAGCGCGCGGCCGCCCTCTTCGAGCGCATGGGCACCTATCCCGAAGTGGGCTTCTCGGTGAAACTCCGTTTGGGCTGGGACGACGCCACGCAGCTCGACCGCCTCGCGCCCCTCGTGGCCGCCGCCCCCTTGGTGAGCGTGACGCTCCACCCGCGTTTGGGCACGGCGGGCTACAAAGGCACGGCCGACCGCGCAGCCTTTGCGCGCTTCGCCGCCGCGTGTCCGCATCCGCTTCTCTACAACGGCGACCTGCTCACCCCCACCGACGTGGAAGCCTTCGTCGCCGCCCAGCCCACGGTGGCCGGGGTGATGATCGGGCGCGGCC
Source organism: Prevotellaceae bacterium (assembly GCA_015257125.1). Taxonomy (GTDB): domain Bacteria; phylum Bacteroidota; class Bacteroidia; order Bacteroidales; family Bacteroidaceae; genus Alloprevotella. The sequence continues at coordinate 16,751 of JABZKU010000039.1, read as the reverse complement.
TGCTGGCACGCCCCTCGCTGAGTGCCGAACTGCGTGACGGTCGCGAGTGGTCGCCGGCCGAACAAATCGCCCTGCTCCACCGCCTGCACGACGGACTGCACGAGGCCTATGCGCGCATCGTGCCGGGCGACGAGGCGCTGCACCGCAAGCTCCGCCCCTTTTGGGACTATGCGGAGGCGACCATCGGGCGCAAGGCCTTCAAGAAAGTGCAAAAGGCGGGCAACCTGTGCAACTATCTGCGCGCCGTAGCCGAAATACAATAATGCACCCGCGCGCGTTGCGCCACGGTGCTTTCCTCTATTTTCAACACAGACCTAACTCCAATTTTTATCTCGGACATGAACCCGAACATTACCTCTACCATCAAATACATCGGTGCCGACGACCGTGATCTCGATCTCTTCGAAAGCCAATATGCCGTGCCGGAAGGCATGTGCTACAACAGTTATGTGATTTTCGATGAGAAAGTCTGCATCATGGACACCGTCGACGCACGTTGCGTCGAAGAGTGGAAAGAAAATCTGCGCACGGCTTTGGGCGATCGAACCCCCGACTACCTCGTGGTGCAACACATGGAACCCGACCACACGGGCGGTATCGTCGACACGCTGGCGGCTTTCCCCTCGCTGCAGGTGGTGGCGAGCGCCAAGGCAATCGAATTCATGGAGCAATTCAACGAGGGGCTCGACCTGACCGGCCGCACCATCGCGGTGAAGGACGGCAGCACGCTCTCGCTGGGTAAGCGCACCCTCCACTTCATCACGGCGCCGCTGGTGCACTGGCCGGAGGTGATCATGACCTACGACGACGGCGACCAGGTGATGTTCACGGCCGATGCGTTCGGCAAATTCGGCACCTACGATTCGCACCCCGACGACTGGGCGACGGAAGCACGCCGCTATTATGTGAACATCTGCGGCAAATATGGCCCGCAGGTGGGCAAGGCGCTCGACAAGGTAGGCAAGTTTGATGTGCGCATGATCTGCTCGCTGCACGGCACGGTGCTCACGGGTGCGAAGATGGCCGAGGCGCTGCGCTTGTACCGCATCTGGTCGCGCTACGAGGTGGAAACGCCGGGCGTGGTGGTGGCCTTTGCCAGTGTGCACGGTGGCACGAAGAAGGCGGCGCGCCGCATGGCGGAAATCCTCCGCGAGAAGGGCGCGCCCGAAGTAGTGCTCCACGACTTGGCGCGCGGCAGCATCGACCACGCTGTGGCCGACGCCTTCCGCTACGGCACACTCATCGTGGCGGCTTCGAGCTATGACGCCGACGTGTTCCCCCCGATGCACTTCTTCCTCCACAAACTCGGACTGAAGGGCTATCGCAATCGCCGCGTGGGCATTATCGAAAATGCTTCATGGGCGGCAACAGCGGCTCGCACCATGAAGGCACAGATGGAAAAGTGGAAGGGCATCAAACTGCTCGAACCCATCGTGACGGTGAAGAGCGCGCTCCACACCACCGACGTGCCGGCGCTCGAAGCACTGGCCGACGCGGCTTTGGCCTAAACAACGCCTTCAGTCCATCCTCTCTAACGGCAGGTGGCGCACCGGTGCGCCACCTGCCGACGAACAGAACGATACCAAACACGGCAGGCGCTCATTCTCGAGGGAGAATGAGCGCCTGCTGCCGGTTTACGCGGCGAAAGGCGAACGCGGCATTTCACGCTTTGCGCTTCAAGGCTTGGAGTTGGGCTTTGACGGCCTCATCGGGGCGGAGCGATTCGCGGATTTTCTGCAAGGCCTTGTTGTGCGTCCACAAGGGCAGGCGGTGCTGCTCAAACACGGGCAGGGTGTGCTCGGGGAAACGAATGTAGCACTCGCCCACCGCCCAAGCCACGGCCATGCGCACATAATAGCCTTCGTGGCGCACGGCACAAAGGCGAGTGAGTACGGCGGTGAGGTGGTCGGCCTCGATGAAATAGAGCATGAGCAACACGACGGCGAAGCGCACGGTGTATTCGTGGTCGCTGTCGAGTCGCTCGCCGGCAAAGTCCCAAATACGATCGTTGTGTTCGGCCAACAAGCGGCGCGCATCGGCTAGTTGGAAGGCGTCGCAGACTGACCACGAGTTGATGCGCGGCACCCAGCGGGCAACGTGCGCGAGATAGTCGTCGACGGACGTGGGCTTAATGTAACCGAGCACCAAACCGTGGAGGGTGCGGGCTTCCATGTAGGGGCTTTGTTCCGCTTCTGGCGTATTTTCGACGGCCTGCAAGTAGGCGGCGGCGTCTTGTCGGGCGATGCGGCGCGCCAAGGCGCGGAGGTCGGGAATGCGAATGCCCAACACGCCTTCCACGCCGGGGTGCAGACGGCGCGTGAACTCAAGATTGCCCCGTTCGGCCAAGTGCAAAAGGTGGCGATCGAGGGGGAGGGATTCAAAGGTGTACATGGGGGGATGCGATAATGATGGAGTGCGAAAAAGGGGATTCGGGACAAAGGTAGGCATTTTCTGCCAAAGTGCATTTTTTTCTTGGTGCAACAACGGCCGAAAAAGGGGAAAAATGACAGATGTACATTTGCGCCAATGTAAAATGTTGATTTTCATATCATGAAGATAACACTCTAATAATCAAGATCATTTTGTCGTTTGATGTAAAATGTGTATTTTCGCCAATGTAAAATATTGATTTGCGAATCGCGTGCCGCAGAGGGTGCGTTTTTCTTGTGCAGTTTTCCCTCCACCGGCTCGCAAGCTGTAAATCTTTCGTGGAATTGTGTAAGGCGTTTCGTGCGGCGAGCGGCTACCTTTGCAGCATAAACCAAAACAACGTTATTCACATGTACGAAATACTCCGCTTAGTCAATGAAATGTCGCCTTACCTGCTGTTAGGGTTCTTCGTTGCGGGATTGCTGCACGTCTTTGTCCCGGGTTCGCTGTACAGTCGCTACCTTTCGGGGGCCGACCTTCGTTCGGTGCTGCTGGCCGCGCTCTTCGGCATCCCGCTTCCGCTCTGTTCGTGCGGCGTGATCCCCACGGCGATGTCGCTGCGCAAAGAAGGGGCTTCGAAGGGAGCCACCACTTCGTTCCTCATCGCGACCCCGCAAACGGGTGTCGACTCGATTTTTGCCACTTACTCCATTCTGGGTCTGCCGTTTGCCATTCTGCGCCCCATCGCCGCGCTGGTGACTTCGGTGTTCGGCGGTTTGCTCGTCAACGCAGCAGATAAGGACCGCGAGAAGGCTCCCCAAACGGCCGACACCGACTGCGCCGACGGGGAAGTCTGCGCCCGACGAGAACCGGCCTACACCGGTTTCGTCGATCGGATGAAAGGCGCTTTGCGCTACGGCTTTGTCGACATGGTACAAGACATCGGCAAATGGCTCGTGATCGGTTTGGTCGTGGCGGGTTTGATCACCCTCTTCGTGCCCAACGACTTCTTCGTTCGCTTCGCCGACCGCCCGCTATTGGCTTATGTTGTGGTGCTGCTCATCGCCATTCCGATGTATGTGTGCGCCACCGGTAGTATTCCCGTGGCAGCAGCGCTGATGCTCAAAGGGCTTTCGCCCGGCGCGGCCCTCGTCTTCCTCATGGCGGGACCGGCATCGAACATGGCCTCGATCTTGGTGATTCGTCGCGTCATGGGACAGCGCACACTCTGGCTCTACCTCGGCTCGCTCACCCTCGGTGCCATCGTTTTCGGACTGGGGGTCGACTTCCTGCTGCCGCGCGAGCTCTTCACCTCGCTGCTCTCCCCCACCGACGCTTGCTGCCACATGGGTACGCCCTGGTGGCAATGGGCTTCTACCGTGGTGATGGGTGCGCTGCTGCTCTACGCCTTGGTCGTTGCCCCCCTCCTGCACCGCGCTCCCCACAAGCACGCACCGGCGGAGAACACAACGAAGATTCGCCGCTTCGCCGTGGACGGCATGACTTGTCACCATTGCAGTGCGCACGTGGAAAAGGCCTTGCAGAACGTGCCGGGGGTGACGCACGCGGAGGTGAATCTGGAACGCGGCGAAGCACTGGTGGAAGGCGACGCCACAGACGACGCACTGATGCAAGCGGTGGCCGACATCGGCTACACGCTGCGACGCCCCTAAGATGAACACAATGAACACAACCGCTGCACCGCAAACGGTGCTCTACATTAAAAACATGGTGTGCGACCGCTGTCGCATGGCCGTGGAACAAATATTCCGTCGGAACGATTTGGCATTTGACAACATCGAACTCGGAAAAGTGTATCTACACGAAACGCCGACCGCCGACCGGCTCTCCCACCTGCGCCACGATTTGGAGCAGGTGGGTTTTGAGCTGATCGACGACCAGCGTTCGGTGCTGGTCGAACAGATTCGAACGGCGGTGCTCGACTATGTGGGCGACCGCGCCCTGATGGAGAAATGGAAACTTTCGGCCTACCTTTCCGACCGCTTGGCGAAAAGCTATACGCTCCTAAGTTCGGCCTTCTCGGCGGCGCGCGGCATGACGATCGAACGCTTCTTCATCCTGCAAAAGGTGGAACGCGCCAAAGAATTGCTGATCTACGACGAACTGACGATGTCGGAAATCGCTTTTCGCCTCAACTATTCGAGTCCGGCTCATCTGAGCGGACAATTCAAACAAATCACCGGCATGTCGCCTTCTGACTTCAAACGTCTCGGCGGTAAACGACACCCGCTCGACCGGATCTGAACCGAAGCGCCGTGGTGCTTCTTCAAGACTTCTCCTCCAATGAATCCTCAAACGCTCTATCTCGAACGCTACGAAAAGAATCTTACAGATCGGCTTTTGCGCCTTTGCACCGAAATGGGTGCGCTGAACGGGCAACTGCTCGAGACTCCCGACCTCGAAACGGTGTGGGAGGCGGTGACACAACCTTATGTGGCAGACGCGCTCCCCGAAATTCCGAAATATCCGACAGTAGCCATCGGCTGGATGGGTTTTGTGGGCATGGCGCTCGCACACCTGTGGGAAACGGGCTGGGCACCTTGTGCTCAACATCCCGAACGCATCTATCCGGCACTGCGCAACGCCCGAGGTTTCGACGCACTCGACGACCATATTCTCGACGATGTGCTCGGACTGGGTGAAGACGCAACGAAACGCCGCAGTTATGTTTCGCTCGTGCAGCGTTGCGCCGAAACGGCACTCGACGCGCTTCGCCACGAAGAGATCGAACCACAAAGTCCACTGGCGTTCCATGCGTATGTGCGCAGTTTGCACACGCTCTACCGCATCGGGGCGGCACTCGAATTGCGCCGTTTGGGCTACCACTTTGAAAAAGTGGACTAACACGGCGGCGGCCGAAAGAAGTCTTTTTCGATAAAAAACACTATCTTTGCAACGCATGGATCAGCTTGAATTGTGCGACCTGAGCATCGGGCACGCTTCCCATTGTGTGGCCGAAGGGCTCAATGCGAAAGTGCCGGCGGGCGGGGTGACGATTCTCCTCGGGCGCAACGGCAGCGGAAAGACGACTTTGCTCCACAGCATGGGCGGTTTGCTGCCTCCACTTCGCGGCGAGATTCGGCTCGCCGGACAATCATTGTTCGACCTCTCTCCACAAGAGCGTGCTCGCCAAGTGGCGCTTCTGCTCACCACGCGACCGGCTGTGGGCAGCCTGACGGTGGAAGATGTGTTGACCACCGCGCGCCTTCCCCATCGCGGCATCGCCACCGCACAACAAGACCACGCGGCGATTGCCCAAGCGGCACAACGCTGCGGCATCGAGGCGCTGATGGCGAGGCCGCTCCACACGTTGAGCGACGGTCAGGCGCAATGGGTGATGCTGGCACGAGCGCTGGCGCAAGCAACGCCTTTGCTCTTGCTCGACGAACCCACCGCGCACCTCGATCCTCCCAACAAACGCGCGCTCTTTGCTCTCCTCTTTGCCGTGGCGCAGGAAACAGGACGAACGATTGTGGTTTCCACCCACGATTTGCTCCCGATTACGCAACAAGCCTCGGCATGGTGGCTCTTGCACGGAGGATTTTTGCACAACGGCGCTCCACAAGATGAGGCTCTCCGCCGACGCATTGGCGACGCACTGGAAACGATCGTCTGAAATGCCTTCGCGCCTTATTATATAGCGCTCCACTCCTTATTATATATAGTACGTCTTTGCCCTACTTCATAAAATGATCGTCTGCATCGCCGAGAAACCCTCAGTAGCCGAAGATATCGCCAAGATCATCGGTGCCACGCAACGCCATCGGGTGGGGCGCAATGCCGGTTACTACGAAGGCAACGGCTATCAAGTGACGTGGACGTTCGGACATCTCTGCGAACTCAAAGACCCGGATCAATACACGCCCTACTGGAAAGCGTGGTCGCTGTCGGCGCTGCCGATGATACCGGAACGCTTCGGCATCCGCTTGAAAGAGGGGGTGGAAGAACAGTTCGGGGTGATCTGCGACCTTTTCGGAAAAGCCGATCGCATCATCAACTGCGGCGATGCCGGCCAGGAAGGTGAACTCATTCAACGCTGGGTGATGCAAAAGGCTTCGGCACAATGCCCGGTGGATCGGTTGTGGATTTCGTCGATGACGGAAGAAGCCATCAAAGAAGGTTTCGCCCAGCTGCGGCCGCAGGAAGAATATCGCGGACTCTACGAGGCCGGACTGTGTCGTGCCATCGGCGACTGGCTGCTGGGCATGAATGCCACTCGACTTTACACGCTGAAATTCGGCGATCGCAGTCGACGCGGCGCACAACCGCTGAGCATCGGACGCGTGCAAACCCCGACTTTGGCGCTCATCGTGCACCGGCAACAAGAGATTGAGCGCTTCGTGCCGGAACCCTATTGGGTGCTCTCCACCGTCTACCGCGACACGACTTTCACCGCGCGACTCGACAACAGCGAGGAAGACGAAGAAGCGAAAAACGGCGAACGATCCGAGAACAAGGGGGCGACGAAACGCGGTTTCACCGATCGCGCCGAAGCGGAAGCCGCGCTCCGTGCAATCGAAAACACGCCTTTCACGGTAACGGCGGTGACGAAGAAAAAAGGCAGCGAAGCTCCGCCGCGACTCTTTGACCTCACCGCACTCCAAGTGGAGTGTAACCGCAAATTCGGCTACGGCGCAGATCTCACGCTCGAGGTCGTGCAACAACTTTATGAAGCCAAACTGACGACCTACCCGCGTGTAGACACCACTTACCTTCCCGACGACATGTACGGGAAGAGCAAAACCATTCTCAACGGGCTGTCAGGTCTCTACGGCGATCTCCTCGCTCCGTTGCGCGGCGAGAAGTTGCGCAAATCGAAAAAGGTGTTCGACTCGTCGAAAGTGACGGATCACCATGCCATCATCCCCACTGGCGTTGCGCCGCATGCCCTCACCGACGTGCAACGTCGCGTCTACGACCTGATTGCGCGGCGATTTATCGCGGTCTTCTACCCCGATTGTCGTTTTGCCACCACCACTGTCGACGGCGAGGCCGCCGATGTACCGTTTCGCGCCACCGGAAAAGTGATTCTCGACGAAGGTTGGCGCGCAGTGTTCCGCCGCGATACGACAAAAGAGGAAAGTTCCTCCACACGTTCGGAGGAAGAACGCACGCTCCCCGATTTCACCCAAGGTGAAAGCGGCCCGCACACACCGACTCTCACGGCGAAAGAGACCACGCCCCCGAAACCCTTCACGGAAGCCACGCTGCTGCGCGCCATGGAAACGGCGGGTCGCACGGTGGACAACGAAGAACTGCGCGACGCGCTCAAAGAAAACGGCATCGGGCGTCCCTCCACCCGAGCGGCCATCATTCAAACACTGTTTCGTCGCGGCTACATTCGTCGACGCAACAAGAGTCTCGAAGCCACCCCTACCGGTGTGGAACTCATCGGCGTGATCAAGGAAGAACTCCTCAAAAGCGCAGAACTCACCGGACAGTGGGAAAACAAATTGCGCCGTATAGAACACCACGACTATTCGGCCTCGCAATTCATCGCAGAGCTCAAACAAATGGTCTGCGAACTCGTCGACACGGTGCTGCGCGATACCGATGCGCGCCGCGTCACCGCCTCGGCCTCGGCCGAACTACCCGCAAAACTCGCAGCGAAACAGGGAACAAACGCCTCTTCCTCGACTTCATCTCCATCGGCAGAGAAACCTAAACGCAAAGTGATTCGTGCCGGCAGCACCTGTCCTCAATGTGGCGAGGGCAAGGTGATCAAAGGCAACACGGCCTACGGCTGCTCTCGCTGGAAAGAAGGTTGCAACTGGCGCAAACCCTTCAAAAAATAACCCTTTCTCCCCCTCGCATGCTTATGCAACGCCTTTTCTCTCTCCTTATTATATGGCTTTCCGCCTGCTTCGGACTGACGGCCTTTGCCGAAACCGCCGAAGACAGCGACAATGCTCCTATTGTCTACCCCCGCACCGTGGTTTACGAAAAGGGCACCGCGACTTGGTGTGGCTATTGCCCCGTCGGTAGTTATGTCTTCGACAAACTGAGCCAGCACCATCCCGAACAATTCATCGGTATCGCCGTGCACAGCAACGACGAAATGACGACGCACACCTACAACGATTTGCGATTCAGGGCCTATCCTCAAGTACATATCGACAGAAATGTGCGCAATGCGTCCTTTTATCTCGAGGGTTTTGAAGAGCAATTCCTCACCGCGGCCGCTCGTCCCGCCGCGGCTTTGGTAGAAGCGAGTTTCAAGCGCACCGACGAGCGCAAATTTGAGTTGACCGTGCGCACCACCTACGGAAAAGATGCACACAACTTAGATTTGCGCCTCGCCTATGTCGTGCTCGAAGACAGCGTCGGTCCTTATTTGCAAGCCAATTACTATTCGCACAAAGACTTTCCTCAACGCACTATCGCCATCGATCCTTCGAGCGAATTCTACAAATGGACGCAACTTCCCGGTCGCACACGCACCTATTTCAACGATGTGGCGCGCGAAATCTACCCCGACGCCTACGGTCTGCCCGGTAGTGTTCCCGCCACGCTCCAACGCGGCGTACCCCACACCTTCGTTTTCACCGATTGTTACCTGCCGAGCAGTATCCGATCGTTCAAAAACGTCCACATCGCCGTCCTCCTCCTCGACAATCGCAGCGGGCGCATCGTCAATGCCGCCCATCTTACGAACCGCACCCTCACGGGGGTGAATGCACCCCGTCGTACCGAGGTCGTGCCCACGCAAGCAGCGGGTGCCTCCCGTCGTTACGACCTCTCCGGTCGCGCCCTGCATACCCCCACACGTGGACTAAACATCGAAAACGGGCAAAAAGTCTGGCGCTAAATGCCTGTTACGCTTGTCAGTTCGCCTGAAAAAGAGTACTTTTGCAGGCGTAAAACGGCGCCACTTCCCGCCTTTCGCATGGAATGGGCACCGCATCAGCTAAACTGAAACTCCAAATGGACGACTATCACGCGGAAACGAAACCTCATCGTCACGGATAGGAAGAGCATTCGACTTTCTTCCTATCCGGCTCCGTTCGCACCGAAGAAAGCTCGCTATGCTCACGTATTGGAACTACAAGCACGGGTTGCAAGCCCAAGAAAACTGGCAACCGAACTATTGGGTGCAAGCCACTTGCCCCACAGAAGAAGAGGAAAAATACCTCATCGACGAACTTCACATCCCCGATTACTTTCTCAACGACATCCGAGATAAAGATGAGCGTGCCCGCTATGACTACGATGAGGGCTGGATGCTCATCATTCTTCGCATACCCTACCAAAAAGAGGCGCACAGTCGTACGCCCCACACCACCATTCCGCTCGGTGTACTCCTCAATCGTGAAGTTTGCGTGAGCGTTTGCCACTTCGAAACCGATATGATGATCGATTTCGTCTCCTATCAGAAAAGACGCGGCTTGGGCTTCACCGACTCCGTCGACTTCGTCTTCCGCCTCTTCCTGTCGAGCGCCGTTTGGTACTTGAAACGCCTCAAACAAATCAGCACCATCATCGATAGTGCCAAGCGCGATTTGGATCGTCCTATCAACAACTCCGATCTCATCAACCTTTCGCGACTCCAAGACTCGCTCACCTATTTCGCCACCGCCATTCGCGGCAACGAGACCCTCCTTTCCAAACTGAAGTTCAAACTCCCCGTCGACGAACTCGACGCCGATATGATCGAAGACGTCAATATCGAAATGAGTCAGGCGCGAGAAACCACCAACATCTACGCCAACATTCTCGAATCGACCATCGAAACCTACGCTTCGATCATCAGCAACAACATGAACCAAACGATGAAAACGATGACCTCGGTGAGCATCATTCTCATGTTCCCCACGCTCATCGCCAGCATCTTCGGTATGAACTTGCTCAACGGCATGGAACATTGGGTTTGGGGCTTCCCGCTGACCATCATCGCCTCCATCATCGTCACCTTCCTCTTCGTGTGGTTCTTCCGGCGCATTGGTTGGATTTAATGCTCCAAAGCACCTTTTCACAAGATAATAACGACAAAAATGACTTGCCGCCGATTTTTCTTCGCAGAAAACTTGGCGGTTTAGTTATTTTTGTCGTTATTTGCATACGAACGGTTGCAGCTGTTGGCTGCACCCCCACACCTTTCTTTACCTAACTCCTAACTCTGACACTCTCATGAGTGAACTCGACACCTCCCAGCTCGAAGTAGCTGCACAAGCCCTCGAAGGTAACGCCTCTGCTGCGCAAGCCCCCGTTTCGGAAAATACCACGGCGACCACCGACGTCCCCGTCGAAACCTCCGAAGCAGAAAACACACCTTCCGAATCTACCGACAAGATCCCCACACCCACCACCAAAGCCGAAGTTCTTGCCCAGCTTCGCCAGTATGTGGAGCAGCCCGAAACGTCCGATCGTGCCGTTCTCGACCGCCTGCGCAACGTCTTCTATCGTCTGCACAACGACGAAATCCTCAAAGCCCGCGAAGCCTTTGTAGCCGAAGGCGGCAATGCCGAAGATTTCGTGCCCGCTGCCGATCCCGACGAACAAGAATACAAGCGTCTCGTGGCTTCCGTCAAAGAAGTGCGCGCCAAAGTCGCGGCAGAAGCCGAAGCCACTCGCCAAGCCAACCTGCAACGCAAGCTCGATATCATCGAGGAAATCAAACAAATGGTGGCGCAACCCGAAGACATCGACAAGAAGTACGATCGCTTCAAGGCCTTGCAAGCCGAATGGAAGGAAATTGGCAACATCCCCGCCGAGCACGTCACCGAAACGTGGAAAAACTTCCACCACAACGTCGAGCAGTTCTATGATCTCCTGCGCATCAACCACGAAATGCGCGCCTACGATTTCAAAAAGAACCTCGAAATCAAAACGCGCCTTTGCGAATCGGCCGAAAAGCTCGCCGAAGACGAAGATGTGGTCGCCGCTTTCCACGCGCTGCAAAAGCTTCATCAGGAATTTCGCGAAACCGGCCCCGTAGCCAAAGAGCAGCGCGAAGAAATCTGGAACCGCTTCAAAGCCGCTTCCACCACCATCAACAAGCGCCACCAAGACTTCTTCCTCGGCCGTAAGCAAGAAGAGGAAGAAAATCTCGCCAAGAAGACCAACCTCTGCGAACAAGTCGAGGCGCTCAACTTCGAATCCCTCTCCACCATGGCCGAATGGGATGCCATGTCCCAGCTCGTTATCGGCATGCAAAACGAGTGGAAAACCGTCGGCTTCACGCCCCGCAAGCAAAATCAGGCCATTTTCGAGCGCTTCCGCACCGCCTGCGATCGCTTCTTCACTGCCAAAGCCCACTATTTCCGCAATCTGCGCGAAACACTCGCCGACAACCTCGCACAAAAGACCGCTTTGTGTCAACGCGCCGAGGAACTTAAGGACAGCACCGACTGGAGCAACACCACCAACGCCTTCGTTGCGCTCCAAGCCGAGTGGAAAAAGATCGGCCCCGTCGCCCACAAAGTGAGCGATGCCGTGTGGAAACGCTTCAACACCGCCTGCAACGCCTTCTTCGACCGCAAGAAAGAAGCCAATTCCGGCGTTCACGAAGAGGAACAGGCCAACCTCACCAAGAAACTCGACGTCATCGCCCGCCTCCAGCAGTTGGCAGACGAAGGCAGCGAGCAACTTCAACAAGCCGTCAAAGCCCTCCAAGCCGAATGGGCCGCCATCGGCCACGTCCCCTTCCGCAAAAAGGAAAAAATCTACCGCACCTACCGCACCCTCTGCGACAAAATCTACGAAACCGTGCACCGCGAAGCCGGTCGCCGTCGTGTAGACAACATCACCCGTCGTGCAGCGCAAAATGGTGGAAGTGAATTGCAGCGCCTCCAACGTGCCTACGAAACCAAGAAGGCCGAAATCCAAACTTACGAGACGAATCTCACCTTCCTCAACTCGAAATCCAAGGCCGGCAACTCCCTCGTTGCCGACATCGAGCGCCGCATTCAGACCCTCCGCAACGACCTCGAAATCATTGCCGAGAAGATCAAAGAGGTACAAGGATAACCTCTCTCCCCACCCGGGGAAAGCGTTGGGTGCAGTGAGCAGATCACCTCGAAGATAGGCAGCACCTATCCCCCAACTCACGCGTGACGCCGATGCACATCGGCCACGCGCCGCACCAAGAATGCCCGCCCAAAGAACAAATTCTTTTGGGCGGGCTTTCTTTTTTACCCCATATTCCTCCGCCCCCGCCCGCTCTTTGCCGAAAGGCCACGGGTGTGCCCTCGTCATCGACCACAAACGGCAAACAGCCCCCAATTTTCGGCAGTGTCGCCGCAACATTTGCGCCCTTCTCCCCACTTCCGAAACATTTCGAGCACAACTCAATACTCATGAACAACTCATCTGCACAATCTTCCATGGAACCCACTCCCCTTCACGAACGCATTCAACAACTCGCCCGAAATCAATACCACGAAAAAGGGGTGTTAAGCCTCAGCGAGCTCGCCATGGCACTCCGCCCCGACTTCCCTTCGGCCGATCTCAGCGAAACCACGCTGCAACAAGCCGTGTGCGAGGCCTACGAGCACTACCGCGACAATGCTCTCCGCACACAAATTGTAGACGAAACCTTCGGGCGCTCTGTTGTCGATCAGGCAGACTTTCTCGAGCGCCTGAGCCACTGCACACAATACGAAGTCGACGACCACATCGACAACACCAATGCCCTCGTTGTCGCCCACGGCGAACGACTTTGCAGCAGCATCAATGACAATCTCGAGGGCCGCGAGCCCGGCCAAAAAAGCAATTTCCTCGATCGCCTCACCGGTCACGCGGGAGTCAAGAATATTCAGAACTCCCTCTCCGCGTTGCGCAGCAATTACGGCGACATGGTCAATCACTACTACGGCTATAAAGACTCGCTCAGCGGGCTGATCACCGAATTCTCGCTCATGCGCGACCGCATCGCCGACATCTACCGCCGGCGCAGCCTCGAGTTGATCGACCTCTTCGGCGATCGCATCAAAGCCGTCGATCCCGAGCTCTTCGACTTCGCCCGCATCGAGTGGCTCGACGTGCGCGCCATGCAAGAAGCCGCCCATCTCCACTACGACCAGGTGGTGCAAAGCAGCCTGCTGGCCATGCGCAAAATCAACGATAGCATCAACAAGCGAGCCAAGCAGAGTATTGAAGGCTTCAACAACGGCATCGGCGCCGGGCTGATTTCGCTCGGGCTGAACTTTGTGGGGCATCATCTCGACTCCATCACCATCACTCACGAACTCCGCGCCGAACTCGAGAATTTCAAGCTCCGCCTTCACAGCGACGCCACGACCGTCCAAACCGACGTCATGCGTCTGTTCACCATCTACAAGGCGCTCAACGACGTCGCCATCCCCCGCGCCAAAAAATTCCACGAGTTTGCCGATCGCGTCTTCGATCGCAGCTTCCAGTCCCTCGTCGACGCCTACTACAACCGCGGCAACTTGAAAGAACTCCGCCAAAAGCGCAATGAGAAGCTCGATGATCTGCATCTGGCCGAGCAATTCGTCAGCCGACACCGGGGCGCCATCGAGCACCATCGCACACAGGCCGAAGGACTCGACGAGAACCTCAAAGGCTTGCGCCGTTTCTACAAGCGAGCCAAGAGCGCGCGCCCGACGCGCTGGCCGGCCTTCTTCAACCTGCTCACCTTTGGCATCCACAATCAAAACTACGAAGAGCGTTATCAGCAGTGGTATGAAGTGCACGGCGCCTTATACGAGGCTTATCGCGAGATGGAAGCGCAACACAAGGAACACCGCCGCGAGGTCAAAACCTACGGCAAGAAACTTGCCGTCGTAGAAAAAGAGAAGCTCAAATTCCAAGCGGAAGTGAACGGCATGAGTCTGCAAATACGCCGTGCCGACAGCCAAGCACCGATCAATACGCCCGAAATAGCCCGGCGCTTGGGCGACGTCGTCCGCCTGCTCCGCCTCGCCCGCGAAATCACACAAACCTCCCTCGACGAGCGACTGCTCAAAGCCACCGTGCCCTATCAGTTCAACCAGGTATCGATGCCCGCTCAAAGCCAACGCGCGCTCAGCCAACTGCAAGCAGAGCTGCAAAACAAGGCTGCCGAATCGGCCCTCGAGACACAAGCCATCGTCCAAGCCCGCCGCCAAGAACTCGCCGAAGCCAAAAATCCCCAACAAGCGCGCGCCATCGTCGAAGAAATACGCGCCGAAAAACGCTACGAACAGTTGAACCAAGACCTGAAGCGCACCGCCGATTCGGTGTTGAACGTCCTGTCGAGCTACCTCGCGCTGCGCCAAGTGCAGGCCGAATCCGTGGCACAACAACGCAAAATCGACCAAGACGCCCAACTGCTCCGCGGAGAGTTCAGTCGCCTCATGCGGGCCACCGACGAACGCAGCGCCGTGTTGCGACAAGTCTTTGCGAAAATCAACACCGCCGGCAACGAAGAGGAAGTGAAAAACGCTTTTCTTGCCCTTTCGGACGGCACGCTCGCGCTCGACGAACGGGAACTCGACCGCTTTCTCCGCGGCAAAGGCGATCTCACCCTCTAAGTCCGCCCGCAAACGCGCCCCACCGGCGCAAAGACACAAAAAATGCCTGCGCAACCTCACGTTGCGCAGGCACTTTTTTTGAGCCTTAGGGCAAAGGCTACTTCACCGAGCGGACAAACTTGGCCACCAGATTGCCATTCTGTCCCACTTCGACGGCAAACGTCACGCGGTCGCCGCGCTGCACGTCACCTTCGACCGTTTTGGTCAGAAAAAACACATTGTCGGGGAAACTCTCCTGCTTGATGAAGCCATAATCTCGCCCCACCGAAAGGACAACGCCCTCATACTCTTCCACTTCGTTTTGCGAATCGGCGTCGCGCATTCTGTCGTTGCTGAAGAGGATGTCGCCTTTCGGGCTGTTGCACACCTGCACCATGTCCATGGGATAGGTGGCTTCGTTCTTCAACGCATCGGAAGCCGAGGTGTAGCGCACCCCGCCCCGGTCGTCCTCATATTCAAACTCCCAGAAGAGCAACATCACCCGAATGCCGAACGCATTGAGTTTGCGCAGCAGTGGCAGATAGTCGCCGTCGCCCGCCAAGAGCACCACAAAGTCATAGTGCTTGTAGTACGACTGCTCGAGCGCCTCCAAGGCCAACCACACATCGATGCCCTTTTCCATTTCGAAAGAGCCGCGTTTCTTCAACGGCAGGTAGTGCGTGGTCACGCCCATGCGGCTGAGCATTTCGTCGAAAGCCCGTTCGCCTCTCAACGCCTCGGCATCGGAATGGTGAGCCGAGCGGCGGCCTTGAAAGAAATGCGCATCCACAATTTTACACATGCTCAATTCCTGCTCCGACAAGCCCTCGATGCGGGCGATCTCCTGCTTCACAAACGTATGCAGTCCATTGAAATCCAAAATGCCATGGCGCTCATGCACACGCTTATAATAATTGCGCACTTGGAATACATAACTACCGTCATAAAACACACCGATTTTTCTAACACGATGATCCATAAAAAATAGAATTTAATTAGTCCCTACTTCGAATATAGCGGGCATCGGGAATCCCATACTCAATAAAAAGAAAATACACAGCTTAGCGCCACGAAGCCCCGTTGCCTTACATTGGGCAACGGGGCTCCGCGCATCGCGGGCGGCACAGCCTGCGACGCTCGGCAACGACGCGCCTCAGAGGAGCGTCACGCGCCGTACGAGCTTACCGACCTTAACGATGTAAATACCGCGCTCGGCACTGAGGGTGAACGTGCGATCGTCGCCTTCGACGCGATGCACAAAAACTTTCACACCGGTGATATTATAGACTTCCACCGTCTGTCCGTCGGCGTTGGTCACGCGCAACTGATTGCCGCGCAGCGAGATCGAAACTTCGGACGGCGCCACCAATGCCGGCGACTCCGACGAGGGAGCAGCGGCAACCACATCGGCCGCGCGCAAAGCACCGACGCTCGAGAGAGCGACGACACAGAGCAGAGAAAACAGATAGCGTAGAAGTTGCTGCATAGACGAATGATTTAGACCGCAAATATAAGCATTCGACTGCATTATGCCAAATCTGCCGCGCGAAAAAAACTTTTCTTTCGCCGCCGCGCTCTCCTTCGATGCAAAAGTGGTGGACTTCGTCCGAAAGTCCCCAAGATTTCAAACACACAAACTATGGATATTCGCGAAGCCCTCGAATCAACGATGACAGAAGGCGAAAAAATCGCCGCTCTGAGTGAAAAGCTGCTTGAAAACCTGAGTTCGGTCTAAGCCTCTTCTCTAAAAATAAGGTTCGTCCGACATTTGGAGTGAGGCCTCAACTACCGGAAACCCTTTCTCAAAAGTGCACCGGCCTTCCACTTCTGCCCCCAACGCGCGCGCTACGCGTGCGCGTCCGCTGTTTTTCGTTTTTTGCCTTCACCTCTTCACCATACGACTGTAAG
>JABZKU010000038.1 GCA_015257125.1 Prevotellaceae bacterium | reverse complement strand
GGACTTCAGCCTTATTTTATGTGGAGAGAAAAACTTTTACCGGACAGCAATATTTGCAAACTATGGGAGTGATGAAGCAGGAAGACGGACAGCTTTTTAAGTGCCGAGCGCGAAATCCCTTTGCGCCCTGTGCAGGGCTTCTTTGTCCACTTCTCCAATCTTTTCGCACGCAACAGCGCGTCTACGTAAGTCGGCCACTTCTTGCTGAAGCACGGCGAGTTTTACGAAAAAGTCCCCCACTATTGCGAGATAGTGGGGGACTTTTTTGTGGACGTGCCCCTCGGGGAAACGAGGGACGCGGAGCGGGTTTAGCACTTGGCGCAGGCGGGGGGCAACTGCTTGAAGAAGTCGTTGCCCTTGTTGTCGACGAGGATGAAGGCGGGGAAGTCTTCGACCTCGATCTTCCAAACGGCTTCCATGCCGAGTTCGGGGTATTCGACGCACTCGATGGACTTGATGTTGTTTTGTGCCAAGATGGCGGCGGGACCGCCGATGGAGCCGAGGTAGAAACCGCCGTGTGCCTTGCAGGCGTCGGTGACTTGCTGCGAGCGGTTGCCCTTGGCGAGCATGATCATGCTGCCGCCGTGGCTCTGGAAGAGATCGACGTAGGGGTCCATGCGGCCGGCTGTGGTGGGACCCATGGAGCCGCAGGCCATGCCGGCGGGCGTTTTGGCGGGACCGGCGTAGTAGACGGGGTGATCCTTGAGATATTGGGGCATGTCTTCGCCGCGGTCGAGGCGTTCCTTGATCTTGGCGTGGGCAATGTCGCGGGCCACGATGATGGTGCCGTTGAGGGAGAGGCGGGTGGAGACGGGATATTTGTCGAGCTGGGCGAGAATCTCGGGCATGGGGCGGTTGAGATCGACGCGCACCACTTCGCCTTCGCCGGCGTTGCGGAGGTGTTCGGGGATGAGGCGGCCGGGGTTGTCGTCGAGTTTCTCAATCCAGATGCCGTCGCGGTTGATTTTGCACTTGATGTTGCGGTCGGCCGAGCAGCTCACGCCGAGGCCTACGGGGCAGGAGGCGCCGTGGCGGGGCAAGCGCACGACGCGGATGTCGTGGGCAAAGTATTTACCGCCGAATTGTGCGCCGAGGCCGATGTGACGGGTCTCTTCGAGCAAGCGGGCTTCGAGCTCTACGTCGCGGAAGGCGCGACCGGTTTCGTCGCCGGTGGTGGGGAGCGAGTCGTAGTAGTGGGTGGAGGCGAGCTTGACGGTGAGCATGGTCTTCTCGGCGCTGGTGCCGCCGATGACGATGGCGATGTGGTAGGGCGGACAAGCGGCGGTGCCGAGGGTTTTCATCTTGCCGACGAGGAAGGGCACGAGGGTGTCGGGGTTGAGGATGGCCTTGGTTTCCTGATAGAGGTAGCTCTTGTTGGCCGATCCGCCGCCCTTGGTGACGCAGAGGAAGTGGTATTCGTCGCCCTCGGTGGCTTCGATGTCGATCTGTGCGGGGAGGTTGCAACGGGTGTTGACCTCGTCGTACATGTTGAGGGGGGCGTTTTGCGAGTAGCGGAGGTTTTCCTCGGTGTAGGTGTCGTAGACACCGCGCGAGATGGCGGCTTCGTCGCAGGTGCCGGTCCATACTTGCTGGCCTTTCTCGCCGTGGACGATGGCGGTGCCGGTGTCTTGGCAGAGGGGCAGACGGCCTTTGGCGGCGACTTCGGCGTTGCGCAGGAAGGTGAGGGCAACGTAGCGGTCGTTGTCGGAGGCTTCGGGATCGGAGAGGATGGAGGCTACCTGTTCGTTGTGCTCGCGGCGGAGGAGGAAGGAGACATCGCGGAAGGCTTGGGCAATCATGCGGGTGATGCCTTCGGCTTCGACTTTGAGGACGGGGTGTCCTTCAAATTCGCTGGTGCTCACGTGGTCGCTTGTGAGGAGATAGTACTCGGTTTTGTCTTCGCCGAGTTGGAACATGGGGGCGTACTTGAATTCGGGGGCTTGTGCCATGAGAAAAAAGTTGTTATGTCGGTGTGTGCACGCGTTGTGCCGGGCGCGAGGCGGGGCTTCGCGGCGTGCGGTTGAATGCCGGGTTGTGGGTGGGTGAGGAGGTTCGGTCGCTGCCCGAGCCTTTCGGGGTGAGGGCGGACTTAGAGCTCGCTGAGGTTGCCGATGATTTCGCGCGGTTTGCCGCCGCCCGCTCCGTCGGTGGCGGTGAGGTAGGTGAGGGTGCGGTGAACCCAGGCTTTGACGGGGCGTCCGCCCTTGGTGGCGGGGGTGAAGGCTTGTTTGCGCAGGAAGCCTTTGACGGCGGCCTCTACTTCTACGTCTTTGCAGTCGGTGACGTTGATGACGGTGGTGCGTCCGTCGGTGCCGACGAGGAATTGGACGGTGATCTCGTGGCTTTTGGTGGAATGGCCGGCCGTTTCGTAGGGGGCGAAGTGGAGGGCGGCGACGGCAGCGGGACTACCGTTGAGCATAGGCGGGGTGTCGTAGTTGTTGGCCACGCTACCGTAGAGGTTTTTGAGGTCTTCGGGCAGACTGAGGAGGCGCGCCATGGGGGCACCCTTGGCGGGGGCTTTGGCCTTGAGGGCTTCGGTGGTGAGGGCATCGACGGCGGTACGCTCTTCGGGGAGAACATAGAGGGTGCTGTCGGCGGCGATGTAGTAGCCGTCGAGGAAGTCAGGGAGGTCGGTGCCGAGATCGCCTACCATGCGGCCGGCGAAGTAGCTGCCGTCGGGGAAGACGTGGAGACCGACGCCGAGGCTGTCGATGACGTTGCGGGAGTTGCGGATGGTGCCGCCCTGTCCGCCGCGCGAAGCGATCTCGCGCTGGGTGGCGGGGCCGATGTAGATGCCGCCGCCTTCGATGGGTTGGACGACGCGGTTGACGAGTGCGGTATCGCGGCCGTGGGGTGTGCCGGAAGCGGGGACGACGATGCCGTCGATGAGGGTGCTTTCGCCTCCGACGCGGCCGACGAAGTGACCGACGGTGAGGGTTCCGTCGGCATTGAGGCTTTGGGTGAGGCGCGAGGAGTCGATACGCACTTCGGGCTCCTGCTCAAAGAGGTCGCCGGCGGAGAGGGTTTTGCGATCGGCGCGAACGGCGAAGCCTTGCCACGAGCGTACGGTGCCTTGGGCTGCGGTGTAGGTGAGGAAGTTGCCGGGCTGCGATTCGCGGGGCGCCAATTGGTAGGTATAGCCGTTTTTAGTTTGGGTGTTGCTGCCGCCGCAGGAGCTGAGGATGAGGCCGAGGGCGAAAAGCAAGGGGAGGATGCGAGAAAACTTGTGCATGTTCTGAGGTTTTGATGGGGCAAAGGTAGTGATTTGCCCTCAATGTGCAAAAAAAAACAGCCTCACTTACCACTGTAAGCGAGACTGTTCGGAAACTATAAATACGAGAAATGCCGTGGGGAGTGGGTGACGGTCGCGAATCGCGGGGGAATGCGGGCGACGGTCGCCGAGGGTTTGCGGTGCTGCGGGGGTGTTTGTGCCGGTGCGCGGCTGCCGCGAGATCGAAGTGGGGAGCGCTGAGGCGTTTACTTCGAGAGTTTGAGTCCGATGCGCATACCTTGGTAGTTGCCGAGGAGCGAAGAGACCATGGCGAGGTTGGAATTACCCATCTTGCCGAGGAAGGAGGAGGCGGTGCTGAGGAGCCCCAAGAGTTTGTCAGACTCGAAAAGGAGGGCGATGCCGTTGCCGTTGCGAGTGACTTGGGGCTGGAGGTTGAGGAGTCCGCCTACGAATTGAAGGTGTAGCGTTTTCGACGCGGTGTCGAGGCTATAAGTTCCGCTTAGGTTGCGACCGTTGAGTGTCGCGGTGAAGGTTTTGTCGGCGTTGAAGGTGAAGCGGGTCACGCCTTTGCTGATGCCGTAGCGCTTGAGTTGCTCGTCGATTTTGGTTTCGAGCGCGCTGGATGCGGCGACGCCGCCGGCTTGTGCCAAGAGGTTTTGGCTTTCGAAGACACAGTTGACTCCGTTGTAGGTCCATGTGCCGACGAGATCACGTTCTGTTACGCTGCCGCCGTTGAGAAAGTTGCCGACGAGATTGGTAAGCATCGTGCCTCCGGTGTTGAGTGCGGAGAGAGTGTTGGCGGCGCTGGGCTGTACTCCTTTGAGGGTTTCGGGGGTGTCGCAGGAGGTGGTGAGGAGCAGCGAAGACGCGAAGGCGAGGGCTGCGAAAAGTGACTTCTTCATTGTCTTTTTGTTATTGCAAAAATAGAGAATTGGGAGGTAAAAAGCAAATGGCCTTTCGGGGAATGCGCTGTTTCGGACGAACTTATCGACTAATGAACGGGTTTTGTCGACGAATGGCCTTCTTCGCCCTGCTGTTTTGTGACGTTTCGGGGCGTTTTTGTGCAAAAGTGGGAAATTGCCGGGCGAAGGTACAAAAAAAGCCGCGATCGGAAAGGAACCGATCGCGGCAATGTGTGGATTAAGCGTTGAGCTTTTGCTTGATTTCGATTTCGCGGTAGGTTTCGATGGTGTCGCCTTCCTTGATGTCGTTGCATCCTTGGAGGGAGATACCGCACTCGAAGTTGGTGGTGACTTCCTTGACGTCGTCTTTGAAACGCTTGAGGGCGGCGATGTCGCCGGAGAAGACCACCACGCCGTCGCGGATGAGGCGGGCTTTGTCGGAACGGGAGACTTTACCGTCGATGACGTAGGCACCGGCGATGTAGCCGACCTTGGAGATGTGGAAGACTTGGCGCACTTCGACCATCGCGGTGATCTCTTCCTTGACAATGGGCTTGAGCATGCCTTCCATGGCTTCCTTGACTTCCTCGATGGCATCGTAGATGATGGAGTAGAGGCGGATGTCGACACCTTCCTTCTCGGCGAGTTTGCGCGCACCGGCTGAGGGACGCACTTGGAAACCGACGATGACGGCCTTGGAGGCGGCAGCGAGGGTGACGTCGTTCTCAGAGATTTGACCCACGCCCTTGTGGATGACGTTGATGGCGATGGACTCGGTAGAGAGACGAATGAAGGAGTCGGAGAGGGCTTGTACCGAACCGTCCACGTCGCCCTTGACGACGATGTTGAGTTCTTGGTAGTCGCCGAGCTTCAAGCGGCGGCCGATCTCGTCGAGCGTGAGCATCTTGGAGGTGCGGAGGTTTTGTTCGCGCTGAAGTTGCAGACGCTTGTTGGCGATTTCGCGGGCTTCTTGCTCGGTCTCCATGACGTTGAACTGGTCGCCGGCTTGGGGTGCGCCGTCGAAGCCGAGAACGGTGGCGGCGTGTGCGGGGGGCACTTCCTGGACGCGAACGCCGCGCTCATTGAAGAGGGCTTTGACGCGTCCGGCGTGGGTACCGGCCACGATGACGTCGCCTTGGCGCAGGGTACCGTTGGAAACGAGGACGGTGGAGACGTAGCCGCGACCCTTGTCGAGCGAACTCTCGATGACGGTGCCGACGGCACGACGCTTCGGGTTGGCTTTGAGCTCGAGGAGGTCGGCTTCGAGGAGCACTTTTTCGAGGAGTTCGAACACGCCTTCGCCCTTCTTGGCCGAGATGTCCTGCGATTGGTATTTACCGCCCCATTCTTCGACGAGGAAGTTCATCGAAGCGAGGGTGCTCTTGATGGCGTCGGGGTTGGCGCCGGGCTTATCGATCTTGTTGATGGCGAAGACGATGGGAACGCCCGCAGCCACGGCGTGATTGATGGCTTCCTTGGTCTGGGGCATCACATTGTCGTCGGCGGCAATGATGATAATGGCGATGTCGGTGACTTGTGCACCGCGAGCACGCATGGCGGTGAACGCTTCGTGACCGGGGGTGTCGAGGAAGGTGACGGAGCGGCCATTTTTGAGGCGGACATTGTAGGCACCGATGTGCTGTGTGATACCACCGGCCTCACCGGCGATGACGTTGGCGTTGCGAATGTGGTCGAGCAAGGAGGTTTTACCGTGGTCGACGTGACCCATGACGGTAACGATGGGAGCGCGGGGCTCGAGATCTTCGTCGCTGTCCACTTCTTCGATGATCGCTTCTTGCACTTCTGCGCTGACAAACTCGGTGCTGAAGCCAAATTCATCGGCCACCATCTCAATAGTCTCTTGGTCGAGGCGCTGGTTGATCGAAACCATGATGCCGATGCTCATGCAGGTGCCGATAACTTGCGTGACGGGGACGTCCATCATTGTGGCGAGCTCGTTGGCGGTCACAAACTCGGTGAGTTTGAGCACGCGGCTCTCGGCATCGCGACGCATGAGGTCTTCTTCGTGACGCTCGCGGGCGGCTTCGCGCTTCTCCTTACGGTATTTCGCGCCCTTGCCCTTGCCGGCACCCTTCGCTTGCAGACGTGCGAGGGTTTCTTTTACCTGCTTTGCTACGTCCTCGTCGCTGACGGGCTGTGCGGGGGCGTTGCCTTTCTTGCCCTTCTTGCCTTGACCCTTGGCGGCGTTCTGGTTATTGCGGTTTTGGTTGTTGCGATTCTGACCCGCACCTGCACCGGCGTTGCCGCCGGCATTGTTCTTTTTGGCTTCGGCGCTCACGTCTACTCGCTCGTTGCCGATGCGTGCGCGCTTCTTGCCGGCGGGGTTGCGCTTGTCGTTGCGCTCTTTGCGGAGCTCTTCTTTGCTCTTTTTCTTGGGGCGCGTGTTGGCGTTGATGGCATCGAGGTCGATTTTGCCGACCACCTTCGGGCCGGTGAGGCGCGGAGCACCACCGACGGAGGTTGTTTCAGCGTCGTTCTCGTTACCGGTGGCGGCAGGCGCATCGGCAGTGGCCGCGGGAGCGGATGCTTCGGCGGGAGCTGCTGCGGTTTCCGTGGCGGGTGTTTGCTCTTCCGCCGCGGGTTGTGCAGGAGCTGCGGGCTTTTCGGCGGGTGCCTCGGGGGCTACGCTTTCGGCTGCGGCAGGCGCTGCCTCGGGCTTTTTGGCGGGTGCCGATTTTTCGGCTGCTTTCTCCGTCTTGGAGGCGGCAGTCGACTTGCGCGAGCCGCGTTTTTTGCCGCCGGCGTTGTCTTCGAGCTCAATCTTACCGAGCACCTTCACCTGGGGCTTGAGGTCTTCGGGCACTTCGGTCTTGGTCTCTTCGGCGGTGGGCTGGGCTTCGGTCGAAGTTTCGGCCGCGGGAGCGGGCGTTTCGGCAGGAGCGGCGGGCGCCTCGTCGTTCACTTCGGGCTTATCGGCCTTCTCGTTGCGTTTCTCCTCGCGTCGGCTGGGGAAGAGCTTTTCGGCCTCGTCCTTTTGGGCTTTGTCGCTGGCAAACACCTTTTTGAGAATCTCGTATTGTGCGTCGTCGATTTTTGCATTGGGGTTGGCCTCGACGACGTGACCGTGCTCTTTGAGCGTGTCAACGGCTCTTTGGGTTGCGATGTTAAATTCTTTGGTAGCTTTGCTTAATCTCATTGTGTGTGGGTTGTGGCCGCGTGCATGGCCGATGTGACGAAAGGGGAAGGCGGTGGGGGCCGAAGCCCTCGGCATTAGCTTTCGCTGTCGTCAAACTCTGCGCGGAGCACGGAGAGGAGGTGGTCTACGGTGTCGTCTTCGAGGTCGGCCTTTTCAGCGATCATATCTCGGGGGGCATTCAGCACTTCTCGTGCGGTGCGCAGCCCCATGTTCTTCACGGCGTCGATGACCCATTGGTCTACTTCGTCCGAGAATTCGTCGAGATAAATGTCGTCGATGGGCTGTTCGCCTTCGACTTCGCGGAAGACGTCGATGGTATAGCCGGTGAGCATGGAGGCGAGCTTGATATTTTGGCCGCCTTTACCGATGGCGAGGCTCACTTGGTCGGGATTGAGGAAGACGTCGGCCTTTTTGAGTTCTTCGTTGATCTCAATGTTGTTGATGTGTGCCGGATTGAGGGCACGTTGGATGAACAACATCGTGTTGGAAGAGTAGGGAATGACATCGATGTTCTCGTTGCGCAGTTCGCGAACGATACCGTTGATGCGGCTTCCGCCCACACCCACGCACGAACCGACGGGATCAATGTTGGGGTCGAAGCTTTCGACGGCGATCTTCGCGCGTTCGCCCGGGATACGCGCCACAGCACGGAGCTGGATGACACCTTCGGCGATTTCGGGAATCTCGCGTTCGAGCAGGCGACGCAGGAACATGGGGCTGGTGCGCGAAAGATAGATCTTCGGATTGCCGTTCGTGTTGTCGACGCGGTCGATCACGGCGCTGATGTGGTCGCCCTTGTGGTAGTAGTCGCGAGGAATCTGCTGGCTTTTGGGCAGCAAGAGGTCGTTTTTCTCTTCGTCTACGAGGAGCGTTTCGTTCTTCCACGTTTGGTAAACTTCGGCCGTCACCATCTCGCCCTCACGATCCTTATACTTATTATATATGGAGTCGTGTTCGAGCTCAAGGATCTTGCTGGCCAAGGTTTGGCGGAGGGTTAGGATGGCGCGGCGGCCGAAATCTTCAAATTCGATGTGCTCGCTGCAGTCTTCCCCCACTTCAAAGTCGGGTTCGATGCGGCGAGCTTCAGAGAGCGCGATTTGTTTGTTGGGATCTTCCACTTCATCGTCGGCTACAATCTCACGGCTGCGCGTGATTTCGAAGTCACCTTTGTCGGGATTGACCACGACGGTGAAATTTTCGTCCGTGCCGAAGATTTTGGCGATGACACTGCGGAAGCTCTCTTCGAGCACGCCGAGCAAAGTGGTATCATCGATATTTTTGGTTTGGTTGAAGTCTCTGAAGGTCTCCAACAAACTGGGAGTTTCGGTTTGCTTTTTGGCCATGGTGGGTCGCTGTGATATATGCGAATGGGGTGTATAAGCCGGCCTCGCGGTGCAAGTGGCTGCAGCGTGCGCGGTGGTTGCGCCGAGTATGGAGCATCGTCGCGCGTGGGCGGGCGCTATTTTATTTGAAGTCGATGTAAAGTTTGGTCCATTTCACCGCATCGAGCGAAAGCACGGTTTCCACCTCTTCCAGGTGGGGGCGTTTTTCGCCCGGTGCCTTCACTTTCACGGTTTGCGTGAGGGTGATTTGGCCGTTGTCGACAGCGGTGAGGCGGCCGACGAGTTTTTTGCCTTCGGCGGTGAGCACCTCCACATCGTCTCCGACGTGGATTTCATATTGGCGCAGCACTTTGAAGGGCTGTCCCAAGCCGGCGCTGCCCACTTCGAGTTCGAAATCTGTCTCGTCGCGGTCCAGTCCGTCTTCGATGTGGCGAGAGAGCGCCACACAATCTTCGATCCACACCCCTTCGGCGTGGTCGATTTCCACGATGATGCGGTCATCGGGCGTGATGACCAGGTCGGTCAGGAAATAGTCTTTGCCGACGAGCCAGTCGGCGATGAGTTGTTCTACGGCTGCTTTACTGATCATGAGTGTCAGTCGGTGTGAAATGAGTTGGGGTGTCTCGACTTCGGTGGCGAAGTGGGGTGAGACACGGCTAATTAAAAGAAGTGAGGAGCTTCATTTGAGCCCCTCACGTCTGTTTGAACGCTGCAAATATAAGCAATTTGCGGGGACTGTACAAATTTTTGAGGAGAAAAGGCCTTTTTATACGATGCTTTCCGCTCCTATCGACGCATTTCGTCGCATCGGCGGATTTTTTTGAGCGCAGAAGGCTTTTTGCCTCGGTCGTTTCTCGCCTTGTGTGCAAGGTTGCGCAAGGTGAGCGCGAAGGGTGCCGGCGGCTTATTTTTGCGTGATGCGAATCACGTTGGCCCGGTTGTCGATTTCCACTTTTCCCAGTCGGCTGAGCACCGACTGGCCGAGGAGGAGTGGCGCGTCCTGACTGTGGGTGATGGAGGCGCGCACATTGTCGAGCGTCATGCCGCCGAAGGTCACAGAGCGCAGGCGCACGCTCGTGCCCTCCACCACATCGCCCGAGGCGGTGAGATAGGCGCGGCGGCCGATCACGTCGGTGGGTTTGAGATAGCCGTTCTTGAACATAAACAGCGCTTCGACCGACGAGAGCGTCACGTCCGACGCTCCTGTGTCGAAAACAAAGTGGAGGGGCAGCCCATTGATGGTGCAAGGCACCTGCGTGACGCCGCCCGTACGGGTGAAGGCGATTTCCGAAACGCCGTGTTTTGTGGCGGCGGCTGCCGTTCCGGCGGTTTTTTTCGTGCCGGGTGCCGGTGCGGCGACGGTGGGTGCGTGGCTCTTTGTGCCCTCTGTGGCACGCGGGTCGAGGAGTTTGCGCTCAGCGGCGAGGTGGGCTTCCCACGCGTCGCGATATTGCTTCACCAGCGCCTTGAAATCAGCATCGTTGCGCAGGTTGTCAAGGTCAGAGTCTTTGTCGATGTGGTCGAAATCGGTGTACTTTCGGCTCTTCAGCGCACGCTCTAAATAGGTGAGTGCCTGCTGCTTGTTGCCGCACAGTGCGTGGAGACAAGCAGCGTTGTAGGCGTTGTCCTCATCGCCCTTGGCCATGATGGAGTCCATGCGTGCGACGGCCGCTTTCGGGCGTCCGAGGAAATAGAGGGCAAAGGGCGAGACGAAGTAATCGTCGGGCGTTTTTTCGAGTTCCAACTCGCGGCGGAAGTCTGCGTCGGCACGCTCTTTCTGCCCCATTTTCAGGAGCAAGCGTCCGTGCAGGTCGTGGAGGATGGTCGACTCCTCGTTGAGCGAGAGCGCCATGTCCATGGCTTCCACAGCGGCTTCGTAGTTTTTCTGTTCGCGGTGGATCAAGGAGCGCTGCAGGTAGACGCGGGCGTCTTCGGCATCGATGGCCTGTGCGCGATCCAGTGCCGCGTTGGCTTCGTCGTAGCGGTGGAGGTCGGTGAGCAGTTCCGCTTGTAAGAGTATTGTTGACAGACTGCTGGAGTCCTCTTCCTCGGCGCGTGCAGCCCATGTCACTGCGGCCTCCGTGAGTCCGAGGGCATTGAGGTCGGTGGCAATGCCGTTGGCGGTACCGGCCGAGGGATCCATGGCATACTCTTCGAGGCGGTAGTTCACCGCACGGCCGTAGTGGTGTTGCGCGCGTTCGATACCGGCCAGGAGCAAGGGCCATTTTCGTTCGTTCGGCTCTTTGTTGCGCAGCACTTTGAGGCGTGCGCGCAGCGGGGCGGCAGCAGAGTCGCAGAGGGTGCCGAAGACTTGGAAAGCTTTGTTGTCGATGTCGTCGCCCACGTGGACGAAAGCCGTGGCGCAGTCCTCCACGGCGCGTGGATAGTCGCGACGCAGCAAGTGCACCTCGGCGCGGAAGGAATAGCCTTGGCTGTATTCGGGAGCAAGTTGCACCACGCGGTCGAAGAGGGTGAGGGCGCGGTCGTAGTCTTTGCGTGCCACCGCGTTGCGTCCCAGCCCCATATAAGAATAGGTGTCGCCTTTGTCGAGTTTTTGCATCTGCTCGTAGTCGCGGTCGGAGAGGTCGTAGCGACTCATCTCGTAGTAGAGATCGCCGCGCTGTTGGTAATAGTCTTTGTCGTCGGGCACAAGGCGGATGGCCGTGCCGAGATCGGTGAGAGCGGCCGTGGTGTCGGTGAGTTCCAAGTGGACGAGCGCGCGTTTGGATTGCACAAGGGCAAGTGTTTTCTTGTCTTTCTTAGGCAAATGCTTGATGGCCAGATCGAAAGCGGAGAGGGCGTTGCCGTTTTCGTCGTTGTTGAGGCGGATGAGGCCAATGAAGAAATGGGCATAGCCGTTGCGCGGGTTCTTTTCGAGCGCGGTTTGGAATTGCTTGAGCGCTTCGTCGAGATCTTCGTCGTTTTGCAGCATTTCGAAGCCGCGTTGCACGTTGTAGTCCTCGAAGTCCTTATTACCCTTTTGCGCCGCGAGGGGCAGGAGGGCGAAGAGGAAAACGAACAGCACGCCGAGCAGGCGGAGCAGTGGGCGGGGAGTGGGGTGTGTCATAGTGTATTGTATTTAGATATTGAGGTATTGCTGAGGGGAATTGACTAAAATATACGCGTGCAGGTCAACTCGTAGAGTCAATCGGCAAGTGTAATATGGGGGTCAAGAAAATTTATGGCACGATTAGTCTTTCGGAGGGGATAGACCGAAGAAGTAGAAATTGTGCCGTTGTCTGTGATGAGGTAGATGATGATTCGCTTTGCGTCGCGCAGTTGTGTGGTGGGAACAACCAGCGTGAACTTTTCATTAATCCAATGGGCATCGACGGGCGATAGTTCCGAGAGTTTGTAGGAGTATAAGGAGGTGGGTCCCCCATTGGTATATCCGCTTTCGAGGAACTTTCGGGAACTTTGGAATCGAATGTATGTGTGAGGAGTGAGGTCGTGTTTCTTCCCCTCGCCGTCGATGGATTCTAGCCTTAGCTCGCGTGCATTGAATAAGGGGGTATAATAAATATAAGGGTCAGGAGCGTAGAAAATATGTGGTTTTTCCTCGCCGTATGAAATACAAGCTTCTCTGAATGTCCGCCCGTCTTGCGGTTGGATTGTACTGCCGTCGCTGGCTATGCGGAACAGTATGCTGTCTTGTCCGGAGTCTGTCGCGATCTCTGTGATGGACAAACTTGTGACCTTCATGAAGCTGTCAAATGCAGAAGTGAGGGTGTAGGTGTCGTTCATTAAGTTGCTTCTCTCACAAGAACTGAGTGTGAGAAGCTGTATGCAAAGCATGCAAACGTAATAGAGCTTTTTCATTATTGGCGAGTGTAGATGATGTCGGAAATATATTGGTGCTTCCAGCGAAAATTTTCTCGCTCATGTGGCGCTGGCCATATTGGGACCCATCCCTTCTTGGCTGTGTCGTAAATCCCTTCTAAAAAATATCCGTCGTCTTTGCCGCTCCACCCCCAGTTATAGTGAAAGAATTTGTAATCATGGATAGTGTAGCTTCCCTCCATGATGGAGGGGGTCAACTCTTTATGTTTTCTCCATAGGAAGGCATCGGCAATCCAACAGTGTCCGCCGCTGTATGTGTACCATGAGATGGGCCATATTTTATGTTTGGTTCGAATTTTGAAAGCCCCCATAATTATGGGTCTGCCCATTATTAGTTCTCCCTCGATGTCATCGTAAAATCTGAGATCTCTGTGCAGTCCATCAAATCCCATTTTATTGAGAACCTTCGGGACGTCTTCAATGTCGGCTGCGGTGCCTTTGGGATACCATCCCCATTTGTTGTGCAGAGCGTCGCCGATTTTTCTAAAAAGCTTTGCTTTTGAAGCATCATCCCATTTGGAAGAGTTCGCTTCTAGATGGAGGTCGTCCCAGTCGATCTTTTTGTTGAAGGAGGCAACTGTTTGAGCGAGAGCTACGGTTACACACCCTGCCAAAGCATGATTCCCGGATTTGTCGGTAGGGGCACATGCATTGTAGGGAGCGTATTGTCCCCATTTTGTGGTGACAAGTATCGGGGTTCTAGTGACATCCGACCAGCTATTTGGAATTTCGCCCCTTGTGGGTCGCCGGTTAGTGAAGCGTTTTTCGCCAAGGAAGCAGTTCTTAAGTGAATCATATCGTTCGCCGAAAGCATCGAAGTAGCACGATAAGCCAGGGTTGTTTGCGATGTCAGCAGAAGAAAGTGCACCGTGGTCGGAAAAAGCCAGTACAGATGGAAGTCTCCGATCTCCGCAGACAATGGCGTATCCGCCCGAATTGGCAAAGTTTACGAAGTAAAGTAGCGTGTCTACATCATTCCTCGTTGTGGCTTGGCGAGTCGCTGTGTGGGAGGTTATACATTCGATGGTTGCATCTGTGCGAGTACAAGTTCGTGTTCTTGAACCTGGGAGACAGTCCACGGCTATGTCGAGGGCTTCGGATTTGCTACGTTGAAAGGAAACAATTCCTTTCTGTTGTTGTGTGTAGTGAATGTCTTCGTCTTTGGATTCCGCATCGGAACATGCACCAAGCGTTGCCATAGTGAGAATGTACAAAAAGAGTCTTCGCATAGGGATTGAATTTGAGAAGCAATGTGTGGCGTAAAGCGATTAAGGCTTTCGTATCGTCTTTTGAGCGGCCGGGAGGTTGTGCAAGGGCTTCGCTTTCTGCGGATGGCCGGTGCGGAAGTACGACTTTCGCCCGTTCGTGGTGCGATGAAGGCTCATGCTTTTGGGCAAAAGTACAAATAATATGGAGATTACAAAGTGTTTGTCGAGAAAACTTTCGCGAAGGAAGGTGATTTCATATATAAATGAACGCGCGCGCGTAAGTGAAGGGTAGAAAGCGGCGAGGTGTCGGAAAAAAGTTTGGGAGTTTTTAGCAAAAGGAGTGGGCTTTCTCGGAAAAGTAGTGGAGTTTTGGCGTTGCGGTGTGCGATGATTGGATTTTGGCGTGAAAAAGGAGGGGAAAAGTGTGCGAAAAGCGAGGGCGGAGGTGCAAAAAGCGTTATTTTCTCGGATGAAAAGCCTATCGGGTGCGAAGTTTCGTTTTTGCGCACTTTGCCTATCAGAAAAGAAATATTACCTTTGCCCTACGGACGCTCGTGCCCACAGACGCGAGCCCCGGTGCATAGTCCGAGAGGATTATTCGTTTTTTCTATTTTTGTGACCGACCTCGCTCCACCCCCGTGTGCACAACGGGCAGCAGCGGCTTCCGGCATGGCACGCCGGCTCAGGCGGAAACTTCCGCCCACAAGGACATCATAACATAACAATCATAACACCATAGAATGAGTATGGCTAAAAAATTCATTACTTGTGATGGCAACCAGGCTGCTGCCCACATCGCCTATATGTTCAGCGAAGTGGCGGCAATTTACCCCATCACGCCGTCGTCTACGATGGCCGAATACGTCGACGACTGGTCGGCGCAAGGCCGCAAGAACATGTTCGGCGAAACGGTCTTGGTACAGGAAATGCAAAGCGAGGGCGGTGCCGCCGGCGCTGTGCACGGTTCGCTCCAAGCCGGCGCATTGACCACTACCTTCACCGCATCGCAGGGCTTGTTGCTCATGATTCCCAACATGTACAAGATCGCCGGTGAACTCCTCCCCTGTGTGTTCCACGTTTCGGCGCGCACCATTGCCAGCCACGCGTTGAGCATCTTCGGTGACCACCAAGACGTGATGTCGGCGCGCCAAACCGGTTTCGCCATGCTGGCCGAGGGCTCGGTGCAGGAGGTGATGGACTTGGCCGGTGTGGCTCACTTGGCTTCGATCAAGACGCGCGTGCCTTTCATCAACTTCTTCGACGGATTCCGCACCTCGCACGAGATCCAGAAGATCGAGCGCCTCGACATCGAGGACCTCAGCCCGCTGGTGGACCAAAAGGCCCTGAGCGAGTTCCGCGAACGCGCGCTCACCCCCGAGCGCCCCGTGGCACGCGGTACGGCCGAGAACCCCGAAACCTTCTTCGCTCACCGCGAGGCTTCCAACCCCTTCTACAACGTCGTGCCCGAGGTGGTGGAAGAATATATGAAGGAAATCAGCCGCATCACCGGCCGCGAATACGGCCTCTTCAACTACTACGGCGATCCTGAAGCCGACCGCGTGATCATTCTCATGGGTTCGGCCTCGGAAGCTACTCGCGAAGCCATCGACCACCTGCGCGAACAAGGCGAAAAGGTGGGTATGGTTTGCGTACACCTCTATCGCCCCTTCTCGGTGAAGCACCTGCTCGCCGCCGTGCCCGCCACGGCCAAGCGCATTGCGGTGCTCGACCGCACCAAGGAACCCGGCGCCAGCGGCGAACCGCTCTATCTCGACGTCAAGGATGCTTTCTACGGTCGCGAGAATGCCCCCCTCATCGTGGGCGGTCGCTACGGTTTGGGCTCCAACGACACCACTCCCGCGCAGATCATCGGCGTGTATGAGAACCTCGCGCTCAACGAGCCGAAGGATCACTTCACCATCGGTATCGTTGACGACGTGACCTTCACATCGCTCCCCAAGAAAGAGGAAATCAGCCTCGGCGGCGAGGGCATGTTCCAAGCCAAATTCTACGGTCTCGGTGCCGACGGTACGGTGGGTGCCAACAAGAACTCGATCAAGATCATCGGCGAAACGACCGACAAGTACTGCCAGGCTTACTTCTCTTATGACTCGAAGAAGTCGGGTGGCTTCACTTGCTCGCACTTGCGTTTCGGCGACCACCCCATTCGTTCCACCTATCTGGTGAACACCCCCAACTTTGTGGCCTGCCACGTGCAGAGCTACATGCACATGTACGACGTGCTGCGCGGCATTCAGCCCGGAGGTACCTTCTTGCTCAACACTGTTTGGGACGATGAGGCGCTTTCGCGCAATATGCCCAACAAGATCAAGCGCGTGTTGGCACAGAAGAACATCACGGTCTATGTGATCAACGCCACGAAGATTGCCGCCGAAATCGGACTTGGCAACCGCACCAACACGATCTTGCAGAGCGCCTTCTTCCGCATCACGGGCGTTATCCCCGTCGATAAGGCCGTTGAGGAGATGAAGCACTTCATCGAAAAGACTTACGGCAAGAAGGGTCAGGACATCGTGGAGAAAAACTATGCCGCCGTGGATCGCGGTGGCGAATACCACACCTTCGCCGTGGATCCCGCATGGGCTTCGCTCGAAGATGAGCAACCCGTCGACGACGGTTCGCCCGCTTTCGTGAAGGATTTGGTGCATGTCATCAACGCACAGGTGGGCAACGACCTCCCCGTGAGCGCCTTCAAGGGACTCGAAGACGGTACGTGGCAGCAAGGTACGGCCGCCTATGAGAAGCGCGGCGTGGCCACGTTCGTTCCCACTTGGGATTTGGAGAACTGTATCCAATGTAACAAGTGCGCCTACGTTTGTCCTCACGGCTGTATCCGTCCCTTCGTGCTCGACGCCGACGAAAAGGCCGGTTTCGACGCACCCACACTCGAGATGAAGGCGCCTGTGCCCATGAAGGGTATGAACTTCCGCATCCAAGTGAGCGTACTCGACTGCACGGGTTGCGCCAACTGCGTGGATGTCTGCCCCGGTAAGCCCAAAACGGGTAAAGCCCTCGCCATGACGACGCTCGAAAAGGAACGTCAGGAGGCCGACCACTGGAATTACCTCGTCAAGAACGTAAAGAGCAAGCATCACCTCGTCGACATCAACGCCAACCCCAAGAATTCGCAGTTTGCTCCCACGCTCTTCGAATTCTCCGGCGCATGTGCCGGTTGCGGTGAGACGCCCTACGTGAAACTCGTCAGCCAGCTCTTCGGCGACCGCGAGATGGTGGCCAATGCCACCGGTTGCTCGTCGATCTACTCCGCATCGATCCCCTCCACGCCCTACACTACGAACGAAGACGGCCACGGTCCGGCATGGAGCAACTCGTTGTTCGAAGACTTCTGCGAATACGGTCTCGGTATGACCTTGGCCAACAAGAAAATGCGCAGCCGCATCGCAGATATCCTCACCCGTTGCCTCGCCGACGACCATGTGAGCGCCGAATTCAAGGAGGCTGCACAGCAATGGCTCGACGGTAAGGACAAAGCGGCCGAGAGCAAGGCCGCCGCTGAGCGCCTCAAGCCCCTCATCGAGGCCGGCAAGCAAGAAGGATGCCCCATTTGCGCACAACTCAGCGAGTTGAGCCACTTCCTCACCAAGCGCTCGCAGTGGATCATCGGTGGTGACGGCGCAGCCTACGACATTGGCTACGGCGGTCTCGACCACGTGATCGCCAGCGGCGAAGATGTGAACATTCTCGTCCTCGACACGGAGGTTTACTCCAACACCGGCGGTCAGTCCTCCAAGGCGACGCCTACGGGTGCCGTGGCGAAGTTTGCCGCCAGCGGTAAGCGCATCCGAAAGAAGGACCTCGGTCTCATCGCCACGACCTATGGTTACGTTTATGTGGCGCAGATCGCCATGGGTGCCGACCACAATCAGACGCTCAAGGCCATCCGCGAGGCAGAAGCCTATCCCGGACCTTCGCTCATTGTGGCCTATTCGCCCTGTATCGCCCACGGCTTGAAGGCCGGCATGGGTAAATCGCACTACGAAGAGGAGCTTGCCGTGAAATGCGGCTACTGGCACCTCTGGCGCTACAACCCCGAGCTCGAAGACCAGGGCAAGAACCCCTTCATACTCGACAGTAAGGCGCCGAAGTGGGAGGATTTCCAAGACTTCCTCACGGGCGAGGTGCGCTTCCAGGCACTCAAAAAGCAATTCCCCGAACAGGCCTCCGAACTCTTCGAGGCCTGCGAAGAGAACGCCAAGCGCCGCTACCAAAGCTATGTGCGCATGAGCCAACAAGACTGGTCGAAGGTAGAGGCCTAAGCCCACTTCGCGACTCGGTCGCACAACTATAACGCGCGAGGGCGCTCCACATCATTGTGGAGCGCCCTCTTTGTTTTGTTTTGTTTTGCGGGAAGAGCGCACCGGCCGCGCAGCGGAACAAAACAGCGCACAGCTTCAACACGAAAGCGCCGAGGGAGTCTCGCTCCCTCGGCGCTTTCTGTTGCTGCGGTCGAGTTGTTTGAGGAAAGCTCCCCTTATTTCGCCGGTTTTTCAGCGGGCTTTTCGGGCGTAGCGGCCTTGCGTGAGAGCGAAGCCGGCTTCACTTCAAAGTCGGTCGTCGTGTTGTCGGTGTCCACGAAGCCTTTACCGTCAAACTTACGTTGGAGAGAGAGACCCATCACCTTGAGGATATTTTCATTGTTGTAAGAAGAGAAGTCTTCTTCATTCACACCAAGGAAGCCTTTATCCAACTTAGAAGGACGCATTTGGAAACGCTTACGAGGACAAATGGTCATGCAGTCTACCACCTTATTGAAAGGAATTTCGACAGCGAGGAAATCTTTGAGGTGAGTGTTGGTGACGTTGATATAGTGAATCGGATTTTTCACCTTCGATTTCTTATCAGCCTCGGCATCGCGCTTTGCAAATTGGGCAAAGGTGGCAGGCGACCAAGGCAAACGCACGAGAGCCAAACCTACAGCTTCTGCCACAGTAGCCATGGCACGGCCTGAACTGATGGGCATCAAATCGGGCACATTGGGGTTGTTGTTCTTGTCGGTGCTGGGACTCCACTCAAAGTCAGCCTTCGTCAAATCGAGAAATTGGTCATAACCTTCATATTCCTTGAGGTTTTCGCCATTGTCTTCAAGATACTTCTCAAAAGTCTTGGCGTGGTCTACCGCGTAATTGGCAATCACAATGGTTTGACCAGGTTTCACAGGGAAGTCCTTGCCCTTACCAGGGAAGCACATGATGCTGTTTAC
>JABZKU010000037.1 GCA_015257125.1 Prevotellaceae bacterium | reverse complement strand
CGGTGGTGCCGATGTCCTCATGCCCGAGCATGGCTTGGATGGCGGGCAACGAGGCACCGCCCTCGAGCAGATGGGTGGCAAAGGTGTGGCGGAAGGTGTGGGGCGATACGCTCTTGTCGATGCCGGCGGCGGCCACATGCTGCTTGATGTTGTGAAACACCGTGACGCGCGAAAGCCGACGACCGCGGCGTGCCGAGACAAACAGCACATCCTCATCTTCGGGTTTCACGGCGATATCGGCGCGGGCATCGAGCCAGTTGTGAACTTCGTGCATGGCACGCGGCGAAATGGGGACGACGCGCTGCTTGTCGCCCTTGCCGATGACGCGCACAAAGCCTTCGTCGAAAAAGAGATCGGAGAGGCGCAGCGCGCACACCTCGCTCACGCGCAGACCGCAGCTGTAGAGCAGTTCGATCAGGCAGCGATCGCGCTGTCCCTCGACGGTGGAGAGGTCGATGGCATCGAGTATGCGTTCCACCTCGTCGAGCGTGAGCACCTCGGGCAGGTGCTTGGGTTGTCGCGGCGTTTCGAGGAGTTCGGTGGGGTCTTGCCCCAAATATCCGTCGATTTGCAGATAGCGGTAGAAGGAGCGCACACTGCTGATCATGCGTGCCATGGAACTGGCGGCAATGCCGGCTTCAAAAAGGTGTTGCACGTAGTCTTCGAGCAGGGGCAGATCGACATCGAGCGCATCGACGTGGCGCGCGCCGGCATAGTCGAGAAAGCGGCGCAAATCGCGGCCGTAAGCCTCGCGGGTATTGGCAGAAAGACCTTGCTCGAGCAGGAGGTATTGTTCGTAGTGTTGGAGCAGTTCGGTGTTCATCGACAGGCTTCACAAGTTTTGGACAACGCGGTTTGCACACGTCATCGAGATTTCGTATTTTTGCGCGCAAATGTACGAAGAATAATCTGTCGATTCAAGCCGATCGGCGCGTTTTCTCCTCCGCGCGCTCGTCTGCCGAAGGCGAGCGTTTTCGTTTTGTGGAGAAAACCCTGACGAGCGGCGATGATTCGACGGGAAAACACCCTCCCTCTGCTTATGTCTGCCTTGCCTCGCGTGTTGGTGCTCAACGGACCCAACCTCAATTTTCTCGGCCGCCGCGAACCGCAAATCTACGGTCGCACGACGCTGACGGATGTCATCGACGAACTGCGCCGCCGCTACGACGGGGTGCTGGATATCGACCATTTGCAGAGCAACCACGAGGGGGTGCTCATCGATCGCCTGCAGGCCGCGGCCGACGAAGCCGACTTACTCGGCGTGGTGCTCAACGCGGGGGCCTTCACCCACACTTCGGTGGCGCTCCGCGACGCGGTGAGCAGCATTGCCCCCCTACCGGTGGTGGAGGTGCACCTGTCGAATGTGCAGGCGCGCGAAACCTTCAGACACCAATCGCTCATCGCTCCGGTTTGCCGCGGCATCGTGGCCGGTTTCGGCACCGACAGCTACCGCCTCGCCGTGGAGGCGTTGAGAAAAAAGTGAACGAGTAGAAAATGAGTAAACGAGGGAAGGAGTAAACAGCGTAAACGAGAGATTTACGCCCCGGACAATTCCTCGCGTAGACGAGTAGACACGTACACTCGTCTACGAAACTCCCAACCGCTTACTCGTACACCCGTCCACAAACCTCCCAAAACCCAACTCGACATCACCACGCGTCTACTCGTAAATCGGTATCCCCGTCTACGAAACGCCCAACAGACGCCCGAACATAGACCCATTCCCCAATGAAGAAACTCCTCATAGAAACCTACGGCTGCCAGATGAACGTGGCCGACTCCGAAGTCGTGGCCAGCGTGATGAAGATGGCCGGCTACGAACCCTGCGAAACCCTCGACGAAGCCGACGCCGTGTTTCTCAACACCTGCTCCGTGCGCGACAACGCCGAGCAGAAGATCATTCACCGCCTCGAAGCCCTCCACGCCCTGCGCAAGAAAGGACGCTCACTCATCTTGGGTGTGCTCGGTTGCATGGCCGAACGCGTCAAAGACGACCTCCTCGCCAAGCACCATGCCGACCTCGTGGCCGGCCCCGACGCCTATCTCTCCCTCCCCGACCTCATTGCGCAGGCCGAAGTGGGACAAAAGGCCATCAACATCGACCTCTCGCTCACCGAAACCTACGGCGACGTGATGCCCGAACGCTTCTGCGGATCGAAAATCTCCGGTTTTGTGAGCATCACCCGCGGTTGCAACAACTTCTGCCACTACTGCATCGTGCCCTACACGCGCGGTCGCGAACGCAGCCGCGATGTGCAGAGCATCATCAACGAGTGTCTCGACCTCGAAAAGCGCGGCTTCAAGGAAGTGACGCTCCTGGGGCAAAACGTGAATTCCTACAAGGCGCGCCGCAACGCCACCGGCGAGACCGAGCGCCCCACCAGCGCCCTGGACGAAGAGGCCGCACGCGATGCCGCCATCGCCGCCCAACACATCTGCTCCACCGAGGACGAGGCGGACGCCAACCCCGATTTTGTCTTCTTCCCCGAACTGCTCCGCACCGTGGCACGCGCCGTGCCCGGCATGCGCATCCGCTTCTCCACGCCGCACCCCAAAGACATGAGCGACGCCACCCTGCGTGTTATCGCCGAGGAGCCCAATGTGTGCCGACACATCCACCTCCCCGTGCAGAGCGGCAGCGACGCAGTGCTCAAACGCATGAACCGCAAGTACGACCGCGAGTGGTATTGGGGTCGCGTCGAGGCCATCCGCCGACTGGTGACCGACTGTGCCATCACCACCGACATCTTCGCCGGCTACTGCGGCGAGACGGAGGAGGACCACGCCGAGAGTCTGGACATGATGCGCCGCGTGGGCTACGATTCGGCCTTCATGTTCAAATATTCCGAGCGTCCCGGCACCTACGCTTCGAAGCGTCTGCCCGACGATGTGCCCGAGGAGGTGAAACTGCGCCGACTCAACGAACTGATTGCGCTGCAAAACGAACTTTCACTCACTGCCAACCGCGCGTGGGTGGGTCGCGAAGCGGAGATTCTCATCGAGGGCGTGAGCAAACGCAGCCGCGAGGAACTCTTCGGTCGCACCGAGCAGAATAAGGTGGTGATCATCGCCCGCGGCGACCGACGCATCGGACAGACGGTGCGCGTGCGCATCACCGATGCTTCCAGCGCCACGCTCAAAGGCGAGGTGGTGGAGGATTGAGGACGAGCGAAATGTAGTAGCTGTAACTGAGACATTATTGCTTGAACAACACCAAAGAATAAAGTCAGATGGAGTATATTGATTTTAGAAAATTAATTAATGCGCTGACCGCTAAGCCCAAAGAAACCGAGTGGTTAGAGTTCAAGCATAATTTTCATACAAAGGAAGAAATAGGCGAAAGAATCTCTGCCTTATCCAACAGTGCCTATTTAAGCAATAGGCCATTTGGCTATATTGTGTTTGGAATTGATGATGAAAGTCATGATGTGGTCGGTACAAATCTATACGGCAAACAGAAAATGGTGGGCAACGAGGATCTCGAATCTTGGTTGTCTACTCGCTTAAATCCTCGTATAGACTTCGAAATCATTGATGACTTTGACTACGAAGACAAGGGACACATCTGCATCTTCAAGATTCCTGCTACAACCAACCGTCCTGTAAGTTTTTTGCATGAAAAATATATTCGAGTCGGCACAACGACTCGGAAACTCAAGGACTATCCGGCCAAGGAGGCCAAGATTTGGAAAGGCCACGAGAAGCCTTTGGAAAAGATCGTCTTGAAAAAAGCTTTGTCCTCTCAAGAAGTTTTCTCCCACCTTAGTGCCCAAACTTACTTCGACATGATGCATTTGCCTTTTCCTCAAGACACAAAGGGAATTTTGGAAAGGTTCCTCTCTGAGAACCTAATTGTGGAAGATGAGATAGGCTATGGCATCACAGAACTCGGAGCCATTTTGTTCGCCAAACGCTTGTCAGACTTCGATGG
This sequence comes from Prevotellaceae bacterium, assembly GCA_015257125.1. Classification (GTDB taxonomy): domain Bacteria; phylum Bacteroidota; class Bacteroidia; order Bacteroidales; family Bacteroidaceae; genus Alloprevotella. The sequence goes on along the minus strand of JABZKU010000037.1, from coordinate 15,200 downwards.
TCTCAAACGGAAAATGGTTCGGGTCATTGTCTACAAAGGCAAAAGCAAAATCGAGACGATTCGTGAACAATACTTCGACAAAGGCTATGCCATTGTTTTTGAAGAAATGCTTGCATGGATAAACAGTCAGCTGCCTGCCAATGAGGAAATTGGGATTGCGCTAAGGAAAGATGTGCGTATGTATCCCGAAATAGCCATCCGCGAATTGGCTGCCAATATGATTATTCATCAAGATTTTGCCGAACAGGGATTTCCTATGATCGAAATTTACACTGACCGCATCGAATTTTCCAATCCGGGACAACCACTGATTAGTGTAGAACGATTTATCGATGAATATCAGTCGAGAAACGATTCCCTTGCTGATATTATGCGGCGAATGGGCATCTGTGAGGAGAAGGGGAGTGGTATGGACAAAATTGTTACTTTTATTGAGTTATATCAATTACCTCCTGTTCGTTTCCAACTCGATGAGAAACGAACCTCTGCAACTGTATTCTCTTACCGCAAATTCGCAGACTTAGAAAAATCAGAAAGAGTAACAGCCTGTTATCAACATGCTTGTCTCAAATATGTTTCCAACGAAAAGATGAACAACCAATCGTTGCGTGCCCGCTTAGGTATCGAGGATAAGAATTATCCCATGGCATCGAGAATCATCAAGGATACTTTGGAAGCCAAATTGATTAAGGAGGAAAATACAGAAGGAGGTAATAGACATAGTTATATTCCATATTGGGCATAAGTCATGTAACTACCATGTAACTGAGCAGACTAAACAAGCCATATTTCGAATGCTAATTCCCTTATAAACAGCGCATATCGTATACATCAGCCATGTAACCGGCATGTAACTGGCCCCTGTGAAACCCTTATCGGGACACAAGAAGGAGAACAAACTTTCTTTTCAACTCCCCATTATTTATTTCGGCTCAATAACCGACCAACGCCCCGTTTCCCAAGTGTGGAAACGGGGCGTTGTTGTGCGTGATGATGGCCGAAAGGGCGGAAGTCGTTAGACGTAGGTGCGCACTTCGCGCTCGCCGCGCAGCACGGCCAGCGCATTCTCGGCCAGGGCTTCGAGTTCGTTCTCGCCGGGATAGATGTGGATGGGAGCAATGAACGACACGCGCTCACGCAATCGCGAAGTGATGTAGTCAGCGTGCGCCAAACCGCCGGTGAGCAAGATGGCATCGACCTTTCCGCAGAGCACAACGGCCTGTGCGCCGATGCTCTTGGCCACGCTGTAAATCATGGCGTCGAGTACCAACCGCGCACGCTCGTCGCCGGCTTCGATGCGCGAGAGGACTTCGCGTACATCCGACGTGCCGAGCCAGGCCACCAGTCCGGCTTGACCGGCAATGCGCGAGAGAAGTTCGCTTTCGCTCCACTTGCCGCTGAAACACAGCCGCACCAAGTCGGCGGCGGGGAGGGTACCGGCGCGTTCGGGCGAGAAGGGGCCGTCGCCGTCCAAACCATTGTTCACATCGATGCACTTGCCGAGACGATGCGCCCCGACGGTGATGCCGCCTCCCATGTGGGCAATGACGAGGTTGAGATCTTCGTAGCGCACGCCCTGAATTTTGGCATGACGGCGGGCGGTGGCGCGCTGATTGAGGGCGTGCCAGACGCTGACGCGCGGCATTTCAGGACTGCCGCAGACGTGCGCCTCGGGCAACATCTCGTCGACGATCTCGGGATCGGCCACCAAGGCCATACAGGCCGGCAGTTGCGCAGCGAGCGCCGCCGCGATGTGGCAACCGAGGTTACACACGTGCTGACGAACGGCCGAGCGCGTGTCGCGCAACATGGCTTCGTTCACCGCATAGACCCCGGCGGGAATGGGATGCGTGAGACCGCCGCGCGCAATGATGGCATCGAAATCGAAGGCGATGCCTTCGGCCGCCAAAGTACTGAGCAGGGTATCGCGACGCATGGGGAGCTGCGCGAAACAGTCGGTAAATTGTGCCAGTTCGCCGGCAGTGTAACTGATGGTTTTGACGAGCAAAGGGCGCTCGTCGTGATAAACTGCCACTTTGGTGCTGGTGGAGCCGGGATTGATGACCAGAATCTTGCGAAGCGTGGAGGACATAGGAGGGAAGACGGGGGTGAGGGGATGAGCGGTGGGGGAGTTTTCAGCAAGCGCCAGCCAATACGCGGAGGGCAGCGAGCGCCAAACTGTCGATTTTCACGTCGACAGAATCACCGCGCGAGGTGAGCACGACGGGATGCGTGGTGCCGCAGAGCAGGGAAGCGAAGCGCGCACCGGGAACGAGCAGGCCGAGGGTTTTGTAAAGCACATTGCCGGCTTCGATGTCGGGGACGATCAGCACGTCGGCGCGCCCTTCAAGCGGACTTTCCAGCCCTTTGTCGACCAAGCCCTCGGGCGAGAGCGCGCAGAGGAGATCGAGCGGCCCGTCGACGAGCACTTCGCCCCACTCGCCGGCGGCGGCGCGACGACAGAGTTCAACGTAGTCGAGCGTCACGGGAAAGGCCTCACTCACCTTCTCGGTGCAGTGCAGCAAGGCCACACGCGGACAGGCGGTGCCGAGGGTGCGCGAGAGAGCGATGGTATAATCGAGTTGCGCGGCGCGCTGTTCGAGTGTGGGGTAGGGGATGACGGCCACATCGCTCAGCACCACGAGGTGGTCGAAGCCGGGGAGCGACACGGCCGAGGCGTGGGTGATGACGGCGCCCGCGGGGCGCAAGCCGTAGGTCTTGTTGAGAATGTGGCGCAAGAGGTCGTCGCTGTTGACCAAGCCCTTCATGAGCACATCGCCTTCGCCGTCGTGCACCAACTGCACGGCGCGTTGCATGGCGTCGGCGGCATCGGCGGCCGGCACGCACTCCACTTCGGCGCGCACCTCGGGGGGCGCGGCGGCGAGGGTGGCGGCATCGTACTCGCCCACCAAGAGGGCATGGACAAAACCAAGCCGCACACTTTCGAGCACGGCTTGTAGGGTGTGGGCGTCGGCGGGACGACACACCACAACGCGCACACGGCGACCCGTAGCGGTGAGGCGGCTGCGCAATTCGGGGAACGAACGGACGGAAAGGGACATGGTGACAATTTTATAGGCGGAAGAAAAACAAAAACGCGTTCACAACACACTGAAAAGCACGGGCGAAACGACTTTTTTGCGCTGCAAACTTAAACAGATTTGCGGCATATTCCAACATTCGAGGACGTTTTCTGCACGAAAAACGTATTTATGGGCAATCTGAGCACCTTTCCTTCGACGAAAACACCCGCCCGCACACGGCAAGCTGACAGCAATCGACCGAAACTTCACGCCCCGTGCCGACACCGCGCCGAAAGGCGGACGGAAAACGCGCATCAGTTTTTGGCAGTTTTGAGAGAAAAACGTAAATTCGCCTTGTCGACGCCGTTTTGCGTCGACTCCAACCTCAGCATCCCCGATGAAAATCATTCACACCGCCGATTGGCACCTCGGCAACGTCTTTCACCGCCACCATCGTGTGGCTGAACACCGCCACTTCTTCGGCTGGTTGCGCGACACCATCGTAGCCCAACAGCCCGACGCCCTCATTGTGAGCGGCGACATCTTCGACGGACCGAATCCCTCCGCCGAGGTACAACGACTTTTCTACGATTTCCTCACCCATCTTTCGGTAGAACATCCCGGCATGAGCATCGTACTCATTGCCGGCAACCACGATTCGGGCGCACGCCTCGAAGCGGGGGAGGAATTGCTGCGCATGCACAATATCTATGTGCGCGGCACGGTGTGGAAGGACGCTGAAGGCGAACCCTACTTCGAACGAATGATTTTGCCCCTCGCCCCTCGCGGATCGAACACGGCCGAGGTGGTGTGCTTCGCCCTGCCTTTCCTCCGACCCTCCGACTATCCCACCGGACTCTCGGTGCAAGAAGGCATCCGACACTACCTGACCAACCTGGACAAGCGCCTGAAAAAAACGGAATTCAAGCGCCTGCCCGTTATGGTGGCCGCGCATTTCTATGCCCACGGCGCGCTGATTCAAGAACAGGAACACAGCGAACGCCTCGTGGTGGGCGGACAAGACATGGTGGAGGTCGGTGCGATGGGAAAAAACTACGCCTACGTGGCACTCGGCCACATCCACCGCGCTCAAGCCGTGGGCGACTGCGCCAATGTGCGCTACGCCGGCAGTTCGCTCGCCCTCTCTTTTAGCGAACGCGACTACAAACGCTCGGTACAGCTCGTCGAGATCGACGAGAAAGGCCGTGTGCAAGCCACCGCCCTGCCTTATTCGCCCCTCTGCCGCTTGTTGAGCCTGCCCGAACGCGGTTCGCTCGATCCGGAAGAGGCACTTCAGCGACTCCGCGCGCTGCCCGAGGCCAAAGCCGACGACGATCGCAACGCTTACCCCTATCTCGAGATCAGCATCCGCCTCTCACAGCCCGAACCGGAGCTGCGGCGACGCATCGGCGAGATCATTGAGCAAAAAGCCGTGAAGTTTTGCCGCATCACCACCGCAACGCAACGCGAACTGCGCGAGGGCAACGCCACACAACCCACGATCGAAAACTCACTCCACAAGTTGGCGCCCATCGATATCGCCAAACAATACTATTCCGCGCGCTACGGCAACGAAATGCCCGATGCGCTCGTCGAAAGATTCAACATAGCCGTTAACTCCATCGACAAATAAACGCCGGCATGACCATCGAACTCATCGCCCTGCACAACCTCACCTCGCTTGCAGGCACACATACCATCGACTTCACCGCCGAACCGCTCAGGTCGGCCGGACTTTTTGCCATCACCGGCGACACGGGAGCCGGCAAAAGCACACTCCTCGACGCAGTGTGTCTGGCACTCTACGGCAAAGCCCCACGACTCGAAAACGTGGAACGACTCTCGCAAGACCAACGCGAAGACGCCGCAGAAAATATGCCCGAACTTTCGCCGCAAGACGCCCGCTCTTTCCTCAGAAAAGGCACCGACGAGGGATGGGCACGCGTCAGATTTGTCAATTCGAGCGGCGAACGCTACGAAGCGGAGTGGAAAGTACGCGTGAATCGCAACGGCCATCTCAATAAAGCCGAACGCTCGCTCAGCACCGTCTCCAACCGCGGACAACTCACGCTCATCGCCAGCGGCATCACCGAGACTCAACAGGCCATCGAACAGGCGGTGGGACTGGACTATGCGCAGTTTTCGCGCACCGTCATCTTGGCGCAAAACAGCTTTGCCAACTTCCTCAAAGCCCGCCATGCCGACAAGAGTGCGCTCCTCGAAAAACTCACCGGAACGGACATCTACTCCGAGATTTCCAAGCGCATCTTCACGCTCACCAAAGAGGCCGAAGCGGAAGTGAACCTCCTTTCGGCACAACGCGAGGCCACCGCACAAGGACAGCTCCTCGAAGCGGAACTGCGAGAGACGAATGAGCGCATCGCTCTCTTCGACACCGAAATTCTCCACCTCGAAAAACGCGCACTTCACCTCGAAGAAACCATTCGTTGGCACGAACAGCACAACGCCGCCGAGACTGAACTGCGCAACGCCTCACAGGCTTTCGACGAAGCCAACCGACAACTCCTCGTGCTGCGCGGCGACGAATTGAAACTCGAGCGCTATGACGCAGTACAGCCCTTCCGCACCCGATTCGAACAGCTCCGTGCTCTCAAAGAGGTGGGCGACGGCATCAAAGAAGCCGAAACCGAACTCGCCCGCCGCGCCGCTGAGCAAAGACAACTCCTCGAACGTGCCGAACAGCAGTTCAACACGGCGCGCGAACGCAAAAACGGCGCTGAAGAACAGCTCCGCCACAAACAACCCGACATTGCCGAGGGGCACGCCATCGAGGGAGAAATCAAACGCCTCGCCGAAGCCGGAGACCATGCCGCCGCCCTGCTCGAAGTCGCCATGAAAAAGGTGGCCGAACGCGACAACGAGCTCCAAAAGCGCAACGAGGAACAACAGCAACTCAAACGCCAGCTCGAAGCCCTCAGACTCCGCCGACAAGAGCTCGAAAATCACCACAGCACCTTCGAGCGCTTCCAAATGGTCAACGAGCGACTGCAGATCTTTGCCGAGGTGGTGCGCGAAAACAAGTTCCTCCATCTCAAACACGACGAGGACTCGCGCCGACGCTCGGAGATGCAAGCCACCTTTGAGGAGGCCACCCGCAAACGCGGCGCACTCGAAGACCGCAAAGAGGCCCTGCGCGCCGCCGTGCTCGTGCATCGCAAAGCCATCGGCGGACTCGAGGCCTCCTATCTCCACCGCACGCTCAACGAAGCCAAGCAAAAACACGCTTCGCTCAAAGAAGCCAAACGCAGTTGGCAACACATTGTGCAGGGCTACCAGCAGATCGACAACCTGCGCGCCGACATCGAGCGACACACCCGCAAACTCGAACAGTTCAAAACCGAACATCGCCGCGTGGAAATGGAGGAAATCACCCTCCGCGAACGCTTTTTGCAACTCGAACGCGCCTACACGCTCTCGCAAATCTCGGAAATCAAAAAATTGCGCCGAGAACTCAAAGAGGGCATGCCCTGTCCCGTCTGCGGAAGCGCCCACCATCCCTATCACACCGAGGTGGCGCAGTATTCCGGCGAGACACAAACACAACTCGAACGCGAGTACAACGACGCCAAGGCCAACTTCAACGCCAAAGCGGCGCAGCGCGAAAAACTGAGCCTCGAAATCTCGTCGAGAGAAGCCGAACTCGTCAGCGAACAGACCACGATGAAACGGCTCACCTCGCAGCAAACCGATCTTGAAAGCGACTGGCAGCACTTTGCCGACCTCGATCCCTCGTTCAAGGACTGCTCCCCCGGCGTGAACCGCGATGCCCGATTCACCACCGTCGACATGCTCCTCGACTCCATGCAACAAAAAGTGGACGATATCGAACAACAGATCGTTCACTTCGAGAATCACAGCAACGCCATCGCAGGACTTTCGGCCGAAATCGAACAAATCGACGAACAACTCACCGAAAGCAAAAAGAACACCGAGAAACTCGAAGTCGATCTGCGCGTGCTCTACCAAAGTCTCGACAACACGCAGAATGCCCTCCGAGAGACCGACGCCAGACAGGCGCAACTCTACAAGGACCTCGACCAAATTCTCACCCTCACCGGCTGGGAGGAAGGCGAAGTCGACAGTTATTGCAAGCGACTCACCGAACTCTACAACGATTGGAACGCGGTGAACCAAGGCATTGAGGACGGTGAGAACCGACAAGCCCTGCTCGACGGACAAATCGACTTCCTCAACACGCGCCTCGAAAGCGAACGCGCAGAAGTCAACACCCGACGCGAGGAAAGAGACCGCTATCGCGAGAGCATTGGCGAACGAAACGACCGCCTCCGCCGACTCTTCGGAGAATATACGCCTGCACAACTCACCCAGAGCCTGCAAGAGCGCATCAAGGAGCAAACCGCTCTCTTCGAAACGGCACAAACGGCTTACAGAGAGGCACAATCTAACCTCCATCTCCTTGAGGGACAGCAGGAAAACCAGCGCAACGAAGCCATTCGCAACGACGAAAACCGCCGTGCCGTGGCCCTCGAACTCGATGTCGCCATCACGCAATTCAACAGCAACCACACGCCGCTGCAAATGGCCGAGTTGAGCGAAATCTTTGCCGACCCGCGCGACTGGAAAGCCCTCCGCGGACTCCTCGACGAGCGCCGCGAAGCGAAACTCATCGCCGAGCAAAACAGAGAGCGCGCCCAAAAGCGCTATCTCGAACTTGAAGCGCAGGCTGCCCGCATCAACCACGAAGCGGCCGACGGCGATCCCGTGGAAATGGACCTCAATGTCCTCATGGCACAGCGCACGCAACTCAATGACGAACTGAATCGCCAACGCGAAGCCGTGGGCGAACAGCGACGCCGCATACAGCGACACGAAGAGAGCCTGCGCGAAGCCGAAAACTACAATAAGAAAATCGACAAGGCGCGCAACAACGCCGAAGAGTGGGGCAGACTCCACGAGTTGTTCGGCTCGGCCGACGGCAAACGATTCCGTGATTTGGCGCAAACCCTCACTTTCTCCTTCCTCGTTGAGCACGCCAATCATCACCTCCGCCGACTCACCTCGCGCTATCAGCTCAATGTCCTCAAAGGCACCCTCGCCCTCGAAGTCATCGACCACGATATGCTCGACGAGCACCGATTTGTCCACTCCCTCTCGGGCGGCGAGACCTTCATTGTCTCCCTCGCGCTCGCACTGGGCTTGGCTTCGCTCTCGAGCAGCACCCTCAACATCGGCAGTCTCTTCATCGATGAAGGATTTGGCAATCTCGACGAAGAATCGCTCGATCTCGTGCTCACCACCCTCTCGGCCCTCGAAGCCGGGCAGGGACGCAAGGTGGGTGTGGTGAGCCACACCGAACAAATCCGCACGCAGATTGCACCGCAAATCCGTGTCGAACGCCACGGCAGCGGTGGTAGCGCGCAGATCCGCATTCTCTGATCGAAAACTCCCCGTGCGCCGCATCACCCCGCGGACACGCTGATACAAACGACCGACGGCCGGATGCCCATTCGTGGACATCCGGCCGTCGTCGTATCTCTATTTCAGCGGCAAGACACTGCGGCGTGAGCCGAAGCGACACCTTTGCGCCGACAATGCACACAAAGCGCAAGCCCTGCGCTCAACGTCGATCATACGGGCTCACACAAAGCGCCCTTTGCGCACGATTTCCCACATGGCCATGCCCGCCGCCACACTCACATTGAGCGAGTGTTTCGTGCCGAATTGGGGAATTTCGAGCACCACATCGGCGGCATCCACCACCGACTGCGCCACACCGTGCACCTCGTGCCCGAGCACCAAGGCATATTCGCTGCCCGGCTCGAAAATAAAATCCTGCAGCGCCACCGAACGGCGGCATTGTTCCAACACACAGACCTTCACTCCGCGCTCACGCAGCTCGGCCAGTGCGTCGGCCGTCGCATCGAAGTGCCGCCAGTCCACCGAATCCTCCGCCCCGAGCGCCGTTTTGTGCATCTCGGGCGAGGGCGGAACGGCCGTGATGCCGCAGAGCATCACCTCCCGCAGACGAAACGCATCGGCCGTGCGAAACACGCTCCCCACGTTGTGAACACTCCGCACATTGTCGAGCACAATCGTGAGCGGGAACTTTGCGGCCGCGCGAAAATCGGATACACCGAGACGACCCATTTCATCGACTTTCAATTTTTCGTTCATACTGCAAAGGTAAACTTTTCAGCCGAAATAGGCCCCTTCACCACCCTGTGGAAAAAAGCGTGGAAAAGCAGCCGATAACCCCGCGAACAACCCTTGTACAACTCCCTTCCGCAAAGGGAAGCGCAAAAGAAGGGACGAAACAACGTTTTCCGCCCCCTATGCACCGAAAAAAGGGTCTTTCCCACAGACTTTTCCAAAAAGAAAAGTAGACCACTATTCTTCAAAACCTCAGGACTATAACACAAAACCAGCCAACTTTCTCCACAGATTCCACAACCTATATACATCACCATCGCATTCTTCTTCTGATAAGGAAGAAAAAGTCTTTTCTTCTTTTGAGAAATGGCTTATATATAATGAGTCGTCGGTGGAAAAAACGATTTCGGGGAAAACTGTGGGAAGGGGAATGGGTGAAGGTGGCATCGAAAGAGCAGACGATGCCGCGCCCCGATCGAGCGACAAGGGGGGCGACAAAGCACAAGAGCCCCCTCGGCGAAGAAACGCCTTTTCTGCGCGAAAAGAATTATTTAGGCCGAAAAAATCGCATTTCGTTTCGCACTTGGCAAAAGACTTTCTATTTTTGCACTTTGAAGTATCATGCACTCATTGCACCCCTGCGTGCGAGTGCTCACCCATCAGATCCTATATGTCACACAAGCTCCCTTCGCTTTCGCGCGCCGCCGTGCTGCTTCTCGCTGCCGGCACTTTGACCTCGTGCTTGAACGACGACACAAAAACCGGCAACGTATCGTCGGACTGTGTTGTCACGAGTTTCAATATCGGCAATCTTGACCGAAAGATCTATCTGCGCACGAAAGACAACCGGCGCGACAGTGTGGCCACCGTCGAGGTGAAAGGTAGTCTCTACCGCTTCACCATCGACCAGCAGCGCGGACTGATTTACAACATCGACTCCCTTCCGCCCCACACCGACCTGACGAAAGTCGAAGGCATCACGGTGGGCGCACGCGGCAGTGTCGGTTTGCGCGAAAGTGGCGCAACGACCTTCGTCACCCAACAGAGTAAAAATAGCGGACTCACCGCCAACCTTACGGGACAACCCACCGTGGTGGTGCAGTCCACCGATCGCACGACGCAACGCACCTATAAGGTCGAACTGCGCGTGCACCGCGAGCCGAGCGACTCCGTCACTTGGACGCGCAGCACCGCTTCTGCTTGGAACGCACAGCAATTCGTGCGCACCTCTGCCACCCAATGGACGGCCGGCGGCCTGCGCTTCGACCTCACGGGCGCCACTCCGCGCGTGGAAGTCAACGGCGTATGGAAAGCCGACAGTGTGGCAGCCGCCGACGCGGCCGAATTCCCCACCGCCGAGCGCGCCGTGTGCGTGCAGCGCACGAAGGCCGACAGCACGCTCACCGAAATCACACTCTACGGCTTGCTCAACAACAGCCCCCGCGTGTGGAAGCGCTATGTCGACGCCCGACAGTTCACCCCCTTCGGATGGGAACGCCTGCTCCCCGTGCGCGAAACGGCCTATGCCGCCCCTGCGCTCACACAGCCCGCGCTCCTGGCCTATGACGGCGGTTTGCTCCTCGCCGGACTCAACAGCGCCGGAAAACCCACCTTGCGTTTCAGTCCCGACCGTGGACTCACTTGGCGCGAGCACACGCTCCTGACGCTCCCCGCCGACTTCCCCACACGCGCCACGCAACTGGAAGCGGCCATCGACGCGCAACAGATCGTTTGGTTGCGCATCGACGGCAACCAAGTGTGGAAGGCACGACTCCACCGCCTTTCGTGGCAGGAAACGCCCACCTATTTCTATCGTTCAGCACATCAATGAGCCGACAGTTGCTTTTGAGTGAGCGCCGGGCGAGATGGCGAACCGCCGTTTTGGCGATGCTGCTCTGCTTCGGCGTGACAGCACTGCCCGCAGCCGCCCGCGAGGAAGAGGAATATACCAAAGAGTGGGGAGCCAGCCTCGGTTTGAACTCCCTGCTCGACGACACGAACTCCTCGATCGTGGGCAATCTCCACGGATCGATGGGCGCCTCGGTGCGCTTCCTCTTCAATCCGCGCATGGCGCTGCGCACCGAGATGGGCGTGCACTTCATCGGCGGCGACACCGGCGGGGTCAAAGATTTCTATCCCGACTATGTTGACCAAGTGGGCACCGCTCGGCGATTCTACCGCCATTCGGGCACCATTTTCGACCTCGCCGCGCTCTACGAACTGAACTTTTTCTCTTACGCCTACCGCCCCGGCTACCAAGGCCACCGGCGTTTCACCCCCTATCTGCAGATGGGACTCGGATTCGCCTTCTCCACCACCGGCCGCACGGTCACTCCGTGGGTGCCCCTCGGCTTTGGTGTGAAATACAAACTCCGACCTCGACTCAACGTCGGCCTCGATTGGACCATGCGCTTCTCGCTCTCCGACCGACTCGACGGATTCGACGCACCGCACGGATTGAAAAGCGATTTCTTCAGAAATCAAGATCACCTCGGACTCCTACGGGTGACCCTCACCTACGACTTTTCGCCGCGGTGCCCCACTTGTAACAAAGCTGATTAGCTTCCACCCCTATGATTACTCTCGATCCCGAAAGGATACCTCGGCACATCGCCATCATCATGGACGGCAACGGACGCTGGGCCAAAGCCCGCGGACTCGATCGCTCCCTTGGTCACCAAGAAGGGGCCGCCACGGTGCGCGACATCACCGAAGAGGCGTCAAACCTCGGGGTGAAGTTTCTCACCCTCTACACCTTTTCGACCGAAAACTGGAGTCGACCCGAGCGAGAAGTCGCCACACTCATGGCGCTCATCATCGACAGCCTCGAGGAAGAACTCTTCATGGCGAACAACGTCCGCCTGCGCGTCATCGGTGATCGCACGCTTTTGCCCGATTTCGTTTGTCGCGCGCTCGACCGCTGTGAGCAGAACACCGCCGCCAACTCCGGCATGACGATGGTGCTCGCCCTTTCTTACTCCGCCCGCTGGGAGATGACCGCTGCCGTGCGCAAACTCGCCCGACAGGTGGCCGACGGACAACTCAACCCCGAAGACATTGACGAACAAGCCGTGGAGCGATCGCTCGAAACCCACTTCATGCCCGACCCCGAACTCCTCATTCGCACCGGTGGCGAGCTCCGGTTGAGCAATTTCCTCTTGTGGCAGAGTGCCTACAGCGAACTCTATTTCACCGACGTCTTCTGGCCCGATTTCTCCGCCGAAGAGTTGCACCGCGCCATCGCCGACTATCAGCACCGCGAACGCCGATTCGGCAAAACCTCTGAACAGGTGACCCAAGCCTAAGACGGCAGCACACTGCCTTCTCCCACTTCCCCAACGCACACCCTCTCGTTTATGAAATATCTGCACTATCCGTTCTTGCTCCTCTGCGCTGCCGCACTTGCCGCACCGCTGGGCGCGCAAACGCAGACGAAGCCCGACATCGTCTACACCACACAACCCACACGCTATGTGCTCGGGGGCATTAAGGTCGACGGCATCAAGGGCTACGACGAAGATCTGCTCATCGGCATTTCCAACCTCGAAGTGGGAAAAGCATACGAGATTCCCGGCGACGAAATCAGCGCGGCCATTCAAAACTATTGGAAGCAAGGACTCTTCTCCAACGTGCAGATTCTCGCCGACAGCATCGTCGGAGACAAAATCTATCTCCACGTCAAACTCACCGCCCAACCTCGCATTTCGGCGGTGCGATTCACCGGACTCAAAAAGTCGCAACGCGAGGAAATCGAAGCCCGAATTCCCCTCAAAGCCGGCAACCAAATCACCCCCAACCTCGTCGATCGATCCAAACTGCGCATCGAAAAGTATTTCGAGGAGAAGGGTTACAAAAACGTCAAGGTCAACATTACCCAACACGAAGATGTGACGGCCGACAACCGCATGATTGTGGACATCGATGTCGACAAGAGCGACAAAATCACCGTCCACAAAATCTACATCACCGGTGTCGATCCCAAAATGATCACGCCGCTGAAAAACGCGATGAAGAAGACCAGCGACCGCTCCACCTTCAAAAAGTGGATCACCTTCTCGTCGCGCAAATTCCTCGCCGAAAAGTATGAGGAAGACAAGCGCCTGCTCATCGAGAAGATGAACAGTTGGGGTTATCGCGACGCCATGGTGCTCAGCGACAGCGTCGTGGCTTACGACAACAAGCACGTGGATGTCTACATCAACCTCCACCAAGGCCCGCGCTACTACCTCCGCAATGTCACTTGGGTGGGCAACACCGTCTATCCCACGCAGGCACTCGAAGCCACTTTGCGCATGAAAAAGGGCGACGTCTACGACCAAACGCTCCTCAACAAGCGACTCGATGCCGACGAAGACGCCATCCGCAACCAATATTACAACAACGGTTACGTCTTCTTCCGTGCCGATCCCGTCGAAGTCAAAGTAGACAAAGACAGCGTAGACCTCGAAATTCGCATGAGCGAAGGACGTCAGGCCACTTACAACCGCATTCGCATCGCCGGCAACGACCGTGTCTACGATCACGTCATCCGCCGCGAACTTCGCACCAAGCCCGGCGACCTCTTCTCCATGGATGCCCTCACGCGTTCTGTGCGTGAACTCGCCGCCATGAACCAGTTCGACTCGGAAGTGCTCCAAAGCGAACTCAACAAAAACATTCGTCCCGACGAAGCCACCGGAACCGTCGACATCACTTACCCCCTCGTCACCAAAGGCGGCGACCAAGTCGAAGTTTCGGCCGGTTGGGGACAGTCGGGCGTGGTGGGTAAAGCCAGCTTGAAGTTCACCAACTTCTCGATGCAGAACCTCTTCGGCAACAACGGCTACAAGCGTGCCGGCTTCATCCCCCAAGGCGATGCCCAAACCCTCCAGCTCACCGCGCAAACCAACGCGCGCTACTACCAGAGCTACTCGCTCCAGTTCATCGATCCGTGGTTCGGCGGAAAGCGACCCAACCAGTTCTCTGTCTCGCTCTTCTATTCCCGACAGAGCGACGTGTCCTCACGCTATTATACCGACAACAGTAACCTTTACAGTAGCCTGTACGGTTACGGCTCGTCGCAATACTACAATAACTACTCGCGCTACCTCGATCCCGACAAGTACATCCAACTCTTCGGTGTCAACGTCGGTTTCGGTAAACGCCTGCGCTGGCCCGACGATTACTTCACCTTCATGGCCACGCTGGGCTACACCCGCTACAACCTGAAGAACTGGAACTACTTCCTCATCACCAACGGGAATAGCAACAACATCAACCTCGCGCTCACCCTCGCGCGTTCTTCGACCGATAGCCCCTTCTTCCCCCGAAGCGGTTCCGATTTCTCTTTCACCCTCACCCTCACGCCGCCCTATTCGCTCTTCGACGGAAAGAATTACAAGGGACTGGCCGAAAACATTTACAGTGCCACCTATCAGCAAGAGGCGCAGGAGAAATATCGTTGGATCGAATACCACAAGTGGAGCTTCAAATTCCGCACTTACACCGCGCTCAGCTCCAGCTTCAAGCACAGTCCCGTCCTCATGACGCGCACTGACTTCGGTATTCTCGGAGCCTACAACAAGTATCGCAAGTCGCCTTTCGAAACCTACTACATGGGTGGTGACGGTATGAGCGGCTACTCTTCGTCCTATGCCAACGACGTTATCGGACTCCGCGGTTACGAAAACGGATCGATCGCAGGTAACTTTGCCGGCACGCGCAACAACGCCTATGCCTATTCGCGCCTCACGCTCGAACTCCGGTATCCGCTCATGCTCGAGACCGCCACTTCCATCTACGCCCTCGCCTTTGCCGAAGCCGGTAACGCGTGGTCGGATGTCAACCGCATGAATCCCTTCAAACTCAAAACCTCGGCCGGTGTGGGTGTCCGCATCCTCCTCCCCATGATCGGACTCATGGGTATCGACTGGGCTTATGGATTCAAAAAGACCGAGCTGGGACAGAATATCGGCGGAAGCCAATTCCACTTCGTACTCGGACAGGAATTCTGATCACACGCAACTACAACGATACGCCACAACGAAAAGCGGCATCGACTCCATC
>JABZKU010000036.1 GCA_015257125.1 Prevotellaceae bacterium | reverse complement strand
CTCTCGAGTCCAACTCCCCACCCAAACACCCGGCTCCTTATGAAATCCATCTGCCTCTATTTCGAAATACACCAAAACATCCACCTCAAGCGCTACCGTTTCTTCGACATCGGCACCGACCATTACTACTACGATGACTACGAAAACGAGCGCTCCATCACCGAAACCGCCGAGAACAGCTACATCCCCGCGCTCCGCGCCCTCATCGAGATGGCCGAACGCTACGGCAGCTACTTCAAATGCGCCTTCTCCCTCTCCGGCACCGCCATCGAGCTCCTCGAACAGTACTCCCCCGAAGTGCTCGAGCTCCTCGATCAGCTCAATCGCACGGGCTGTGTCGAATTTCTCGCCGAGCCCTACTCCCACGGCTTCTCTTCTATCAAGTCGCCCGAGTGCTTCAAGGACGAAGTGCGCCGCCTCTCGCGCAAAATTAAGAGCCTTTTCGGTGTCGAGCCCCGCGTGCTGCGCAACTCCTGCCTGATGTATTCCGACGAAATCGGCGCCCTCGTGGCCGAAATGGGCTTCAAAGGCATGCTCGCCGAGGGCGCGAAACAAACCCTCGGTTGGAAAAGCCCGCACTACCTCTACCACTGCGCCCTCGATCCGCGCTTGAAACTCCTGCTCCGCGACCCCGGTCTGTCGGAAGACATCAGCTATCGCTTCAACGACCGCTCCTGGAACGAATACCCCCTCTATGCCGAGACCTACGCCCGCTGGATCGCCGAACAACCCGCCGACCAACCCGTCGTTTGCCTCTTCATGGAACTCTGTGCCCTCGGCATGTTCCAACCCCTTTCGAGCAACATCCTCGATTTCTTCAAGGCGCTGCCCGAACAGTTGCGCAATCACGGCATCACCTTCGCCACCCCCTCCGAACTCTGCGACAGTTTGGAGAGCGTAGGTCCGCTGCCCGTCGAATATCCCACCACGTGGGTCGACGAAGAGCGCGACCTCTCGCCCTGGTTGGGCAACATCATGCAGCAGGAAGCCCTCGACAAACTCTACTCCGTGGCCGACCGCGTGCGCATCGGCGGCGACAAGCGCCTGCGCCAAGACTGGGACTATCTCCAAGCCTCCAACAACCTGCGCTTCATCTCCACGAAAGCCAACAGCTACGGCGGCTATCGCGGCATCTACGCCTCGCCCTACGACGCGTTCACCAACTACATGAACATCCTCGGCGACTTCATCACGCGCGTCAACGACCTCTATCCCCTCGAAATCGACAACGACGAGCTCAATGCCCTCCTCACCACGATCAAAAACCAGGGCGACGAACTCGCCGTGAAGGACAAAGAGATCGACAAGCTCAAGAACCTCATCGGTCGCCTCGAGAAAGAAGCCCTCGCTCGCGAAGAAGGCGCTCCGACTGCCGCAGCGGCCACCGACAAAACCACACCCACAGCCGAAGCGCCCACCACCACGAGCGCAAAGGCCGTACCCGCCGTCGAAAAAGCGACCGGCGCCGCCCCCCACTCCAAGAAAAAAGGCGGTAAGCGCGGCGGCAAAGGCTAAAAACCTGCACCCTCCGTGCCGACGCACGCCCACAACAAAGCCCCCACCGCTGACCATTGGGTCGCCGGTGGGGGCTTTTCGTTGGATGATGCGCAGAGGGAAAACCCTTCGCGCGGTAATACACATTATTATATAGGGCAGTCCGAACGCTCAGCGCGCCCCTTCGTCCGTCAGCGCCCGGAGGGCACGGCCTTCGTAGACGCCCGTCAGTTCGTCGGCCGCCATTCGGCGCAAGGCCTGCGCCAGCGCCGCCGTGGGCATCGGCCATGGCGCAAAGGATAAATTTCACATCGTCGGGGGAAAGTGCGCAGAAATGCGCACGCGTTCACTTTTTTTTACTTTTGGTTGCTTTCATACTAAAGAAAACGCGCTATATTTGCAACGAAAACCCATTTTATCATCTCTGTGTAGCAAAACATCGGGATCTATCGCCCACGCGATGCGTTCGCCGCACAGCCTACAAACTTCCCCACCTCGCCCGCCTATGATCCTTCATTCCGCCACGCGATTGCTCGGTGCAGCCTTTTTGGCCCTCGGCCTGAGCACCCCCGCCGCCACCCTGGCGCAGCAAGTCATCTTCCCGCAAGAACAACAAGCCGGCACGGCGCGTTTGGCACGCACAGCCGACCACTATGTGCTGAGCAACGACCTGCTCACCGCCACCTTCGTCGCCTCCGACGGCACCCTCCGCTTCGGCGGTTGCCCGCAGCTCAACTTGAACGCCGGCACCGAACTCTTTGAAATCCGTACCGGCAACGGCGCGACGGTGGTACGCGCTTCGGAAATGCAACTTGAGGGCGTGCGCGAGATCAACTACGCGGCCAATCCCTCGGCCACGAAGGGGGCGGAGAAACTCCCCGGCCGTGCCCTCGAAGCCACCTTCAAGCACGGCAACCTCACCGTGCTTTGGCGCGCGGTGCTGCGCGACGGCAGTCACTACCTGCGCACGGAAATGAAACTCACGGCCTCGACCGACACGAAACTCTTTGCCATCGTGCCCATGCTCTACGAGGTGGACGTGCACGCCGCCGGCAGTGCGCCGCGCAAGGTGGGCAACACCCGCGGTGCCGTGCTGCTGAGCGACAAAATCTTCGCCGGTCTCGAAACGCCCATGGGGCTCAACACCGTGGGCGCGGGCGAAAGCGACGAACGCCCCTTCA
The DNA here is from genome assembly GCA_015257125.1 of Prevotellaceae bacterium. Classification (GTDB taxonomy): domain Bacteria; phylum Bacteroidota; class Bacteroidia; order Bacteroidales; family Bacteroidaceae; genus Alloprevotella. The sequence goes on along the minus strand of JABZKU010000036.1, from coordinate 16,699 downwards.
CCCACGACGCGTGGACGACCGACGATTTCGCCATCGCCCCCGCCGGCACGGTGCCGGCCGGCGTCACCGCCCTGGGTTATGCGGCCGACAAGGTGGCTGTGGCGCAGGGTTACGTCACCTTCAAGCAGGCCGGCGCGCAAACCCTCACCTTCACCTACAAAGGCGGCCCCCACAAACTCAACCTCGTGGGCGTTGACGTCGTCGACCTCGACGGCAACGTGGTGGCCTCGGACTATCACTACGGCACCATGGGCAACGCCCACAGCCGCAACGTCTACACGCTCAACGTGCCCGCGGTGGGCGTCTACCGCCTGCGCTATTTCGTGGACACGGCGCCCGAAACCATCGACTCTCGCGGCGAGATCGCCTTCTCCGGCCGTGTGGGTCGCCCGGTCATCGTGCGCGATCTCGCCCCGGGCAGCGCACCCCGTCTCGACAGCCACGCCACACCGGCCGCGCCCTCGCGCCCCCGTGCCGTGCGCGCCCTGAGCGCCGCACAAATCGGTGCCGACGATGTGCTCACCGACGCGTGGACGGCGGCCGAATGGACACAGGCCGCTCGCGTGCCCTCGCGCATCAACGAGGTGGGTTACTACGCGCCGAATGTGAAATCCATCAGCCGTTCGCTCCGCTTCATCTCGACCGGCACGCTCGCCGTGCAGTTCAACTACCGCACGGGCAACACGCGCCTGAACCTCTGCGGGCTCGAACTCGTGGACGCCACGGGCAACGTGGTGGCCTCCGACTATCACAAGGGCTACACGGGCAATGCGGCCGAAGGCAACGTCTATCGCTTCAATGTGCCCTACGGCGGCGAATTTACCCTCGTCTACTACGCGCAAGACAAGGACGAAGCCATCAACTCTTCGGGCAACATCCGCCTCGCCCTCACACAGAGCGACACGCTCCACCTGGCTTCGCAAGCCACCACGCAGTTGCGCGGCACATGGAGCCGCAACACCACGCTCCGCGCCGGCGACGACTGGAAAGTGAGCGCCGTGGTGGGACTCGTGGCTCCCGGCCAAGCGCGCCGTTCCTTCCTCGCCTACAGCGAACGCGAGCGCGCCGTGCCCTGGCGCGCCATGCCGGCCTACATTTCGTGGTACGAACTCAACATCGACCGCAACAACGACCCGAACTATACGGGCAACATGCACGATTGGCAGTGCGAAGAGGTGGTGCGCCAGTGGAAAAAGAATCTTTTCGAGCCCTATCGCACGGCGGTCAACTCCTTTGTGTGGGACGACGGTTGGGATCACTACGGCGATTGGACGTTCTCGCCCAACTTCCCCGACGGCTTCCGCAAAGCCGACGCCTTGGCACGCGAAATGGGCTCGGGCATCGGCGCCTGGCTCGGCCCGGTGGGCGGCTACGGGCAGAGCGGCAACTATCGTCGCGCCTTCTGGAACGGCAAGGGCGGCATGCAGCTCTCCAACCCGAAGTATTACGAAACCTTCACGCGCTCCATCACCGACCTGTGCAACAATCGCGGCTATGACTTCCGCTTCTTCAAGTTCGACGGCATCAGTGCGCAATTCTCGGCCGTGGGTCCCGACGCGGGCACGGTGGGCGAAGAGAACGCCGAGGGCATCATCCGCGCCGAACGCATGGTGCGCGAAACCATCAAGCCCGATATCTTCTTCAACACCACCGTCGGCACGTGGGCTTCGCCCTTCTGGTTCCAATACACCGACGCGGTGTGGCGCCAAGAGGGCGACTACGGCGAAGCGGGCAACCAAGGCAGCGACCGCGAGCGCTGGATCACCTATCGCGACGCGCTGGTGCACAAAAACTTCGTGAAGAACTCGCCGCTGTGTCCCATCAACACGCTGATGACCCACGGTTTCATCCTCTCCTCGCACGGACAGGTGTCGAAAAACATGGACTACGACGGCATCGTGCGCGAATTGCGCTGCGCCTTCGCCTGCGGTTCGGGCATGGTGGAGCTCTACAACGACTACGCCCTGACCAATTCGATCCGCGGCGGCCGCCTGTGGGGCGATCTGGCGGAGGCCATCCGCTGGCAAAAGAACAATGCCGACGTGCTGCCCGATGCGCACTGGGTGGGCGGTAACCCCTGGACGGGATCGCGCGCCGAAGTGTACGGTTGGGCGTCGTGGAACGGCCAAAAGGCCACCCTCGCGCTCCGCAATCCGGCCGCTTCTGCCGCCACCTTCCGCACCACGCTGCGCCAAGCGCTCGAAATCCCCGACTATGTGCATGGTAGCCTCATCCTCACGAAGGCTTTCGGCCGACAAGACGCGCTCACGGGCTTGAACGAGGACACGCCCATCGACATCGACACGCCGCTCACGCTGTCGTTCCCCGCTTCGAGCGTCTTTGTCTTCAACGGTCGCGAAAGTTCCGTGCCCGCGGTGGCCGTGACGGGCATTACGCTCACGGGACCCGAGGTGAATGTGGCGCCGGGTCGCGAGAAAGCCCTCGTTTGGGACATTGCGCCCGTCAATGCCACGCATACCGCTGTGACATGGCAGGTGGCCGATCCGTCCATCGCCACGGTGGACAACGGTGTGGTGCACGGTGTGAAAGACGGTGAGACCACGGTGACCGTAACGGCCGAAGGCGGACACACCGCCACCGTGCGTGTGAAGGTGAGCACCCCGCCTTATGCGATTTCGTTCGATGCCGACGCGACGCAAAGCGGCGAGCGCACCGTACGCAAGGTGACGATCACCGATCCCACCCAACAAACACCCACAGTGCTCACGCTCGGCGAGCACCCGAAGGCCTACACCGACCTCACCGACCGCCCCGTCAAGGTGGGAGCCGGCTCGGCAGTGACGATTGCGCCCGAGTGGAAAGGCAACTGGATGCACGCTTACGTGTATATCGACCTGAACAACGACGGCAAGTTCGACGCTTCGAGCCCCAACTCGCCCGAAGTCGCGGCCTTCACCTACTACAAAGGCCAGGCGAAGGGCGAAAACGGCCTCACCGCGCAGGGCAACAACAACCCGGGTATGACGATTCCGGCCTTTGCCCTGCCCACGACCTACGGCACTTACCGCCTTCGCCTGAAAATCGACTGGGACAACCTCGATCCTGCGGGCAGCACGGCAGCGGGCAACGAGATTTTGAAGAACCGCGGCTCGATCACGGATATTCTCCTCAATGTGGTCGATCCCACGGCGGTCAATGCGCCCACACTTGCCCCCTCCGCCACGGCCCCGGCCTACGACCTGACGGGTCGCCGCGTGTCGACCGCCGCTCCCCACGGCCTTGTCATCCGCGGCGGACAGAAAATGATGCGCTGATTGGGCTTTGCACACAGCATCGCCCCACCTCTCTTCACGCTCTCCCCACGCACTGCGGCGGGGAGAGCGTTTTTTTGTCGGGCCCGCGCCTTGTCCTCACAAAAATTCCCTATATTTGTAGCAGTTTAGGGTGCACGGCCGCCAAAGTCGCCGTGCTCCCCCGTCTTCACTCCTCGTTTTTCCACCATGATCGCCCTCCCCCTCCTCAGTTTAGCCCTCTTCGCTCCCACGGCCGCGCCGGCCGGTGCGGCAGCCGCGGACAGTGCCGCCGTCTATGCCGACACGTTGCCCGATGCGTGGGCGCCGTACGAATGGGTCGCCGCCGATGCCGTGCCGCCCGCCCTCGTTCCGGCCGCCGACGGCAACTCCGCTGTGAACCTCCTCACGCGCACGCTCACTTTCACGCTCGGCGGTACGCTCGGCGTGCACTTCCCCGCCGGCGCGCCCACCGCGGCCTTCACCCTCGGCGGCCTCGAACTGCGCAATGACCGCGACAGCCTCGTTTCGGCCGTCTATCCCACCGCCGACGCCACGCCCGCTGATCATCACGTCCTGCGCGTGCCGACAGCCGGCGCCTACACGCTGATGGTCTACGCCCGCGCGGCGAAAGGTGCCCCCTCTTCCGCGCCGACGGCCGTGCGCTTCACGCTCACCGCGCCCTTGCCCGACGCTGTCGCCGCCGCGCCGCGCACCGCTCCCCACTCGCGCACCAACACGACCTACGACTTGAGCGGTCGGCGCGTCTCGACCGCCGTGCCCCGCGGCCTTGTCATCCGCGGCGGACGGAAAATGATGCGCTAAGGTGCGTTTTTCGACCGATAACCCCATACATTTTGTCGCCCCCTTCCGCCCTGTGCAGGCAGAAGGGGGCTTTTTTCTGCCGTTTTGTCAGCCTTGCGACATTGGCACACGGCTTGCAAAAAAGAAAGCGTACGGCGCAAGGCCAACACCTCCTCGAGAGCGCAGGCCACCGAACGCAGCGCGGCAACGCAAGTCCGCCCGACGCGCCGCACACTCCATATTATATAGTAACAAAAATAAAAAAGCAACATACCACTATGGGAAAGATTATCGGAATTGACCTCGGAACCACGAACTCGTGCGTATCTGTATTTGAAGGTAACGAACCTGTTGTCATCGCCAACAGCGAAGGCAAGCGCACCACGCCTTCGGTGGTGGCCTTCGTCGAAGGCGGCGAACGCAAGGTGGGCGATCCCGCCAAGCGCCAAGCCATCACCAACCCGAAACGCACCATCTACTCGATCAAACGCTTCATGGGCGAAAACTACGCTCAGGTGCAGAAGGAGATCGAACGCATGCCCTACGACGTGGTCAACGAGGGCGGACTGCCCCGCGTGGCCGTCGACGGCCGCAACTACACGCCGCAGGAAATCTCGGCCATGATTCTTCAGAAAATGAAGAAGACGGCCGAAGACTATCTGGGCCAGGAAGTGACGGAAGCCGTGATCACGGTGCCGGCCTACTTCTCCGACTCGCAACGCCAGGCCACCAAAGAAGCCGGCCAGATCGCCGGACTGGAAGTGAAGCGCATCGTGAACGAACCCACGGCTGCCGCTCTCGCCTACGGTGTGGACAAGGCACACAAAGACATGAAGATCGCCGTGTTTGACCTCGGCGGCGGTACGTTCGACATCTCGATTCTCGAGTTCGGCGGCGGCGTGTTCGAAGTGCTCTCCACCAACGGCGACACGCACCTGGGCGGTGACGACTTCGACCAAGTGATCATCGACTGGCTCGTGCAGGAATTCAAGAACGACGAGGGTGCCGACCTCACCACCGACCCGATGGCCATGCAGCGCCTGAAGGAGGCCGCCGAAAAAGCGAAGATCGAACTCTCGAGCTCGGCCTCGACGGAGATCAACCTCCCCTACATCATGCCGGTGGGCGGCGTGCCCAAGCACTTGGTCAAGACACTCACGCGCGCCAAGTTCGAACAATTGGCTCACGGTCTGATCCAAGCTTGCCTTGTGCCCTGCCAAAACGCATTGCGCGACGCCGGACTGGAGAAAAACGAGATCGACGAAGTGATCCTCGTGGGCGGTTCGAGCCGTATCCCCGCAGTGCAGCAGTTGGTTCAAGACTTCTTCGGCAAGGCTCCCTCTAAGGGTGTGAACCCCGACGAAGTGGTGGCTGTGGGTGCCGCAATTCAAGGTGCCATCCTCAACAAGGAGAGCGGCGTGAGCGACATCGTGCTGCTCGATGTGACCCCGCTTTCGATGGGTATCGAGACACTGGGCGGTGTGATGACCAAGCTCGTGGAAGCCAACACCACGATCCCCTGCAAGCGCAGCCAGACTTTCTCGACGGCCGAGGACAACCAACCGGAAGTGACCATCCATGTGCTCCAAGGTGAGCGCCCGATGGCGGCTCAAAACAAGAGCATCGGCCGCTTCAACCTGGCCGGCATCGCTCCCGCCAAGCGCGGTGTGCCTCAAATTGAGGTGACGTTCGACATCGATGCCAACGGTATCCTCAACGTGAGCGCCAAGGACAAGGCGACGGGCAAGGAACAGAGCATTCGCATCGAGGCTTCGTCTAACCTCTCGAAGGAGGAAATCGACCGCATGAAGGCGGAGGCTGAGGCCAACGCGGCTGCCGACAAGGCGGAGGCTGAACGCATCGAGAAAATCAACAAGGCGGACAGCATGATCTTCCAAACGGAGAACCTCCTGAAGGAGAACGGCGACAAACTGCCGGCTGATGTGAAGGGCGAGATCGAAACTGCGCTCAACACGCTGAAGGAGGCGCACAAGGCGCAGGACGTTGCGGCCATCGATGCGGCTACCGAAACGCTGAACAAGGCGATGGAGAAATTCTATGCCCAGGCTCAGGCTGCTCAACCGGGTGCGCAGGACTTCGCACAGGGTGCACAACAAAGTGCACAGGGCGGCACGCAGCAAAACGGCAAGGAGGATATCCAAGACGCTGACTTCGAAGAAGTGAAGTAAGGCACAGGTCCCTTAAAATAATGGGTGCGCCGAGTCTGCACTATGCGGACTCGGCGCAATTCTATAATTATTCTAACATTTCTCTATCCCTTTCTTCCTTCTACTTACCTCGATGACTTCTGAAGTTGAAACGAAAAAAGTTGCAAAAACCATTGATGAGCAAATTGCATTGCTCAAAAGTCGCAACGTGCAGTTTCGCGATGTCGAAAAAGCGAAAGAACAACTACTCGATATCGGTTATTTTCGATTAGGCTTTTGCTTTTTCCCTTTCGAAAAAAGTTTTCCGCAAAAAGAGAAACGCAATCACATATATAACGAAGATACCTTCTTTGAAAACGCCGTTGCTCTTTATTATTTTGACTTTGACGTTCGTCAGTTACTTCAAAAGCACCTTCAAAGAATAGAGGTTTCTCTAAGAACAAACATCATCCACTGGGTTTCCCTAGAATATAAAGACAACAATCTTTGGTTTGTAGATCCCCAAATTGTAGAGGGGAAGTTTGCAGACAGCTTTACAGAAAAGGTTTATAAAGAGATCCGGAGAAAATCTGACATTATTAGACGTCATCATCTCAATCATCCAAATGACCTTTTTGCTCCACCATGGAAAACAATCGAATTTATGACTTTTGGTTCGCTCGTTGAACTATACAAGAGCCTCAAAGATACCAAGCTCAAACTCTTTATAAGTCGTCGTTTCGGTGTCAATAGTATCAAACAGTTTATTAGTTACTTAGATATTTGTCGTGAACTAAGAAATCGCTGCGCACACGGTACACAACTTTTCCATCTACAACTATACCATTTCCCAGAATCAAATCCTGTACACTTTACAAAGGATGAAACCCATAAATTCTTTGGCGCGCTAAAGATCATTACTTTCTTACTTGGGCATTTCTCAACCAATAGACGCGATGAGCTGCTTCAAAACATACAAAATCTATACAAGGATCTCATAGAAGAAGCCCCATGCCTCAAACAAATTCTTAAAAAATGCGCATCAATGGACGAATTAGCACTACAAGATTTGGTCATATCAAAGCAATAAATTACCTTTGCAACCGATAAAAGTGCTGTCGGCTGTCCGCGACACGGCCGTTAACACTATAAAATCCCCAAATGATCCCCCTCGTACAGCGCTGTACGAGGGGATTTTTTGTAAATCGGCGGACGGATCGTCCACACTTCACCCCAACACAGACTCCCTCTATGCGACTTAAACTCTTCTTTCTCACACTTTTGCTCACAACGATGCTCCCCCTCGCGGCACAACGCGGCACAGTGAAGGGGCGGGTGTGGAATGCGCGCAACAACGAAGCACTGATCGGCGCGGTAGTGCGCATGGAAGGCACAAAACGCGCGACAGTCACAGACTCGGTGGGCAACTATGTGTTCAAAAATGTGGCACCCGGCTTCTACCATCTCGCCGTCCAACTCTTGGGATTTGAGAACAAGCGCACGGAAGAGTTCCAAGTCTTGGGCAACCAAACCGCATTTGTGGATGTAGAGTTGAGCGAAAGTGCATTTTCGCTCACCGAAGCGGTGGTGAAATCCGACACGCAGGCGAAACGCGCCGAGAGTCCGCTCTCGGTGAGTCGGCTCGAAGTACAGCAAATCGAGAAGAGCGCGGGCATGAACCGCGACGTGTCGAAATTGATCCAGACGTTGCCGGGCGTGGTTTCGACGGACGCGAACCGCAACGACCTACTCGTTCGCGGCGGCGGGCCGGCGGAGAATGTCTTTTACCTGGAAGGCATCGAACTGCCGGTCATCAACCACTTCTCGACACAAGGCGCAGCCGGCGGCGCAGTGGGCATCTTGAACCCCGACTTTATGAGCGCGGTGGACTTCTACACGGGGGCTTTTCCGGCCAACCGCCCCAACGCGCTGAGTTCCGTGATGGACATTCGCATGAAAGAAGGAAGCCGCGACCGCCTGCACACGAAGGTTTCGCTCGGGGCTTCCGATGCTTCCGTCACCCTCGACGGGCCGATCAACGCGCGCTCGTCGTTCATCGTTTCGGCGCGCCAATCCTATCTGAAAGTGCTCTTCAAGTGGTTCGGCCTCCCCTTCTTGCCCACCTACAATGACTTTCAACTCAAATACAATTACCGCATCGGCACGCATAGTAGCCTGACCGTCATCGGTTTGGCCTCCATCGACCACATGCGCCTCAACACAGAGCTGGACGAAAGTGCGCAGGAGATCCGGCGCTTTCTGCTGAACGTCTTGCCCGCCTACGACCAATGGCACTACACCTTGGGGGCTGTCTATAAAGTGGCCGCCACGACGCACACCGACCGCTGGGTGTTGAGCCGCAATTTCCTCGACAACGGCAGCCACAAATACCCCGGAAACGACGCGAGCCTGCCGAAACTCTTTGACTACCGGTCGCAAGAGTCGGAAAACAAGTTGCGTTTCGAACGCACCTTCTGGACGCTGCCTTTCAAACTCAACGTCGGTGCCGGCGTGCAACACGCGCACTACTTCAACCGCACGCAACGCTATCGCATCGAAGCGGGCGTGCCGACGGTCGACCACTACGAAAGCAACCTGCACCTCTTCGCCTATTCGGCCTTCGCGCAGGCTTCCAAAGCGTGGTGGCAGCAACGTTTGCAGGCGTCCTTCGGGGTGAACCTGATGGGCAACACCTACAATCGGGCGATGCGCAACCCCCTCACGCAAATCGCCCCGCGCCTCTCGCTCAGCTATGCCCTCAATGACAAAACGAAGTTGAGCGCCAACGTGGGACGCTACGCACAACGGCCCTCCTACACGACCATGGGCTACAAAACGGCGGCGGGCGATTTCGCCAACCGCGAGACGCTCAAATACCTCATCGCCTACCACGGCGTGGTGGGTGTGGACTATCAGCCGAATGAGCGCCTTTCGCTCACGGTCGAAGGCTTCTACAAGGCCTATCGCCACTACCCCATCTCCATTCTTGAGGGCATGAGCCTTGCCAGCAAGGGCGCCGCCTATGCGGTGCTGGGCGATGAAGCGGTGGTTTCGTCGGGGCTGGGACGCGCCTACGGAGCGGAAGCCGTCGCGCGGCTCACTTTGCCGCAGGGCTTGACGGCTTCGGCCACGATCACGCTCTTCCGCAGCGAATTTACCAATTTGAAGGGGCAATATCAGCCCTCCTCGTGGGACACCGGCCACATCATCAACCTGATGGCGGGCTGGAAACTGCCGCACAACTGGAGCCTTGCCGCGCGTTGGCGCCGACTGGGCGGTGCGCCCTACACGCCGATCGACGCGCAGCTCTCGGCACAAAAAGCCATTTGGCGGCTCCGCAACTCGGCCTATTTGGACTATGCGCGCTTCAACTCTCTGCGTTTGCCGGCGGCGCACCAACTCGATTTGCGCGTGGACAAAGAGTTTTACTTCCGCCAATGGGCGTTCAACCTCTACTTCGACGTACAAAACGTCTACCGCTCGGCCAATCCCATGGCGCCCATCTACACGAATCTCTCGCCACAAGGCCAACCGATGATCGATCCTGCCGACAATGACCGCTACCTCCTCCGCCAAATCCCGAGCATGGGCGGCACCGTGCTCCCGGCTATGGGCGTGATGGTGAAATTTTGAGGAGAATCTCGGCGTTTTCACCCTATTTTTACTCGCTATTGCGCTTATGCTCCGACAAGTCGAAAAGCATTCTTCACAAACAGCGAATAGTACCCACAAAAAAGCACATCACGTCACTTAAGTTCACACGAACCACTAGAAAAAGACGCATAAACGCAAATATATACAATAAAGACACGAAAAATACCCACATTTGGGTATTGAACGTCGTAGAGGAAGGTCATAACTTTGCACTCGCAAAGCGCGGCCTTCCTCTCTTTTTTGCACACATCGCGAAAAAAAGAGCGGAAAAGCACTTACCCAAACGAAGAGCAAACACGCCATTGGAGACTTCCCCGCGACGGGGCAACTCCTGTGCGCAAGAAATGCAAAATCACGTATGAAGAAAACCACCAGTTCCCCGCCGTTCAGCCACGGTCTTGCGCCGTTGGCGCTGTGTGTAGCCTTGGCGGCACCGGGATTCCCCCTCGCTGCGATGGCGAACGGCACCTCTCCCGCGGGGACGCTCCCTCTCTCTCCACTTTCCGCCTCATTTTCACCGACACGCGCCACAAACGCGGCGGATCCTACCACAAGCACGGCGAATCTCGACTTGTCCGCGCCGACTTACCATGCCGACGCAACAACACACGCCACAAGCGCGGCGAATCCTGGGACAAGCGCGGCCAATCCTGCCGCAAACGCGGCAAAAGCAAGCACAAGCGCGCAGACTTCCGCCACCTCATCGCAGAACAGCGCGCAACTTCCACCCACCGATGCGCCGTCGAAGGCACAGACCGTGCTGCATTTCACCGTCACGCGCCAAGACACGCACGAAACCCTCATCGGCGCCGCCGTGCGCTGCCAGGGTGTGCTCGCCGTCACCGACAACAAAGGGCAATGCACCATCCGTTTGAAAAACAACCCCGGCCGTGTGCACGTCGAAGTCACCTACATCGGTTGCCACAAACTCGTGCGCACACTCACCGTGCCGGCCGACGGCCGCATCGCCCTCGCCTTGAAAGACGCCAGTCAAGAGATGCAAAGCGCCGTGGTCACCACCCAACGCAAACACACCTCCGTGTTGCAGCAGTCGGCCGCCGTGAAATCGGCCGACATTGAGAAAGGCGGCGCCATGTCGCTGGCCAAATTGCTCGAAACCATCCCCGGTGTCAGCTCCATCAGCACGGGCGGCACGATCGCCAAGCCCGTGATTCAGGGCATGCACTCGAGTCGCATCCTTTTGATGAACAACGGTGTGCGCCTCGAAAGCCAAAGTTGGGGTGCCGACCACGCACCCGAGGTCGACTACACCGGCTCGAGCATGGTCGAAGTCGTGAAGGGCGCAGAGTGCATCCGCTACGGTTTCGGCGCCATGGGCGGTGTGGTGCTCCTCAACGACGCGCCCCTGCCCTACGACAGCACGCGTTTCCACGTGAAAGGCTCGGCCAACGTGGGCTACGACACCAACGCGCGCGGCGTATCGGGCAGCGGCACCCTCGAAGCGGGCTACAAACGCTGGGGCGCTCGCGTGCACGGCAACTACACCAAAGGGGGCGACTACCGCACGGCCGACTATATCCTGAACAACACGGGCTACAACAACATCGCCCTCTCGGCCATGCTCGGCTACAAGGACAATAACATCACGGCAACCTTGCTTTCGAGCATCTACTACCAGCGCAGCGGCATCTACTACGGATCGAAAATCTCTGACCTCGACCAACTCATGAAGCGCTTCGAGGCCGGACGCCCCGATCCCACCACCCTGCGCCCCTTCTCCTACGACATCCAGCCACCCTTCCAGCAGTCGCAGCACTTCACCGTGAAGGGCGAACTCAAATGGCGCATCAATCCCGACCACCGGCTCGACTTCGTGGCCTCGTTCCAAGAGAACCTGCGTCAGGAGTTCGAGAACCGCAAGAAACAGCAGTGGAGTTGGATTCCGATGCAAGACCTGATTCTCAAGACCTTCAAGTTCGATGCCACGTGGAACGCCCAATGGCACCTCTGGCACATGACCACCGAAGCCGGACTGGCCAACACCTATCAGGAGAATTTCAACTATCCCGGCACGAAACAGCCGGCCTTTGTGCCCAACTTCGCCGCGCTCTCCATGGGCGGTTTCGCTTTGCACAAAGCCACCTTCGGCCGCTTGCAAGCCGCCCTCGGGCTGCGCTACGACTTCCGCGTGATGTCGGTCAACGGCTACACGAGTTTGAGCAACTACACCTACTACGACGACTTCAAACTCTACAGCAATTTCACCTCCTCGCTCGCCGCACACTACCAAATCAGCGAACAGTGGGACGCGCGCGCCAACGTGGGCTGGTCGTGGAGGCCGCCCGACATCAACGAGCTCTACGCCATCGGGCTGCAAGAAGGCTCCTACTGGGTGGTGGGCAACCGCCATTTGGAGAGCGAACGCGGCTACAAGGCGGTGCTCGGCACGAAGTGGCGCAACACCCGCTTCTCCGTCGAACCGAGTGTGTTCTATCAGCGTATCGACAGCTACATCTACGACCACATCGGCGAGGGTAAAGACCGTTTCCACAACCACCCGAGCGGCAAGTACCCCAAGTTCATCTACGACCAAGACGACGTGCGCCTCTACGGCGGCGACATCGAAGCCACCTACAAGCCCGTCGAACCGCTCACCCTCGTGGCGAAAGCCGAATGGATCTTCGGTCGCAACCTCACGCGCAGCGGCTGGTTGCCCTTCATGCCCTCCGATCGCTACGGCCTGTCGGCCACTTACAGCAAGACGCTGGGCAGCCGCAAGCAATATGTGGCCTCGCTCTCCCTCTCGGGCATCTATGTGGCGAAGCAAACGCGCTTCGACCCCGACAAAGACCTCGTGCCCGACTCGCCCGACGGCTATTTCCTGCTCAACGGCACAGCCGATTTCGCCATCAAACTCCCCCGGGGGCGCGAAGTGAAGTTCATGCTCGTCGGCGACAACGTGCTCAATGCGCTCTACAAGGAGTACACCGACCGCTTCCGCTACTATGCCCACGAGCGCGGCGCCAACTTCTCGCTGCGCACGCTCATCCGCTTTTAGCCTCCGCCCACGCTCGGCACAGCGGCGCGCAGCCATCGCTGCAAAAGCACAGGACTTTTGCAGAAAAGTGCTGCACTTTCGAGCAAAATCCGTGCACTTTTTTTCAAAAGCCGCCGATTTTCGCTCGTAGCCCGGCGCCGAACGGGCCGCCGCCCGAAGCGCCGCAGCGGAAACCCGTCGCCCCGAGCGCCCTCCTCAACGATTCTCCACAATGAAACATCCTTATCTCTCCCTCCTCTGCACCGGTTGTCTGGCGCTCTCCTCGCTCTTGAGCTGCTCCGACAACCAAGTGGACGACTTCTTCAAGAAAGTCGTCAAAGCCCCTCCCTCGTCAATCGAGCGCGATGTGAAGGGTCACGATCAGATCTATGCCGTTCATGCCATCTTGCGCATGGGCTATCCGGGTGGTACACTCAATGTTGGCCCTAACGGCGAAGACGAAATCAATGTTTATCGCACCATCCACGAGGCAGGCGACAGTCTCTCGCTGCCGGTGATGCAGGAAATCGACATTGCCAAAGACGATGATGGCCAGATGACGATCACCACCGCCCGCAATCACTTCGATGTGGTGGCATCGGACAGCCTCGTCTACGGTCTCGAACTCCGCTACTACGACCAAAACGGCCTGCTCATCAACCACCAGTTCTCCAGCTATTTCTATAAGACCGACAAACAAGGCAATCAAGTGCCCGACGAAATCAGCAGTGCGCTCCAAATGCACCAACATTTCTTTGGCATCGGTCACAGCACCCTCGACCAAAATGCCGTTGTTGCAGCCGGTAAAGCCCCCATCGTGGAGAAAGGTTTGCAAATGGCCTATCCTCGCACCCTCGATGCGACACCGCATTTCATCGATCGCTACACCTTCCGCGAGAAGGGAGGACAACCTTTGCCGGCCACCAAATACAGCACGAGCAACATCTATGCGCCCGAGGCTTTGACTTTGGGCAACAACGCCGTGCCCTACAATGTGGATCTGGCTTGGCGCGCCATCGAAACGGGTGGACGCCCCGAGGCTTTGCAAACCATCAGCACGCCCGAAGGCAATATGCGCCTCTACCAAACCGTGGAGGGCACAAAACTCAATGAACTGACTTCCGAACTCTTCAGCTACGAATATCGCGACACCGACCCTGTGGAAGAAGAAATCGGAAAACTCTTTGTGGAGTCTTACAATGACGACTTCATCGACCCGGACACCAACTTGCCCCGTCAGCGTTATAGCCACACCGTGAGCTTGTTGCGCCAAGAACGCAGCCTTGATGCCGGTAAACCCTTCGACCGACTCGGTTTCAAAGGCATCTTGCGCTTCAAACGCAAAGACGTTCAGTTCTCTCTGCAAGCACGCATCTGCAACATCCTCAACCGCGGACTACAACAAGCCGGTGCTGGAGCAACTGCTTTGGACAAGCCTGCGAAATACACCAACGTGGGCAACTCGGCTATCGGATACGTGTGGGACTTCAACCAAATACAACCCGGTTGGGATAACTTCGACATCGACTATCCGCTGCCCATTCGCGTCATTGCCGACACTCAAGATGGAGAAGAACAGTGTGTCAAAGACATCCAACGCTTCTATCCCAATGCCAATGCCGCTAGTCTGTGGCGGATGCTCTCAGAGCCACAAAGTTATTTTTCTTCTTATCGATTCAGACAAAGCACCGTATTATTCTAATGACTAAGTTATCCACCATTTCCGCCTGTTTGTTGGCAGTCGGATGTCTCACCACTTCGTGCGACGACTTTGTCTTTGGCAACGTCCACGTCAACTATGATGACAATCCTCTCGAAGCTAAGCCCGTTGCTCACTCCGGAGCCGACCACTATGTCGACAGTTTGACCAAAATCAAGACGAACGATGCGATGGCCAACCCCGATCCTAATGGAGCGTTCAAGAACTGGTCTACTTGTTTGGCCATGTTCAAGGAAGGACACTCCCACGGTGACGGTAAGATGCACGGCAACTTTGTCTATCGCAATGCGCCTTGGAAGCAAGAAGAGTTTGCCATCATTCGCAACAACACCACACAATGGCCCACTGTTGAGGTGCAACGCTCCTCCACGGTGACTTATCTGGAATCGGTTGACGGCAAACAAGGCCCCAACTACATCCGCATCATCGGCGGAAAACTGAAACGCTGGGGACTTTGCCTCTACTTCTTCAACAAGGAGGGGAAGTTGATGAATGATGATATTCTCGAACATTCCGACGAATACCAGATTTTCTTCACCGTCAGCGATGTGGACGACAAGGGTAGGCCTTATGACGTGATGGACTGTCGTGGTAAATGGACCTATGACCCCAAGAGCAAAGATCCCTTGAAGAAAGGCACTGTGGACCCAACGCCCATCAAGGCGGCTGCCTTTGCCAATGCCACCACGTGGAAGCAACGAGCCGAATTGTCTTCTAAGCTCTTTGAATACACCTATCGCGACACCTGGAAACACGGGCTGATGGGCGACGGCACACGCGAGTTGTTCAACCAGCGTTTGCTCCCACCGCTCGACAAAACGGCAATGGACTATGCCGTGGCTCCCTACGACCAAGACCGCGTGGGATTGAAAGGACACTTCAATTTCGACATCGATCTCGGAGAAACCGACACACACCACGTCCAATGGCCATATCTCATTGCCAATCGTCCTGACTACGTCACGGGCGAGGCGGCGCAATACACGCGTCCCACTTATCTCCTGCCGAAGTTCTATCTTTCTGTGCGCGTGATGAAATGTCCCAAAGGCAAAAAGGCACTCATTCCTCGCGATGAATATCTGAAACGCCACTCCACCTATCAATTTGTCAGCAACCGCATTTGTGCTGAGGCCACGAATCCCGATGAAGCCAAAGAATACGGACAAGACTCTGAATGGAAAGAAGTGTTCCGTTTTAACATCCCCATCAAAATCTATTGCAGCAGCTTCGATACTGACCCAACAGGCGTAGACGCCAACGACCCGCTCTACTTTTTCATGGGACACGAGATTGGTCTAACGCCCGAAGAAGCCCTTGAAGCTGCACAAAACGTGCAAACGCACGGCATCGGTGGTGGTTCCGGCTTTGGCAACTGGTTCCTCTAACCAGTAAAGGTTATACATCGACAACCACCACACCACAAAACACTGAGCCGAAGTGAAGCCCTCGCCTTTTGAGGGCGCACTTTAGGACTCAAACGCGATGTTGCAAGGCACGTGTTGCCCTGCCATTCGCTAATATCGCATCTCTGGAAAGTTTTTTTTATCTAGACGAAGAGATGCTCTTCTCCACACATATTATAGTCACATCATTACCACAATGAAAAAGATTTTCTATTCTCTTCTCGCGCTTCTTGCCCTCGGATTGGGCAGCTGCCAACGCGAAACTGGACTCACCAACGTCCAATCGTCTGAAACCACCACCGACCACCTCATCATTAAAGAGGTGTTCTACGCGGGTCATGCTTACATTCGCACTCCGTCCACTGACTACGGTGGAGGCTATACGCCTTTCCCTGGTGGAGATTATGACGATGACACCGACTCTGGTTCTGAGGCTGACTCTACTTCTGAAGAATCTACAGCCCCTGCAACAACTACGTCCACTCGTGCCGGGAAAATGGAAAAGCGTTTCTATACACGCAGCTACGACGACCAATACATCACCATCTACAATCCTTCTAAGCAAACACTTTACCTCGATAGCATGGCGATTGTAACCAACCAAATCGACCCACGTGTTATCTTAGAGTTTGCTCCTGGCGACAACTTTATCAACTCTTATTATGGCGTAAACAGCATCATGTGCTTCCCTGGTAAGGGCAAGGACTTCCCTGTGAAACCTG
>JABZKU010000011.1 GCA_015257125.1 Prevotellaceae bacterium | reverse complement strand
GACTTCAGCCTTATTTTATGTGGAGAGAAAAACTTTTACCGGACAGCAATATTTTGCTTTCGTGGAAATCGTCGCGCCGCGATAGCCGGTCGCTTAGCGAGTGAGTCACGCGGTGCAAGGGGAGATTAGTGCGCCGCCATGAATTGATTCAAGAAGCGCACATCGTTTTCGGAGAAGAGGCGCAAGTCGTTCACCTGATATTTCAGGTTCGTGATGCGCTCCACACCCATACCGAAAGCATAACCCTTGTACACCTTCGAATCGATGCCGTTCGCCTCAAGCACCGCCGGGTCGACCATACCGCAGCCCAAGATCTCCACCCAACCGGTGTGTTTGCAGAAGCCGCAACCCTCGCCGCCGCAGATGTTGCAGGAAATGTCCATTTCTGCCGAAGGCTCTGTGAAGGGGAAGTAAGACGGGCGCAGGCGAATCTCCGTGTCCGCGCCGAACATCTCGCGGGCGAAAGCGAGCAACACCTGTTTCAAGTCAGTGAACGACACATCCTTGTCGATGTACAAGCCCTCCACTTGGTGGAAGAAGCAGTGCGCGCGTGCCGAAATCGCTTCGTTGCGATACACACGACCCGGGCAAATCACGCGAATCGGGGGCGCCGTGTGTTCCATCACGCGGCTCTGCACGCTCGAAGTGTGCGTGCGCAAGATCACATCGGGATGCGTCTCCACGAAGAAAGTGTCCTGCATGTCGCGTGCCGGATGATCTTCGGCAAAGTTCATCGCGCCAAACACATGCCAGTCGTCTTCGATCTCAGGACCGTCCGCAAGCGAAAAGCCCATGCGTCCGAAGATGTCGATGATCTCCTGCTTCACGAGTGAGAGCGGGTGGCGTGTACCCAAGGCGATGGGGTAGGGCGTGCGCGTCAAGTCCAGCGCGGAGTGATCGTCCTCCGTCGTTGCCAACTCCTGTTTCAGGGTGTTGAAACGGTCTTGGAGCGCCGTTTTGAGTTGGTTGAGGTAGATGCCCACCTCCTTCTTTTGGTCGGCAGCCACGTTGCGGAACTCCGCCACAAGTTGGTTCACCTTTCCTTTCTTGCTCAGGAATTCGAGGCGCAACTGTTCGAGCTGCTCTTCGTTCTCGGCCTTCAGCTCAGGCACGCGGCCGAGCAGTGTTTTGATTTCTTCTATCATTGTGAGATTGATCTATTCCGATTTTGAAAGTTGTGTGTCGATCGGCGTCCGTTGTGGGCGTCAGTCAAGTTTGAGGACAGCGAGGAAGGCCTTTTGCGGCACTTGCACATTGCCGATTTCCTTCATCTTCTTCTTGCCTCGCTTCTGCTTTTCGAGCAGTTTGCGCTTACGGCTGATGTCACCACCGTAGCACTTCGCCGTCACGTCCTTACGCAGCTGCTTCACGGTTTCGCGTGCAATGATTTTCGCGCCGATGGCCGCCTGAATGGCAATGTCAAATTGCTGGCGCGGCAGGAGTTCTTTGAGCTTTTCGCACATGCGGCGCCCGAAGTACACCGAGTTGTCCACGTGCGTCAGCGTCGAGAGCGCATCCACGGGTTCGCCGTTGAGCAAGATGTCGAGTTTCACCAGTTTCGAGGGGCGGAACCCGATGGGGTGGTAGTCGAAGGAAGCATAGCCCTTTGAGATCGATTTCAGTTTGTCGTAGAAGTCGATCACGATTTCGGCCAGCGGCATGTCGTAGTGCAGTTCCACGCGGTCGCCCGACACATATTCCTGTTTGATCAGTTCGCCGCGCTTGCCCAAGCAGAGCGACATAATGTTGCCGATATAGTCCGTTCGCGTGATGATCGACGCGCGGATGTACGGTTCCTCGATGTGGTCGATCTCCATCGCGTCGGGCATACCGGCGGGGTTATGCACCTCGATCAGCGTGTTGTGCTTGTCGTAGACATTGTAGCTTACGTTCGGCACCGTGGTGATCACGTTCATATTGAACTCACGGTCGAGGCGTTCCTGCACGATTTCCATGTGCAGCAATCCGAGGAAGCCGCAGCGGAAACCGAAGCCCAAGGCCACCGACGATTCGGGTTGGAAGGAGAGCGAGGCGTCGTTGAGCTGGAGCTTTTCGAGTGAAGCGCGGAGCAGTTCGAAGTCCTCCGTTTCGATGGGGTAGACACCGGCGAATACCATCGGCTTCACCTCTTCGAAGCCCGCAATGGCCTCAGTGCAGGGGCGTTCCACCGAAGTGATTGTGTCGCCCACCTTGACTTCGGTGGCCGTTTTGATACCGCTCACGATGTAGCCCACGTCACCGCAGCCCAAGGTCTGTCGTGGCGAGAGATCCATTTTCAGCACGCCCACTTCGTCCGCCTTATACTGGCGTTCGGTGTTCACGAAGAGTACGTTCTCGCCGCTCTTGATCGAACCGTTCACGATTTTGAAGTAAGCGATGATGCCACGATAGGAGTTGAACACCGAGTCGAAGATCAAAGCTTGGAGCGGAGCGTCCGGATCGCCTTCGGGAGCGGGAATGCGCTCCACTACAGCGCGGAGGATGTCGTCGACACCCTCGCCCGTCTTACCGGAAGCGCGAATGATCTCTTCGCGTTTGCAACCGATGAGTTCGATGATTTCGTCTTCCACCTCTTCGGGCATGGAGTTAGGCATGTCGCACTTGTTGAGCACGGGAATGATTTCGAGGTCGTGCTCGATGGCCATGTAGAGGTTCGAGATGGTTTGTGCTTGTACGCCCTGTGTCGAGTCGACCACGAGCAGACAGCCTTCGCAGGCCGCGATGGAGCGGCTCACTTCGTAGGCAAAGTCCACGTGACCCGGGGTGTCGATGAGGTTGAGCACATAGTCTTGTCCGTCCAGGGTGTAGTTCATCTGGATGGCGTGACTTTTGATGGTGATGCCTCGTTCTTTTTCGAGGTCCATATCGTCGAGCATCTGTCCGGCCGTCACTTTGACGGTCTGAGTGCGTTCGAGCAGTCGGTCGGCCAGGGTACTCTTACCGTGGTCGATGTGGGCAATGATGCAGAAATTGCGAATGTGGTTCATGAGCCGTGTGGCGGATGAGAGGTTTGAAAGTGAGCGTGTCGGCCTTGTGGCCGCGTGGGGAAGGGGCGAGCGTTTAGCGTATGCCCGCTATTTTGTGGGTTTGCAGGGAGAGCCGCCATTCGGGATGGGCTTTGCAAAACTCCACGGTGTAGGCCATGATGCGGCGGTTTTCCGTTTCGTCGCCCAGGTCGCAGGGTTGTAGGAAGCGGTGGGCGGCCTCAATGTGCGGATAGGTGGGCGGCGGCGTGCCGGTGCAAACGACTTTGAGTTCGTCGCAGCGATTGAGCACCAGTGTGCCTTTGACTTCGAAAGCGTCTTTCGGCGAAAGCGTCACCCAGTCCACCTGTTCGGGCAGCGGGTGTGTGCCATTGGTTTCGACGGCCACAAATTTGCCGATGGAGTGAAGCTGCTCGACGAGCGAAGCGGTGAGGAAGAGCGACGGTTCGCCGCCGGTAATCACCACATGGCGTGCCGGCCATTGCGCCACCTTCGCCACGATCTCGGCTTCGCTGAGCGTTGTGCCCGTTTCGTGCTGCGTGTCACAGAAACTGCAACGGAGGTTGCACCCACTGAAGCGCACGAACACAGCCGGTGTGCCGGCCCAAAAGCCTTCCCCTTGCAGCGAGTAGAAAATTTCGTTGATTTTCATGGAGCGGCGGGGCATCGGTGGGTTAGAGGTCGGCATTTTCGCAGCCGGGCTTCACATACACCGCCACATTGCCCTCGCTCTCTTGGAACGACACCTTGTAGGCATTGGGCACCTGTTCGCAAATCCAGCGCGCCATGTTCTCGGCGGTGGTGCTGAAGTCGAGGATCTCGTTCACGTTGCGATGGTCGAGTTTGTCTTGCACCCGTTGCTTGACGTGGGTGAAGTCGGTGACCATGCCGTTGTGATCGAGTTCTTCGGCGCGACAGTAGACGGTGATGATGCCATTGTGCCCGTGGGGGCGGTTGCACTTGCTCTCGTAGTCGAGGTGCAACTGGTGTGAATAGGATATTTCGATGCGTTTGGAGATGTAGTACATGTTCAAATAGAGTTGTCTTTATTGACAATCTTGTGGCAAAGATAGTGATTTTGCGAGAACTATGCAAGTACTAAATCGCGCGATCGCACGCGTGAGGGTGCTTAGGGCGGCTGACGCCCATCCGTTTCGTGGAGGAAAGGGAGGGCATGTGCGGAATTTGTGAAGGAAAGTTGCGAATACTCTATCTCTTCCAAGCTACTTTCCCGATGCCGAGCCCCACACCCACTCCAAATACGACCCACTGCCAGGATTTTGTCGCTCTGGGAAATGGAAAAGGGACGGAGCGCACTGCAGAACGCTGTGTTTTTTGCCTACGGGCGTGCTCGCGTTCCGATTGGTGCAGGTGTTGAGATGTGCGGTCGATGAGTTGCCGGTGAAAAATGAGCCGTGAGCGGACGGGAATCCCATTTTCGGTGAAGGTGCTGTCGTGGATGAATACGCTGTCTGTGAGGGTGATGAACTCTCTCAGTGTGTCGGAAATGGAGTGGTGGAGTGTGTCGTACACTTCGACGTGTTCGATCACGCGTCGGGTGCAGGCTGTGAAGCCGAGGGCGGCCAAGAAGAGGAGAAAGAGTGTTTTCATAGCGAGATTAAATGATGAAAAATGATAGCCATGAGGGACGGTCGACGATCGGCGCGGCACGGGGTTTTGTGGGGAGAGAAGTGGCGTATAAGGCGAGAGCGATCGGCGCGCGATATAGGGTGTTTTTCGATGAGGTTTCGGCAAAAGTAAAATCATTTTTCGAGATAAGCAAGAGCTGGGTGTTTGTTTTTGTTGCGAAGATGGCTTTTTCTTTCGATGTGGGTCGGCTGTTATGGGGGATTGCCGAATGGCGATTGCTTTGTGCTTGCCTTTTGTGTCGCCGCCGTCGGTTGCGGCGGACGACAAGTGACACTCGGCCGGAAAAGAGTGGAGTTTGGAGAAAAAATGGACACGTTTTCGAGATTTGTTGTCGACTTTTCGCGAAATGTGGTCTGCTTTTCTGCTGTTCCGCTATGCGCCGTTGCAGTGCGGACTTCCTTTCGTGCGTGCTACGCGCGATCGCGTACACGCACTCAGCCGGTTTGCGATTTTTGCCTTCACCCTTCACCTTGCTTTGTAAGGGTTTTAAAGAGAGGGATTAAAGGGTGAAGGCATAGGGCGAAAATGTAAAGGTTTTTGTTCACCCGGAAAATGTAACGAACAAGCGACAAAATGAAATGTTATCCCCCAATGGTGAACAGTGAAAATGCCTTGCCTTCACCGCAAATTGTTTATTATCAGTGAGAAAGGGAAGTTGCGTCGGTGGAAAAGGTGAACCTAAATGGGTGAAGCCTTCACACTTAATGAATTGACAATCATGGAGATAATGGCAAAAGGTGAAGAAGTGAAGGCAAAAAACGAAAAACTCTGGATGTGCGCGCCTGCGCGCGAGGGCAAGCAGGCAGAGCAAGTGGAAAAAAGGACGTGGAAAAACGATGATTTGTGGAGGAACTGTTGGAGGGCAGCGTGAAAAGTTTTAATTTTGTGCCGTCAATAAAACAATAGGTAGGATTCGCAAGAAATGCCGATTTCGTTCTTTGCAGTACTGCGCTGTCTCGGAGCCGAGAGGGTAGTCGAAAAAACGAAGTCCACTTGCGGCCGGTGCGCCGCGTTGCGAATCGTTCAGCCAACGAAGTTTCTTTTTATCTTCATGTCTTTTTCTTCCTCTTCTCTGTCTTTGCTGTTGTTGAGCATCGCCACCGCCGCTCCGAGTTTCGGGGCGCGTGCGCTCGACTCGGCCCCCCCCGTCGTGTCGGATTCGGTGCGCAGTGCGGCGACCGACAGCACCCGTCGTGCTGTGAAATTAAATAGCGCCTTGGTCGTGGGGCGTCGACAAAACAAAGTGAACAATGCCATGATGGGCCTCAATTATTTGAGGCCCGAGCAGATTCGCAGCATCCCGACCATCATGGGCGAAGTCGATCTGGTCAAGGCCTTGCAAATGCAACCCGGTGTTTCGCCCGGTCTCGAGGGATTGGCGGGCATGATGGTGCGCGGTGGCAACGACGACCAAAACCTGTTTCTCATCGACGGAAACCCCATCTATCAAATGAATCACCTCGGCGGTTTGTTCTCGGCCTTCAATGTGGCGGCCATTCGCGATGTGGCTTTCTACAAGTCGTCGTTTCCGGCGCGCTACGGCGGTCGCCTGTCGAGTGTGGTGGATGTGGCCACGCAGCCCGGCGATGCTGAACGCTATCATGTGAATTTCGGTATCGGACTGACCTCGGCCAATTTGGGGGTGAGCGGCCCCATTGTGAAAGGGCGCACTTCCTTCAATATCGCCCTGCGTCGTACTTGGTTTGACGTGCTCACGACCCCGCTACTCGCCATCGCCAACGTCGACGCCAAGCGCAACGGCGAGAAGTTCAATGCGCACTATGCTTTCACGGACTTCAATCTGCATCTGAATCACCGCACCAACCGGTGGGGTACGTTCTCTTTTGTGGGCTATGCCGGACAAGACGATATCTCGACGGGAACAGACAGTTGGAACCAATCGGCCAAAACGCCGAAAGACGAGATACGCGATAAATATGAAGTGGGGATGCGTTGGGGCAACCGTCTCGCCTCGTTCAAATGGCAGTTGCCGTTGGGCGAACATTGGATGCACAACCTCACTTTGGCCTACACGCGCTACGGTTCGAAATGCCATTTCATCTTCGACAACGAAGCGGGGCGTCCCGGGTTGGAGGGTTACAGCCACAACTACCTTTATAAGGAAATTCGTAACGGTATCGACGATTGGAATGCACGCTCGCAATGGGTGTGGGCACCGCAGTTGCCCTTGACGTTGCGCCTCGGCTTGGACTACACCTACCACCGTTTTTCGCCCGAAGACCGCATCACGAACAGCAGTCAATCGACGCTCTTGGACGAACCGAATCGCCAACAGGTGGTGAAGGGGCACGAGACGGCGTTGTACGGCGATGCCGAATGGCGCCCCGCGGAAGCGTGGCGGGTGAACGCGGGTTTGCGTTTGACCGACTTCTTGGTGAACAGCAAAAACTATCTTTCGGTGGAGCCGCGCGTGTCGGCAGCCTATCTCTTCAGTCCCTCAGTGAGTGTAAAGGCGGGCTATTCGCGCATGACACAATATGTGCAGCAGGTGAGTGTGAGCTATCTTTCGTTGCCCACCGACTATTGGATGCCCGTGACGGAGATTTACGCTCCGCCGACGAGCGACCAGTTGAGCATCGGCGGTTATTACACCTACAAAAACCGCTGGAATGTCTCGGTGGAGGCTTGGTATAAGCGCATGTCGAACCTCTTGGATTATCGCGAAGGGGTGGGGCAGTTGTCGAGTGCCCGTTCGTGGAACGACAAGTTGACTACCGGCACGGGCGAATCCTATGGCGTGGATGTGCTGGTGGAAAAGAACTTCGGCCATTGGGCCGGTTTCTTGGGCTATGGCTTGATGTGGACTGACCGCTACTTCCCCGAGTTGAACCGCGGCGCGCATTTCCCCTCGAAGTACGACAATCGCCACAAACTCAACGTGGCATTGAGCTATCGCCCCTCGCGTCGTTGGGAATTCAATGCGGCGTGGACGTATATGACGGGATCGCTCATCACCTTGGCGCTCGAAAACTACCATTACGAAGTGCCGAATAAGTTGGCGCCGAGATTCCCGGACTATTACAATCAAACGATGGAACACGTTCGCAAAAAGAACAATTATCGTTTGCCCGATTTTCATCGTATGGATTTGGGTATCAACTATTATCGTTTCCACAAGCGACGCGGCGCGCAGAGCATTTGGACGCTGAGCGTTTACAATGCCTACAACCAGCACAACCCCGTTGTCGTGGCGCGCAAAAATGATTACGACTACCCGTCGTTCCGCTTGATTTCCCTTTTCCCCATTATTCCCTCGTTCACTTACACCTATCGTTTCTGATTTTGTCGAGCGCCGGGGTGGGTGTCTGCATGATGCGTGCGCCCTTGCCGGCCGAAACGAATAGAGAATGGTGTACCCCATATAAAATGATAAACTTATGATTCGATCTGTTTTTTTGCGCGCGCTGCCTTTGATGGCGACGGCGTTGCTGAGCAGTTGCTACGAAGATATCAATCTCGACCACCTGCGTCCCACGCCCGAAGTGGTGTTGAACTGTGTGATGAGTCCCGACGAACCGGTGCGCGCCGAGGTGATGCATACCTTGTTTCTCACCGATGAGAAGAAGAACACGCTGCCGCGTATCACTGATGCGCGTGTGCAGGCGGTGGTGAACGACAGCCAAGTCTTTCCCATGGTGCGCGACACGGTGAAGGGGTATTTCGAGGCGAACTACGTGCCGCGTCCGGGCGATCGCATTCGCATCGAAGCCGACACGCGTTATGGTCGTGCGGTGGGCGAAGATCGACTGCCGCAGTTGGTGCCGATCGATACGGTGAAGGTGACTTTGCTGGAGTTGGCCACCTCGAAGGATGTGGGCGGTGCCAGCGGCGACAAGGAGTGCCGTTACCAAATCACCTTTCAAGATCCTCCCGGCGAGCGCAATTATTATTTTGTGCGCGTGATGGGCGATGCGGACTACTCGGTTCCGCTCGACTATTCGCAGGATGAGGTGTTCAGCGGCATCTTTGAAGGACTGAACGGACTCGATGAGGGGTCGGCCTACAATGGTCGCAACGGCATGGCGTTCAGCGATGCAGTCTTCAACGGAAAGCGTTACACCCTGCGATTGAGTGAACTGTTCAGCGGCGATGTTTCCTGGCATTTCGCTCGTGAGGGGGAGGGCGTGCGCCGCAAGGTGATGCTCTATTCGATCTCGGAAGGGTATTTTCGCTACCTGAGTGGAATCTTCAATGAAGATGAAGAATCGTTTAATCGCCAGTTGGTGTCAGTGGGGCTTTCGGAGCCCCCGACGCTCTTCACCAACGTGAAAAACGGCACCGGCATCGTCGGTTCGCTGCAACTGGCGGTGAAGGATTATCGCGTGGTGGTGAGTGCCCGCGGCACGGAGTTGTCGCTCGAAAAGTATGTTCCGCGCGAGAGGAAAGAAGGAGACTTTATCGATGGTCCGTCAACGATTTATCGACCTTCAAAACGGTAGTCTGAAGAAAATGGCGTTCGTCTTTTGCTTGACGAACGCCATTTTTCTGTTGGTTTGCGGTGTGCGAATGCTACTTTCGTGTGGAGGAAATGAAGAAGATGGTCGGAAAGGGGCTTTTTCATCGTGCTCGGTATATTCGTAACATATTTATGGAATCTTGACGGGCGAAGTAGGCTTCTTTTTTAGGATTGCCTTCCTTTTTAGGGGCAAGACGCCATTTTGAGAATGTGACGAAATTGCAAAGTGGGTGGGGCGAAAAAAGGTGTTTTGTGCTTGAGGCTGGCGAATATTGCTAAGAAGAATTGCCATTTTTGCGTGTAGGTGGCGAAAATCGGTAAGAAAGTTAGAGGGCTTTGCTTGGTTATTAAAAAACTAAATCTACGATGTGAAAATAATTCCGTGTGTGCTTGGAGGTAAGAAGTTTTTGCCTTAAATTTGCGCTGTGTAGTGGAAGAAATAGCTCTTCTCATTGCCAACTCCAAATAGCAACAATAAGAAAATACATAAGCAACAAGTAACATCATGTGTATGAAAAACCGTTTTGGTAGAATGGGAGGCACCCTGATGGGGGCTCTCCTGTTGCTCTCGGTAAGCGGCGTGACGTACTCTTGTAAGGACGACAGCCTGGACGTAAAGAAGCCGTCTTTCCTCGGGGGTAGCATCTACGATGAGCTGAATGCGCGCGGCTTTAAGTATACCGTTCGTCTGATTGAAGACCTCGGTTACAAGGACGTTATGTCGCAAACGGGTAGTAAGACGCTTTTTGTGGCGAGCGACAAAGCTTACGACGAATTTTTCAAGAACAATCCTTGGGGAGTTAGTTCGTATGAACAACTCACGGCGGCACAAAAGCGTGTGCTCTTCAACGGTGCGCAATTGAACAATGCGTATGTGCTCGAAATGATGAGCAATGCTTCGGGCGGACGAAAGAATCTGAGTCTGCGCCAAGAGTCGGCAGCGCAAGCTATCGACTCTGTGAAGTTTTGGCGCCCTGAGCAATTGCCGGTGAACTACAACGCCGATGAGAGCGAAAAGAAGTATTGGAAGCGCTACAACAGCGGCAGCGCAAAGGGTATCTATATGGTGACCGATGCTTCGCGTCCGTTGATCACGCACTTCCTCGAAGGCAACATGCGCGAGAAGAACATCAAGCGCTCGGATGTGGCCTTCGTGTTGAATGACAAAGAAGGCTGGGGCGAGACGGAAGCTACTCGCGCCTATGTGTTCGATGCGCGCGTTAAGGAAGCTGACGTGGTTTGCCTGAACGGTTATTTCCATGTGTTGGATAAGGTGCTTGTAGCTCCGCCCAACATGGCAGAGGTAATCCGTGAGAATAGCGATACGAAGATTTTTAGCCATATTCTCGACCGCTTCAGCGCACCTTTCTATAATGATGTACTGACTAAGAACTACCAGGCACTGTATAACACGGCTGTGGACTCGGTGTATGAGAAGCGCTATTTCTCGATCAACTCGCAAAACGGTCGCTTGCAGACCGAACCGAACGAGAAGGTGGCCAACGATCGTATTCCGTTGCTGCCTTACGATCCGGGTTGGAACTCCTATCAGTTGTCGAGCTCGGTGAGCAGCGTTGAAGATATGGCGGCCATGTTCGTTCCCAATGACGAGGCCATGACCGACTACTTCGTTTCGCAAGGTGGACGTTCGTTGATCGAGCGTTACGCGAAGAAACCGAACACGAAGGAGAATTTGCTCGAGAATGTCGACCAAATTCCGCTCGATATTATTCAGGCTTTGGTGAATAACTTGATGAAGAACTCGTTCATCGAAACGGTGCCTTCGAAGTATTACACCATTATGAACGACGCGCGTGACCAAATGTTCCCGCCTTCGCAATATCCTTCTGAAGATGCCTACAAGGCGGTGTTCACGAAATCACTCTTGGCCAACAACGGTGTGGTTTATGTGATGAATCGCGTGATTTCGCCCGCCGACTATGCGGCCGTTATCGCTCCTGCGCTTTACAACAGCAATACGCAAGTGATGCGTACGGTGGTGCGTGCGGATGACTCTTACATCCAAGGTACTGATTATAGCCGCGCTCCGCTGAAGCAATACTTCTCGACTTACCTCAAGGCGATGCAGAGCCGCTTCTCGTTCTTCATTCCTGAAGACGAAGGCTTGAACACCTATGGTTATGTGGATCCGGCTTCGATGGCCAACTCGAAGAACGTATCGAACTTCCGTTACTATCGTTTCCGTCCCGGTGACACGCGTGGCGTTTCGGGTGCTTTGGCAGTTGATGCTTGGCCTGTGACTTATAAACCGGCTACGGGACAGCACCCCGACGATAAGATCATTAACGGTACGACTTTCGCTTCGCCGGCTAACCAAAAACTCAATGAGCAAAATGGCCCTGTGAAGCGTGCGTTGCTCATCGAAATGGTGAACCACCACATCATCGTACACGGTAGTGACGACACGAAGGGTGTGGAAAGCGATCAGAAGTATTTCCTCTCTCGCGACGGTGCTCCCGTGATCGTGAAAACGAGCAACCGCGGTGTAGGTATGGAAGTGAACGGTGGTTTCCAAGAGGAAGTGGCCGGTACGCCTGCAGCTTATACCTCGAAGGTGAAAGAAGTCTATGACCTGACGCGCGAAACCAATAAGGGTTACGGAAACGGTAAAACGTATATCCTCGACCGCCCGATGCAGGCAACGACGGTGACGGCTTACAAGGCGATCAAGGATAAGACGCAGTTCAAGAAGTTCCTCGATCTCTGCACCGGAATGAGCACTGCTCTCTTGGAGAAGGCCGGTTTCAACGCTCCCTTCTTGGTGGCCGGTGCCGACGATGCGAAACACAGCGGATGGCTGAAGACGGCTGCGAAGTACGAATTCTTTGTACGCGGTGAGTCCGGCGGTCTCCAATATAATGTGGCCAACGACGATAAGTTGGTACGTCTCTTCAACAACTATCGCTACACGATCTACGCGCCGACCGACGACGCAATCGATGCCGAACTGGCGAAGGGATTGCCCACTTGGGACAAGATCAACGATTATCTGGACACCAACTTGAAGACGGAAGTGAAGTTGGCGGCAGACAAGAGCAACCAAGACGAGTTTGACAGCGTGAACAAACACAACGACGCTGTGAAGGCCAAGGCACAAGCCATGGTGACGGTGTTGGTGAACTTCTTGCGCTACCACTTCCAGGATGAAAGCCTCTTCGTCGATCAAGTGACAAATGCCGGTGACTATGCCACGGCTTGTGTCAACGAAAAGACCAAGGCTTATCTCAGTCTCTCGGTGAAGCAGACCCCCGGTCAGCTTAGCTTGACAGACAAGGCCGGTCGCACGGTAACGGTAGACGCCACGACGAACAACATCTTGGCGCGCGACGCAAACTTCAATAAGGGCATGACGCTCATCACCAGCAGCTCTTATTCGGTGATTCACCAAATCAACAGCGCCCTGCTCTTCGACCGCGAGCTCGCCGGTGGATATGCCCAGGCTTGGTCCTCTCCGAAGAAAGCCAGAGCTTTCGTTGCAAAGTTCAGAATCAAAGACTAATTATCTAAGGCATCATGAATCATATCAAGTATACATCGGCGATTGTCCTCGCGCTGTGCAGTGCCACCGCTGTTGCGCAGCAGAAGCGCATCTCCGGCCACGTCTTCAATCCGAAAGACGGTGCGGTGGTGATGGCTAACGTCGTGGAGAAGGATAAAACGAACCGCGTGGTGTCGGCTACGCAGACCGACATGAGCGGTAACTTCTCGATGACCATCAAGAATCCGAACAACCGCCTTGAAGTTTCCTATATCGGTTATGCGACTGCGCGTATCGATCCTATCGGCGCTCGCACGTCGTTCCGTATCGAAATGAAGGATCGTTCGCAAATTTCCGAAGTCGTGATTACGGGTAAGCGTACCGCGAAATCAAACGGTATGGTGATTCCCGAACGCGAAATTTCTACCGCGACGCAGACGCTGAACATGGACAGCAAAGAAGGTCTTGCCTTTACGACTGCCGGTGAAGCGTTGCAGGGTGAAATTGCAGGTTTGGATATCGTGGCGAACTCCGGTAACCTCGGTTCCGGTACCTCCATGCGTCTGCGCGGTGTGAACTCCATCAACGGTTCGCAGGAACCGCTGATCGTGGTGAACGGTTACCCCCTCGAAGGACAGGATCTAACGACGGTGGATCTCACCGACTTGGACAACCAAGAACAGTTTGCCACGCTCTTGCAGGTATCTCCCGACGATATCGCCAGCATCAAGGTGCTGAAGGATGCTGCCGCAACGGCCATCTGGGGTGCACGCGGTTCGAATGGTGTGATCGAAATCACCACGCGCCGTGGTCGCCGCGGTAAGACCCGTGTCGGTTTCAGCTACCGCTTCTCGGGCACTTGGCAACCGCAAGGTTTGAACATGCTCGACGGTTCCGGCTACTCCATGATGTTGAAGGAAGCATACTTCAACCCCCGTCAGAGTGACGCCGCTTCGAGCATCGTCGAATTGATGTATCTCGCCAACCGCCCGGCTTATTATGCCAACTATAATAAGAACACGGATTGGGTGAAAGAAGTAACCCAAATCGGTCAGGTGCACAACTACGGTGTGAACATCTCCGGTGGTGGTGAAAAGGCCACTTTCCGTGTTTCGGGTTCGTATGACCACGAAGTCGGTACGATCATCAAACAGAGCCTCGACCGTTTCTCGACGCGTTTGGCTTTGGACTACTTTGTGTCTGATCGCATCAAGTTCACTTCGAACTTCTCGCTGACCTACACGAAGAACAATAAGAACTACGGTAATAATATTTTGGCAAAAGCCTATAAGGCCATGCCGAATATGGCCGTGACTCGCCAAGAGTATGACCAAGCCCGCGAGGCTTATTTCGATACGGGCGAATACTACCTCATGCCCCCCGCCGCAGGTAAGGAGTATGAAGGCGTATTGCTCGATAATAACTCGAACTTGACGTCGTACTATTTGAGCGACATGGTCGACAATGGTAACCCCGTCGCCATCGCCAACTTGGCATGGGCTCGGGAGAGTACCTACACGATCAACCCCTCTTTCTCGCTCGAGTATAAGTTGCTGGGTAAGGAAGATGAGTCGACGCAACTCAACTATACGGCTGAAGTCAATATCAATGCATTTACCCAAAACAATGCCTCCTACTACCCCCATTCACTGACGTCGCAGAAATGGTCGCAGGGTGTAGACTTGACGAGTGATTATGACTCGAAGCGTTTCGCTTTCACCACGCGTCACTCGTTGTTGTTCCGTCCTCACTTCGAGAACCCCAATCACTCGTTCCAAATCCTTGGACGTTTCGAATCTTACTCTCGTAATTTGACGTCGCAGAGCAAGAGTCACTCGGGTATCTCGGGTGGTATCACTGACCCGACGGTTGCCGGCTTCTTGACCGGTACCAACTCTTCTACGGGTCGTGACCGTAGCTTGAACGGAACCGGTTCAATACACTATGCCTTCGGTTCGAAATATGTGTTCGACCTTACGCTCCGTGCAGAAGGTATGACAAAGTTCGGTTCGAGTAACAAGTGGGGCTTCTTCCCCGGTGTTTCCGCTCGTTGGAACATCTCTGATGAAGCCTTCTTCAAACCCCTCCGCAAGTATGTGAACATGCTTTCGTTCCGTCCGAGCTGGGGTATCAATGGTAATGCCTCGTTTGCCGAAGGTTTGATCTACAACAAGTATTCGAGCTACGGTTATTACGACGGTGTGCAAGGTATCGCTCCCGAGAACTTGCGTCTGACGCAGATCCGTTGGGAGAAGTCGAAGTCTTGGAACCTCGGTTTCGACTTGCACCTCTTCGAAGACCTCCTGATGTTTGACCTCAGCGTCTACAAGCGTTACACGACAGACTTGTTGATGTCGGGCGTGAAGATTCCTTCTTCTACCGGTTTCTCGGACATCGCCAACGCGAACGTTGGTAAGATGGAGAACCGCGGTTGGGAATTCAATGTGAGCACGAAGCCTATCTTCAAAGTGGGCAAGTTTGATGTTCGCTTGCGTGCAAACGTCGCACAGAGTCTCAACACGGTGACTGAAATGGATCCCACGGTGCTTTCGTCCCAGAACCAGCAATTCGACAATAACAATGCGCGATACCTGAGCCGCGTTCAACTCGGACACGCTCTCGGTGGAATCTATGGTTTCCGTTATAAGGGCGTATACGCTTACGACTACGATCACAACGGTTTCTTCTCGAATCCCGAGCGTAACAAATACATCGACGCAGCCGGCAATCCCAACACTGCTGCCGCCACGAATAAGACCGCTCCAATTGCTTACGGTGCCGACGGTAAGGTGCTTTATGACAAATCGGGTAACCCCCAGCCGATGTACTTCAACTACGGTGGCAAGAACTATCGTTTTGAAGGTGGTGACGTGATCTACGAAGACGTGAACCACGACGGACAGATCGACGAATTGGATATCGTTTATCTCGGTTCTTCGAACCCGAAGTTCAACGGTGGTTTCGGTATCGATTTCCGCTACGGTCAATGGTCGCTGAAAACGAACTTCAACTTCCGCGTGGGTAACAAAGTCGTGAACATGGCGCGTATGAATGCTGAAATGATGCGTTCGAACGACAACCAAGTGGCTTCTGTCAACTGGCGCTGGCGTAAGAATGGCGACGTGACTCCCGTACCTCGTGCGAAGAACTCGCGTGCCGGTGACTCCTTCAATGCTTTGGCTTCTGACCGCTATGTAGAGAAGGGTGACTTCCTCCGTTTCCAATATCTCCAGTTGGGTTACTCTGTGAAGCCCGAATATCTGAAGCGTTGGGGATTGTCGCAGCTCACGATGAATGTTTCGGCAAATAACCTGATCTTCTGGACGAAGTATTCCGGTGTAGACCCCGAACATGGAGCCAGTGGTTTCTCGCCTGCGTTTGACCATTCGCAAACACCGCGTTCACGTTCAATTACGTTTAGCTTGAACTTCGGTTTCTAACTCTTCTACACGTACTTAGCATAGAAAAAGGAGGTGGTTTTCCACCTCCACAACTCTAAGACATCATGAACAGTAAAATATTCAAACAACTGCTGGTGGCCGGCGCCGTAGTCGTGTTGGGTGGTGGTATGACCTCCTGCGAGGATTACCTCACGCTCTATCCCACGACCTCGATTACAGAAGAGGAATTCTGGAATACGCGCAACGACGTAAACAACGTGCGTGCTTCCGCTTACTACCAATTGACGCAGTGCACCGGTAAAATCTTGGCGTGGGGCGAGTTCCGCTCAGATAATGTGGAGCTCAGCGATATGAGCAAAGCCAATTATCGATATATGCAGGAGGCGGTGTTGCAACCTTCTGAAAACCTATATGACTGGTCTGCCTTCTACAAGGGCATCAACTTCTGTAATAAGGTGTTGGAACACGGTCAGCAAATGGTTGATAAAGGCACTGATCCTTCTTTCACTAACATAGAGTGGCAACCGATGAAGGCCGAAATGGTGAGTCTGCGTGCACTCTATTATTTCTATCTCGTTCGCTCATTCCGCAACGTTCCTTTCGTGCGTCATTCGATCAGCACCGATGCGGAAGCGCTTGTGGCTCGTGAAAAGGCCGTTCCCGGTCAAGAGATCATGGACTCGCTGATCCACGAGGTGGAAGCCGTGTTGCCCACGGCCGCCATTAACTATGGTCGTAATTCTTCCAACAAGGGACGTTGGACGCGTACTTCGATCCATGCGCTGCTCGCTGACATGTATTTGTGGCGTGCCGGTATGGTTTATAAGGGTCGCGAGAAGGGTTTCCCTGTCGTGAATGAAAAGGGCGATACGCTGTCTGCGGCTCAAGAGAAATCTTTGGCAACAGATCTGATGAAGAAAACCATCAGCCATGCTGATTATGTAATCAAAGAGCAGATGGATGAGTTCAAACTCAACCTCGATCTCAATAACGTACCCCAAGACGACAAGCGCCGTGCGCAAACTTATCCGTTGATCCAAAGTGAAGCTTCGAGCTCCGGTATTTTTGATGCCGGCTACAGTGATGTTTTGGGTTCTTCGAACTCCAGTGAAAGCGTCTTCGAATTGCAATATGATGGTGTAAACGTCAAGAACGGTGTAATCACTGAAATGTTCTACGGCAATAGCGGTAGCGGTGGATACAAGTCCGGTTTGATGTTGGCTAATCCCTCGTTGTTTTCTAAAGATGCACCGGTCGATCCCGCCAAGGGATATGGTAGAACCGATATGCGCTTTGTCAGCTATACGCTCAGAAACGATGAAAGCGCGAAGACGAATGCGGTGAGCATTGTGAAGGGAGCCGCAAAGAGTGTGTTCATCACCTTCTCCGGAACAGCGCTTGGTGATATCACGAAGTCTACGGGTTCGTATTCTATGCAAGAAGCTAGTTCGCAGTCCACCAACTGGCCCGTTTATCGCTTGTCGGATATGATGACGCTCAAGGCTGAAGCGATGGCTCGTCTTGGCGGTTTCGGATTGCCTGACTATCCCGAACGCGATACGTATCGCATTCTCGATGAACTTTTCCGTCGTAACAATCCTACCGCTGATACAGTTGCAGCATCTTCGAACTTGTTCTGCAAGCGCCTGCGTTCATACAAAGCTTTCAAAGCCGATGATGATAAGGATGGAACGGGTTGGAAAAAACGTTATGAGGACTACGGTTCTCCGTTGAAGCTGGCATTCAACGAACGTCAACGTGAATTCCTCGGAGAAGGCAAACGCTGGTACGACATTGTTCGCGAATGCGAATTCCGCGGCGCAACGAAAGATGTTCTCTCTGACTGGGTAGGACTCTCCTCCGTCGTTCGTAACCGTCTGCGTTCGCTCTGGTCGCTTTACAACCCCATCTATCTTGAAGAACTCAAGGTGAATGGTAAGGAGTATGGCAGCAAGACCGGTCAGCTCACGCAAAACCCCGCATGGGAAAAGTACATGCCCAAATCATAAGACTTAGACAATTATGAATAGAAATCGTTTCACCCTAAGCACCCTGGCCGCGTATAGCGGAACGGTTGCGTTGGCCTTCGGTCTTTTGTTCTCTGCTCAAAGCTGCAGTGAGAAGATCGATGAAGGCAACTTTGCCATTGCCAAGGAGCAGACCATTAACGATTACCTCGGAACGAGCAAAGAATTCTCACAAATCAAATCTGTCTTCGATCGTGTTCGTCTGGGTAACAAAAGCAACGCTTCCACGTTGGCAGCTGTTCTTTCTGCTCGTGGTAACTATACCGTCTTTGCACCGACCAATGAGGCCATGGCCGCTTATGTGACCAAAGTTCTCGGTGAGTCAAAGAGCATCGCAGACTTGACCGACGAACAAGCGCAACTCATTGCTTACAGCTGTGTGATTGACAACGGTAATGAATCGGCTTATGACAGCCCGTTGTTCCCCACGAAAGGCGGTGCCTTTGCCAAGGGCGACCTCAACGACCGTAGCATCACCTGTGAGGAAGTTTCCGACTCGCTGAAAAAGCCCGTAGTTTCTTACTTCCTCATCAATGGTACTTCTCGTGTTGAGAAGAGTGATACCAAACTGAGCAATGGTTATGTGCACGCTGTGGCTTCTGTTATCGCTCCTTCCAATCAGAGCGTTTCCGGTCTGATTGCCGGTACCTCCAACATGCGCATCATGGGCACTTTGTTGCAGGCAACCGGTTGGGCAGACAAACTCAACGAAAGCATCGACCGCGAATATGAAAAGGTAGAACGCGAAACCGATCCTCACAGCATTGCCGGTGTGCAAGGTCTCGTTCCCACTGCCGGACATCGTTATCTTGGATTCACCGGTTTTGTGGAAACGGATGACGTCTTCCAAAAGGAATGGGGCGTTCCCGCACCTGTTTACGATGAAAAGACGCAGACGGTCACCAATTCACAAGCCATCTTAGATGCCATCAAGTCGCATTGCGAAAGCGTGTACGGCACCATGGCACAAAGCGACCTCAAAGATGAGGACAACGCCGTGAACCAGTTTGTGGCTTACCACTTCATGAAGGGACGTGTGGCGCACAACCAGTTTGTACAACACTTTAACGAGTGGGGCTATAAATATGGTGACGCCAAGAACCCCCAACAGAACAAGTACAGTATCGATATTTCTGACTACTTTGTGAGCGTCGGTAAGTACCGCAGCTTGATCAAAGTGACGCAAGATGCTGCCAGCCACGACATTTACCTCAATCGTGTTGGCGAATACAACGTCGACGATAACTACAAGTTCGTACGTGCGAAGTACGAAGGTATCAAAGTTCTCGCCAACAACGAACACGAAGGTAAGACCCTCGACAACAATGCGCGCAACGGTTACTTCTTCCCGATTAAGAAGATTATGCTCATGGACACCGATACGCGTGAAGCACTTGGTGGAGAGCGTATCCGTTTCGATATTTGTACGGTTCTTCCCGAGATCCTCTCCAATGGTTGCCGTTCTTCGCGTCAACACATGAATTTCCCGAGAGGTTATTTCGAAAACATCACGCAAGAGAGCGAAAGCACGAAATTCCTCTACCTCCACTCAGCTTTTGTAAACGGCCAGGGATGGCGTGACTACGAAGGAGATGAGCTCATGGTACTTGGTCTCTACGACTTCGTTCTCAAGTTGCCCCCCGTGCCGAAGGAAGGTCAGTACGAAATCCGCATGGGTATCTCCAATAACACGTTGCGTGGTATGTGTCAGATCTATTTCGGCGACAGCCCCGTTAACCTTTCTCCGGCTGGTCTTCCCGTCGATATGCGTCTCGATGGCGACAACGAGAACATCGGTTGGGTAGCCGACAACAAGGATGCTGACATCACGGCCGAAAACGATAAGAGCATGCGCAACCATGGTTACATGAAGGCGCCGAAGGCATTTACTGCTTGTGATGGTAAGGGTGAAACCAACCTTCGCGACACCAAAGCCGTACTCCGTCGTATCATGGTTTCGGCTTACATGTACCCGAACAAAACCTATTACCTCCGCTTCAAGTCGGCACTCAACAAGACCGACGCGCAGTTCTTCTCTGACTACTTCGAATTCGTTCCGAAGTCTGTCTACAACGGAACCACTGCAGAAGATATCTGGTAACTCGATCCCGTCCCGCCGGTTCGAATGCGGATCGGCGGGAAGGGTGTTTCTCCCACTAGTATTCATACAACATGAAAAAGATATTCAATTCTTGGATCTCGTTTGGCGCCTTGGGCTTAGCAGCGCTTGCGCTAACGGCTGCTTGTTCCGACGACCATTTTGAGGTCAAATCGGATGCTGCCGGCAACCAGACACTGTGGCAAAACATTGATTCGAATGCGCAGCTCTCAGAATTCGCCTCCATCCTGAAACGTTCGAAAGTGATGAAGGAGGAGAACGATCGCAATGCCCAACTCACCGTGGCACAGTTGCTCGATCAGCCCCAAAGTTTCACCATGTGGGCTCCCCTCAATGGTACTTTCAATGCGAAGTACTGGGAAGAGTTGCTCGATCGCGCTGAAGCTTTGCGCAAGACGGGTACCGCTGAGTCCATTCAGAAAGCGCGTGACTTGGAGTATCAGGTTTGGAACCAGTTCTCTTCGAACCACATCGCCCGCTTTAATCACGAAGGTGTGACCGGTGTACAAGAATTCAAATTGCTCAACGGCAAGAACGCAAAGTCCGGTAACGGAGTCTTCAATAGCGTAGCAGAAGAAGGAACAGCCGTCAACGCCAGCAATGGTTCGTTGCACCTGCTCAAAGGAGCTTCGCCTTTCTTGTACAACATCTACGACTATCTCAGTCATAACGCACAGTTCAGCGCCATCAACGCTTACATCAAAGATCCCTCGATCGATGTACGCAAATTCAATGAGCAAGCCTCTGTTCCCGGCGCAATGAACGAATACGGTAAGATGGTTTACATCGACTCCGTATATCAGCACACCAACTCTCTGTTGGATGCCTCGAGAGCACAAGTGCGTAATGAGGACTCTACCTATGTCGCTTTGATTCCCCGCGATGCCGCTTGGAAAGAAGCTTTGGAGAAGGTCAGCAAAATCTACAACTATGGTACGCGCTACCGCTACGATTGGGACGGTGCCAACTTCACCAAAGAATATCGTTTGGACGCCTCCACCTTTGCTGATAAGAGCTTGACGCTTGCCGACTCGCTGCGCAAACGCAATGTGCGTTTGAACATTGTCAGCAACTTGTTCTTCGCTCCTTATCGCATCAAGGGTTATGAGAGCATGGATTCTGCAGCACTCATCCACCACTTCCAGTATGCAGACTCCCTCATTTCTACGGCGGGAACGACGTTCTATAACACGGCTGCTACCGGTTCAACGACGCAAAATACCAATCTCAACCCCACGTTGGCAGGGCTTACTCCTTATCGCGCTTCCAACGGTTATGTATTCGAACTCGAAAACTACAACTTCGATCCCTCTTACATTTGGGTAGAAAAGATTGAGTTCAGTCCGGCCGTTTCTTCTTTCTACACGTTGACCACGGGTAACACCACTTACGGCAATGGTACCACTGTGAACTTGACAGAGTTCAACTACAACCGCGAACGTGCAGAATTGGATGCCAATGGCGACACGGTTCGCACTGCTGATGGCAAGCCTGTGATGATCGGTGTTGCCGGTTCTGTGGCAAATAATTCTTATCAGCGCTATGAAATGAAGAGTACGCGTCAAAACATGACAGTCGATCTTCGCCTGGACAACGTGCTGAGTGCAGCTTATCAAATTGAACTTGTCATGGTGCCCACCAAGATCAATAAGAACGACGGTGGCGAAGATGAAAAGGTTGTGTTCAACGCCGAAATCATCGACGACAATAAGAATAACGTCCCCTTCACGGTGGGAGGAGCGGAAACCACCCGCATCACCATTGATCAGAAGCAAGGCCAGTTCGATCCCAACAAGGTGAACCACATCTTGCTCGGCGACTATATCACTTTCCCCAAGTGCTATGCAGGATTGCCCGCTGATCGCAAGTCCTTCCCGATGCTTCGCCTCACCGTTCCCCGTATCGGTGGCCGCAACGAAAATTGCCAGGCGCTCAACATCGTAAAGGTGATACTCAAACCCTATCGCGGCAACTAATACCCGCTGAAATATAACAAACGAGATTATGAATCCAGCTAATCGCAGCAACAATATGAAGCAAGCCGCCCTTCGTTGCGGAGTGGCGTTGATGGTTCTGTCTTCGGCTTGTGCACTTCAAGCACAAGCCCGCGAAGTCGCCGACAGCACCTCCACCGCTTCCGCCTCCAATAAGGTATCTTCTCGTCGTCAGCTTCCTCAATACCAAATGAAGGAAGTCACCGGTGTGGTTTATGATGCCGCTACGCGCCAGCCCCTTCCCGGTGTTCGCGTACAATCGCTCGGCAACAAACTTTATTCTGCGCTCACGGACGAAAAAGGTGCCTACAAAATTAGCGTACCCGAACACGTCACTTCGCTCTATATCTCTACCGACGGTTACAATGCCGTGCAAGTGGGGCTTCATACTGGAGTTTCGGCAGATGCTTATCTCTATGATAGCAAGTTTGCCTCGCTTTATCACGATGGCACCACCATCTTGAACAAGGCGAAGTATATGCCCAACGAATCCAGCAGCATTTCGCCCGAAACCGATATTGAGAACCAACTCAATGCCGCAGTGCGCACCATCAACCGCGGTGGTCTTCCTGCACAGGGTGCCGCAATGTTCGTCAACGGTATCAATTCACTCAATGCCAATGCTCAACCGCTCGTGGTTGTCGATGGAGTGATTTGGGACATGCAGTACGGACGTACCACTTTGCACGACGGTTTCTATAACAACATCTTCAACTTGATCGATCCTGAAGATGTCGAAAGCGTAGAAGTGCTCCGCAATGGTACCGCCATCTATGGTGCACAAGGCGCCAACGGTGTGTTGAAGATCACCACCAAGCGCGGACATTCTCAGGCCACCCGCATCAATATCCGTGCTTTCGGAGGAGTAGAACTTTCTCCCGAGCGCACGAGCATGATGAACGCCGGCCAATACCGCAACTACCTGGCAGAGTTCCTCGGCACCACCACACGTGCTGATCAGCTCGCCTCGTCGATGGTCATTCCCTTCCTGAACGAAGATCCCGGTTATCTGTATTATAAGCAGTTCCATAACGACACCGATTGGGCAAAGGATCTTTATCGCACCGCCGTTACGCAAAACTATCGCGTAGGTGTGCAGGGTGGTGACGATGTCGCCATGT
The DNA here is from genome assembly GCA_015257125.1 of Prevotellaceae bacterium. Classification (GTDB taxonomy): domain Bacteria; phylum Bacteroidota; class Bacteroidia; order Bacteroidales; family Bacteroidaceae; genus Alloprevotella. The sequence goes on along the minus strand of JABZKU010000011.1, from coordinate 44,488 downwards.
ATAACCTCTCTTTGGGTTACACCAACGCACAAGCCACGGCCAAGAACAACGACTTTGATCGTTTGAACATCCGCTTCAATACCGATGTGAATCTCTTCAAAGGCTTCACCACCGAATTGGACATGGCCTATGTGCGTAACGCCTACAACCTCCGTGACAACGGATGGGCAGAGAGCTATGCAGACCGCAACATCTCCTCCCCCAACGTCCTCGGTTTGGCACAATCGCCCTTCGTCGATCCCTATGCTTACTATGTACGCTACTTGGGTGACAACCGCCTCGGCTTGGTGCACAACGACCGCGTGTACACCGGCATGAACTATACGGAGGCGAACAATCCCTTGACGTTCGCATCGCAGTTCGGTTACCCCGGTTTGGCCAACCCCTATTGGATCCTTGAAAACGGCGAAGGCAACAACAAGAACAATCAAGAGCAAACTCAGTTCTTGCTCAACGTCTCTCCCAAGTACAAGATCAACGACTACTGGACGGTAAGCAATCGCTTCGCCTACACGCTCAACCGCAGCAATGAAAAGTACTATATGCCCCGCAATGGTACGCCCAAAAAGTCGGTGAAAGGTCTCGGTGACGTGCAAAGTGTAGCCGCTTCGCAGTTTGGTAAGGAGACAACGCTCTTCAACGACTTCCGCGTTGATTGGAAGCGCAACTTCGGCAAACACCAGTTCAATGCTTATGGTGGCTTCCGCTTTGCTTCCTACTCCTATTCGGACAGCTACTCCCGCGGTTACAACAACGACAACGACAAGATGCCCGACATCCGCTACTCGTTGCAGTACATCGGTGAGGGCGGTGTGAACGACCGTTGGATCAACCTCAGCTACTACGCCAATGTTGATTACAACTACATGAACCGCTACTTCCTCAAACTCAGCGGAAGTGCCACCAGTTCTTCGCGTTTCGGTCGTGAGGCCGACGGCGGTGTCAAAATTGCCGGTGTGAAGTGGGGACTCTTCCCCTCCGTACAAGCCGGATGGGTGCTCTCCAATGAAGATTGGTTCAAGGTCGGTGCCATCAACTACGCGAAACTTACAGCTGGTTTCGAAATCACCGGTAACGACGATGTAGACTACTATGCCACTCGTACTTACTTCCGCAATGTGAAGTTCCTCGAGCGCGCAACGGCTCTCCAACTGGCCAATATTCAGAATCCGAAGATTAAGTGGGAAACCACCAATCGTTTCAACGTGGCTTTGGCGCTCAACATGTTCCAAAACCGCCTTGCACTCGGTGCTGAAGTCTACTATGCCAAGACCAACGACCTCTTGACGCGTCGCACCGTCAGCGATATCTCCGGTCTCGAAAGACAGTGGACCAACGAAGGCTCGCTCACCAATCACGGTGCCAACGTCAGCGTCAATGCCGTATTGGTTAATACCTCTGATCTCAAGTGGCAACTTGGTTTCAGCGTAGGTCACTACAAGAACAAGATCGAATCCCTCCCCCTCACGGCCAACAACCGTTTGGAAACTTGGGCACTCGACGCCAATGGAAACAAGGTGGCTTCCAGCCACAAAGTGATCTCCGGTTACACCTCTTCGGTTTATGGTCAGGACAACATCCTCACCGCTGTAGGAGATGCAGCAGGCGTATTCTACGGTTACAAGACGGCCGGTGTGTTCTCCACCAGTGCCGAAGCACAAGCCGCAGGTCTCAAGTACCCCACGGGTCTTGCTTCTCAGCCCTCTCGCGATTTCCAAGCCGGTGATATGCATTTCGTCGATCAAAACGGCGATGGCTGGATCAACGAGGCCGACCGCGTGAAGATCGGTGATCCGAATCCCGACCTTTATGGTAATATCTTCACCTCGCTGTCGTGGAAGCGTCTGACGCTCGATGTGAACCTCAAGTATTCGCTCGGCAACGACATCTACAACTATCAGCGCATGCAGCTCGAAAGTGCCAACAGCATCACCAACCAAACCACGGCTGTCGTGAATCGTTGGAAGTATGAAGGCCAAAAGACCGATGTGCCACGCACGATGTCGGCCGAATCGACTCGCTGGGTGAACAACGAACGTTTCTCCGATCGCTGGATCGAAGACGGTTCTTACCTCAAACTCAAGAAAGTGCGTCTCACCTACTCCGTGCCTCTCTCCCTCTCTTGGCTCCAAGGCCTTTCTGTTTGGGGTGAAGCCAACAACGTAGTGACGCTCACCAAGTATTGGGGTTCCGATCCCGAGGTCACTGCCGGCAACGGTGTGCTCTATCAGGGCATTGACGCCGGTTACCTCATGCTCAACCGCAACTTTAACGTCGGCGTGACCATCAACCTCTGATGCAGCGCTACTTCCGCCAACCTCTTCCGAACTTCGTCGATTCGCTCGTGCGAAGTTTCGGAAGAGCAGAAGGGAAGACACCGGCAAAACCATTCATTTTTGACCCCAACTTCGCAATCATGAAGAAAACCATAGTTCCTCTGTTCTGCGCTCTCTTCGGTTTGAGCTTGGCCACCACCTCCTGCCAAGACATGCTCACTCCCGATTTGGATCGCTACGCCGAAAACTTTTCGGGCAAGGATACCGTCAATTTCTATTTTGGTATTCTCAACAACGTGCAGGGCATGATCGAGCAGAACGTACTGCTCGGCGAATTACGTGGTGACCTTGTTAAACCCACAGAGTTCGTTTCCGATTCGATCAACGACATCATCAACTTCAACAACCTCGAAGATGGTGAAAACGCTTTGCTCAATCGCGCAGCCTACTACAAGGTCATCAACCAGTGTAACTTCTATCTGGCCAAAGCCGACTCCATGGCGCTGAAAAACAACAGCTACTACATGCGTCGTGAATTGGCACAAGTGCAACTCGTACGCGCTTGGACCTACATGCAGCTGGTTCAGCTCTATGGCAGCGTACCTTTCATCACCGATCCCGTTTCGACTTCCGACACCGGTTGGGAAAAGAATCCCCCGCTCGGATGGGCCACTCCCTCCAACCTCCTCAGCCTGCTCGAAGACAAAGGCGGTTTGAAGCAAGCCTACGCTTACACCAAGCAACTGGGCTATCCTCGTTACGGTAACTTCAACAACGGTGCCGAAAACTTTGATCAACGCCTTTCGCTCTTCAACGCCAACCTCGTTTATGCCGACCTTTATCTCCTCCGTGGAGCCAACAAAGGGGACTACGAGCAAGCCGCTTCCTACTACTACAAGTTCTTGAAGGAAGATACCAAGTCCGGCGTTTCCAGTGTGGCCACTGTGAACCATTTTGTTTCGAGTGCAGGTGATGACTACTTTGCCTCGATCTTGATTGATCACTTTGCCGGAAGCAGTAGCATGTCCTCCGCCGGCGAAATTGTGGGTGCTGTGCCCACCGCTTCCAACAGCTTCTTCGGACAAGTGCTCACCCGCATTCCGCAAGTCTATGGTTTCGATGCCACTTCCTCCAACTCGACCACAACGCGCAAAGAAAAAGGTACGGACGGTAAGGAGAAAAATACCACCAGCACCACCGGTACTGTAAAACTCGAGGCCAACTACCGCAACCGCCAGGTTGAACCTTCGGCAGCTTACACCAAGCTCAACGAAGCGCAGACTGTGGTGTACAGCGAGAAAGAAGGATCGAAAATCATCGATGTGCGCTATCCGAAGCTCTTCGATGCACGTTATGATGCCACCGTTCCCCGTGTCATCACCGACAAGGGTCGCCTGCGCTTCATCCAGAAGTTCAACCCTGCCGGCTACAATTCCACTTTCGGAGTGAGTCCCAAGGCATTCAGCTTCCGCTACGGTATTCCTACCTACCGTCTGCGTCAGATCTATCTGCGTTATGCCGAAGCTGTGAACCGTGCCGGTTATCCCCGCTACGCTTTCGACATTCTTCGCACCGGTCTTGACAACGGGTCTATGCCCGTCATCTCGAAAGAGGTGCAGCGAGACACGGTCTTCACAGATGATACGCACAAGCAGATTGCTTCGATCACCGAAATCGCAGTGCCCACCGTACACCGCGATGATGAAACCGCGATGAGCATCGACCTCAACTCACTCATTCGCGCCGGAGCGACAGAATGGCTCGACTTCACGACCGAGGACTTCAACAAGGAGAACACCGGTATCCATGTAGCAGGTTGCGGCAAGTTCCCCGCACTCGACAGCGTATGGGTGTACAACAAGGTCGTGGCACAGCGCATGGTCGACGAGGCCGCACGCCAAGGCAAGACCATTGCCAAGCCCAATCTCAGCGTAGGCGGTTTTCAAGCTAAGGCCAAAATGACCGACACCACCGAAGTCACCGCCGCTGACGGCAGCAAGTATTTTGTTTATAAAGGCAGGGTCACCGCTTTGGCCACCGTCGAACCTTCGGCTGCAGAAATTGCCGCTATGGAAACGCTTCTCGCAGACGAGTACGCCCTCGAAACCGCTTTTGAAGGCAATCGTTTCTTCGACCTCATGCGCCTCCAGCAGCACCGCAACGTCGCCGGCGACGACATGCAAGCCAACTCTTGGCTCGCATGGCGCGTTTCGCGTCGCGATCTCGATCTCCTCCCCTACGAGCAACCCACAAAGACCGGCACTCTCTTCAGCAAGTTGCTGAACCAAGAGAACTGGTATTTGCCCGCTCCCCGCAACAAATGATCGAATCTCCCGTTCTTTAGCGGTTTCTCCGCGAAAGATCAACCACATCCCCATCCCCGCTCTTCTCGAAGGAGCGGGGATTTTTTGTGCTTCGACAGTCTTACGCTCCGTCGCCGTGTGCGAGGAGGCTCACCCCGTCTGTTCATGCCGTGCTTTGCCTGCAGGGGCAGCCGTTGGGGTGCTGTGCTTCGCCTTCCGTGCGCCCTTTCTGTCGAGGAAACGACTTCCTTCGATGCCAAGTTGTGGAGTTTCAAAAAATAGGTGCCGTGTTTTTGAGAAAACAAGGCCACTTTCGACGAAAACTCCCCTGTTTTTGGCACCCTGTTCTCGCCTTTCCTCGCAGTTGTGAGCTCTCCTGAAGATCGGGTTGCGGAGGGCGAGTTTTCATTTCACAAGGTCAAATCTTGATTGCAAGATTGGCGTTACCGTGCTCTGCAAGGAGTCGCTTTTCTTTCTGTATTCAGTAGAAAAAGCGACCGCAAAAAATGCACATTTTCTTGTCTGTTGCGCCAAACATTCGGCTTTCTCGCGCGAAAGACACAAATATGCCCTTTCTTGTTCGTAGGATGCGATAGAAATTGTATATTTGCAGTACATTATCTTTTAAGTCCATGGAATTTACAGCGCAGCAAATTGCCACCTACCTCGGCGGAACGGTCGAAGGCAACGCCGAAGCCACCGTCAACACGTTTGCAAAAATCGAAGAAGGGCAAGCCGGAGCACTCTCCTTCTTGGCCAACCCCAAGTATGCCCACCATCTTTACGAAACGGCTTCGACCATCGTGCTCGTGAATCGCGATTTCGTGCCCGAAGCTCCCGTTTCGACCACCTTGGTGCGCGTCGACAATGCCTATGAGGCCATCGCGCGTTTGCTTTCGCTCTACGAATCCATGACCCAAAAGCGTTCCGGCGTCCACCCCTTGGCGTGTGTGGAAGACGATGCGACTCTCGGCGACGACGTTTACGTGGGGCCCTTTGCCTATATCGGCTCGGGCGTCACCATCGGCGCCGGCACCCAAATCTACGCCCACTGCGTGGTGGAGCAAGGCGCCACAGTCGGCGAAAATTGTCTCTTCTATCCCGGCGTGAGTGTCTACCACGGCTGCCGCATCGGCAACGAAGTGATTCTCCACAGCGGTTGCGTCATCGGTGCCGACGGCTTCGGCTTTGCCCCCTCGGCCGAGGGCTACGAAAAGATCCCGCAAATCGGTATCGTCACCGTGGAGGATCGCGTCGAAATTGGCGCCAACGCCTGCGTTGACCGCTCGACGATGGGCAGCACCTACGTTCGCCGCGGCGTGAAGCTCGACAATCTGGTGCAAATCGCCCACAATGTCGAAGTCGGTGCCCACACGGTGATGTCGGCCCAGGTCGGCGTGGCCGGAAGCACCAAGGTGGGGCAGTGGAGCATGTTCGGCGGACAGGTAGGTGTCGCCGGTCATTTGCAACTGCCCGATCGTATCCAAGCCGGTGCGCAAGCCGGCATTCACAGCGCCCGCACCGATGGCCTACCCCTCATGGGAACGCCCGCCATCAATGCCCGAAACTTCGCCCGCTCCAGCGCGCTCTTCAAGCGCCTGCCCGATTTGCGCGACGAAGTCAATGCTTTGCGTCGCGAGTTGAACGAGCTGAAAGCCGCACTCGCCGACCGAAAATAATCACCCGCGCTGCAGCAAAACGCAGTGCACCAACTCGAAGACATTCCCGATGCAACATACTATTCAATCCTCGTTCTCCCTTTCCGGTAAGGGACTGCACACCGGTCTTCACCTCACCGTCACTTTCCATCCCGCCGCAGAAGATCACGGCTATCTCATTCGTCGCGTCGACTTGGACGGACATCCTGAGATCGTTCCGCTGGCCGAAAACGTGATCGACACCTCGCGTGGCACCGTCGTGGGCACTCCCGAATGCCGCGTCTCCACGATCGAGCACGCTATGGCGGCCCTCGTGGCGATGGGCGTCGACAACTGTCTGATCGAAGTCGACGGTCCTGAATTTCCCATCCTCGACGGCAGCTCAGTGCTCTATGTGCGCGAACTCCAGCGCGTCGGTCTGCGCGAACAGCAAGCCGAACGTCGTTATCTCGAGGTGACCGAACCGTTTGAATACTACGATGAGATCTCCGGATCGTGCTTGCGCGTGCAGCCTTGCGACCATTTTGCGATCGACTCGACCATTGTGTTTCCCGACAGCCAATTTATTCAAACGCAAAGCGCGGTGCTCGAAAATCTAGCCGACTTCCCGACGGAAATCGCCAGCGCCCGCACCTTCGTCTTTGTGCGCGAGATCGAACCCTTGCTCCAAATGGGGCTCATCAAGGGCGGAGATCTGAGCAATGCGCTCGTCATTTACGAGCGCCGCATGGAGCAAGAGCGCCTGAACAAGTTGTCTGACTCACTCGGAGTCAAGCATCTCGACGCCGAACAGCTCGGTTACATCCAAGAGCGTCCTGTGACGTGGGACAACGAGCCCGCGCGCCACAAACTGCTCGATATCATCGGCGATATGGCGCTGATCGGTCGTCCGCTCAAAGGCCGCATCATCGCGATTCGCCCCGGTCACGAGGCCAACAACAAGTTCGCTCGCCTCGTTCGCACCAAACTTCTTCATTCCTAACCCCTCCACACACTCACCTCCCATGATTTCCCCTCTGGCCTTTATCCATCCCGAAGCCAAAATCGGCGAAAACTGCGAGATTGGACCTTTCTGCTACATCGATGCCAACGTCGAGTTGGGCGACAACAACCGCCTGATGAACTCCGTGACGCTGCTCAGCGGTTCGCGCATCGGCAAGGGCAATACTTTCTTCCCCGGAGCTGTGATCGGCGCCGTGCCCCAAGACCTCAAATTCCGCGGCGAAGTGACCACTGCAGAAGTGGGCGACAACAATACCATCCGCGAGAATGTGACCATCAACCGCGGTACGGCTGCCAAAGGTCGCACAGTGGTGGGCAGCAACAACCTGCTCATGGAAGGCATGCACGTCGGCCACGACTGTAACATCGGCAACGGTTGCATCATCGGCAACTCGACGAAGATCGCCGGTGAGGTGGTGATCGACGATTTTGCCATCCTCTCGGCCAATGTGCTGGTGCACCAGTTCTGTCACATCGGTTCGTATGTGATGGTGGGCGGCGGCACGCGCACGGCACAGGACGTTCCCCCGTTTTGCATCGCTTCGCGTGAGCCGGTGGCCTATTGCGGGCTGAACATGGTGGGCTTGAAGCGCCGCAACTTCCCCATGGATGTGATCAATGCCCTGCACTCGGCTTATCTGATCCTCTATCAGAACTCCAAACTCTTCAACGAACGCATCGCCGAGATCCGCGAAACCGTGATGCCCTGCAAGGAAATCGACTACTTGCTCGAATTCCTCACCAATTCCAAGCGCGGTTTTATCGGCCGGTGACGCGCTTTCCCCTCATTGTCCTTATCCCCTTCCCACAATGCAATATCTCATTCGCATGGTCTGCGACGAATGCTCCGACTTTCGCCGCGACATTCTCATCGACGAAGACGCCACTTTTCTCGAACTGAACGATATCATCCTCAAATCGTGCGCTTATCCCGACAACCAAATGACCTCGTTCTACATTTGTGACGAGGAATGGCAACGCGGTGAGCAAATCACGCGCGAGGACATGCGCGACAATGTGGCCGACGACTTCCTTTACACGATGGCCGACACGCGTCTTTCGGAATTCCTCGACGGCGGTGTGCGCCACTTGGAGTATGTGTTCGACACCTTCAACGATCGAGTGTTTTCGCTTTGCGTGCGCGGTGAAGAGCCCGGCGACGGTGCGCCCGAAGTGGTGAAGTCGATGGGCGAAGCCCCCTTGCAAATTGCCGATGCCGATCCCACTGCCGGTGCCTTTACGAGCGTCGGGGGGGATTTCACGGAAGATTTCGGTATCGAATCGTACAACGCCGACGAAATTGATTTCGACGGCTTTGAAATTTCGGATGGCGGTTTCTCCTAACCACACTATGGCAGCTACACGCCCCACACTTTTTGTACTCATCGGCCCCACGGCCGTGGGAAAAACAGAACTCAGCCTGCGCATGGCTGAGTTTTTGCGTTGTCCCATTGTCAACGCCGACTCCCGACAACTCTACCGCGATCTACCCATCGGCACGGCGGCGCCCACCGCTGAGCAGTTGGCACGTGTGCCCCACCACTTTGTGGGGACCTTGGGCTTGACGGACTATTACAGCGCGGCGCGCTTCGAAGAAGAAGCGATGGCCGTGTGCACCGCTCACTTCGCCACGCACGATGTGCTGGTGGCCTCCGGCGGAAGCATGCTGTATGTCGATGCGCTCTGTCACGGCATCGACCCTTTGCCCACTGTTTCGGAAGAGGTGCGCCGTGAAATGTATGATCGCTTGGAGCGCGAAGGGCTGGCGCCGCTGCTTGTGGAGTTGCAAAGGCTCGATCCCGTCTATGCATCGCAGGTGGATCCCTGCAATGCAAAGCGAGTGGTGCATGCGCTTGAGATCATCCGCGAAAGCGGACGCCCCTTCAGCGAGTTGCGCACGGGGGCAAAAAAAGAGCGCCCGTTTCGCGTGGTGAAAATCGGCTTGACACGTCCGCGCGAAGCGCTTTTCGATCGCATCAACCGCCGCGTCACGGCCATGGTGGACGAGGGTTTCCTCGAAGAGGCCCACCGCGTCTTGCCTTACCGCGATTGCAATGCATTGAATACCGTCGGCTACAAAGAAATCTTCCGATATTTCGATGGAGACTGGGCGCTCGACATGGCGCTCGACCGGATGCGAAAGAATACGCGCGTGTTTGCCAAAAAACAACTCACTTGGTGGCAACGCGACGAGGAAGTACATTGGTTTCCGGCCGACGACGGAGCGCGCGTGCTCGAGTGGGTGAAGCGCGTGCACGAGAGTGGGACGATACCTCCAGCCGACTCCTATATATAATGGAGTGGGGGAGCGCAAAGGCACGAAGGGCGATGCAAACCCCTCGTGCCTTTGATAGATATCTATCTTTCGCAGCGAAATATCCCCACCAACATTTGCCGCATTGCATAAGTCTGTGTATCTTTGCAACGAATATATCGCCATACAATGAAAAGGTTCAACCTCCACAGCACGATAGTTCGATGGTTTTCTGCCATCGTCATTGTGCTGTGTTTTGTTGTAGCTGCACCGGCGCGCACTTGGACGCCCGAAGAGGTGCCCATACCTCGCTTGCAAGACGTGCGCCGCTATGTGAGTAATCCGGAGCAGATTCTCTCGGCCGCCACGGTCGATTCTCTCGATCGCCTGTTGGGTGCATTGGAGCGCGACCGCGGTGTGCAAACGCTCGTGGTGGTGGTCGATCGCCTCAAAGGCGATGATCCTTACCGCTTCGCCATGACCTTGGCGCGCAAGTATGGCGTGGGCAACCGCGAAACGCGTACCGGACTGGTGGTGGTTTTGGCCACCGGCGACCGCTCTTATCAGTTTCTCACCGGCAACGGGCTGGAAGGTACGCTGCCCGACGGACTGATCCAGCAAATCGAAGATCGCGTCTTCATCCCTTATCTCCGCCGTAGGCAGTGGGATGCCGCGATGTTGGCCGCCATGCAAGCCGTTGACCACGCTTGTCGCAACGATGGCGAATTGCGCGTGGCGAAGAAAACGAACGAATCGGAAGGTGTGCCTTGGCTCTTTCTGCTACTCTTGTTCGGTGTGCCGATCGGTGCCTACTTCTATATGCGTCACCTGGCACAAAGAGCGCGAGTTTGCCCGCGTTGTGGACAGAAAACATTGCGCCGAGTGAGCGAAGATCGTGTTCACCTGCTGCGCAATGGCCGTCGCCAACCGTTCCGCCGAGTCGTTTCGACCTGCAGTGCTTGTGGTTACCGCGATGAAAGCCTGTTTGAGGATCGAGACAACGACAATAGCGGCCTCGGTGCTATGGGAACAGCCTTCTTGCTCAATAGCTTGTTGCGCGGCGGTCGCTCCGGTGGATGGGGCGGTGGCAGTTCTGGCGGCAGTTACGGCGGGGGGAGTTTCGGAGGTGGCGGTTCCGGCGGACGCTTCTGAGTCTTTCTTTGTGTGCTATGCAATACATGTCGACTCAGCACACTCCTTTATTTATATAGTAAACGCATTTCCAACATCACAAATACTATTCACGATGAAAATGTCTAAAGCTCTTCTCAGCGTAATCGCTGTATTTGGGTTCTTCGTTTTGGCTTTTGTTTCCCTTTTCTTCTACGGCATTTCGCAACAGCGCAGCATGGTTGTGCTCAGCGAGGATGTTGAGCAGAAAATGGCCGATGTCCAAAGCCAATACCAGCGCCGCGCCGACCTGATCCCCAACTTGGTGAGCACGGTCAAGGGATATGCTAAGCACGAAAGCGCAACGCTCGAAAATGTGATCGCGGCTCGTGCCCGTGCCACGCAGATTACGCTCGATCCCGCCAATGCCACGCCCGAACAAATCGAGGCTTATCAAAATGCGCAGGGACAACTGTCGCAGGCACTCGGCAAGTTGTTGAGCGTGCAAGAGCAATACCCCGAATTGAAGGCCAACGAGCAGTTCTCACAACTGCAAGCCCAGTTGGAGGGTACGGAGAATCGCATCAACGAGAGCCGTCAAATCTACAATGAGGCGGTGAAAACCTACAATATCAAGGTGAAGCAATTCCCTGGTAGCCTCTTTGCCGGCTTTTTCGGCATGAGTCCGAAAACGCCTTTCCGTGCTTCTGAAGCAGCACAGACGGCTCCCAGCGTACAATTCTAATTTCCCCATTCGTCTAACGGCTTCTCTTTTCCCTTTCCCCTCAACCCCATGGACAAGAATCAGCGATACATGATGCGCGGCGTGAGCGCAATGAAAGAAGATGTGCACGCAGCCATCCGCAACATCGACAAAGGACTGTTTCCGCAGGCTTTCTGTAAAATCATTCCCGACATTCTCGGCGGCGATCCCGACTATTGCAACATCATGCACGCCGACGGCGCCGGAACAAAGTCGAGTTTGGCTTATCTTTATTGGAAAGAAACCGGAGACCTCTCGGTTTGGAAGGGAATTGCGCAAGATGCGCTGATAATGAACACCGATGACTTGTTGTGCGTCGGGGCGGTGGACAACATCTTGGTGTCTTCGACCATCGGCCGCAACAAGATGCTCATTCCCGGCGAGGTGATCAGTGCCATCATCAACGGCACGGACGAATTGCTCGAGCAGTTGCGCGAAATGGGCGTGGGCATTTACGCCACCGGCGGCGAAACGGCCGACGTCGGCGACTTGGTGCGCACGATTATTGTCGACAGCACCGTGACTTGCCGCATGAAGCGCAGCGATGTGATCGACAATGCCAACATTCGCCCCGGCGATGTGATTGTCGGCCTGTCGTCTTGCGGACAAGCCACCTACGAATCCGGCTACAACGGCGGCATGGGCAGCAACGGTCTCACGTCGGCGCGCCACGATGTCTTCGCAAAATATCTCGCCGAGCGCTATCCCGAAAGCTTTGACCATGCCGTGCCCGAAGAACTCGTGTACAGCGGTCGCTATCGCTTGACGGATGCGGTGGAAGGTAGCCCCATTGATGCAGGACGCCTCGTGCTTTCGCCCACCCGCACTTATGCGCCGGTGGTCAAGCGCCTGTTAGACGAATTGCGCCCCGAGATTCACGGCATGGTGCACTGCACCGGCGGAGCACAAACGAAGGTTTTGCACTTCGTTTCCGACAATTGCCGCGTAATCAAGGACAATATGTTCCCCGTGCCCCCGCTTTTCCGCGCCATCGCCGAAGAAAGCGGTACGGACTGGAGCGAGATGTACAAAGTCTTCAACATGGGTCACCGTCTTGAGGTCTACCTTTCGCCGGAACACGCCGAGCGCGTGATCGAAATTTCGCGTTCTTTCAACATCGATGCGCAGATTGTCGGACGCATTGAGGAAGGCGAGAAGAGTCTTACCATTCGTAGCGAATTTGGTGAGTTCCATTATTAAGTAATTGCGTAGTCGTAGTCCAATGTCCAAAACCCTTCGTACGCTCAAAGTCGTTATTCCCGACGGAAATCCGCTGAACTACAAGCAAGTCGTGGGCGGTTCCGATTGCGTGATGCACGTTTTGTCGCGTTCCTTCTGCATTTCCGAAAACTTGAACGAGTTAAAAGGTATGCAACGTCCCGCCCTCTATCTGCTGATTGACGAAGGTGGCAAGGGATATATCGGACAAACGAAAGGTTTTGCGGCTCGTGTGAAAGATCACTTGGCGAAAAAGCCTTGGTGGACGCGCGCTTACGTCTTTGTTTCGGCTTCCGGGTTGTACAACACGGCCAATGTCGAGTATTTGGAGTACATCGCCATTCGCGCAGCGCAGGAAAGTGCGTCGTATGATATGAGCGACAACGGCCAAACGCCCACCAATCCCACGCTACATGAGTGGGATCGTCCGGAGTTTGACGAAGTGTTCGAACAAATCAAGTTCTTTCTGCTCTGCGAACGCTGTTTCATCTTCGAAAAAGTGGAGGAGTGTGCAGCACCAGCAGCCCCTCCGCTCGAAAAGCAGGAGCCTCCGCATCCGTTGTTCTATGCGAAGCGCAAAGGAATAGTCGCAAAAGGCTATCCACTGCTCGACGGTACGAAGAGTTTCGTCGTGTTGAAGGGCTCATTGCTCAATGTTGAAGTGACTCCTTCCTTTGATTTTCTGAAACAGCGCGAAAAGGTACTCGAGTCTTGTGTGTTAAAGAGCAAAGAGGCTTACGAACTGTGTGAAGACTATGTATTTACTTCCCCAAGTTCGGCTTCCGGCGTTTGCAATGGCTACAGTAGTAACGGTTTTGAAGACTGGAAACTCGAAGACGGCACGACATTGAAATCTTATCTCGACCAAATCACAAAGTAACTTCCCTCAAATCGGTAACAACAAGTAAATCAATGGCAGAAACCTCCACCTTATTGGAAAAACTGAACGGCTTAGTTGCGCGTTTTGAAGAAGTTTCCACGCTGATCACGGACCCTTCGGTCATTGCCGACCAACAACGCTATGTACGACTCACGAAAGAGTACAAAGAGTTGGAAGAACTGATGAGTGCTCGCCGTGAGTATGCCGATTTGCTGGGCAATTTGGCAGAAAGCAAGCACTTGTTGATGACGGAAGACGACGCCGAGATGAAAGAAATGGCGCGCGAAGAAGTCGCCGCCTGCGAGCAGCGCATCCCCGAACTGGAAGAAACGATCAAACTGTTGCTCGTTCCCAAAGATCCAGAGGACAGCAAGAACGCTATCCTCGAGATTCGCGGAGGAACGGGGGGCGACGAGGCCGCTCTCTTTGCCGGCGATTTGTTTCGCATGTATGCCAAATACTGCGAAGCCAAAGGTTGGAAAATGGAAGTGTCGAATGCTTCAGAAGGTGCCGCCGGCGGCTTCAAAGAAATCGTTTGTTCCGTCACAGGCGCCGATGTTTACGGCACACTCAAGTACGAAAGTGGCGTTCACCGCGTGCAGCGCGTGCCGGCCACCGAGACGCAAGGCCGCGTCCACACCTCTGCCGCCACAGTGGCCGTGTTGCCCGAAGCCGAAGCCTTTGATGTCGTCATCAACGAGGGCGAAATCAAGTGGGACACCTTCCGTTCTTCCGGTGCCGGCGGCCAGAACGTCAATAAAGTAGAGTCCGGCGTACGTCTTCGCTACAATTGGAAGAACCCCAATACCGGCGAAGTCGAAGAAATCCTCATCGAATGTACCGAAACGCGCGACCAACCCAAGAACAAAGAGCGCGCTTTGGCTCGTTTGCGCACCTTCATTTACGACAAAGAGCACCAAAAATACGTCGATGACATCGCTTCTCGCCGTAAAACCCTCGTCTCGACCGGCGATCGCTCCGCAAAAATTAGAACATACAACTATCCGCAAGGTCGAATCACCGACCATCGCATCAATTACACCATCTACAATCTCTCCGCCTTCATGGACGGTGATATCCAAGGCTGCATCGATCAGTTGATTGTTGCCGAAAATGCAGAACGCCTCAAGGAGAGTGAACTTTAAGTACATCCCCAATTAAGCCAAAAGACTTGCCCATGAGTGCCAAGTGGACACGCGGGCAAGCAAAGCAATTAACAACGGACTTATAATCCTCAAACAGACACTTAGTCTTATGAAAAAAACATTACTTGCCATAACAGCTTTGCTGTTTTCTTTCGGTGCACCTCGCGCAAATGCCCAAGTTAGCGATGTCAACTTCATCGTTAGTCCCTCTTTGGGCTACACCATGTGGAACTCCAACCTCAACTTGGGCAACACCGCTACCTATGGTGCTCGCGTAGGTTTCGGTTTCGGTCCTATTCTTGAGCTCCGTGGTAACTACGAGCGCAGCTTCAATCTCAAATCCACCCTCGACAATGTAGGTTGGACGGCCGCTCACAATTTGGCCGCCCATGTTGAAGCCGCCAATGTGAGCTACGAGCGCTGGGGTGGCGATGTGAAAATCAATTTGTGGAACAACGCCCGCCTTACTCCCTACGTTCTCGGCGGAATGGGCGTGTTGAAGTTCAACTACAACGACGCTGCCGCAACCGGTACGCGCATTCGTGAAGAAAAGCTTTACGGTAACCTCGGTGCCGGTCTGAAAATCAATCTCGCTCGCCGAGTAGCCCTCTCTCTCGAGCTGCGCGACATGCTTTTCAACGTATCTCCCTCCAGCCAATACGCCACGCTCACCGAGCAGAAGACGCTTTCCAACTGGAACGCCCTCGCTTCGCTCGACATCTATCTCGGCGGCACGCAATACAGTAAGGACGAAGTGACGAAAGCTTACCGTCGCACGTTGAATAACGGCTTCCGCGGTCTGCGTTTTGCCGTAGAGCCCAGTGCGGCTTACTTGAATTTCCGTGATGAAGCCCTCTATCGCGACACTTGGATGCTGGGTCTTTCCGCCGGTGTGGACTTCACCTCGCTCATTGGCTTGCGCGGTTTCTACTATCGCAATACGAACGACGCCGACAAGTTCAGCTTCAAGACCAACGACGACCTTTCGATCTACGGTGCCAACCTCATCACGCGTCTCAACGTAGGTCGCGGCGTAACGCCCTACCTTTCGCTCGGTGCCGGCTATATTAACGCCAGCAAGTCCTACGTCGATCGCAACGGCCACACCGGAACGACCGAAAACGGTTGGTTCGCCCTCGGAGGTGCCGGCCTTGACTTCCCCTTGCACCGCAATGTCAGTCTTTTCGGTGCAGCCGAAGCCATGTTGCTCAATAAGGACAACCCCGAAGTCTCTGCCATCTCCGATCCCGCCAAGGTCAATGTCAACTGGATGTACCGTGCAGGAGTACGCTTCAACCTTGGTCTCACCGGACGCTCGGGTGTAGAAGCTTATCGCCAATACAGCGACTCGCGCGTGGCCGCCGAACGCGCTCTTGCAGAGGAAAAACTCCGCAAACAGCGTAGTGTTTACGATCAGCGCATCGCCGAGCTCGACTCGCAACTCCAGGAGGCCGCCGAACGCCTTGACACGGCACAACTTCGCCTCATTGCCGCAGAGCGCGGTCGTGTAGAAGCCGAACGCACTCGTAGCAACACGACCGAAACCACCGTCGACGTGCAGAAGACCGAGGCACAAAGCGCCCCCGTTGCCACTTCCGGCACTTCGCGCGTGCTGATGATGACGTCTGCTCAGCTCAACGAACTCATCAACCGTGTCGTTGCCGCCGCCGATGCCCGCGAAGCCAAAGCCGGCCGCAGCGCTGTCAACACGCCCGCCCTCAGCGACATTGACAAAATCTTGCTCATCAGCGCACTGCGCAATGGCCAAGTATCCCCCGCAGCTGTGCAACAAGCTGTGCCCGGATACGGCACGGTGCAAACCACCACGACCGGTGTGACCGAGGCCCAAGTGCAATCTCTGCTCAAGCGCATCGACGAATTGCAAAAACAACTCGACAGCGTGCAGAAATCGAAGACCACAGTGCCCGCCGCCACAGTGACTCCCGTAACCACCCGCTCCACTTCGTCCGGAACGGCCGCGAAGAAGGAAAACGGAACGACGAAGTCCGGCAGCAAGAAATCCTAATCAAACCGTCCTATGAACAGAATATTCACCCTTCTGTTGGCTCTCTTAGCCTGCACGGCTCACGTATCGGCGCAAACCACCGCCGATACGCTCCGTGCCGGTGCGGCGGTGTCCGGCGATACGCTCATTGCGGTCGACGAGCAAGCCCTCGTTGAGCGTTTGGCGCAGCTCTTGCGTGAGCGCCGTGCGCAGCATCGGCACAATCGTGAGACGGCCGACTTCTTGCGCACGCAGTTGCTCTTCAATCTCCTTGATGCCCGCAACACGCCCGCGCAACCTGTCGTGACTGTTCCCACACAGTCCGCAAAAACGCAAACCACGACCACCACTTCCGACGCTTCGGAGCTCTACCGGTGGCAGTTTGAGCAGATCAATGCACGACTTTCCGCCATCGAACAGCGCCTGAACGGCGGCGCCCCCGCCGTTCGCGGCACAACGGAGAGCACCGTCGATCAAAGCACGCTCGAAACCCTCTTGCGCAACCAGCAGGAGTTGGAGCGTCAGCTTAAGAAGGCCAATCGTACCACGGTGGTGACGACGCCTATCCCCGTTCCGGTGGCCGCTTCTGCGGCCAATGACAGCCGCGTGAGCGACCTTGAAAAGCGCATCGCCGCACTCGAGGAACAACGCAATGCACTGATCGCTCAGCGCGACACGTTGGTGCGCAGTCTGATGGCGCAACGCATGAGTGCGCAGCCCGCTCCGACCACCGGCGTCACGGTTTCTACTGTAGCCGTGCCTGCGGTGCCGCAAACCAAGGTCGTTACCGAGGAGCAAGTCGTTGAAGTCCCCGGCGACTTCCGTCGTACCATCTATTTCCGCGTGTCGAGTGCCGCCATCAGCACTGCCGGTGCCGCCAAGTTGCGCGAAACCGCCGACTTCCTCAAGCGTTATCCCACGGCACGTGTAGCCATCTCCGGTTACGCCTCGCCCGATGGCCGTCGTGCCAGCAATGAGCGTCTCGCCGCCCGTCGTATGATGGCGGTCGTCAACCAGTTGCACAAGCTCGGCGTCCCCGCTTCGCGCATTGTTGCTGCAGAAAGCGGCATCTCTGCGCCCACGGTCAGCCACGACTTCGGTCGTCGCGTCGAAATCACCCTTGCCCCTTGACGGGGACGAGGGCTACCGCTTCACTCCCTCGTCGTTCATCCACGACGGGGGAGATTTTTTGCACCTTCTTCTGTGCCGATAGCTCAACTCGTCCCTTCGGCACCGATTTTCTCCCCGCCGCTGCATGCGCCGGCGTCCGTTTTGCATTCATCGTCATCAAATCATTGCTCAAATGAACCGTCAACAGCTCATTGCCAACATTCGTCGCAAGCGCAGTTTCCTCTGCGTCGGTCTCGACACCGACTTGAAGAAGATCCCCGCCCACTTGCTCGAGGACGAAGACCCCATTTTTGCTTTCAACAAAGCCATCATCGACGCCACTGCCCCCCACTGTGTGGCCTACAAGCCCAACCTTGCTTTCTACGAGTGCTTCGGCGTGAAAGGTTGGCAAGCCTATGAGAAAACCGTCGACTACATTCGCACGAACCATCCCGATCAGTTCATCATCGCCGATGCCAAGCGCGGCGACATCGGCAACACTTCGGCCATGTATGCCCGCACTTTCTTCGGCGAGTCGAGCGTCGACGCGCTCACCGTCGCCCCCTACATGGGCGAAGACTCCGTCACCCCCTTCCTCGATTACCCCGATCGTTGGGTCATCCTCTTGGCCCTCACCTCCAACAAGGGCAGCCACGATTTCCAACTCATCGCCGATGCCGACGGACGCCCCCTCTATGAGCACGTGTTGCGCACCAGCAGCCAATGGGCCGACGCCGATCGCATGATGTACGTGGTCGGTGCCACTCAAGGCAGCCTCTTTGCCGACATTCGCCGCATCGTGCCCGATCACTTCCTCCTCGTGCCCGGCGTGGGCGCGCAAGGCGGTTCGCTCGAAGAGGTGTGCCGCTACGGACTCAACGCCGATTGCGGACTGCTCGTCAACTCCAGCCGCGGCATCATCTACGCCGATTCTACCCCCGACTTCGGCCGTGTGGCCGGAGAGAAGGCGCAGGAACTTCAAGTCCAGATGCAAACCATCTTAGACGCCGCCGGACTATAAAATAGTTTGATTTGTCAACGAATTGTCCCAAAAAATGGGCATTTCCTTGGATTTATCGCGCTTCGCCGTTACCTTTGTTCTCGTGTAACTTCGGCGAGCGCGATTTTTTTCGCCTCACCGATCAAAATTCACTATCATGAAAAAGATGTTTCTCCCGGTCGCCATGGCCGGTCTGCTCCTGTCGCTCGGCAGTTGCGTGAGCAAGAAGGAATTTACTAAACTGCAAACCGATTACACCTATCTGCAGAGTCTCTACAACCAGTCGCAAGTGGATCTCGCCAGCTCGCGCACGCGTGTCAAGAGTCTCGAAGAGCGTCTCGCCGACGCCCAGCGTCTGAACGCCGAGCTCAAACGTCAGTACGTTTCTCTCCAAGGTTCGCTCGACAAGAGCCTCATTCAGAACAATCAAGGTAGCATCAATATCTCCAAGCTCGTCGACGAGATCAATGCCTCCAACCGGTATATCAAACAACTCGTGGAAGCCAAGACCAAGAGCGACTCGCTCAATCTTGTGCTCACCAACAACCTCACGCGTTCGCTCACTCGCGACGAATTGCAGGAGGTCGACGTGCAAGTGCTCAAGGGCGTAGTCTATGTGTCGCTCGCCGACAACATGCTCTACCGTTCCGGCTCGTACGAGGTGAACGATCGGGCGAAAACCACGCTCTCGAAGATCGCCAAGATCTTGTCCGACTATCGTGAGTTCGAAGTCTTGGTAGAAGGCAACACCGACAATGTGCCCATCTCGCGCCCCAACATCCGCAACAACTGGGATCTCTCAGCACTTCGCGCTTCGAGCGTCGTTCAGGTGCTGCAACGCGACTTCGGCATCTCGCCCAAGCGCTTGAGCGCCGCCGGTCGTGGTGAATACAACCCCGTGGCCACCAACGACACCGAAATCGGCCGTCAGCGCAACCGCCGTACGCAGATCATCATCACGCCCAAGCTCGATCAGTTCCTCGATCTCATCGACAAGGCACCCGCCACGAGCGAGCAGCAGTGATCTCCCCTTCGGGCCCCGCCGCTTTGTGTGGCGCCCCGGTATATTATTGAGTCCCGAAAGGCTGTTTCCAGCAGCCTTTCGGGCTTTTTTGTGCCGTGACCGTGCCGAAGTGGGGCAGGGCAGGGTGAGTTTTCGTCGCCAAGCCCCCACTTGCACACCGCAGCAGTGCTCGGGCGAAAAAACGATGGTGCATTTTGGGAGAAAACAGGGAAGTTTTCGCGAAAAATGGACTACTTTTGCGCGAAAGTCCACCGGTTTTCGAGCCCACTTCGCTTGTTTTTCTCGCCGCATGAGCACTTGCGCCTCCCGGCTCCCGATTTTCTCGCCTGCTGCGTCGATTCTCTGCTCGCACTCCGCCAAGTGGAGGGTGAAGTTGCCGCCACTGTGTGTAAAACTGCGCGAAAAGCCGGAAAAAACCACTTTTGCCCCTACATTTTGTGGGCGCAACGTGTTGCTATTCACAGAAAAGATGTAACTTTGCAGTCGATTATGTCCAACAGAGACGAATTCATAGTACCACTTCGCGAAGCAGATCGATCCGACTGGGTTCGCGATCTCGTAGTCGACGATGCTTTTTTCGCCGACAGTGAGCAGACGGAAGTGCTGGGTGGCGAGTTGCAGATGCAAGTGCGTGTGCACCGCAATGCCGGCGACACCTATTCCGTTCGTTTTCGCGGTAGCGGGCGCGTGCATGTGCCCTGCGATCGTTGTCTTCATCCCGTGGAGGTTCCCGTGGAAGTCGACGAAACTGTGCAAGTGGGCTATGACGACAACGACAGTGCCGATGTCGATCTCATCGTCATTCCCTTCTCGCAGGTCAACTTCGACGTGGCATGGGAACTGATGGAGAGCATTCTCCTGAACCTCCCGACCCAGCGCGTGCATCGCCGCTCGGAATGCGACGCCGATATGCTCGACCGCTTCTCCGCCGAGGAGGATTCCGCCGATGATGAGGCGTGACGCATCGTCCCTATAACTTATCGCAACCGTGTGCCTCGGTTCACCAAGCCTAGCGGTGAACGTGGTTGGCAACTCTCGAGACGCACGGCGCGAAGCCCTTTTTGATTCCAAACGAAACAAATACAATAAACATATCACACCATGGCACATCCTAAAAGAAGACAGTCCAAGACCCGCACCCTCAAGCGTCGCACCCATGACAAGGCCGTAGCTCCTACGCTCGCCAAGTGCGCTAACTGCGGTGCTTTCCACATCTACCACACGGTTTGCCCCACTTGCGGCTACTATCGCGGCAAGCTCGCAATCGTCAAGGACGAAGTGGCCGAGTAATTTAGGACGAACATTTTGCGGTTTTCGGTCACTCCTCGCGAGAGAGCGGAAACCGCAGTTTTCTTTTTTGTAGGGCTTCGCGCCATGTGTGCGAAGCATCAAGACGATGCGGCCGTATTGCCCATGGTCTTCCCGCGGTCAGGTTCGTCACCCGCACGTGCAAACAGAGAGATTGAACGCAGTCGCAACGCCGCTTGCTCCGAAGGCGACCCCATTTCATTAGCTCCCTCTTGGCACACCGACAAAGTACGAACATCACTTCTATCTTTTTTTCTCCTCTCATGGAAAAAATCAATGCCGTTATCACCGGCGTGGGCGGATTCGTGCCCGAATACGTCCTCAACAACGAAGAACTTTCGCGTATGGTCGACACCAACGACGAGTGGATCATGTCGCGCATCGGTATCAAAGAGCGCCGCATCCTCAACGAAGAGGGTTTGGGCACATCTTACATGGCGCGCAAGGCCGTTAAGCAGTTGTTGGAAAAGACCGGTACCGACCCTCAGGAGGTCGAATGCTTGATTCTCGCTACCACCACGCCCGACTATCCTTTCCCCACCACGTCGAGCGTCGTTGTAGGCCGTCTGGGCATGAAAAATGCCTTCTGCATCGACCTTCAAGCCGCATGCTGCGGTTTCCTCTTCGCCATGGACATGGCTTCGTCCATGATTCAGAGCGGTCGCTACAAGAAAGTGGTCGTAGTCGGCGCCGACAAGATGTCGAGCATCGTCGATTACACCGATCGCGCCACCTGCCCCATCTTCGGCGACGGCGCCGGTGCGGTGCTCGTTGAGCCCACCACCGAAGACTTCGGTTGGAAAGACAGCCACCTCCGCGCCGACGGCAAGGGCATGCCCTTCCTCTGTATGAAGGCCGGCGGTTCGGCTTGCCCGCCCTCTTATTTCACCATCGACCACAAGATGCACAAGCTCCATCAGGAGGGTCGCACGGTCTATCGCTTTGCGGTGACCAACATGAGCGACGCTTGCGCCCTCGTGGCCGAGCGGAACGGACTCGACGGCGACAGCATCACGTGGGTGCTGCCCCACCAAGCCAACGTGCGCATCATCGAAGCCGTGGCTTCGCGCCTCAATCTGTCGATGGACAAGGTGATGCTCAACATTCAGCGCTACGGTAACACCTCGGCCGGCACGCTTCCTCTCGCCCTTTGGGACTATGAGAAGCAACTCAAGAAGGGTGACAACATTATTCTCACCGCGTTCGGTGCCGGCTTCACTTGGGGCGCAGCCTACATGAAGTGGGGCTACGACGGCCAGTGATTTCCGTTTCCGCATCGCACATTTCTCAACACAGCGCGACCCTTCGGCTCTTCGGTCGAAAGGCCGCGCTTTTCTTTTCCAACCTATGCACAAAGCCGGTTTCGTCAATATCGTCGGCAATCCCAATGTCGGCAAATCCACGCTCATGAATCTGCTCATGGGCGAGCGCATTTCGATCGCTACCTTCAAGGCGCAGACCACGCGCCACCGCATTATGGGCATTATCAACACCGACGATTCGCAAATCGTCTTCTCGGACACCCCGGGCGTGTTGAAACCCAACTATAAACTCCAAGAGTCGATGCTCGCCTTCTCCGAAAGTGCGTTGCAGGACGCCGACGTGCTGCTCTACGTGACGGATGTGGTGGAGAAGCCCGACAAGAACGCCGATTTCATCACGAAGGTGCAGCGCATGAAGGTGCCTATCTTGGTGTTGATCAACAAAATCGACCTGTCGAACCAAGCCGGTGTCGTGAAACTCATCGAGGCGTGGAAAGAAGTGCTGCCCACGGCCGAGATTTTCCCGATTTCTGCGCAAGCGAAGTTCGGTGTCGACAGCGTCTTGGCGCGCATCAAGGAGTTGCTCCCCGATTCTCCGCCTTACTTCGAGAAAGACCAGTGGACGGACAAGCCCGCTCGCTTTTTCGTGACCGAAATCATCCGCGAGAAGATTCTTTTGTACTACGACAAGGAGATTCCCTACGCCTGCGAGGTGGTGGTCGAGGAGTTTAAGGAGGCCGAAAAGAGCATTCGCATCCGTTCGCTCATCTATGTGGAGCGCGATAGCCAAAAAGGCATCATCATCGGCCACAAAGGCGTGGCGATCAAGAAAGTGATGACCGAGGCGCGCAAGACGTTGGAGAAGTTTTTCCAAAAGAGCATCTTCCTCGAAGTCTTTGTCAAGGTGGATAAAGATTGGCGTCAAAGCGATCGCCGCTTGGAAGCCTACGGTTATCGACAAGATTGAGCTTTTGGGACGCAGGTGCCCCGATGTTTGGGGCGCTTGGTCGTCTTTTCGAGCATAGCTCCCATAAACCAACACAAGGTGGTAAACTCAGCAGAGTTTACCACCTTGTGTCGTCTATATATAAGGAGTGTTTGTCGATAAAGGGGCGTTGCGCCTCAAAGTGGTGGGGCATTCCAGAAATCCCAAGCCTCCAAGGCTTGCAAATGCAGCATCTCCAAACCGTTTTTCACGCAGCAGCCGCGCTGTGCGCCTTCATGGAGAAAGCGGGTTTCCTCGGGATTGTAGATGAGGTCGTAGAGCAAGTGCGCGGAAGTGAGGGCATCGTAGGGCAACTCCGGGGCTTCTTCCACGCTTGGTGCCATGCCTACGGGCGAAGCATTGACGATGACGGTGTGCTGCGCGAGGAGTTCGGGCGACAGTTCGGCGTAAGTGATGACCGGCACGGGCTTTGCACCCACAAGTAGGGGCGCAGTGGAGCGACGGCTCACATAAGTGACCTCCAATCCCAAGCGGCGCAGGCCGACGACGACGGCTTTCGACGCACCGCCCGTGCCTAATATCAATGCCTTGCGGTGAGTGGGGCAGAGGAGGGGAGCGATGCTGCGCGTGAAGCCGAGTAGATCCGAATTGTGGCCGTCGAGTCGGAGTGTTCCGTTGCTTTCGCGCACAACGCGCACCACATTCACCGCGCCGACCTCGGTGGCCTCTGGAGAAAGGGTGTCGAGTTGCGAAACGACGGCTTGTTTGTGCGGAATCGTCACGTTGAAGCCCGCGAGCAGGGGATGTTCGCCCACCCAGTTGCGGAGGTTGCCCACTTCGACGAGGTCGAAATTGTCATACTGCGCGTCGATGTTTTCGCAGGCGAACTTTTGGGTGAAAAAGGCGGCCGAAAAACTGTGACCGAGGGGGTGTCCGATGAGTCCGTATTGGCGCATGTGGAAAGGGTTGGCTTATTTCTCAGCAGTGTAGAGCGTGGAGAGTCCGAAGGTGAAGCGGCGGAATTTCACATCGTGGAATCCTGCCTTCTGGAGGACACTTTGCATCACTTCGCCCTGGGGAAAGGCTTCCATGGAGGCGGGAAGGTAGCGATAGGCCTGTGCGTCGCGCGAAATGAAGCGCCCTACGAGCGGCATCCACGCATGGGCGTAGAGCCAGAAGAGCTGTTTCATGGGAAAGTGCACAGGGCTGGTCAATTCGATGATCACCAATCGGCCGCGGGGGCGCAACACGCGGTGCATTTCGCGCAGGCCGCGATCGAGATCCTCGAAGTTGCGCACGCCATAAGCCACGGTCAGCGCGTCAAAGCTGTTGTCGGGGAAAGAAAGCGCCATGCAATCTTCCTTACACAGCGTGATGCGGTCGGAAAGTCCGGCCTTTTCCACCTTTTCGCGGCCAACGGCGAGCATGCCTTCGGAGAGATCGGCGCCGGTGATGTGCTGTGGTTGCAAGCGCTCCATGGTGAGGAGCGCAAAGTCGCCCGTTCCGGTGGCAAGGTCGAGTATTTGCTGCGGAGAGTAGGGCTTCAGGCTGTCGACGGCGGCCTTTCTCCACGAACGGTCGAGGCCAAGTGACAAAGTATGGTTGAGTAAGTCGTAGGAGTGGGCGATGCTGTCGAACATGCGCTCCACTTGTTGGCCCTTCGATCCCTCTTCAGAGTAGGGCTTGATTTGTTCTTGACGATAGGTCATGGGAGAATGGTTGGAAGGGGTTAATCTTCGGAGAAATCCTTCATGATTTCTCGGTATTCGCTGTAGAGTTGTGCGCGCGACACGTAGCCGACGAAATGATTATCGGGGTCAACGACGGGCAAAGTTCCCGCATCGTCGACTTGAAACTTGTCCATAATGGCGAGCATGCCGTCGTCGGTGCGCAAAACAGCCGAGGGAGTGGACATCAAAGCGTGCACGGTAAACTGCTGATACAGCTCGGAACGGAAGATGATGTGGCGGATGTTGTTGAGATTGATCTGGCCTAACAGACTACCGTCGGGAGCGCAGACTGCAAAGTGGAGGCGTTTGCTGTTGGCCACCACTTGTAGCATGTGTCCGAGCGTCATTTCCGGTGCGAGCTTGGGGCGTGTTTTGTCGATCACCTTGTCGAGATTCATCAAAGCAATCACACTTTGGTCCTTATGGTGCGAAAGAAGATGTCCTTGTCGTGCCAAGCGCATGGCGTAAATGCTGTGCGGTTCGATGGAACGCACGGTGATGTAGCTCACCGATGAGACGATCATGAGCGGAACCAGCAGTTGGTAGCTGCCGGTGAGCTCTGCAATGAGGAAAACCCCGGTGAGGGGCGCGTGAAAGACGGCACTCATCACCGCGGCCATGCCATAAAGGCACGCATTCGTGGTGGGCATGGCCAGACCGAAGGGTTGTATTTTGTTCCACAAGCCGGCAAACACATAGCCGGTGAGGCATCCGAGGAAGATGGAGGGAGCAAACGTACCACCGCAGCCACCTCCGCCCGTCGTTGCCGTGGAAGCGAAAACTTTCACCAGCGCAACCAAGGCGATAAACAGCAACAAGTAGTTGTTGTGTCCGTAGAAAATGGAGTTGTTGAGCACAGAAGTCGGTTCGGCAGCGCCTTCATTTCCGATCAAGATGCCCACTACGTTGTAACCTTCGCCGTAGAGTGGCGGAAAGAGGAAGATGAGCAACGCCAACACGGCTGCTCCGAGGGCATAACGCGCCAAGTAGTTTTTGAAAGAGGCGAACACCCCTTCAAAAGCATTCATTGTGCGCGTGAAATAGAGCGCGGATATGCCGCAGACCAAGCCCAACAAAATGGTGCCCGGCACACGAGAAACGACAAAAGGATCGTTGAGTGCCACTTGAAACATGGTGGTTCCGCCCGAAACGAAGTAGGTTACGCACGCCGCCGTGGCACAAGAGATGAGCAAGGGCACAAGTGACGACATGGTCAAGTCGATCATCAGTACCTCGATGGTGAAAACCAATCCGGCGATGGGGGCTTTGTAAATACCGGCGATGGCTCCCGACGCGCCGCAGCCCACTAAAATCATCAACGTGCGGTAATCTTGATGAAACCAGCGGCCGATGCGGCTCCCGATGGCTGATCCCGTCAAAACCACGGGTGATTCTGCACCGACCGAGCCACCAAAACCGATCGTTATGCCCGAGGCCACGATCGAAGACCACGTGTTGTGCGATTTGATGAAGCCCTGTTTGCGCGAAAGTGCGTAGAGAATCTTTGTAATGCCGTGCCCGATGTTGTCGCGCACCACATATCGGATGAAAAGTGCGGAGAGTAGAATGCCCACCGCGGGATAAACCAAATAGAGTGCGTTGGAACTGTCGACAGTAAAGTTGTGTGTGAGCCAATGTTCCACGAAATGGATGAACCATTTCAAGATATTGGCCGCAATGCCCGAAGCCAGTCCCACGCAGAAGCTGAGTATCAGCACAAAGTGCCGCTGGGTCAGTCGACCTCGCGAGAGGCGGAGTAGCCAACTCGGCAAACCGAAGGGCGAAGGTAGGTTGAGATTAGACAGAAAGTCTTTGGGATTTGCAGACATGTTCGTCAATCTTAAAAGCAAGTTGGGGAGTTATCATTCGCGAATCACCGTGACTTCCGAAGAAGCCGTGAGCTTGATGATCGAAGAAGCCAAACCGTTGTCTTTTTCGTCGCGACGAGAGGTGCAAACATAGTCTACCGCCTCGAGCAACTCGGCACTGATGTCCGAAAAGCGGCGCGGTGCCGGTTGTCCGCTGAGGTTGGCCGAGGTGCTCACCACCGCTCTTTTCATGCGCAGGCAGAGTTCTCGGCTAAACTCCTCACGCGTGATACGCAAGGCGGCACTTCCGTCCCCCGCCATGAGGTTAGGTGCAAGATTTCGCACATTGTCGTAGATGATCGTCAGCGGGCGTTCGGCCACCTCGAGGAGTTGCCACGCCACGTCGGGCACGTCGGGCACATAGAAGTCGATTTTCGCCTCGCTGTCCACCAAACTGATGAGCGCCTTGGCGTCTTCGCGTTGTTTGATGGCATAGATTTTTGCCACCGCCTCGGGATTCGTCGCGTCGCAGCCCAGTCCCCAAATGGTGTCGGTGGGATAGAGAATCACCCCGCCGCCGCGCATCGTTTCGACGGCGTGTTTGATGTCTTCTCTTTGTTCGTGAGTAAGCATAGAGCAGTATTTTTTAGGAACGTGCGCCTCTTTTTCTGTGAATTCTGCGCATGGCCGCCTGATAGAGCAGCGCCAATGCGAGAACGAGCACCAGATAGAGGCAAATCACGCCATAGAGTTGAACATATTGATGATGTCTCACCGCATCGCAGGCGGGGAGAATGAGATAGTGGCGCACGATGGGATGAAAGGCAAAGACCGCAGCCGAAATCGCCCCGAGGCTGGCCAACAAGTTATAGAGTCCCGTGTGGCGGCGCAGGAGTTGGATCCAAGGCACCGTGCCCATGACGGCGAAGAGGGGCGAAAAGAACCACAACCACACGTTGAAGGCCGAAACCACCGTGAGCACTATGCCAACCGGCGCCATCCAGAGTGGAAAGTTCAATTCTTTGCGCGCCGCCTCAATGCCAAAGGCGAAAGCCAACAGGTGGCCCGGCGCATTGTAGCGGTAGTATTCAAAGGCATAGACCAACGTGTTGTCCCAAGTGAAGTGCCAATCGGTGGCATACAGCCCCATTTGCACCACCAAACTCACGGCCGTCACGATCCACAACAGTTTTGAGGAAGGGAATCGCGCAAAGACGAACCGATAGAGGAGGTAGCATTGCAAAATGAGCGAGAAGAACCACCACGGGCCCAGGATCATGTTGACCGTCGGGAAGAGATTGGCCGTGAAGGTCACCAGTCGCAGCGCCCAGCTCCACTCCTTTTCAAAACTGCCGCGGAAGGCAAATTGCGTGATCACGAAGAGCAGCAGCGCCGGCAGCATGAGTTGCCACAATTTCACCATGTGAGTGCGCACAAAGCGCAGACCGTCGGGCAGCGCGTGCACGGATGAGGCGCCGGCGGGCGAAGAATGGGTGGAGAGCAGGCCGTTCGAGCGTGAACGCTCGTATTTGCAAACCAATCCGTAGCCACTCAGGAAGAGAAACACCGGCACGCCGTAGTGGCCGAAGTGCGAAAACACATTCAACAGCACTTGCGGATGGAACATTTGCACATGGTGCAGCATTTTCAAGCTGTCTTCCAATCGAAAGACGTATTCATTTTCGTGCACCGCCATGGGAAGCCAGTGGCAGAAGTTGTGTATGGCGATACACAGGATAGCAATTCCTTTCAGTGCGCCGGTGTCTTGTTTGTCGAGCATGTTTTTTTAGTCCGTCTTGTGCTTATTGTCGTAATCGATCTTGCCTTCGCGCAACCACCGCTTGCGGGCGACGAATTCGTTGGTGAGCGGATCGCGTGTGGGGTCGTAGTGTGGCGTGGCGATGCCCGCCAAACCGAGGAGGAGATGCGGCAGATCGTCGTGCGAGAACGGCCGATGTCGCGCTGCACGAATGCGCGCTGCCGCTTCAGGGTGGCGACGTCGGAAAGTGGGCGACGTCCAAATCACGAAAGGCACTTCATATTCGTGGCGAATCACCTCGGCCGACGGCGTGTCGCTGTGCACACGTCCGTAGCGGTTCACCCCATCGTCGTAGACCTCCTCGCCGTGGTCGGCAAAGTAGATGAGGAGGACATCGCGGCGGCGGAAGTAGCGCACGATGTCGGCCACGACGCCGTCGTTGTAGCGTGTGGCGTTGTCATAGTGCGCAATGATTTGCCGTTGCAGGGCGTCCAAGTCCGGACGGTCGTAGTCTTCGGGTTGGAAGAAGGCAAATTTGGCCGGATAGCGCCGATCGTATTCCATGTGTTGCCCCCAAAGGTGGAGCAAATAGAGATTGCGGCGCCCCGGGGTGTAGTCTTTGAGCAACTGGGTGATGCTCCGGTCGTCGCGACTGCGGAAGGTGTTGCGGAAATCGAAGCAAAGGCTGTCGAGATGCGGATCGTTGAGAAAGAACGAACCGTTGAAGTCGATCGAACCCTGCGAAACACTCTTGTAAAATTGGTTGGTGACGAAAGCCACCTTGAAGCCGGCGCGCCGAAAGAGGAGGGGGAAGAGCACCCCGTCCGCCCATGTGCCCGGCGTGTCGGCACTGTGGGTCGAAAGGAAGGACTTGAAGGCGTTGCTGGTGAGGTTCCACGGTGTGACCACGTCGTCAAACACCGTCAACTCGCCCTTTCTGCGCAGGCGGTCGAGCTGTGGGGTGGTGCGCTTCCGATAGCCGTAAAGGCCGGCGTGGTGTTTGTTGTAACTCTCGCCGATCACCACCACAATGTCGGTCGTGCCCGGCGCGACGCTGTCCACGCGTGCCGTGTCCATCACGGTTTTGAGGCGTTCGACCTCGCCGCGCGACATGCGCACCAGGTGAGTGGCGTGGAGCAAGCGATAGTGGGGAGCGAAGAAGTGGATCTCCGGCACTTTCTCTGCGTAGCGACTTTGCGTGTTGGTGACAAAGCGCCAAAGGGCTTGTTTTTCGCCCCACCAATGCGGCACCCCGACGAGCAGCAGAGCGCACATCGCCGCCGTAGCACCCCATTGCAGCGCGAGAGGGCACGAGTAGACATTTCGGTCGGGCGCGTCGCCGTAGTTTTTGCCCGCCTTGTCACGACGCTTTCGCCACCACGCCGGGAAGCGTCGCCAAGTGCGGCCCGCCACCGCCAAATGAGTTCCCAAAATCGGCAGATAGATGGCCACCGTTTGCCAAAACGCATTGCTGCGCACCATCCCCGAGAGAAATTCGCTCGACTCGTCGGCCGAAGTTTCGCTCAGCAGCGTGAGCACCGTGGGCGAAAGCAGGAGGTTGAAGCGCAGAAAGAGGAAAACCTCGACAGCCGACAGCCCATAGGCCACGGCAAAGACCACCACTTCCACCCATCGGGCGAAACGGCGTGGGAGGTTGTCGACGAGCAGCGCGAGGAAATAGAGGTCGATCGCCCAGCAAAGGAGGTAATGCCCCATTTGGCTGTGCGGCCGATGCACCACCAGCACCGAAGCGGCGGCCAGTAGCGCCATGAAAACCACGAGAGTGGCTTGTCGCCACAGGGGGCGACCGATGCGCAGGAGGAATTGTTGGCCAAAGTGTGCGGGTGTGAAACTCATGAATCCGTAGATGGCGAATAGACAACGGCCTATTCTCTCGCAAAATTACAAATTTTGGGCGCGCGCCCCAACATCGGCGGCGGCTTTCTGCATTTTCGACGGCTGTTTTTGCCGTTGTGCGTTCAAGAACGAACGGGACTTGGCAAAAACGTGGGCAAGAAGTGGGGCACGACGTACACCGACGAAACGCGCAATGCCCCGATGTGCATCCGCCTTCCGTCTGTTTTGCCCTCCGGCTTCCGCCTTTTCACGGCGACGTTTTGTCTTTTCGCTCATGGTTCGCCGGATCAGTCAGAAAATGGACAAGTTTGGCGAAAAAACAGTGGAGTTTTCGCGAAAAGCAGCCGTGTTTCGCGCAAAAGTCCACCGTTTTTTGGGCGCAGTTGAGGGGTACGAACAGAAAAGATTAAGTATGTGCGAGAAAAGTGCGCTGCGAGGGAAGAAAATCGCGAGCGACGTCGCACTTAGTCGGAGGGGCGGTGAGGAACGTGTGTGTTTTTGCAGCAAAAGGGAGCAAGTCGCGGCCGAAAATCTCTTGTGAGATTCGCCACAAAAGTGTAATTTTGCCAAAAGGCCTCATCGCTTGTGTCGGTGTGGGGTGTTGTGGGGTGGAAATGCCCGCAATACCGCCGAACAGTGCGAAGCGGCCGACCGAAAATGCCCATTCTCATCGCATGTCCTACTTCCTTCAACACGTAGCGCACGATTTGCGCAGCCACTTCCCCGATCTCAGTCGCGTGGTGGTGCTGTTTCCCAACCGCCGTGCCGGTTTGTTTCTCAATGACTACCTCGTTGAGGACGCGCCCGACGATGCCCCGATCTGGGCGCCGCGCTATGTGACCATCAGCGAGCTGTTTCGCGAACTTTCAGAGCTGACCCTCAACGATCCGGTGGACAGTGTGTGCCGTCTCTACGCGTTCTATGTGGAAATGCTGCGCAGTGGGGGCGATGTGGCGGCCGACGAGCTCACGCTCGACACCTTCTACGGTTGGGCCGACCGCATTTTGGCGGATTTCGACGATGTGGACAAGAATATGGCCGATGCCTCACAGCTGTTTCGCAATCTTGAGGAACTCAAAGAACTGGATGACACGGACTTTCTCAATGACGCGCAGAAAGAACTCATCGGGAGTTTCTTTTCCAACTTCGATCCCGATCGCAAAAGTGAGTTGCGCGAGCGTTTCCGCCGACTGTGGAACGCCCTGTTGCCGCTCTACCGTCGTCTCAACGCCGAACTGCTCGACGAGGGCAAGGCTTATGAGGGCGCACTCTATCGTCGTGTGGTCGAGGCGCTGGCCGAAGAACAACTCGAATTGCCCGCCGAGGTGGATTGCTATGCCGTGGTGGGGTTCAATGTGCTCGACAAAGCCGAACAACGGCTGTTTGAAATCATGCAGAAGGCGGGGAAAGCCCGCTTCTATTGGGACTACGATCAGTATTACGCCAATCCCTATCGCGCCGGCGACCGCAATACGAGTCGAGGCTTTGAGGCGGGGCTGTTCATCGAGGAGAATCTGCGGAATTTTCCCAACGCCTTACCGGCCGAATGCTTCGATAATTTTCGAAACATCGAGCAGATCGAAATGGTTTCGGCCACGAGCGAGGCGGCGCAGGCGCAGAGTGTGAGCGGATGGCTCAACCGCCATTTGCCGGCCGACGAAACGGCGCATCGCCGTACGGCGGTGGTGCTGTGCAATGAGAATTTGCTCCAGCCGGTGCTGCGTGTTTTTCCGACACAGGTGCAGCAAGTCAATGTTACCAAGGGTTTTCCGCTCGCACACGCCGAGGTGAACACGTTGGTGGAGAAGACTTTTGCCGAATTCGAGCGAAGCGGTCAGTTGTTGCGCGCGATCGAAATGCTCAACCGCTTGTCGGAGAGCGTAGAAGAGAAGGCCAAGCAGCTTTGCGAACGGGAAGGCTTCGACACCACGCGGTTTGAAGATGTGTTGCAGTCCGAAGCCTTCTATCTCATGGCCACGTTGCTCAACCGCTTGCGCCTCATTGCCGCCGACGGCCGTTTGGAAGTGGGCGCCACGGCCTTGCGCCGTGTGGTACGCCAGATCGTGCGGCAAACCACTGTGCCCTTTCACGGCGAACCGGCGGTGGGACTGCAGGTGCTCGGCGTGCTCGAAACGCGATGCTTGGACTTTGACAACGTGCTCATGCTGTCGGTCAACGAAAACACCCTGCCGCAGACCCCCAACGACAATTCGTTCATCCCCTACATGCTGCGCAAAGCCTTCGGGCTCACCACTCCCGAACGGCGCACGGCAGTCTATGCTTACTACTTCTATCGCCTCATCCAGCGCGCTCGGCATTTGCGCATGACGTTCAACTGTTCGGCCGAAGGGCTCTCGTCGGGCGAGATGTCGCGCTTCATGACGCAGCTGCGGGTCGACACGCGTTTGCCCATCAGTGACCTGGCTTTGCAGGTGGATCTCGACACCCGGTTGCACACGCCCGAGGCGGTGGAAAAACCGCACGACTTGGTCGACCGACTCTACCGTCGCGACAAGGAGGGTCGGGTGATCAGTGAGCATCCTGCGCTGTCGCCTTCGGCCATCAACACCTATTTGCGTTGTCAGTTGCGTTTCTACTACGAATATGTGTGCAAATTCCGCACGCCGCAGCCCACGCCCGAGGACGGAATCCAGCCGAATTTGCTCGGCACCATCTTCCATGCGGCGGCCGAAGCCATCTATCAGCGCATCATTCTGGAACATGGCGGCACCCCTCCGCCGGGCTATCTCAAAGCGCTGGCGACCCCTCCGAAAGACGGCGCCCTGGGTCCGTTGCATCCTTACATCGAGGCCGCTTTTGTGAACGAAGGTTTCGACTCCGCCCACTTGCCGGTGCTCGAAGCCAGTGTGGTGGAGATGTATTTGCGCATCTTGCTCGAAGACGACGCGCAACTCGAGGACTTACAGCTGTGTGAGTTGGAGCAACGTCACACGATGGATTTGCCTTTGCCCGCCGGTTTGCCGGCAACGCACGTGACGATCGGCGGTATCATCGACCGCGTGGATCGCGTGACGCACAACGGTCGGCGACTGTTGCGCATTCTCGACTACAAAACAGGCGGTAGTCCCGAAACGGCCGCTGATGTGGCACAGCTTTTTGAGGAGCGCGGCGGCAAGCATCGGCACTACATGCTGCAGACCTTCATCTATGCTGAGATTTTGCGCCGCGAGGGGGTGGAACAAGGCCTGACCATCGCGCCGGCGCTCTATTTTGTGCACCATGCACGCGGCAAGTCGGGGTTTACGCCCTATCTGAGCCTCGGCAAGCCGAAGGCGAAAACCGAAGTGCTCGATTTTGCGCAAGAAATTCCCGATTTCTCCGAACGACTCACGGCACTGGTGGCCGAAATTTTAGATCCCGACCGCCGTTTCACCCCATTGACCGACGAAGAAAAAACGTGCAAATCCTGCCCGTTCTATGCCTTGTGCTACCGCTGACGGCGTCGACGCTCAAAACTTCCACGAGTTCAATCGGCGGCGCTCGATGTTTTTCGGCACGTGGCGCAACCGGCGCAAGGTAAAGCCGTAAAAAGCCTACTTTCTGTAAAGTAGCTTGGTTGAGCCGTTGCAAAATCGTACTTTTGCGCCTGAAATTAAAAAGACTATGGCTCGCAAGAAGAAACCACTTCCCCTGCTCGAAAAGATTCTCATCACCGATGTCGCCGCCGAAGGCAAGGCCTTGGCCAAGGTCGACGGCCTCGCCGTCTTCGTTCCCTATGTGGTGCCCGGTGATGTGGCGGATTTGCAAATTCGTCGCAAAAAACACAGTTATGCTGAGGCGGAAGCCGTGCATATTCACGAGTATTCGTCCGAACGCGCGGAGGCTTTCTGCCCACACTATGGCGTTTGCGGTGGATGCAAGTGGCAGATTCTCCCCTATGAGGCGCAGTTGCGCTACAAGCAGAAGCAGGTGATGGACCACCTGACGCGTATCGGCAAAATCGAGTTGCCGGAGTGCACTCCCATCTTGGGTTCGAAGAAAACACGCGAGTATCGCAATAAATTGGAGTTTGGTTTCTCCAATAAGAAGTGGCTCACGCTCGAACAGGTGAAAAGTGGTGAGGTGTTCACACAGATGAATGCGCTCGGTTTCCACATTTCCGGAGCGTTCGACAAGATTCTCGACATCAACGAGTGCCACTTGATGAGCGACATCAACAACCGCATTCGCAACGACCTGCGCGACTATGCCATCGCTCGCGGTTTGGAATTCTACGACCTGCGTGCCAATCGCGGACTGATGCGCAACATCATGCTCCGCACCGCCTCGACGGGCGAAATTATGCTCCTGGTGCAATTTTGCATCACGACGGACGAGGAACAACAGGCTGCACTCGACGTGATGGCTCACTTGCACGCCACCTTCCCCGAGATCACTTCTCTGCTCTACGTCAACAACACGAAGTGCAACGACACAATCGGCGATCTCGGTGTGGTGACCTATGCCGGCACGGACTTCATTTACGAGTCGATGGAGGGTCTGCGCTTCAAAGTGGGGCCGAAGAGTTTCTACCAGACCAACAGCGAGCAGGCTTACGAACTGTATAAGGTGACACGTGACTTTGCCGAACTCACGGGCGACGAGTTGGTCTACGACTTGTACACCGGTACCGGGACGATTGCCAACTTTGTGGCGGGCAAGGCGCGCCACGTTGTGGGCATTGAGTATGTGCCCGAAGCCATTGAGGACGCGAAGGTGAATGCCGAACTGAATGGGCTGGACGGCAAGACGACGTTCTATGCCGGCGACATGAAAGACATTCTCACCGACGAGTTTATCGCCCGACACGGCCGCCCCGATGTGATCATCACCGACCCTCCGCGTGCCGGTATGCACACCGATGTGGTGAACGTGATCTTGAATGCCGCACCGCGCCGCATTGTCTACGTTTCGTGCAACCCCGCCACACAAGCTCGCGACCTGCAACTGCTCGATGTGAAATATCGCGTCACCGCGGTGCAGCCCGTCGACATGTTCCCGCAAACGCACCATGTGGAAAACGTGGTGCGACTCGAACTGCGCGACTGACGAAGCCGGCGTTCCACGCGGTGAGAACAGCCGGCCGCCGTCATCCGCGACAGCACTCCTTATTTATATAGGGGCGCGGAATCTTTTCATTTCTCCTTTTCAGTTTTTGCCGCTTAGTCCCTCACTTTCATGCCCGCTGTACCTCCGACTGCCGCCTTGCGCACCCGTTTGTCGTCGCATCTCGCGATGGGCAACTTCGAAGCGCTGCGCGATCATCTCGCGGCGCTGCGAACGGCCGAATTTCGTGCGGCAGGCGTGGTGTTGGCTGAGGCCAATTTCTGGTCGCCGCTCACCGATGAGGCGTTTTGGGCGGCTTTTCGCACCTTGTGTCGCGCCGACAGCCGAGCCTTTCTCGGCACGTTGCTCAAAGCCGCCGTCGGTCGACGGAAACGCGCGGGATTGCATTTCGGCGGCGCCGATTTTAGCACCTTCTGTCGCGAAGAAGCCACGACAATCGACCGGCGCAAGATGCTCGAAGCCTTTTTGCCGCTGGTCGCTGAGCCGGCTGAGGCCGAGTCGCTGTTGGAAATGCTCTGGCAGCGCGCAGACGGCGAAAAAGTGCGCGTGGCACAACTGTTTCGTGCCGCAACGCCCGCGACTTACTTTTTGTTGTTCAAAGCGCTTCGGCATTTTGACGACGACAAACTCTATTTGCGCCGCGTCGCACTGGAACTGATGCGCCGCGGCGACAAGCAAGCATTTAATCTGGCGGGGATGTTGCGCGAATACTTTGCCCTCGGCGAACTGCCCGGCACTTTCGCACTGCAATTACCGCCTTACGAGCTGTCGAGATTGGACAGCCGCTATGACGCTTTTCTCAAAATTCTCAATCGATGATGAACGCATCGCGCCACCCCGAACACGACGATTTCGTGCAAGCGCTCTTGCACTATGTGAGTGCTGCGTTGCGCTCCACCGGCGAAGCGGCAGACTATTGTCAAGAAGCCGTGCGTGTGGTGGATGCGCGCAATCACTTGTTTGCCTCGGCCGGTGTACAAGCCACCGATGAAGAGCGTGGCATTTATGCCCTGCGCGATCTCTGTGCCCTCGACGATGAGACCATGGAATGGCGCCCCGATGCCGCGCGCTGTGCTGCCGTGGCGCGGGACTTTGGACTATAAAACGAACGACACTTCGCACTTTCTTATCTATTTCTTCCCCTCATGACTGAAATCTTTCGTCATCGCACCCCGATCCAAATTCGTTTCAACGATCTCGATGCGTATCAGCACGTGAACAACAACGTGTATTTCTCGTTTTACGATCTCGGAAAAGAAAATTATTTTTCGACGGTGCTCTGCCCTGATTTCCGTTTACAACCGGTGGTGCCGCTGGTGGCGAGCATTCATGCCGATTTCATCGAACCCATCCTCTACGAAGATCAAATTGTGATCGAAACGCGGGTGAGTCGTTTGGGCAATAAGAGTTTCACGCTGCAACAACGCGCCGTCAATCAGGTGACTGAGCGCGTGGTTTGCCAAGCAGAAACCGTGATGGTGTGCGTCGATCTGAAAAAGGGACACTCTGTGGAGATTCCCGACAGCTATCGCCACGCCATCGAACAATATGAATCCGGAGCCACGGCATAACCGGAGCAAACGGACACATTTAGGAAGAATCACAACACACAACATGCAGACGATACTTTATTCACAGGACGCAGCGAGTGCGCTCCGCGCAATTATTGACACGCTTCCCGGAACGGATCGGGTGGTGTGGCTCGCCGATGAGCACACTGCGCCCATCGCCGTACAACTGAAAGCACAATGCCCCGTGCCCGCTCACCTCATTACGGTGCGCGCCGGCGACGACCATAAGAACCTCGAAACTCTCTCCACCGTTTGGCAAGAATTGCAACAGACCGGTGCCACGCGCCACTCGCTGCTGATCAATGTCGGCGGGGGCATGGTAACGGATCTCGGTGGATTTGCCGCCGCGACATTTAAGCGCGGCATCCGCTTTGTCAATGTGCCCACGACGCTTTTGGCCATGGTCGATGCTTCGGTCGGCGGCAAAACGGGAATCAACTTCGGGGATTATAAAAATGAGATTGGTGCATTTCAAGAAGCCAACTATGTGGTGATCAGCACGGAGTTCCTGCGTTCGCTCGACGAAGAGAACTTCCGTTCCGGTTATGCCGAGATGCTGAAACACGCCCTGCTCAAAGACAAACAAATGCTCGTGCAACATTTGCAGTTTGACATCGCTAATCCGGATTACGCCGCCTTGTTGCCGATGGTCAAAGAGAGCATAGAGTTCAAATCGAGCATCGTTGAGCAAGATCCCACGGAGCGTGGATTGCGCAAGGCGCTCAACCTCGGACACACTGTGGGGCATGCCATCGAAAGCCTCATGCTTCGCCGCAACACGCCCGTGTTGCATGGCTACGCTGTAGCCTGGGGATTGGTTTGCGAACTCTTTATCGCCGCCACACGCCTTGGTTTCCCGACGGATCACCTCCACGCCGTCACGCGCTATGTGACGGAGCATTATGGTCGCCCGCCGATCACCTGCGATGACTACGATGCGCTCCGAGAAATCATGCTCCACGACAAGAAAAATACGGCCGGTGTGGTGAACTTCACGCAGTTGGGCGAGGTGGGTAAAATCATTCTCGACCAAACCGCGGAGTCCCAGCTCATCAACGAAGCCTTCGACTTTCTCCGCGAAGCCTAATTCCCAAACCATACCATGTTTAACTTCGACAAATCGAGCGTCGGTCTCTTTCTCGGCCTGATGGCCGCTGTGTGCTATGGGTTTATTCCCTTGTTCACGAAAGAACTCCAAGCGCCGGCCGTGGGACTGCCCTTGTCCTCGTCCACCATTTTGTTCTATCGTTTCGGCATCGCCTCCCTCATCTTGGCGGCGATCATGTTCGTGCGACGCGAAAGTTTTCGCATCACCTACGCCGAATTCGTGCGTTTGGTGCAGTTGGCCTTTTTGAGCAACGGCGCTGCTTTGTTTCTCATCTCGGGCTATCGCTATTGCAGCAGCAGTGGGGTAGCGACAACGCTCCATTTCACCTATCCGATCCTCACAGCGCTCATCATGATGATCTTTTTTCGTGAGCGCAGTCGCCTTTCGACGTGGGTCGCCATCGGCCTTTCCATTGCCGGAGTCGCCTTACTCTCCGGCGTCGGCGGAGGCGCACAGTGGTTAGGGATTGTGCTTGAAATCATCTCGGCGCTGTGTTTTGCCCTCTACCTCATTCGCGTCAATCGTTCGCGTGTGTCGCAGATGCCGGTGGTGAAACTCACGTTCTATGTGATGGCTTTCGGCGCGCTCATCTTCGCCGCGTTCATCGCCTATGAACGTGCGGATTTTGACATCTCGGCGCATTATGCCCTCATCCCCTCCGCATCGGGTTGGCTCAACCTCTGTTTGCTCTCGGTTATTTGCACGGTGGTCACCAACCTCGCACTGGTCTACTCCACACAAAATGTCGGTCCTACAGTCGCTTCGATCCTCGGCGTGCTCGAACCCCTCACTGCGCTCGTACTCGGTATCCTCTTTTTGGGTGAAGAACTCACCCCCTCGATGGCAGCCGGCATCGGGTTGATTCTGCCCGCCGTACTCATTATTATATTGCGGCGCAAAGCATAATCTTTGTTCCGCTCTCCGCACCTTTACGCGGAAGCGTCGGGGCGATAAAGGTACTGCTTTGTGCAACGGAACAAGCAGCGAGAGGAATCGTGTGGCGTTTCCGTTCACATTTAACACGACGGCCGAGCCGTCGTGCCTTTTTTTATGTAATTTCGCCTCATATCCAAAATCATC
Source organism: Prevotellaceae bacterium (assembly GCA_015257125.1). Taxonomy (GTDB): domain Bacteria; phylum Bacteroidota; class Bacteroidia; order Bacteroidales; family Bacteroidaceae; genus Alloprevotella. The sequence goes on along the minus strand of JABZKU010000011.1, from coordinate 5,244 downwards.
ACGAACATCATGGTCAAACAATGCACAATTCTTTTCGGTTGCATGGCGCTCGGTGAACTCCTTGTTGCCGTCACCGGCTTGAGTCTCCCCGGGAGCATCGTCGGAATGCTGTTGCTCGCCGCTTTTCTCGAAATGGGGTGGGTGAAACTCGAATGGGTAAAAGCGATTTCAGACTTCCTTTTGAGTAATCTCGGTTTCTTCTTCGTACCACCCGGCGTTGCGCTCATGCTCAATTTCGACACCATCGCTCGCGACTTCTGGCCCATCACCATTGCCACGCTCGTCAGCACCGTGCTTGTTCTGTTATCCACCGGTTGGACTCACCAAATCGTACGTCGTTATGGCCCCTTCCACAAATAGTCTGCTCCTCTCGCTCTCCGAACGCTTTGCCCTGATCGGAAACCACTTTATCGACGCGCTCGACAACGAGTTTGTGCTGATCGGACTCACGTTCGCTATCTTCTTTTTGGCCAAGATGGTGCAGCGCCGCACGGGATGGGTGCTCTTCAATCCCATTCTCATCACGATTGGGGCGATGATCGCTTTTCTCAAACTCACCGGCATACAGTACGACACCTATCACAAGGCCGGTTCACAAATTGAGTTTTGGCTCAAACCCGCCATTGTCGCCCTCGGCGTCCCCCTCTATCAGCAGTTGAAAGTCATTCGCAAACAGTTGATCCCCATTTTGCTTTCGCAAACGGTGGGCTGTGTGGTCGGTATTGTCTCGGCTGTGGTCACGGCGCAACTGCTCGGTGCTTCAAAACCGGTAGTCATTTCGCTCGCCCCGAAAAGTGTGACGACGCCCATCGCCATGGAAGTGTGTCGCACCCTTGGCGGTATTCCCTCGCTCACGGCGGCCATTGTGGTCATTGTTGGTTTGTTGGGAGCCGTTACCGGTTTCCGCGTATTGCAAATTGGGCGCGTAAAAAGTCCGATCGCACAAGGTCTCAGCATGGGAGCCGCTTCCCACGCCGTAGGAACTTCGCGAGCGATGGAGAACGGGGCTAAATATGGTGCCTTCGCCAGCCTTGGTCTGATCGCCAACGGTGTCCTCACAGCCATTCTCACGCCCATCGTCCTCCGCATCATGGGCTTGATCTAAAAAAACATCTCCCACTTTTCGAAAACCCGAAAAGTGGGAGATGTCTTTTGAGGGAAGAAGACCAGATCCCCCGCATATAGTATAAGAAAGCGCATTTTGTTTACAGTCCGTACCTTCCGGTAGAGCATCTTGTGTATTGCGTCATCGCTACCGCAGTTACCGGCAGAAAATAGCTACGTTTTCGCCCGTTGTGCAGGAAAATGCACGAGAAAATGCATTTTTCTTGCCCCAAGCCTTGGCCAATTCCGAAACATGTAGTACTTTTGCAATCGCAAACGGGAAGCAAGCCCGATGCCACAACGCAAGACACAGCGAATTTACCCCCTCGCTGAACAAAATGTCAAGTGAATGTGAACCTGGAGAGGTGGCGGAATTGGTAGACGCGCTACTTTGAGGGGGTAGTGTCAATTGCGACGTGGGAGTTCGAGTCTCCTCCTCTTCACATTCTGCGGAAATAGCTCAGTTGGTAGAGCACAACCTTGCCAAGGTTGGGGTCGCGAGTTCGAGTCTCGTTTTCCGCTCTCAAGGCGAATCAAGTTTTTACTTGGTTCGCTTCTTTTTTTGTGCAACAGCGGTTGCACCTTTCCTCTACTTTTTCTCTTTTTGGACGATTGGCTTGTCAATGCGCAGGAGAATGCGTACTTTTGAAGCAAACCAATCTCCCTACACGATGAAACTCCGTTTCCACATCCCCTATTTTGCAGCCCCCGGCGAGATGCTCCGTCTCGAATGGGAAAACCTTTCTGCACCCACACTTCCGCTTAGCGAAACTGCTCCCGGAGAGTGGGAGGGCGAAATTACCCTCACCGGCCTGCATGCGGCGCAGGTACTCACTTATCGCTATGCTGTATGGCAAGGCTACCGCTGCGTGCGCCGCGAGCAGGGCAACCTTACTCATCGTCTGCGCATCGAAAGTCGCCTTGACGACACCTATCTCGTCGACGACCGTTGGCGCGATCTCCCGCAGGAGAGTGCGCTGTTCTCTTCCGCCGTTACGCATCCCACCCTGCCCGGTGCTCCCTCGCCTTCGTTGGCACATTGTAGTGTGGCCTTTCGTGTTCTCTCTCCCGGCTTACGCAGAAAGGGGTTGCACCTCGCACTCCTCGGTTCCACGCCCTCGCTCGGCGCGTGGGACGAGTATGCCGCAGTGCCCTTCGACGAAATTGCTCCCGGTGTGTGGCAGTTGACGCTCGACGCCGGTTTGCTCATCAACGGTTGCGAATACAAATTTGTAGCCGTGGACGAAGGGGCGCGCCGCGTGGTACATTGGGAGAGCGGTGACAACCGCCGTTTGGAAATCGCAGCGTCTGAAAATGGTGTCCACCACATCCTGCCCGAAGTCGAAGTGTATTTCGAAGCCCTCGCGCCGCGCATGGCCGGTACCGCAATCCCCGTGTTCTCCTTGCGTAGTGAGGGCAGCCAAGGTGTGGGCGACTTTGGCGATCTCAAAACGATGGTCGACTGGATGGCCGCCACCGGACAACGCGTGTTGCAGATACTCCCCATCCACGACACCACGCTCACGGGGGAGAACACCGATTCCTACCCCTACAACGCCATTTCGGTCTACGCCTTCCACCCGATGTTTGTTGACCTGCGCGCCTTGCCGCCGTTGCCCGATGCGCAGAAACAAGCCGCTTTTGAACGCGAGTTTCGTGAACTCAACGCCTTGTCTGTAATCGATTATGCCCGTGTCAACAAACTCAAGCGCGATTACCTCCTGCTTTCTTTCCGTAGTCATGGGCGCGAACTCTTGAAAACGCAGGCTTTCGCCGCTTTCGCTGCGCATAGTGAGGACTGGTTACCGGCCTACGCCGCTTTTTCGGCCTTGCGCGACAAGTTTGGCACGCCCGATTTCAGCGCGTGGCCGCAACATAGTGCCTATGACGCGCAGTCCGTGGCCAAAACCTTCGCTCCGGACAGCCCCGACCGCGAATCCTACGATTATTATTGCTACGTCCAATATCTTTTGCACACGCAACTCAGTGATGTCGCTGCCCATGCGCGGCGGAGTGGGGTGGTGCTCAAGGGCGATATCCCCATCGGCATCTCCCGTTGTTCTGTCGAAGCGTGGACGGAACCGCATTATTTCAATCTCCGTGGTTCGGCAGGTGCACCCCCCGATGCCTTCTCGCTTACGGGGCAAAACTGGGGCTTTCCCACGTACAACTGGGACGCCATGGCCGCCGACGATTACTCCTGGTGGAAGCGCCGATATATCAAGATGTCCGAACATTTCTCGGCCTATCGCATCGACCACATCTTGGGATTTTTCCGCATTTGGGAAATTCCCACCCACAGCGTGCGCGGACTCCTCGGGCGCTTTGTGCCGTCCATGCCCTATGCTGTGAGCGAGATCGAAGCCGCAGGGCTTACGTTCGATCGCGACTTCTTGACGCGGCCATTTGTCAACGACGCCTTGCTCGAACGCTTGTTCTGCGAACGCGCAGACTGGGTGCGCCGCACCTTCCTCACGCATTCGCACTACGACATTTGGCACTTCCGCCCCGAGTTCGCCACCCAGCGTGCTGTCGATGATTTCCTTAACCGCGAATACCGTGGCCGCCTCGGCGAAAACCAAGTCCGCGAGGGGTTGTTCGCCCTGCTTGAGAACGTTCTCTTCATCGAAGACCCCTTGCAGCGCGAACACTACCATCCCCGCATTGAAGGACATCATACCTACGTTTTCGAGCGCCTCGGTGCCGACGAGCGAAAGGCTTTTGAGCGCCTGCACCATACGTTCTATTACGAGCGTCACAACGATTTCTGGTATGCCTCGGCCATGGCCAAACTCCCTGCGCTCAGCTGCGCCACCGCCATGCTGCCTTGTGGCGAAGATTTGGGCATGGTGCCCGATTGCGTGCCCTGGGTAATGGAGCAACTTCAACTCCTTACCCTCGAGATTGAGCGCATGCCCAAAGCCTACGGTCGCGAATTTGCCGACGTCGAAGTCTATCCCCGTTGGTCGGTGTGCAGTACTGGCACGCACGACATGTCCACACTGCGTGGATGGTGGCAGGAAGATTCAACGCGTTCGGCGCGCTATTTCTTCGAGGTGCTCGGCCACGGCGGCGATGCCCCCACAGATGCCCCGGCCTGGTTGTGCGAGGAAATCGTGCGCCGCCATGTCGACTGTCCCTCCATGCTCTGCATCCTCCCGTGGCAAGACTGGCTCGCCATCGACGACCGCCTGCGCCTGCCCGATGTCGACGCCGAACGCATCAACGAACCCGCGAACCCGCGTCACTACTGGCGTTATTGCATGCACATCAGTCTCGAAACGCTCATGCAGCAATCTGATTTCAACGCGCGACTCCGCCAACTTCTGCTCGATGGACGACGGGCTTAAATGCGACGCTTTCGACCATTTCGAGGTTTTTCGGTTTGTTCGACTCGAGTCTATTGAGTTTCAACGCAACTCACGGTTATATAAACCGCTCGCTCTCGTTACTAAATTTCGAAATTTAGCTTTTTGCCGATATCCCGATGCTCCCCGGTGGAGTATCGGGATTTTTCAATATGTTAAAGAGTATTTGTGCTGAACCGTAGGGAAATAGTTCATGGATGTTGCACTATATTGATGTCGCTTTGCGACAGAAAAGGGGAAAGTTGTGTTTTGTCAAGCGCAAAGATAATGCTTTTCTTTCGGATAATCGTGTAGTTTTGGAAGAAAAAGTTTGGATTTTTCGAGTGTTGCCCTTTTGGATCAAAAAAGTAGTGGACTTTCTTTCGAAATCCCCCTCCTTTCACTTCCTACTTCCCTGTTTTTCCTTCGCACCTCCCACCTTTCACTTCCTACCTGCCTATTTTCGCTTCGTACTTCCCTCCTTTCTCGACAAACCTCCCAGTTTTCTCGCCCTACTTCCCCACTTTCATATCGTACCTTCCTCCCTACCTTACTGGGAATGTAACGCGTTTGTCACTCTTGCTCATTTTGTCAGCTCCTCCGCTGCGCGTATAGGTGCGTCTACGCGGACACGTGCTCCCACATCGCGCACTCACCGAGTTCTGAATTCTTGCCTTCACCCTTCACCTTCACCTTTAACCACTTGAAAACCTAAACGATATGTGTGAAGATTTCGCCCATTTTGGCTTAATGGTCAAATGTACTCCTGAAAGGGGGCATAATGCTCTCTTTT
>JABZKU010000010.1 GCA_015257125.1 Prevotellaceae bacterium | reverse complement strand
GGGTCAAGTTCGGTGTAACGTGCGATGAGTGCCTTCTTTTCGTCGTTGCCCATCTCACGAGCATGGGCGATGAAGTAGTAATAGGCGGTACGGAATCCAGGCCAACTCAGACGTTGCTCCACAAGTTCGAGCCATTGTGGCGCGAAGAATGCGAGTTCTACGAGGAGTTCTTCCGAGATGTCTGCCAACATATCAGGCGTATCCGTGGGAAGAGGGTAACAGCTCGTCGCCAAATTACTGAGGATGGAGCGACGCTCTGTGCCATAAATATCGAGTTTGAGGTGATCTTTGCGCAATGCCTTCATGATACGCGCCACACGCTCTGCCCCTTTGAGCACAAGAACGTTGCGACACTGATGAAACGCCTCAGTAGCTTCTGTGGGAGCATTGCGACGTTGCATCTCCACTTCAAAGAGTTGATTGATATATCGATCGACTAAATCGCGAGTACTTTGGGCATAACAGATGGGATCTACGGTACTACCGGCTTGTTTCTCCATCTCTTCCACCTTTTTCAAGTTCAGCGCGCCGCAGCGATGGGCATAAGCGAGTCTCATCATCGCACGCAAACCGCGGAATTTCTCATATTCCATCTGCGTAAACAGTTGGTCTTCGTTGATGGTTCCATGCGCAAGTAGGTGCAGTAGGACATCCGTCGAAAGCGTATAGACATCCGCCCAATCTGCTTGGCGGGCCGGCTCTCCCCATCTGTGATAGAACGCGAGCACCATCGGAGCAACGCGATCAAACTCACCTTGCATGTTGGATTCGCACACAGGGATGATGTGCCTCAACGGGAACCCTGCGGAAATGGGATGGATTTCATCTTCGCGATACATGAAGGTTTCCACGTAAGTCTCTTGCGTGCCATACCAATAGCACAGCTGACAAAGAGTGTAAGCATAGGAAAAGGCCAAATCAGGTCGGCGTTTCTTCACTGTGCGTTGCAGCGCCGTCGTCAGACTCTCAAACTTCCAGGCATGCGGCCACTGCCCTCTATCGCCCTTGTCGGTCATCGGATAGCCCTCCAAAGGCAAGGACAACACATCCGTTCGGTCATAGAGCATGAGATAATTCATCATCAAATCAAGGCCTAAGGCTTTTTCGTCGGTGATGTCGTGGCGTTTCAGCAATTCGTCCCAAAGTTCCGGGTGAGGCAGCTGCTCCAGCTCCATGTCCTTGACAACTTCAAACGAGCCTTCATCGAGCGTTTGCGTCACTCCCCATCTGTTTTTATAGGTGAGTGTCTTGTTTTCCTCGATGATTTGGGCAAAATCGTCGTAAAGCGCTTTAATTTCTTCCTCCGTATAGGGGAAGAGTTTTGACAAATCCAACTTGGGTTGATGTGTCTTCCATGAGAGGGCTCGGGCAAGCAAGGACTTTTGCTCCGCATCCATGGACACCCACTGCGAAACAGGGCTTGCGGCGAAACGCTCTGCATCCGAAAATGGATTTTCAAAGGGGAGTTCTGGCATCTCGGTGGGAGTGAACAAGCCAAAACGCAGCTGACAGTCAGTTGCACCGACAACCTGTGCCACTTTGGCTCCGGCATTCGCTGTCGGGGCTGCGCCTTCTGAGGCTCTACCATCGGCGCTTTTCTTTTCAGCCTCGGTCACTTCTCCAAACTTCTCGCGCAAAATGGCACTCCCCTCGCGGAGTTCCACGAGACAATCGGCTATATAGTCGCCTTTCGTGCGTTGCAATCGCTCATAAGCCCCCACGAGAATATCGTCAGGTTGCGTAAGCAGCAACTGAACGGCACGTTGCCGCGTGGTGGAAACCTTGGACTTAAACTTGACATCCAAGGACTTGATTTCCTTGTCGGTGAATTGTTCGCGCAAGAAAGCCTCACGGAAGGCGTGAAAATTGGAGTCGACCTCAAAGTTCAAGGCATTGCGCAAGAGAAATCCTCGACGCGCCTCGGGAGTTCCCATCGGAAGCACGTAGGAAAAGAAGAAATCTCGGTAAGCGTCTTCTTCCACATCGGAATAATAGGAGTCAAAGATCCGAGCACCCCACGAGGGCAGCTTCTGCGCGAGGAAGTCATCCAGCGCTTCTTGCGTATGGAGGAACAAGGACGTTATATATAATGCATTGAAGACAGTGCCGCGCGAGAAACGAATGTGGAACCACTCGAAACCGGGATGGACCACTTTGTTCTCCTTTTTGAGCGTGGGCAACCAATCCAAGATCATTCGGTGCACTTCTTCCAAGGCCTTGCGCTGCCTCTCGCTGAGTTCGGGCGCTTTTCTCGCTTTGATGAGTTCGTCCAGCAAGTCGGTGCTGCTCAGCTCGCGAACGATAAAGGCACGAAAAGCGGGTTCTTCCAATCGGGGCACAAACCCATCAAGATGTTCCAACACATTATAGTGCCGATCTCTCAAATTGACACGCTTGAAATACCACAGCGCTGCCACCGTAAGCTGCGATGGCTTGTCGCTTTTGAGGAGTGCTTCCGCCTCAGCAAAGGCCACTTGCGCATCGACTCCTCCCGCAGTATAGAGCGCAATATAGACAAGTAGCGGATTATCTCCTGCATAAGCCGTGGCGCGTTCTTCGGGATGCTCGAGATATCGGCGAATGGCGTGGAAGATGGTCGCAATGTCCTTGTCTTCGATCCATTCGTAGTCGAGCCCGCACCAGGTTTGCACCGCGCGACGCACGGAGCTGTAACGCAAGAGCCCCTCTTCGTCAATGACTTTCAGGAGTTTGCGGTAGAATTTTAGGCTGTAGGAGTCGCCGCTCTCCACAATGACTTGGCGCAATCCCTCTTGCAGCTTGGCCGCTTTCAGCAGATCGATCAGCGCATCGTGGAGCGCTTCGTTGTCAGTGCGCTCAACAGCGCAGACTAATTCCTGAGATAAGATGCCCACATTGTTTTCTGCAACGAAAACTTCCTTGGTGGCAGCAATGACTTCTGCGTTTCCTTGCCGTATGGCCGCTGCGATGAACGCGCTGTAATCGAAAAAATAGAACTGCGGTGGGCGTATTGTGTGACGGTTGCGCACAAGATCATCTAAACTTGCCCCGTGCAGGGCAATCATCAAGGCGGCCACCACATATTCTCTCACACAAGAATCCGACAGTTTACCGGAATTCGACAAGCGGAAACGATAGAGGCCGCGCATTTCGCTCTTCGTCTCACGATAGTCCAGGAGATACGACAACATTTCGCTGAGCCACGAAGGCAAAAGATGGGGGAGATGATAGCCCGATCGGAGGAGTTGCGAGTGTTCCAAAGAATGCATGGGCAGTTTTTCCAAAGCATCGTGGAGCTCCCATGGAGAAAGTTTGGACAAGTCCTTGGATTCTGCGACAGCATACAGCACTTTTTCGACCTCATTCAAGGAATTGACATCGATTTGTGCCAAATAATCCCGTTTAAATTGTTCTGTTTGTTCCGGAGTACGCATGATATTAAAATTAGAGACCGGCCACTGAACGCCGGATATTGGAAATGGGACGTTAGAAATCAACTAATCACTTGAGAAGCGAGCAAACCAAGAGCTTCTATCCCGCTCACCACATCAGTCCTGTGAGAAAGGTGAGACGAAGAAAAACGACTTCACTACCCTCTTTCAGCGAGAGTGCAGCATCGAGTTCGGTCACGTCTTCCTCATCGACGAAGATGCGCACCAAACCATCGGCAAAGGCCTGAAGCATCACCTGCAGTGCACGCTCTGGAGTATCATGATTTTCACCATAACGGCTGGCGAATTTCACGCGCCCCTCCTCGGCTTGCGCAGCGATTTCTGCCTCCGTGAGCGGGATATCACCGACCACAGTTTGCGCTTCGCGAAGACCATGAAGGGTAAACACGGTGAGCAACTGTCGCAGCGTGCTTGGAGCCTCATCAAGAGTAAAAGGATGTCGCCCCAATTCTTTACGATTTCCGATGCGTTTGCGGATAAAATAGATGTTCATAGGCTAAAACAACATTCAGATGTATTACTTCCCGGCACGAGTTAAACAGTTGTAGAGCTGAATCGAAGCCCCTCATGGACATGGAGTCCGCTTCTAAATCTTATAAGAGTGCTGAGTAACTGAGAATAGTACTCAAAACACTTGTTTGCGTCACAACTTCCACCGGCCTTCTTGTACAGTCATGCAAATAAACAAAATATCTAACCTGACAAAGATAGCAATTAAAACGAGAACCTCACGTCTTTCACAGGAATTTATCAGGTTCACCTGACATTAGAATTGAAAGCCATAAAAAAAACGCACAACTTCCTCAAAAAACAAGGGAGTTTTTTCGCAAAACAAGAGAAGAATCGAAAGAAAGTCCCCTTGTTTTTATCATACACTTCGTCACAGAGTAAGAACACCTACATTCATTCAAAAAAAACGAGACGACTCGAAACAAAAATATTTGGGTCTGCGACTGACGCCCCACCTCCCTCCCCTGTTTCCCAGTACAATGCGGTGTCTCGACAACGCAAGTCGGCTGACTTTTTCCCGATGACGCAGCGCAAACGTTCTTTGACTTATGACCAAAGATTGTCATGCCATCTGCCGAACATTCCATGGCGCATTCAGGATTTATCGGCCTCAAACCTACACACCGTTATACAAAGTGTGCAACCTTGGTCGTTTCCTTTCATTTCCACCACATTGTGCACCAAGTGTTCCAAAAGAAATTCGTATTTTTGCCCCAAATAGAATATACGTATTTCGTCCCTCTCGCGAGGGCTTGCGCAGTGGTTTTCGACCGCGGGCAAGCAGGCGCAAAGGGCGAACCAAGACACACTACGACAGTATGAATATCCTCGAACTCAGCGAACAAGAGATTGCACGCCGCAACTCCCTTTCTGAACTTCGCGCGCTGGGCATTGATCCCTATCCCGCGGCCGAATACCCCACCAACGCGTTCAGCGACGAAATTATTGCCAACTTTAAGGACGACGACGCGCCTCGCGAGGTGTGCATCGCCGGCCGTATGATGGGACGCCGCGTCATGGGCAAGGCTTCGTTCCTCGAACTGCTCGACTCTCGCGGCCGCATTCAGGTCTACATCACCCGCGACGACATCTGCCCCGAAGAGGACAAGACGCTCTACAACAGCGTGGTGAAAAAGCTCCTCGACCTCGGCGACTTCGTGGGCGTGAAGGGCTTTGTGTTCCGCACGAAGACCGGCGAGATCTCGGTACACGCTCGCGAAATCACCGTGTTGGCCAAGAGCCTCAAGCCGCTCCCTACCCCCAAGGAAAAGGACGGCGTGGTCTACGACGCGTTTGAGGATCCCGAACTGCGCTACCGCCGTCGTTACGTCGATCTGATCGTCAACCCGCAGGTGAAGGACACGTTCTACAAGCGTGCCAAGGCCGTCAGCACCCTCCGCGCCATCCTCGACGAAGCGGGCTACACGGAAGTGGAAACCCCCACGCTCCAAAACATTCCCGGCGGTGCTTCGGCGCGCCCCTTCGTGACGCACTTCAATGCGCTCAACCAACAGATGTATTGCCGCATTGCCACCGAGCTCTACCTCAAGCGCTTGATCGTGGGCGGTTTCGAAGGCGTGTACGAGATCGGCAAGAACTTCCGCAACGAGGGCATGGACCGCACGCACAACCCCGAGTTCACCTGCATGGAACTCTATGTGCAGTACAAGGACTACAACTGGATGATGGACTTCACCGAACAGATGCTCGAACGCATCTGCATCGCCGTGAACGGCAAGCCCGAAACGGTGGTAGACGGCAAGACCATCAGCTTCAAAGCTCCCTATCGCCGCCTGCCCATCCTCGACGCCATCAAGGAAGAAACCAGCTACGACCTCTCGGAAATGTCGGAAGACGAAATCCGCAACGTGGCCACGAAACTGGGCATCGAAGTGGACGAGAGCATGGGTAAGGGCAAGTTGATCGACGAAATCTTCGGCGAAACGTGCGAAGGCAAGTTCATCCAGCCCACCTTCATCACCGACTATCCCGTGGAAATGTCGCCGCTGACAAAGATGCACCGCAGCAAGCCCGGTCTGACCGAGCGTTTCGAGTTGATGGTCAACGGCAAGGAATTGGCCAACGCCTACTCGGAGCTCAACGACCCCATCGACCAAGAAGAGCGTTTCGTGGATCAGATGCGTTTGGCCGACAAGGGCGACGACGAAGCGATGATCATCGACCAAGACTTCCTCCGCGCGCTCCAATACGGCATGCCCCCTACCTCGGGTATCGGCATCGGCATCGACCGCCTCGTGATGTTGCTCACCGGCCAAACGGCCATTCAGGAAGTGCTCTTCTTCCCGCAGATGAAGCCCGAGAAACTTCCCGCCAAGGACAAGGCCGAAGCCTATGTGCCCTTCGGCATTCCCGCCGATTTGGTGCCCGTGCTCCAAAAAGTGGGTTACTATTTGGTGCAGGATCTCCGCGGCGCCAACCCGCAGAAGGTGCAACAACAGATCGGCGAGGTGCTCAAGAAGTACCAGCTCGATCTGGCGAAACCCTCAGTGGCCGACATCGCCGCTTGGGTAGAAGCCCTCGGCGAATAAGCCCACCAACGACACAGCATGCGGGGTGTCCGTCGTCGGGCACCCCCATTTTCTCATCGTTCAAACTCCGTCCTATGCCCGGTTTTAGTTCCTTTTTCGGATTCGGCGGATCCAACAACGAGCAGCGCGCCTCGGGAGGTTTCCCGGGGAAGATTGCCATCATCGGCAGCGGTTCGTGGGCAACGGCTGTTGCCAAAATCATGCTCGAAAGCGTACCGGAGATTTGGTGGTACGTTCGCCGCGACGAAACGATCGAAGAGTTTCGCCGCTACGAACACAACCCCACCTACCTCACCACAGTGCGTTTTCCCATGGATCGCATCCACTTCACCTCGGACATCAACGAAGTGGCCCGCGAGGCCGACACGCTCATTTTCGTCACCCCCTCACCCTACCTCAAAGCGCAACTCAAGCGGCTCAAGGTGAAGCTCCACGACAAAGTGATCATGACGGCCATCAAAGGCATCGTGCCCGACGAGAACGTGGTGTGCACGGAATATTTCCGCACCGCCTTCGGCGTGCCCGAAGACAACCTGATGGTGCTGGGTGGGCCGAGCCATGCCGAGGAAGTGGCGCTCGATCGCCTGACGTACCTCACCGTGGGGTGCAATAATATAGAACGCGCGCGCGTCATGGCCGACGTGGTGGCGAACCACTATGTGAAAACGACCGTTTCGGCCGATGTGATCGGCATCGAATATGCCGCGGTGCTCAAAAACGTCTATGCCATCGCCGCGGGCATCTGCTCGGGGCTGCAATATGGCGACAACTTCCTCTCGGTGCTCCTCTCGAGTGCCGTGCAGGAAATGAACCGTTTCCTCAGTACCGTCTATCCTTTGGAACGCACGGTCTACGACAGCGCCTACCTCGGCGACTTGCTCGTGACGAGTTATTCCAACTTCTCGCGCAACCGCGTCTTCGGTCAGATGATCGGCCGCGGCTACAGCGTGAAGAGCGCGCAGATGGAAATGGAAATGATCGCCGAAGGCTACTACGGCGTGAAGTGCATGAAGCACATCAACCGCCGCTATCACGTGAACATGCCCATTCTCGACGCGGTCTACAACATCCTCTACGAACGCGTCGCCCCTCCCCTCGAAATCAAGCTCCTCACCGACTCCCTCCGTTGACCGCCACCCGATCGGCGCCCCCAACTCCACACACAGACACAACAACAAAACATGGCTTTCAACATTCCCAAAAGCGATAAACCGCGCGTTGTCATTGTCGGCGGCGGTTTCGGCGGACTCAAACTGGCCAACCGCCTCAAAGGTTCCGGTTTTCAGGTCGTGCTCGTCGATCGTAACAACTACCACCAATTCCCGCCGCTCATCTATCAAGTGGCCTCGGCGGGCATTGAGCCGAGCAGCATCGCTTTCCCCTTCCGCAAGATCTTTCAACGTCGCGAAGATTTTTACTTCCGCCTCGCCGAGGTACGCAGCGTCTTCCCCGAACAGAAGATTCTGCAAACGTCCATCGGTAAGGTGCATTACGATTACCTCGTCTTCGCCGCCGGCACCACCACCAACTTCTTCGGCAACAAGAATGTGGCGGAAAATGCCATCCCGATGAAGAACGTGAGCGAAGCGATGGGACTGCGCAACGCGCTGCTCGAAAACTTCGAGCGCGCCCTCACCTGCTCCAGCGACACCGAACGCCAAGAACTACTCAACGTCGTGATCGTGGGCGGTGGCGCCACGGGGGTGGAAGTGGCCGGTGCGCTGTCGGAAATGAAAAACTACGTCCTGCCGAAAGACTATCCCGACATGTCCGCCAGCCTGATGAACATCTATCTCATCGAAGCCGGCCCGCGGCTGTTGGGTGCAATGAGCCAAGAGACTTCAGAGCAAGTGAAGAAGTTCTTGCAGCGCATGGGCGTCAACGTGCTACTCAATAAGATGGTGACCGACTACACCGATCACCGCGTGCAGCTCAAAGACGGCACGCAAATTCCCACCCGCACCTTCATTTGGGTGAGCGGTGTGGCGGCCGAAAGCGTCGGCAACCTCCCGGAAGCGCACATCGGGCGCGGCGGTCGCATCATCGTCGATAAATATAACCGCGTCGAAGGGCTCGACGGCGTCTACGCCATCGGCGACCAGTGCATCATGCCCGAAGGCGACCCCAAATGGCCGGGCGGTCACCCGCAGTTGGCGCAAGTGGCCATTCAGCAAGGACAACTTCTCGCGCGCAACCTCAAAGCCACCCTCAAAGGCAAACCCCTCAAACCCTTCCGCTACAAGAATCTCGGCACCATGGCCACCGTGGGTCGCAACCGCGCCGTCGCCGAATTCAGCTCCATGAAGATGGCCGGTTTCTTCGCCTGGCTCATGTGGCTCATCGTCCACCTGCGCAGCATCCTCGGCATCCGCAACAAGACAGTCGTGCTCTTCAACTGGATCTGGAACTATTTCTCCTACGCCCAGTCCCTGCGCCTCATCGTCTACGCCCGCAAAGCCAAAGAAGTCATCGACCGCCAGGCTCGTTTGGCCTCTCAACACTGGGGACGCGACCTGCAAAGCGAAGGCATCGACGCCGAAGAGCATACCCCCGCCGCTCCTTCCTCCCCCACTCCGTCCACGCAAGCTCCGCAGGCCTGAACACGCTGCGCATCGCTGCGACAATCTCCTAACTCCCTATGGCTCAACCCACCTCCTCTTCCCCCCGCCGCGCCCTCGTGGTGCTCAGCGGCGGACAGGACTCCACCACTTGCCTCTTTTGGGCACTGCAACGTTTCGACGAAGTGTGCGCCCTGGGCTTCACCTACGGACAGAAACACACCCACGAGGTAGACATCGCCACCGAAATCTGCGCCGAACAGCACGTGCACTACGAAGTGATGGACGTGCCTCTCCTCGGCCAACTCGGCAGCAACTCCCTCACCGACACTACCCTCGAGATGGACGCCGACAAACCCGCCGGCGGCCCGCCCAACACCTTCGTGCCCGGGCGCAACCTCTTCTTCCTCAGCATCGCCGCGGTCTACGCTCGCGAGCGCGGTATCTTCGATCTCGTCACGGGAGTTGGCCAAACGGACTTCTCCGGCTATCCCGACTGCCGCGACAACTTCATCAAGAGCCTCAACGTCACGCTCAACCTCGCCCTGGACGAGCAGTTTCGCCTGCACACGCCGCTCATGTGGCTCGACAAAGCCGAAACCTGGGGCATGGCAGACCAGCTGGGCGTGCTCGATCTCATTCGCACACGCACCCTCACTTGTTACAACGGCGTGGTGGGCGACGGCTGCGGCCACTGTCCGGCCTGCAAACTGCGCCGCGAAGGGCTCGAAACCTATTTGAAATCCAAAGTTTAATCTCCTTCTCTCTCGATTATGTCTCAACGCGAAACTGAAGGTTTGCAACATCTGGGCAGCCAAGGTACTCAATATCCCGACGACTACGCACCCGAAGTGCTCGAAACCTTCATCAACAAGCACCCCGACAACGACTATTGGGTGCGCTTCAACTGTCCGGAGTTCACTTCGCTCTGCCCCATCACCGGACAACCCGACTTTGCCGAGATTCGCATCTCCTACATCCCGGGCGAACGCATGGTGGAGAGCAAGAGTCTGAAACTCTATCTCTTCTCGTTCCGCAATCACGGCGATTTCCACGAAGATTGCGTCAATGTCATCATGAAAGACCTCGTTCGCCTCATGGAACCCAAATACATCGAGGTCACCGGTCTGTTCACTCCGCGCGGCGGCATCAGCATCTTCCCCTACGCTAACTATGGACGCCCCGGCACCAAATACGAAGCCCTCGCCGACGAACGTCTTCGCCGCCACGACATGTAAAAAACGCTCTCCGTCATGAACAATTTCCGCAACGTCCTACAAAAGCTCTGGAGCTATCGCTTTCCGGCTCTCTTGATTTACTTCTTTGTGATGGCCGGTTTCTTCGGCGAATACAATTTCTACGAGTATTGGTCGCTGAAGCGCCAGAATATGGAGTATGCCGAGCGCGTGGCACAGTACCACAAGGAGTATGAACACGACACGCGCGAACTGCGCATGCTCGAAACCTCTGCCGCAGCGGTCGAAAAGGTGGCGCGCGTGAACTTGCTCATGAAAAACGAGAACGAAGACGTCTACGTTGTCGTCGAAGAATGACACACAACTACCTTGGCGGTGTGAAGTCGTCCCTCCGTGTTCGACTTCGCACCGCCTTTTCTCCACTCCTTTCCCCTTTCTCCATTCGTCCCCCCGGATCTCACTGCTCATGAAGCCTCTTTCTCATCTGCAATCCCTTGCTTTCACGCTCGGCGGACTCCTTTTGCTCGCCAGTGCCCTCCTTCCCATGGTGCCCACGCTGTCGCACTACGGTCCTTATGTGTTCAGCGCCGGTGCCCTCCTCTTCGGCACGCTGCAATTGGTGCAGCGCTACGACGGACGCAGCGTCACCGTGCGTCGCTTGCGCCGTCAACAGATGCTCGGTGCCCTCCTTCTCATGATTTCGGCCTGCTTGATGCTCGCCGCCGAGTCACACCTGCTGCCTCTCCGCGGAGGCGAATGGAAGATCACGCTGGCCGTGGCCGCTGTACTCGAACTCTACACCGCTTTTCGCCTGCCTGCTGAATTAGACAAGGAAGACAACAACTAACGACGCCTCCTTTTCCCCTAAGCGCCGCATTGTCCTGCTCGACAATGCGGCGCTTGCTTTTTATACGGCACTGCCGGCCATCGGAAGTCTCGGGCGCGGCAGCTGTTTCTCGTTGTTTCGGCTCGTTTGCCCGAGGGCGAGAAGAAAGGAAGCGTTCCCCCTTTGACGCTGATCGCTTTTCTCCCACCCAGCCCTCGACTTGAGGGCAAGTTGCATCTGCTCTCAACGCAAACATCCCCCGCTTTCCTTAGAAAACGAGGGATGCCTATTAAGTAGAGTGTACTCTCAGTGCTACTGACTGCTTAGAAGTTGTAGTAGAAGCCGAGGTTCACGTCCGTAGTGCTGAAGCGGTAGCCGTATCGCTCTACTTCGTCGCGCTTGCTGTAACCGAGTTCACCGAAGCTGGCTACGAAGTTCCAGTTGCGGTTGAGGTCTACGGAGATACCGGGACGTACGCCAACCGACCAACCGAAGTTGCTGCCGGACTGTGCTTCAGTCGAAGCCCAGTTGAAGCCGAGTGCACCATCGAAGATGAAGCTAACGGCGCCCACACGGCAAGCCGTGTAACGGAGGTAGGGGTTGAACTCGAAAACCGACGTGTTGTTCTTGTCACCCTTGGGGTCGTTCAACGAGTAGTTGATCGAAGTACCGAGCGCGACGTCCTTGTTGAGCTTGTAACCGATTTCGGGAGCGAGCGTTACATTGGTTTCTCTGTCTTTGGTGCTCCAAAGACCGAGCTTACCACCGAGGTATACTTGTGCATCAGCTGCGAGCGTGCCGCCTACGAGGGCGAGTGCGAGTACGATTTTCTTCATTGTCGTAATCTTTTAAGTGTTTGTGGATAGAACCGCTTCAGTTTCTCCTCATCTGTCGTTAACGAGAAAAGTAAAACTTTCAACTAGCGATTCGTTTACGAGGACGAAAATAGGCAGTTTGTGGTTCGCCCGCAAAAAACGAAAGACTTTTTACGCCACAAACAAGTTTTTTTCAGAGAATAGGGCGGCGAATCTTGGCAAATCGGCCATTTCGCACAGTCAGAAACGGCGACATCGCACACTTCAAGCCAACTTGCAGTGTGCGATGTCGCAAATGAGTAGCGCCAAGCGCGAATGCCGCGGAGGATCTTCGGCGATCAGAAGATAAACTTCACCACATCATTGAAGATGCCCAAGGCCATCAACGCCAACACGAAGTAGAAACCCACCGTGTTCACGCGTTCGATCACCTTGTCGGAGAATCTGCGGCGCGTGATCATTTCGAGCAACGTAATAAAGATGTATCCACCGTCGAGCATGGGGATGGGCAGGAAGTTCATGAAGGCCAACATCAGCGAAATGAAGGCAGTGAGCTGCCAGAAGGCCGCCCAGTTCCACGCAGCGGGGAAAAGGCTGCCGATGGTGCCGAACGATCCCACGCTCTTCATGCCCTCCGAAGAGAAGATGTAGCGCAAATCGCTCACATAGCCCGAAAGCACCTTCCATCCGTGGGCAGCGCCGGCCGGGAAACAGCTCGCCAAATCATAATGTATCGTGTCGGCGCGGTAGTCCATCAGCACATTGTGCTTAAAGACGCCAAGTTTTC
This sequence comes from Prevotellaceae bacterium, assembly GCA_015257125.1. Lineage (GTDB taxonomy): Bacteria > Bacteroidota > Bacteroidia > Bacteroidales > Bacteroidaceae > Alloprevotella. Next base: position 56,959 of record JABZKU010000010.1, on the reverse strand, counting down.
CCTCGGGGGTGAGGGAGAAGCGGAGCGTGTCAGCCGTCGTGGCGCCGCGATGCTTCACCACGAGCGTCGTGGCCAACCATTTCGGGTCGATCTTGCCCTGTGCCGCCGTGATACGGTCCTGCACCACACCGAGGTGCTCGTCGATTTGGTTCCAAGTCGTCACCGCTTTGCCGTTAATGGCCACAATGCTATCGCCGGCGCGCACACCGGCTTTCGCCGCGGGGCTTCCGGCCATGGCCGAGTCCACAATCGAAGGCAAAGTCAAAGCAACGAAGGGCGGTTGCTCCTTGAGCATCTTGAGCAAATCCACACGGCCGTCGACATTCACCGTAATCGGGCGGCCATCGCGCAAGACGTGGATGACTTTCGCCTTGCCCAGATCGCGCAACAGCTGCGCATTGTCGAGATACGTGTAGTTCTTGTCGTCGGCACCCACAATCAGGTCACCGTCGCGGAAACCCATTTCCTTCGCCGTGGAGTTAAAGGAATAACCGTGCTGCACGGCCGTCACCGGCGTGCGCTGTTCGCCCCACGTCAAGAGGATCATGGCATAAATGAAGAGCGCCACTAAGAAATTGACCAGCACACCGCCCACCATGACGAGCAAACGCTGCCAAGCCGGCTTGTTTTTGAAGAGTTGGTCGGCCGGCACCTCGGCTTCTTCGCGCTTCACCGCGTCGGCATCGGTGCTTTCGTCCACCATGCCCGCGATTTCCACATAACCGCCGAAGGGCAACCAACCGATGGCGAACTTTGTGCCGCCCCATGTGCCGAGGGGCAACGCCATGCGCTTACCGCCTTTCCAAAAATCGAAAAACAGACAAAAGCGGTGCACGCGAATGCCGAAGAGCTTCGCAAAGAAGAAGTGTCCGCCCTCGTGCAGAATGACGAGCAGCGAAATGCTGAGCACCAATTGGAGGGCTTTGATCAAAAATGTTTCCATCTAAAAAGAACTTGCAGGGGAGTTGTATTTAATGATTGAGGTAATCGGCCACGAGTCGACGCACCTCGGCGTCGGAGGCGAGATAGTCGTCGAGCGAAGCGCGAGAACAGCGCGTGGCGTCGGCCATGGCGCGACGAATCAAGCGCGGGATGTCGAGAAAACCGATGGCGTCGCGCCGGAACGCCGCGTTGGCCACCTCGTTGGCCGCGTTCACCACACAAGGCAGGTTGCCGCCCGCCTCGATCGCCTCGTAAGCGATGCGCAGGCAGTCGAATTTGTCAAAATCGGGGCGCTCAAACGTGAGACGGCCGAGGGCGGCCAGATCCAAACGCTCACCGCTGAGCGACAAACGGTGCGGGAACGACAACGCATATTGAATGGGCAACCGCATATCAGGCACGCCGAGTTGCGCCTTCACGCCCCCGTCGGCCAGTTGCACCGCACTGTGCACAATGCTCTCGGGATGTACCAGTACTTCGATGCGCTCGGGTTCGATGCCGAAGAGCCATTTGGCTTCGATCATCTCAAACCCCTTGTTCATCATCGTGGCACTGTCGATCGTAATCTTGGCGCCCATCTCCCAGTTGGGGTGTTTCAAGGCGCGCGCCGCAGTGACGCCGGCCAACTCTTCGATCGGCGTCGTGCGGAAGGGACCTCCCGACGCGGTGAGGAGGATTTTGTCGATAGCATTGCCGTCTTCGCCCACCAAGCACTGGAAAATCGCGCTGTGTTCGCTGTCCACGGGCAGAATCGGCGCGCGATGTTTCACCGCGAGCTCCGTAATGAGTTCGCCCGCCACAACGAGCGTTTCCTTGTTGGCCAGTGCGATGGTTTTGCCGGCTTCGATGGCCGCCACTGTGGGGCGGAGTCCGGCGAAACCCACCATGGCCGTCACCACCACGTCCACTTCGGGCAGTCGGGCGACGTCGCAGATGGCTTCCGCGCCTGTCCACACCTTAATGGGCAGGTCGGCCAGCGCCTCGCGCACCGTTTCGTAGCGCGACTCGTCGGCGATGACCACCGCTTCGGGGCGAAATTCGCGCGCCTGCGCAATGAGCAATTCGGCGTTGTGCCCCGCCGTGAGGGCATAGGCCTCGTATTCGCCGGCGTGTTCGCGCACCACGTCGAGGGTTTGCGTGCCGATCGAGCCGGTCGAACCGAGTATGGCAATTCGTTTCATAGTCGGGGCATTCAGTCGTTGAGATCGATCAACCCTTCGGGCACGTCAAGCACCAGATAGCGCTCGCGCAGATCGTAGTCCACCACAAAGTCGTCGTGCAAGGGCAGGAGCACGTCCTCTCCGCCCTCCACTTCGACCGTGAGGAGCGTGTTGGCCGTCGCGGTTTCGACGTGCTTCACGGTGCCGAGTTCGAGGGTCGGCACACCGTTTTCGCTCGTTTCGTCCCCTTCCTCGGCCGTTTCGGCCAAAGCCTGACGATCGATGAGGAGAAGGCGGAACCCCGTGAAGGCGCGGAGCGACGAAATCGTTGCTTCGTCCTCGGCCGGGCGGGCATCGAGGGGATAGTAGACCGTGTGTCCCACGAGTTCGCGCGCAGCGGTGTCGCTGTCGATGCCGTCGAGCGTAAACAAGGCCGATTCGCTCCCTTTGAAACGATAGTCTTCGAGGAAGAACGGCACATACAGCCCGTCAATTTTGAGGAACACATAGTCGGCTTCACCGCGGTCGAAGACATCGTCGTTGAAATGCACTTCGATTTCGCCGTGGATGCCGTGCGTGCGGGTGAATCGCCCGATGGAGAAAACGTCGGAGTCTAAAATCATGGAAGGAAAAAGGAGAATCCTGTTGGTTTATTCGAGGCGCGTGATGCAAGCCCCGAGTGCGTTGAGACGATCTTCGATGTGCTCGTAGCCACGGTCGATCTGCCCCACGTTGTCGATGCGGCTCGTTCCGTCGGCACTGAGCGCGGCGATGAGCAACGCGATGCCGGCGCGGATGTCGGGGCTGGCCATGCGGCGCGCCTTCAACTGCAGATTGAAGTCGTGGCCGACGACGACGGCGCGATGCGGGTCGCACAAGATGATCTGCGCGCCCATGTCGATGAGTTTGTCGACGAAGAAGAGGCGGCTTTCAAACATCTTTTGATGGAAAAGCACGCTCCCTTTGGCCTGCGTGGCCACAACGAGCAGAATCGAAAGGAGGTCGGGGGTGAGACCCGGCCAGGGCGCGTCGGCCAGCGTCATGAACGAGCCGTCGATGAACGACTCAATCTCATAATGTTGCGGGCCGGGGATGTAGAGGTCGTCGTCGCGCTCCTCGACCGTCACGCCGAGTCGACGGAAGGCATCGGGAATGATGCCCAAGTCACGGCGCGACACGTTTTTAATGGTGATGCCGTCGCCCACCATCGCACCGATGCCGATGAACGAGCCGATCTCGATCATATCGGGCAGGATGCGGTGCTCGGCGCCGTGGAGTTGGGGCGTGCCCACCACCGTAAGTCGGTTGGAGGCGATGCCCGAGATGTTGGCGCCCATGCGGTTGAGCAGGTGGCAGAGCTGTTGGAGGTAGGGTTCGCAGGCGGCGTTGTAGATGGTGGTCGTGCCTTCGGCCAACACGGCGGCCATCAAGATATTGGCCGTGCCGGTCACCGAGGCTTCGTCGAGCAACATGTAGGCACCTTGCAGCTTTTCGGCTTCGATCTCGAAGAGTTCATTCTCGCTGTCCACACGGAAGTGCGCGCCGAGCTTTTGCAAACCGTAGAAATGCGTGTCGAGTCGGCGACGGCCGATCTTGTCGCCGCCGGGTTTACTGATGAGTGCGCGACCGAAGCGAGCCACGAGCGGGCCGATGGTGAGAATCGAGCCGCGCAACGACGAACAGCGCGCCAGATACTCGTCGGTGCGCAGATAGTCCAAGTCGATGTTGTCGGCGCGGAAGGTGATATCGCCCGGCGCGTTGCGGCGCACGTACACGCCGATGTCTTGCAGCAGACGAATGAGGTTGTTCACGTCGACAATGTCGGGCACATTCGTCAGACGCACTTCTTGGTCAGTGAGCAGCGTGGCGCAAATCACTTGCAACGCTTCGTTCTTCGCGCCCTGCGGGGTGATTTCGCCCCGGAGTCGGCGATTGCCTTCGATGAGAAAAGAGGCCATGTCGTGAAAGGGTTAAGAGGGGGAGAAATCAAGAAGTCTGCAACGCGCGCAAGACCTCGGCGGTCGAGATGCGCCCTTCGGTGCAGAAATCAATGTCTTTGGCAAGTCGCTCGGCTTCGACCGCACCGCCGCGCACTTCGGCCAGATTGTGCTGCATGCGGGCAGCCAATCGGCGCAACAGGCGCGCGCGTTCTTCGGCGTCGGTCTCTTCGACGAGACGATCCATCCACGTTTGGAGCAAATGGCCGTAGTGGCGAAAGCGCAAACGATGGGCGGGATAGGGCAAACGCTCGGTGCGCTGTTCGACCGACGCGCGCTCCACCTCCACCGGCCAGTCGATGTCGAGGGCATAGTCGGTGAGTTGGGCGAGGTGGTGCCACAGTTTTTCGTTCACCTCCTGCGAGTCGGCGGGCTGACGGCTGACGATGCGCATGGTCTCCACGATGCGCGCCGCATAGGCCGTGCGCTCGGCGCGGTCGGTGAGGGTGAGCGCATGCTCCACCATGAGTTGCACCTCACGGCCGTAGGCTTTCATGCGCACGGGCGCTTTTTGCGTGTTGTATTGCATGGGGCGGGCGGCGCTCAAAAGAGCTTTTTGGGCAGAGAGGTTTGAAATTCTTTGAGATAGAAGGGCTCAAAATAGGCCGTATCGACAAAATCGCCGTCGAGGAAGGCGCGTTCGGCCAGCGGCGCCATGTGGCGAGCGAGCGGATGCACGTTGTCGACAAATCGCGCGTTGGGATGATCGATCACCGCCTTGCATTTTTCGGCGCCGTCGCCCATGAAATACACGGGCGCGCGGTCGAGCCACTCACGATAGGTGTCGGCCGTGACGATATCGGCCCCCACTTCGCGCAGGGGTTTCAGCGCGCGATCGTAGACCGCGGCGTAGACTTCCATACGGCGCGCGTCGATCATGGGCACCAAGAGGGCGTTGTCGGGCATTTCATCGTCGTACAGCAGCGGACCGACGGTGATGAGTTTGAGCGTCGGCACGGCTATGAGGGGCACATTGCGGGCATAGGCCACGCCTTTGGCCGTGGAAAGGCCGATGCGCAGGCCGGTGTAGCTGCCCGGGCCGCTCGACACCGCAACGGCATCAAGGGGAATGGCGTGGCTCTCGGCGAAGCTCAGCGCTTCGTCGACGAAAGGCGCCAGGGCGGTGGCGTGAGAGGGGCCTTCGAGGGTTTGTTTTTCGAAAATCACCTGCGAATCTTCCGACACAGCGACGGAACAAACGGCGGTGGAGGTTTCTATGTGGAGAATGCAAGACATGGCAGAGGGATTTTTTCTACGTCTGAGGCTCCACCTGTGGGCACAGGCAGAGCCGAACGTGTTCATTACAAGCTGCGAATTTAAGGTTTTTCGGCTGATACACAAAGTTTCCGTGCCGAAAAGCGCACCGCCCTCCTTATATATAGGCTCGCCGATGCACCCCCATGCGCGAAAGCGTCGCCGCACGCCCCCACTTCGCCCTTCGAGCGGGCACTTTTCGCCCCGAAGGGCGCAGGGGGCGTTCCCTTCCGCCCGAGGGAGAGAAAAAAGCAGTGGACTTTGACCGAAAAGTCCACCGTTTTCCGCCGAAAACAGCCAACTTTTTCCGCAACGTCCACCACTTTTGCACCGACCGCACCGCGTTTGGGCGCGAAAAAGCGCACAGCGGAGCAAAAAAAGTAATATCGCTCCATCTCCTCTCCCTAAAATCGGGGAAAGTTGCACCCGGCAAAAGGCAAAACTGAAAAGAAAACTCCGACAAGCAATCGAGTTTTTGTTCCTTTCACGAAAGAGATTGTTCGTTTTCACGGCATCAAATAGAAATAAACGCAGAAAAGCGGGCGCACGTCCGAAAGTTTGTGTACCTTTGGGGTAGGTTCTTCAGCATGGCCGCGCCGCCTTGGGTACCGCCGTGCGAATACAAAGCTCAACAATACTCAAATTATAATCCCAACATGAAACCAGCAAACGGAAAATTGGGCGTGATGATCGTCGGTCTCGGCGCTGTCAGCACAACATTCATTACCGGCGTGCTCATGGCGCGTAAAGGCTTGGCAAAGCCCGTCGGTGCAATGACACAATACGATAAAATCCGCGTGGGACGCGGTGCCGAGAAGCAAAATCTGAAGTATGCCGACATCATCTCGCTGGCTTCGCTCGACGACCTGGTGTTCGGTGCCTGGGACGTGTACCCCGCCAACGCCTTCGAGAGCGCTGTCGACGCCGAAGTGCTGCGCGCCAAAGATATCCTCCCCGTTGAAGACGAACTGAAGGCCATTCGCCCCTTGCCCGCCGCTTTCGACAAGCGCTACGCCTCGCGTTTGGAAGGCGACAACGTGAAAGACTGCGCCACCCGCTGGGATATGGTCGAAGCCCTGCGCGAAGACATCCGCCGCTTCAAGGCCGACAACGGCTGTGAGCGCGTGGTGGTGCTCTGGGCGGCTTCTACCGAAATTTATGTGCCGGTGGACGAAGCGGTGCACTATCGTTTGGCCGACCTCGAGGCAGCCATGAAGGCCAACGACACGGAGCGCATCGCGCCCTCCATGTGTTATGCCTACGCCGCCTTGGCCGAAGGCGCGCCCTTCGTGATGGGTGCCCCCAACACCACGGTGGACATCCCCGCCATGTGGGAACTGGCCGAAAAGACGAAAATGCCCATCGCCGGCAAGGACTTCAAAACCGGACAGACGCTCGTGAAGAGCGGTTTCGCCCCCATCATCGGCACGCGCTGCTTGGGTTTGAACGGTTGGTTCTCGACCAACATCCTCGGCAACCGCGACGGCCTCGTGCTCGACGAGCCTGCCAACTTCCACACCAAGGAGGTTTCTAAACTTTCGACCCTCGAAAGCATCCTCGTGGCCGACGAACAGCCCGACCTCTACACGGACTACTACCACAAGGTGCGCATCAACTACTATCCCCCGCGCGGCGACAGCAAAGAGGGCTGGGACAACATCGACATCTTCGGATGGATGGGCTATCCCATGCAGATTAAAATCAACTTCCTCTGCCGCGACTCCATTTTGGCCGCTCCTCTCTGCTTGGACCTCGTGCTCCTCATCGACGCCGCCGCGCGCGATGGCCGCTACGGCACGCAACGCTTCTTGAGCTTCTTCCTCAAAAGCCCGCAACACGACTACACGCAAGACGAAGTGCCCGAAAACCACTTGTTCCGTCAGTACACGAACCTCAAAAACGCCATTCGCGAAATGGGTGGTTACGAGGCCGACGAAACCATCGACTAATTTCGACTCCTACCTCCACACCGAGCACTACCCTTCTCGTTCACCGCGAGAAAAGTGGCGCTCGGTGCCTGCTTTTAAGGGCGATTGGCGAGTCACTATCAGTAAAACCGATAGCAACTATTCAATCAAACCATAGCACTTCGAAACAGAACGCACGAGAAGGCCGTACTTTTGCATCGTCAAACGGACAATGACGCGACACGCTGCGCACCGCGCAACCCGTTGTTCGCACAGGCCCGCTGACGCACTGACTGTTTAATTCCTTTTTCCATCTCGACGATTCCCGCCGCCGCGGTGTGGCCCACCGGCCTGCGCACCGACCACCGGAAACACGCAACGCCGCGTGGGGCGTGCCGGGGGCGTCGATGGATTCACCAACGAAACAACTCATTATTATTATGGCACTTCTCGCAGCTCTCCAAGTTCAAAGCACTCCCAACGCAACCCTCATCATCCTGGCCTTCATCGCCTTCACCGCAGCCCTCTACTGCGTGCCCATGCTCTTCCGTTTCGTCAAGCGTCTCTCGAATCCCGCCGTGCGCCTCTCGCAACCGGCCGACGACACCGTCTACACTTGCCACGACGAAGCCTTCTTGCAAACCCGCGCCTAATCCCTTTTCTCTCTCGCAAAGCAATTTGATGAATCACTCCACGATGATGTCTTCGACATCACCCGCTGACCCCAAAGAAATACACGTTCGCCTCAAACACATCGCCAAGTTTTTCAGCACCTACGCCGCCACTTTGCTGAGCAGCGGGGCGACGACGATGCGCATTGAGCGCAAACTGCGCCAAATGGCCGAAGCCTGGCAGGTACAGGCCGAGTTTACCATCTTGCCGACGAACGTCATTTTGAACATTTGGGATGCCTCTGGCGAACACTCCTACAGCTGCATCTCTCCGCTGCTGCACGGCGCACTCAATTTCGACCTGATCACGCGTCTCAGCCGGCTGAGCGACGACGTCTTCACGCAGAGTCTTGCGCCCGCCGAAGCCGTTCGCCGCTTCGAGGCCATCAAGAGCATTCCGCGCTTCTCGGCTTTCGCCGTCTTGCTGCTGGCTTCGGCTGCCAATGCCTCGTTTTGCCGCCTTTTCGGGGGCGACTGGGCGGCCATCGCCATTGTGTTCGGCGCCACCTTCTGCGGTTTCTTCGTCAAACAGCGTTTGTCGGGCTGGAAGGTGGATTATCGCGCCGTGACCATCATCTCGGCGCTCACTGCGGCGGTGATTTCCTGCATCGGCTACGCCGTTCCGGGCCTGAGCACCACGCCCGACATCGCCCTCGGCACGAGTGTGCTGTATTTGGTGCCCGGTGTGCCGTTTTGCAACTTCGTCAACGACCTGCTCTACGGGCACTACATCTGTGCTTTCAGCCGCTTTGTGCAGGCCATGATGATCACGGTGAGCCTTTCGATCGGACTTGTGCTGGCTTTGTTGCTGCTCAACATCCGTATGCTCTGATCGATGCGCCGACCGCGCACCGTTCTCCCTTTCTCACACAACGACTGCTCTACGCTATATGTCTATTTTTCTCGACTTGCTCAACGATGGCGCCTTCGCCGCCATTGCCGCCATCGGTTTTGCGAGCATCAGCAACCCGAAACGCAGCACATTTTGGTCGCTCGGCCTCCTCGCGGCTTTGGGACACATCACTCGTTTCGTGCTGATGCACTACTGTGACGTACATCTCTCCTTGGCTTCCTTCGCGGGCGGCCTGATCATCGGCACACTCTCCATCCCGATGGCTACAGTGGTCAACTCGCCGGCCGAAACTCTCTCCTTTCCCGCCCTCCTGCCCATGGTGCCGGGGAAATTTGCCTACGGCTCGATTCAAGCCCTCGTGGAGTGCATGAGCCACCGCACGGAAGAGGATTTCAATCACTACTTCTACCTGCTCAACTACAACTGGATCACCTGCGTGCTGACCATTATGCTGATGGTCGTGGGGGTGACGATTCCGCTCTTCACCTTTCGTAACCACGGCCTGGTAATGCTGCGCAAAGTGCGCGACGAATTGAGAGGAACGGCCCAACGCAACGCGACGCAACCTTGATTTTTTGCCCCGACGCATGGAACTTAGACAACTTCGTTACTTCGTAAAAGTGGCCGAATGCCAGAGTTTTTCCGAGGCATCGCGGCAGTTGCACATCACGCAGAGCACCCTCTCGCAGCAAACGCGGCAGTTGGAGGACGAACTGGGGGTGCAACTTTTCTCACGCGACTCGCATCACGTGGAACTCACCGACGTGGGGAGCGCTTTCCTGCCTTCTGCGCTGCGCGTCCTCGCCGAAGTGGAGGCTTGTGTGGACAGTATCAGCGAAGTGACGCACATGGTGCGCGGCACCATCAACATCGGGGCGACTTATACCTTCAGTCCGATTCTTAAAGAGGCGATTCTCTCGTTCATCAAGGCTTTTCCGCAAGTGCGTCTCAACGTGGTGAGCCAATCGATGAGCGACTTGATGGAAATGCTCATCAAACACGAATTGGACGTGGTGCTCTCTTACAAACCCTCGCAGCACTACGCGCAAATTGAGTCGCACTACTTGTTTGACAACGAACTTTGCGCCGTTGTCAGCGACACGCATCCGCTGGCCGGGCAAAAATCGGTGGAACTGGCCGACTTGACGCTCCACCGCATGGCACTTCCGGCGCCGGGTCTGCAGGCGCGCAATAAATTCGACACGCTGATTCGTGGCACACAGTATGATTTCAACGTCTGTTTGGAGATTAACGACGTGAACGCCTTGATTAGTTTGGTGCGCGACAGCCGTCTGGTCACGGTGCTCTCAACGGCCACCGTTTCGCAGGTGGAAGGTGTCGCGACGGTGCCCATTGTGGGCGTGGACAGCAGCGAAATGGAAGGTTGCTACCACTTCTTGCGCGGCAGTTATCGCAAAGTGGCGACACGAGAGTTCTTGCGCATTCTCTCGGAAAGCAAGTCTTACGGCATGGCCAAGATGAATGTGGAATAAAAAAACGGGCATCCCGTCTACCCACAGCTCGGGCACGCCCCCTTTTCTCTCAACAACGAACCGGTTTCACTCCTGTGAAGTCGGTTCGTTCTGTGTTGATGTCGGTAAGCTGTGTATTGAAGCCGGAAAGTTGGAGGTTGTGGTTGGGTTCGTTCCGCATTGGGGCACATTTGCCGGGCATTGTTTTTGTTCATTTCGTGCTGCGATCTATGCTTTGTAGACCTGAGTTCGGTCTAAGCAATCCACCTTTCACGTACTATGGTCGGCGGGATGCTTTTTAGGGGAGATGCTTAGCCCGAACTTAGGTCTTACGTTGCTCCTGCCCGGTGCCGCCGATGGGCGTTTTCCGTGGAGCACCTTCGCCGCCAATGCCCTCGGCTGTCTGCTCATCGGCCTACTGAGCGGTTGGCTCTCGTGCATCGCTGCGCCCGACACGCTCCGCCTCTTCCTCACCGTCGGACTTTGCGGCGGTTTCACCACCTTTTCCACCTTCGTGGCCGACGGCCGCGCCCTTTGGCAACAGCAACTCACACTCACCGCCGTCGCTACCTCTGCTCGAGCCTCATCGTCGGCTTTGCCCTCCTTGGGTTAGGCCATCGCCTTGCGGCCTGATCGTCCATGGGCGCGCATCCGGCAAGCGCAATTTCGCCCCGGTTCCACAGCGTGGTGCACCAACTCGCTCACCGCGCTCCTCGGCATTTGCACGCGCTACCCTAACGAGTGCCACAACTTTTTCGGCGACCGCATTTCTGCTCCCCAACCGATGGCCGTGCAAGGCACGCACCAACGCATCGTCCCTATCCCCCGTCCCTTCTTCCTCTTCATCTCTACAAAGAGCGCCACGCTGCAAAACTGCAGCGTGGCGCTTTCCCTGCGCACCGATGAACAGCGCAAGAAGAGAGGAAATCTTTGGAATGGGGTCATGGTTTGATCGTCTTCTTTCCGTTCACCACATACACTCCGGCCGGCAAATGTTTCCATGCTCCGCGCACGCGCTTGCCTTGCAGCGTATAGATCTGCTGCGCATCGTCTGCACCGAAGCGCACGCTTTCTACTGCGGTGGGTTTAGCGGTGAAATAACCCGTTTCCGGATTGGCCATCGTTACATCGGTCTTGTATTTGTCGTAAGCCACTGCGCCCTTCAACAGTGTGCAGCCGGCAAACATTTCATCTGACTCCGGGCACTGCCAAGCCGTATTGCTGTTGATGGTAGTCAACGCACTGCAACCTTTGAACATCGAAATCATGTCGGTGACCTTTTGCGTGTTGAAGTTCTTCACATCGAGAGAAGTCAAACCGGAGCAATCGGAGAACATCTCACTCATGCTGGTGACGTTTTGCGTGTTGAAGTGCGACAAGTCAAGAGAAGTCAAACCGGAGCAACGAGAGAACATCCGTATCATGTCGGTGACGTTTTGGGTGTTGAAGTGTGACAAGTCCAAAGAAGTCAAACGATAGCAACAATAGAACATATTTCTCATGGCAGTGACGTTTTGGGTGTTGAAGTGCAACAAGTCAAGAGAAGCTAAACGATAGCAATAGGAGAACATCCCAGACATGTCGGTGACGTTTTGGGTGCTGAATTGTGACAAGTCCAAAGAAGTCAAACGCCGGCAATCATAGAACATCCCTGACATATCGGTGACGTTTTGCGTGTTGAAGTGCGACAAGTCCAAAGAAGTCAAACGCCAGCAACCATCGAACATCCCACCCATGTCGGTGACGTTTTTCGTGTCGAAGTGCGACAAGTCAAGATAGGGCAAATCCGAGCAACGCGAGAACATCCCAGACATGTCTTTCACTTCCGAAGTATTAAGGTACTCCAGTCCGTCTATTTGCGAAAGCATTTTACAATGAGTGAACCACTGGGCAGTGGTGGTGGAACGGAAATCTCGGAACGAGACGTCGAACACCACACGAGTGGTGGTTTCGTTTGCAACTGTCCCTGCCCATGCAGGGAAGGTGGCGTCTCCTTCTTTTTTCGTCTCCTCGATCCCCCATGTCGTGCCGGTGCGGATGGCACGAAGTGCATCGTAGTAGAAGGTTAGAGTAGTCTGGTCCGCGCTTTCCACCACATAGGCTTCCACAACTCCGTCATTTGAGCGAGTGAAATAGCCCGTTTCCGGATTGGCCATCGTTGCATCGGTCTTGTTTTCGTCGTAGGCCACTGCGCCCTTCAACTTCGTGCAGCGGGCAAACATGTCTTCCGATGCCGGGCACTGCCAATCCGTATTGCACCTGATGAAAGTCAGCGCCGAGCAACCGGAGAACATGTAGTCCATATGGGTGACCTTTTGGGTGTTGAAGTTCTTCAAGTCCAGAGAAGTCAAACCCGAGCAACCCCAGAACATCTCATTCATGGAGGTGACGTTTTGCGTGTTGAAGTTTTTCAAGCCCAGAGAAGTCAAACCAGAGCAATGGGCGAACATCCCCCTCATGTCGGTGACGTTTTGCGTGTTGAAGTGCGACAAGTCCAAAGAAGGCAAACCAGAGCAACGAAAGAACATCCCACTCATGTCGGTGACGTTTTGGGTGTTGAAGTGCGACAAGTCAAGAGAAGTCAAACGCCGGCAATCTTGGAACATCGCCCGCATATCGGTGACGTTTTGCGTGTTGAAGTGCGACAAGTCCAAAGAAGTCAAACGCGAGCAACCAGAGAACATCTCACCCATGTCTTTCACTTCCGAAGTGTTGAGGTATTCCAGCCCTCCTATTTTCCTGAGGTCTTTACAATTTAAGAACCACATGGCGGTGGTGGTGGGACGGAAATCTCGGAACGAGGCATCGAACACCACACGAGTGGTGGTACTGTTTGCAACATGGTCTGTTCCTGCCCATGCAGGGAAGGTGCCACCGCTCCGCTTTTCCGTTTCCTTGATGACCCAAGTCGTGCCGGTGCGGGTGGCACGTTGGTCGTCGTAGTAGAAGGTGAGGGTCGTCTCGTCCGCACTTTGGCTCACATAGGCCTCGCGGGTTTGCGCCTGCGCACGCTGCGGAGGAGCGAACAGGAAACTAATCAGTGCGAAGAACATCGCACAACAATAACGTAAATGGTGGATCATAAGGTGGTGCTCCTCCATTTCTTTCCCCGATCGGGGGAAGTCGCCTTCGGGAGCAGGGGCGGGGGTGAAAAGATTGAATTAAACGGGGGTATGTTTTATATTTCCAATAGAAACAGGGTTAGGCAACTTAAAAAGTTGCAGTTTTCTTTCATCAATCGAGCGGTATCACACTAAGTTTTGGCAAAGATATAGAAATAAATTGTCACAACGAAACAAAAAAGGCCAAAACCAAGGATTGTATGCTTTCGTAGAGTCAACCTGCAAGTGCAAAATTAGACCTGAGTTCGGTCTAAGAAATCCACCTTTCACGTACTATGGTCGGCGGGATCATATTTCGTGGAGATGCTTAGACCGAACTTAGGTCAGCATGTGAGGTCTACTGCGTCTAAACTTTTCGCGGATCGCAATAAACCGAAATCAGCACGCTGATCTCCTTGGTCTCCTCGTTCGTAGGCGACACCCTTGCCGCAGCCTTTTGAAGTGGCACAAACGATTGTTGTACAGCGAATTGCATGCTGAATAAACAGAGGGTTAGGTAGCTTCGAGAATGTCTCGTCGCGGTCGCGTGAAGACGCGCCGCGCGCCGGAACGTAGCGCCTTTTTGTCTGTTCCGATAGGTTGGGATATGGCAACGTCGCGCCGGTTCAGTAAGTCAAAGAGCGTTTGCGCCGGATGGTCGGGGCAGCACCTCGACTTTGCGCTATATGGACGCCGCAGTGCGGCGGAATGAAGGGAAGTTGTGTTTTGTCAATCGCAAAAGTAAGGATTTAGTTTCGAACTGTCGAATATTTCGCGAGAAAAATGTTTCATTTTTTGAGAATCGGGAGAGAACAAACAAAAACTTGTGGACTTTCTTTCGAAATGCCCCTTCTTTTCTCTGCTTCCTCCCCGCTTTTTTGAAAAGACGCCCATCCCTTCGCTCACGGTCTCACCCACTGTTTCCTCATCCGCACCGCCTTACGCGCGAACAGACACGCCCCTGCGCATCGCGCACTCAGCGAGTTCTAATTTCTTGCCTTCACCCTTCACCTTCACCCGCAAGTCGTTGATACAGTGTGTATTGTGGGTGAAGGAAAGGCCCACTTTTTGCCTTCACCGGTGAAGGCAAAAGGGGGGAAACCTTCACCCGCAAGTCGCTGTTTCCGAGCTGCTTACAGTCGAATGGTGAAGAGGTGAAGGCAAAAAACGAAAAACAGCGGACGCGCGCGCTACGCGCGCGCGTTGGGCGTTGAAGTGGGAGACCGGTGCACTTTTGAGAAAGGATTTCCGGTAGTTGAGACCTCACTCCAAATGTCGGACGAACCTTATTCTTAGAGAAGAGGCTTAGACCAAACTCAGGTTTTGTAGACCACAGTCGGCGAGTTGCGTACTATTCGCCGAACGTCCTCCCCCCGAAACAAAACTTCCCCCTCGAGTTGTGAGAACTCGCGGGGGAGGATATATAAGTATGTTTTGATCGACCAACGAAGGGGACTTGATCGTTCCCTGCGCAATTACTCAATCACTTCAGGGCTTTGTGATGTTGCGGGCGCTGTCTTTTCCTTCTTATCGTTGAAGAGGAAGAAGAAAAGTACGCCGATGAGCAGGGCATAGCCGGCGAAGATGAACCAAACGCTCGACCAATCGCCCACTTGGAAGCCGTCTTTGTTCTCAGTGAAGCAGTTGACCACCGCTTGTGCGCCGAGTGTGCCGACAGAAGCGCCGATACCGTTGGTCATCAACATGAACAAACCTTGCGCACTGGAGCGAATGGAAGGGTCGCATTCCTTATCTACGAACAGCGAACCCGAGACATTGAAGAAGTCGAAGGCCACACCATAGACAATCATGGAGAAAATGAGGAAGACCACGCCGGGGAAGGCCGGAACACCGATGGCGAAGAAGCCGAAACGCAGCACCCAAGCGAACATGGCAATGAGCATGACGGTCTTAATGCCGAAGCGTTTCAAGAAGAAGGGGATGAGCAAAATGCAGAACGTCTCACTGATCTGCGACAAAGAGATCAAAACATTGGCATGCTCAACGAACCATTGTCCCTTAAAGGCGGGGTTCGCGCCGAAACTACTGATGAAGGGATTGGCAAATCCGTTGGTAATCTGCAAACTCACGCCGAGGAACATGGAAAAGAGGAAGAACAACGCCATGCGCTTGTGGCGGAAGAGCTTGAAGGCGTCGAGTCCCATGGTTTCGACCAGGCCTTTTCGCTCGTGGCTGGGGTTGACCGGGCAGGAAGGCAAGGACAATGCGTAGCCGGCTAACAACAAACTCCAAGCAGCAGAGACAAAGAACTGCACATTCGTGTGCTGCCAACCCAAAAGATCGACAATCCACATCGAAGCGATGAAGCCTATTGTGCCAAAGATGCGAATGGGCGGGAAATCTTTCACGGTGTCGAGGCCGGAACGCTCCAAGGCGTTGTACGAAACAGAGTTCGACAAGGCCAAAGTGGGCATGTAGGCCGCCACACTCAGCGTGTACCAAGGGAAAATGTCGGCAAAGGCGACCTGATCGTTCATGCCGATCCAACCGACCACGACCATAAAGACGGCCGCCACGAGATGACAAAGCGACAACATGCGCTGAGCTTGCACATAACGGTCTGCCAACATGCCGATAATAGCGGGCATAAAGATGGAAACAAGGCCTTGCACGGAATAAAACCAGCCAATGTTGGCTCCCATGCCCTTACCGGCCAAAAATCCGCCCATAGAAGTGAGGTAAGCTCCCCACACGGCGAATTCAAGAAAGTTCATCGCGATCAAACGCGACTTGATGTTTGAACTATTCATGGACTATAACGATGCGATTATTGACGGCGAATTTACGGCATTTTGCAAAGAAGACAAAGCAAACGGCCGACTTTCCATCAAAATGAGCCCGAAAAAAGGGCGGAAATCGTCTTTCCGCCCTCGTATATCGGGAGTTTTTTTATTCGTCTTCCCAAAGCTGCTCGTGTTTACCGAGCGTGTTGATATCTGCCTCATTGTTGATCGTCTTATCCGTTGAGGTATCGACTCTCAATTTCGGTGATCCGTTCATAAGTGTACTTTCTGAATGCAAAAGCACCAACTGCAGAACAGGAGAGTTGTAAATTCTTTTCATACTGTATGCTGTATTCTTTGAAAATCAGGGGACTTTTCTTCGCAACGCCTCGGCCGTGCCCGAGATCACCTCAGCGCTTGCCGAGAAGATCTCTACAATACTCGAGCATGCCTCAAATATAAACCAGAAGGTCTCGACGACGCTCGAGCATGCCTCAGTTCTTGGCAAGAAGACCTCAATCGCACTCTCCCACTTGCCCAACCTGGGGCAAAAGCAGGGGCGGAGTCGTCAGAAGTTGTCAGCCCTCCTTATATATAGACACGACGCATCGACGTTAGCTCTGCGAAAGAGCGCCGAAAATGCGTCGTGTCCTCGGCACTTAGGCCGGAAAAATTAGAGTTCGAGGTCGCCGTCGTGGATTTCGTGCCAAGGCAAGCCCTGCTTGTTGAGTTCTTCCATGAAAGGATCGGGATCGAACTCCTCGACGTTGTGCACGCCGGGCTTACGCCACTTGCCTTCCATGAACAATCGCGCACCGATGCAGGCCGGCACGCCCGTTGTGTAGCTCACACCCTGCATGCCCGTTTCGTCGTAGGCAGCTTGGTGCGAACAGTTGTTGTAAACGTAGTAAGTATGCTCCTTACCGTCCTTCACACCGCGGATGCGGCAACCGATCGACGTCTCGCCTTCGTAGTTTTCGCCCAAGTCTTGGGGATTCGGCAGCACGGCTTTGAGGAATTGCAGGGGCTGAATCATGTGTCCCTCGTAGTTGATGGGCACAATCGAGTCCATACCGATGTTTTGGATCACGCGCAAGTGCGTAAGGTACTCCTGTCCGAACGTCATCCAGAAGCGTGCGCGCTTGATCGTGGGGAAGTTGATCACCAAGCTCTCGATTTCCTCGTGGTGGAGCAGGTAGCTCTCGCGCGGTCCGATGTTGGGATAGGTCAAAGGCTGATGAATTTCGAGCGGTTCGGTCTCCACCCACTTGCCATTCTCCCAGTACAAGCCCTTTTGCGTGATCTCGCGGATATTGATCTCGGGGTTGAAGTTCGTGGCAAAGGCCTTTCCGTGGTCGCCCGCGTTGCAGTCGACAATATCCAGGTAGTGAATTTCGTCAAAGTGGTGCTTGGCGGCGTAGGCCGTGAAGATCGACGTCACGCCGGGGTCGAATCCGCAGCCGAGGATGGCGCAAAGTCCGGCTTGTTCGAAGCGTTCGCGATAAGCCCACTGCCAAGAGTATTCGAAATGGGCTTCATCCTTCGGTTCGTAGTTGGCTGTGTCGAGATAGTGGCAACCGGTTTGCAAGCAAGCCTCCATAATCGTGAGATCCTGGTAGGGCAAGGCGAGGTTCATCACCAGTTCGGGCTTGAAATCGTTGAACAGACGCACGAGCTGCTCCACATCGTCGGCATCCACCTGCGCGGTGCGAATATCATTGCGCAAGCCCATGTCGGCAATGCGTTGGGCAATCGCCTTGCACTTCGACTCTGTGCGGCTGGCGATCATAATTTCGTCGAAGACGTCACTATTTTTGGCGACTTTGACGGCGGCCACCGTGGCAACACCGCCGGCGCCGATGATGAGAACTTTTCCCATTGTGGTTGAGTATCGTAGTTGTTTGTGTGATTGCTGTTTGCGGGCAAAAATACCCTTTCCGCAAAGTTATCGGTTTTCGCGCTATTTCACAAGCCCACGGGCTTTTTTTTGCCCCTTCGGGCGAAAAAGCGGCACGGTTTAGCACCGATTGACCTCTTCGGCGGTGATTCCGAGCGCGGCCATGAGCGAATAGCCGAGCAACTCCTGCGCAAATCCGCGTCCGGCGGTGGGTTGCATGGTGAAGAGCGTAATTTCTTTCCGGCCGGGGTCTACTCCGTCGTCGCGCTTGGGGGGAGCGGCACAGAGATTTTTGATGCGCGAGGCCAAACGAGTGCTTTCGGGCGTGAAACCGTCGAGGTCGGCCACGAGCATTACGCGCTCGGCGTCGGGCTCTTTGAGCATCTGTTCAAAGACCTCGACCAGCAGGTCGTCGTGATCCACCACCGGTTCGACCGCCAGTGCCGTCATGGCAAACTCTCCCAGCCGATCGGTGAAAGCCTTGCCGTTGAGTTCGTCGGCAAAGTGCGCGGGGGTGAAATGCTGCAAGCGCTCCTGCTCGGGACGATGCACAAGATAGACCCGGATCTCGTTGTCGCCGGGCTGCACTCCGCCGTCAAGCGCCACGTAGTCGAGCCAATCGCCGAGCGGTGCGGGCGAAATGCGTCGACCGAGCATGCGTTCGAAATTAACAATGAGGTCAAACGCCACGCGTTCCACGTAATCGGCGTCTACCAAGAGGGTATGATAGGGCATAAATCTAATTGTCTAAGAGAATTTCATCGGCTTTCGCCGAAATATCATTTACCGTATTCCGCCTTTCCCGCAGCCGCATCGTCATAGATGACGCGTCGCAGTTCGTCGGCGGAAACCGGCACGGGTTTCTTCGCGAGTTCCGGCACATTGTAGCTCTTCATGCGCAGCCAGTTGTGTTCCGGGTCTTCTTGCGGCAGCAAGAAAGCCTTGTGCGCCCGCCCTTCTCGATCGAAATAAGCAATGCACGGGCGCGTGAAACTGCCATCCAGTCGGCGCGAGGAGAAAACAATCCATCGGCCGTTGCTACTCCACGTGTGGTAAGAGTCCACCTCCGGACTGTTGGCCGCCTGCAAGGGAGCGAAAACTCCCGTTTGGAGGTCTTTGACCCACAGGTCGCTGCTTTTGTGCCAGATGTGAAATTGGCCGAAATCGGCGAGCGTCACCAGCAGGTAGCGCCCGTCGGGGCTGATGCGCGGCAACGTGGCGCTCTTGCCCGCGGCGCGGCAATCGATTTCCACCTGCGGTGTACCGAAAGTGTGGGTGCGCGCGTCGAAGGGCACCGACATCACATTGTAGCGCACCTCCTTGTAGGCACTCAGCACCGCGTCTTGGCGCGCGTCTTCGCCGTTGCGCGCCGAATCGCTCATCGTTTCGAAATTCGGGAACGGTGCGGCGCAATAATACAGTCGGCTGCCGTCGGGCGCCCACGCGGGGAAGGTTTCCATCACGCCGGGTGTGCGGCAGACATTGCTCAGTTTGTTGCGCGCCACATCATAGAACAGCAAGTCAGAATCGTAGTCGATCACCTCCAACTTCTGTTCTCCGCTGAGGAAAAAGGCTTGTCCCGTCTTGTTGCTCGAGAACACCACCCACGGCTGCTCGGGATGCCACGCGGGATAGACACTTCCGCCCAGCACGCTGTCGCACTTCATGTCCATGCGGCGAATATTTTTGCCGTCGATGAACACCGTTCCGCCGTGTTTCGAACGCACGTGGAAGAGCCTGCGACCGGTTGTGCCGTGGGCCTGCGGGGTGTGGCAGTTCACACAGTGGTTGTTCTCCTCCTCAAACTCGTCGTTGTTCTCATAAATGGGGTGCTCGTCGAAATTCGTCAAATTTCTTTCGTACAGCCCCAGCTGGCGATAGAGTTCATAGGAGGGTTCGATGAGTCGATAGGTGAGATAAGGGTCGATGGGCTCCTGCGCCACCGTCCAATACCAGTCGGGGTGTCGCTGCCATTGGCCGGCGTTCATCGTATAGACTGTAACGGCCAATCGTTCGCCGCGGTGGTCGTTGAGCAAGCGGCGCCATTCGAGCGAGTCGAAGCGCAGTTTTCCGGCTTCTCCGGCCGCCGCCACAAGCGGTGTGCCGCGCTTTCCGGCCACCTGCACCACGATTTCTTCGGCCGGTTGGTTCACTTGAAAATTGAGGGGCGCAATGTTGGGCGGGATCACCACATCGCGATAGTCGGGAAAGACTGCCGCGGGCTGCGTAGTGGCTTGTGCCGTTTCGGGCACGCGCACCACCGATCGACAGCCCACCGTCATCAGGCTCAACACGGCGAACCACAGGGTCGTCGCCCACGAAAAGAGAGAAGAGTAACGCATCTTTTAGGCTTTTGGGGGTTGGTTTTCTCAGCGGGTCGCTGTCAATTCACTTGGTGTTGCTCCGTCGACGTTTCTGCCGGCGTGAGGTTGCCACAATAATAATAGTACATATACGTGCCGAACCACCGTTCGCGCAGGGCTTCGGCCATGTCTCGACGCGATTGGTCGCGCTGTTCGGGAGTCATCGCGTCGCGCCCGGTCAAGAAGGGCGCGGCATCCTGCACGAAAGCCTGAAAATCACTTTGCACCAGTTCGTTCACTTCGGGGAAATAGTCCAACACTCCCTCGCGCTTCACCGAAGCCACCATAATGGCCTGCAACACCGTGGTGGGGAACTGCACCTTGCCCCGCAAGAGCTGAATGCGCGTCAAGAAGCCATCGAGATTTTTGGCATAGAGGCAAGCTGCCACCGAGGTGATGAGCGTTGCGTCGGTGCCGGTGGGCGTGACCAGGTTGTAGCCCACCACCGTGGGTTGGCGGAAGGCCTGTTCGAACGCATCGATCTTGGGTCGCAACTGTCGGATGCGCGCCAAAGTGGGATCGCTGTCCAACAACGTCGAATCGTTGAGCATCGCCCGATAGCGCTCGGCAAAATCGTGGCAGAAAGGCATGTGATCGACGAGATTGAGGTAGCGTTCGGCCAAACGCTTCTCGCCGTTGAGCAGCGCACAGAGCGCCATGCGTTTGAAGTTGTGCAGGCGGGGGCCGTGCTCCACGGTGTTGTCCATCGAGAGGCGATAGGCCGTATTGAGCAAGCCGGCATGCAGACAGAGGTCGGGCAAATAGTTGATGCCCTCGTCCTTTCCGCCGACGTTGCGCAGGGACAATTCGGGATAATCATAGGAGATGGCAAAGAGGCCGTCGAGCAAACGATCGGTCTGCTCGAGTCCCACAGCGTGCAGGGCGGCCACGGTGCGCGAGGGGCGCTTGGCCGAGCGCGCTGTCTCGATCATCGCTTCCCAATCTTCGTCGGCCAGTTGGTTTTGCAGGCGACAAGACACCCGCACATTGTCGCGCGCCGTCACGGCAAAGACGACCAGCCCCACATAGGCCACCACAGGCAGGAGCGGCAAGAGGCGACTCACCCACGAACGCGGAGCTACGGGCGCAACAGCCTCGACATCGCGCCTACAAAAGCGGCGCACCACACTCACGGCCACGACTCCCGTCGCCGAAGCGCCGACCAAGGCCAGCGTGCGCAGTACAAAGGTCGAGGGTTCGATGCGCAGGAAGAGATTGAAGCCGTCGGCCACGCACCAGACGAGCAGCGCCAGCGGCAACCACCAGCCCCAGCCCTCGCCGCGGCGCGCTTTCGGGAGCAAGCGCTCAATGCACCACGCCACGCCGGTGAGCAGGAGCGCCAACAGCGTGCCGCCGACCCAACGGTTGAGGAAGGCCAACAAAACGTAGCGCGCCGCCCAGAGGACATAGGCGCCGGGCAAGCGCAAGACGTAGAACATCGGTTGGCGCTCGGCACAAACATAGTTTTCGTCGGCGATGTGGCGGAACACGTCGCCGTAGACCCAAGTGGAAAAGATCCACAAAAGCACAAACCCCACGGCATAGTAGAGGGCGGTTGCCCCTTTGCGACGGGGAGAAGCCACGGCATGAGCCGGGGCGGTCGGGTGAATATTTTTTTGTTTCATTTTGTAGGTTTGAATCCGCCCGCGGCGCTCTCTCCGCAAAGATAGGGCGTGCGCGTGCAAACTTATGTGGCAAATATACAATAAATGAGCGAAACGACCAATTTTCATCGGAGCGAAAATCCACCCTCGCGACCGTGCTACCACGTGTTGTGCATTTTATCCACACTCTCTCCGTTTTTTCATCGGCCGTCGACAGCCGTCACCCAAAACCTGTGGACTTTCGCGCAAAAGGCGTGGGCTTTTGCACGAAACCTCCCTTGTTTTTCGAAAAAGTGCGCAGCTTTTCTCGGAGAGATGCCTTGAGCGCGTGAAAAGTGGTGGCAACAAGGCCCCAAAAAACGCTCATTTACAAAGAAATGCGCATCTCTACCCCCTACTCTTTCCTTCGAGCGATCGGCCTCACACAAGTTGGTAGCGCAACCCGTCGTCGTGCGCACTTTAACCCATGCGCAGCAACGAGCGGGAGGGAGTTTGGGCCGCGTTCGTGCCTCAACCCGCAGAAGGAAGAGCGCATTTTCACATTGAGAATCAAGACTTTTCCGTAAAACCTGAACCGATCGGCAAGAAAAGGGAGCCCGATTTGCTGACCTGCGAGAGAGAGTGGGCGCGCATTGACCACAAGCCCCTCATTGTCCACCCCCTCCTTCGGATCATCCGACGTAAAAGTGAGCGTTTCTCATTGAGCAGTTTTGCCAATCACTCGCACTGCAATCCGAGAACTGTGCAGGAATAAACAAGCGTTATGCAGAAACGAGAAGAAGAGATGGCATCTTTATACAAACTCCGATTGCATAACTGAAAATCAGCCCTAAACCGCCCACAATTCCCGAACGACATATCCGAACGCCGCCCAAAAAACGCAGCGAGTTCAGCGAAAGCAGAAAAGATTGTTCGATTTTTCGGTTTTCACGCCTTTGACTAAAACAAAAACTCTATCTTTGCAGCAGAAGCAATCAGCAAACATTCATTCACTTATGAGAAAACTATATATTTTCCTCATCGCTTTGGCGCTGGGCACGCAGGTTTCCACGGCTTCGACGGCCGCTGATGAAGGCGCGCTCACGCTCGACAGCTGCCGACAGCTGGCTTTGCGCCACAACAAGACGTTGCAGATGTCGCAACTCGGCATCGACAAGGCGCGAGAGGTGCATGCCGCGGCGCGCACCAACTATCTTCCGAAAATATCGGGCGTGGCCGCCTATGCCCACACGGGCGACGAACTCTCGCTCCTCTCGACCGATCAGAAAAATGCCTTGGGCAACCTCGGTTCGCAGTTGGTGGGCCATCTTTCGCCCGAGATGATGCAGCGCATTGGGCAGTTCGTGGCCGCTCATCCCGACCTTGCTCCGCTGGTGCAGCGCGCACAGCAATCGACCGGCGCCTTGCGTCAGGGCCTCAACGAGACGGGCAGCAAACTGGCACGCAATTTCGAAACCGACACGCGCAATGTGGCCGTCGGTGCGGTGCTCTTCACCCAACCGCTCTACATGGGCGGGAAAATTCGCGCTTACGACCGCATCACGGGCTATGCCGAAGCCTTGGCCGGCGAGAAACTGCGCGCCGACCGCCAAGAGGTGGTGCTCAGTGTGGACAAAGCCTACTGGCAGGTGGTGAGTCTGACGCACAAGGCGCGATTGGCCACGGCCTACCGCGACATGCTGCAGCACTTGGACAGTGATGTGCAGAAAATGGTGAAAGAAGGCGTGGCCACCCGCTCCAATGCACTCGCCGTGAGCGTGGAACTGAACAAAGCCGAGATGACGCTGACGCGCGCCGAAGACGGTTTGACGCTCTCGCGCATGCTCTTGGCGCAACTTTGCGGCCTGCCGCTCGACGCACCCGTGCATCTCGCCGACGAACAGCTCACCGATCTGCCCGCTTCCACCGCCGGCGTGAAGGCCGATGTGGCCACGGCCATGGGAGCGCGCCCCGAACTGCGACAACTCGACTTGGCGCAGTCGATCTACGGCGAGAAGGTGAAAATAGAGCGCGCCGCCTTCCTCCCCACCCTCGCCTTGACGGGCGGATATGGCATGACCTATCCGAGCATGTTCAACGGCTTCGAGAAAAAGCTGAAAGGCACTTGGAGTATCGGCCTCTTGCTGAAAGTCCCCATCTGGGAATGGGGCGAAGGCAAGCACAAAGTAGCGGCCGCCAAGGCCGATGCGGCGGTGGCCGGCCTGCAACTGCAAGAGGCGCGCGAGAAAATCACGTTGCAAGTGAACCAAACGGCGCTGGCGGTGAACCAAGCGGTGAAAAAACTCGGCCTCACCGAGAAAAGCCAAAGCCGCGCGGAAGAGAATCTGCGCATGGCGCGTGTGGGTTTCAAGGAGGGCGTGGTGACGACCTCCGACTTGCTGGCGGCACAAACCGCTTGGTTGGCCGCACAAAGCGACAAGATCGACGCGCAAATTGACATCATGATCACCCGCGCCATCTACGAAAAAGCCCTCGGCCGCTAACATTCATTCTGCGTTCCCGCCGCTCGCCCATCGCCCCACGGCCTTGCGACAGCAGAACGTCCATATCTCCATAAATCCTCCCCATTTGCTGTAGAACAGCAGCATCCCGAAACAATGAAGAAACAAGCTCCCAACTATATCCCCGCGATCCTGCTCATTGTGGCAGTAATCGTCATCACCGCCATCTGCGGTTTCTATGCGCTGCGTCCCCAGCCCGAAGTGATTCAAGGCCAAACGGAAGTGACGGAATACCGCGTGTCGAGCAAAGTGCCCGGCCGCGTGAAGCGCATTCTGGTCGAAGAGGGGCAACGCGTGAAGGCCGGCGACGTGCTGGCCATTCTCGAAGCGCCCGAAGTGAACGCCAAACTCACCCAAGCCGTGGCAGCCGAAGATGCTGCCGCCGCACAGAGCCGCAAAGCCGACAAGGGCGCACGCGAAGAGCAAAAACGCGGCGCTTACGAGATGTGGCAGAAGGCCAAGGCCGGTCGCGAAGTAATGGAAAAGAGTTATGCACGCGTGAAACGCCTCTATGATGAAGGCGTAGTGACGGCGCAGAAGCTTGATGAGGCCACGGCGCAACGCGATGCGGCGATTGCGACGGAACGTGCCGCCAAATCGCAATACGACATGGCGATGAACGGTGCACAGGTGGAAGACCGCCAAGCCGCTGCCGCCCTCACGGCACGTGCCGGCGGTGCCATCAAGGAAGTGAAGAGCTATCTGAAAGAAACGGTGCTCGTGGCCGCCCTCGACGGCGAGGTGACGGACATCTTCCCCACGGTCGGCGAATTGGTGGGCACCGGTGCGCCGATTATGAACGTGGCGATTATGGACAGCATGTGGGCCTCGTTCAATGTGCGCGAAGACAAACTCGACTCGCTCCGCGTCGGTCGCGAAGTGGAGGGCTTCATCCCGGCACTCGGCGACAAGGCGGTGAAACTCCGCATCACGAACTTGAAAGACGTGGGCACCTATGCCGTTTGGCGCGCCTCGAAGTCGACGGGTCAGTATGATTTGAAGACCTTCCGCGTGAAAGCCAAGCCGGTACAGGCCGTCGAAGGACTGCGTCCCGGCATGACGGTGGTGCTGCGCTGAGGCGCGACAACAAGGGCGCGCATTAAACCCAAAGTACGCGCCCGTAGGTTTTCCTCTCACGACGATAAACGATGAAAAAAGTTTTTTTGCGCGAGTTGCGACGCATCTGCACCCGTCCGATCTACCTTTTCTGTATGATCGTGGTGCCGCTGTTTTGCACCTGGCTGCTCACTTCCCTGATGGACGAAGGTTTGCCCTCGGAAATGCCGGTGGGTATGGTCGACATGGATAACAGCGTGACCACTCGTTCGCTGGCTTCGAACCTCGATGCCTTCCAAAACACGCGCATCGTGGAGCGCTATGCTTCGCCCGCCGAGGCCACCGCGGCGATGCGACGCGGCGAAATCTATGCTTTCTATTATGTTCCCGAGGGCACGACCCGCAAGCTCCTGCGACAGGAGGCACCGAAGGTATCGTTCTACACGAACAACGCCTATCTGATGGCCGGTTCGCTCCTCTACAAGGACATGCGCACGATGAGTGAGCTGATGGGTGGCGCGGCCGCTCGCTCGGTGCTCTTCGCCAAAGGCGCGACCAACGGACAAGCCATGGCGTTTCTGCAACCGATTGTGATCGACGCACACGCCATCGGCAACCCGGTACTCAATTATAATATATACCTCTCGAACGTCCTGTTGCCGGGCATGCTTTCGCTGATGATCTTCTTCATCACGGTGTTCTCCATCGGACAAGAGATCAAAGAAGGCGGCGGCCGTACGCTCCTGATTCTCTCGAACGGCTCACCTTTCAAAGCACTGTACGCCAAACTCGCAGCACAGTTCGTGATCTTCGCTCTCGTGGGGGTCTGCATCGGGCTGTATCTCTACGGCGTGCTGAAATTTCCTTGCCACTGCGGCATTCCGACCATGTTGATGTTGTTGGTTTTGATGGTATTGGCTTCTCAAGGTTTGGGGGTTCTGATGATTTCCGCCCTGCCCAATCCGCGTTTGGGGCTGAGTTTCGCCTCGTTGTGGGGCGTGATCTCGTTCAGCATCTGCGGCATGTCGTTCCCGGCCATGGCCATGTATCCCGTGTTGCACGGACTGTCGTACCTCTTCCCGCTGCGCTACTATTATCTGCTCTATGTGCACTGCGCGCTCGACGGCTTCTCGCTCACCGCAGCGGCACCTTTGGTGGGTGCGCTGGTGGTGTTCGCCCTGCTGCCGCTACTCTTTGTGGGACGTTTCCGCCACATCATGGAGCGAACGGCCTATGTACCCTAAAAAGTCAGAGACATGAACAAAGCATTTAGACACGCGCTGCGTGATATATTTGGCGACGGCGCCTTGATCATCTTCATGGTCATCGTGCCAATCGTCTACCCCATTGTCTACGCCCTGATCTACAACACGGAAGCGGTGCACGAAGTGCCGGTGGTCGTGGTGGACAAAGCGGGCAATGCGACTTCGCGCGACTTTTTGAACCGCCTCAACGCCTCGCCCGACGTGCACATCGCCGCACACGCCACCTCGCTCGAAGCCGCCAAGGCCGCAGTGGCGCGCCGCGAAGCCTATGGTGTGGTCTACATCCCCGAAGATTTCGCCCAGAAGTTGGCACGGATGGAGCAAACGCACGTCAGCGTCTACTGCGACATGAGCGGTATGCTCTATTATAAGGCCATTCTCGCCTCGGCCACCGACGTTTCGTTGGAAATGAACGCACGCATCAAGATACAACGTGCCGGCAACACGACCGACCGACAAGACGAACTCACGGCGCACCCCTTGGAATATGAGCACATCGCGCTCTTCAATCCGCAAAGCGGTTTCGCCTCCTTCCTCCTCCCGGCGGTGTTGATTCTCATCATTCAGCAAACGATGATTCTCGGTGTGGGCATGGAAGCCGGCACACGCCGCGAACGCATGGAACAGACGCACCGCTTCCCCTCGGCCGACGACTTCACGCTCGATGCCCACGCGGAACTCGCCGCATCGGAGGAGCGCCACCGCCTCACCCGCGCCGAACGCTTGAAACAATGGTTCCACCCGCGACGCACACGCTTGCGCCACGCCTCGCGACGCGCTTTGCGCAACCTACTTGGGCGCGCAGCGGCGTTCTTCGTCATCTACATTCCCGTCACGGCCTACGAACTGGGCGTGGTGCCGCATTTGTTCCACTTCCCGCAAGTGGGTCATGCGCTCGACATCGCACTTTTCGCCCTTCCCTTCCTGCTGGCCTGCGTCTTCTTCGCCATCTCCATCAGTGCGATACCGAAGAGTCGCGAAAGCATTATCTTGATCGCCGTATTCACCTCCGTTCCGATGCTGTTTCTCAGCGGGGTGAGCTGGCCGGGCTCAGCCATTCCTTGGTATTGGAAGACTTTGGCCAATTTGATCCCCTCGACCTTCGGCGTCAACGGTTTTGTGCGCCTCAACACGATGGGAGCTTCGCTGGCCGATGTGCAAACCGAATACGTCGCCCTGTGGATTCACGTGGTGGTCTACGGTATTTTGGCTTGGTGGGTGACGCGCAAGAACGAAGTGCGCAAGATTCAACTCCGCCACTACACGCCTTCGCCCACCATCTGAGCAGCGGGACGCCGCTGTGCCCTTCTGCACGCAGCTATTCCTCTTCGCTTCAGCAGTTCTCCTCCTCTTTCCGCGGTAGTCCCTCCGCATTTTCCCCTCCTGCGCCGCGGCGCACCGGCCGCCCCACAGCGCGCCACAACCACCGCGGACAAGTTGAACTCCTGTAGCCCTCATTCACACCAACGTCCCTACTCCCACAAACCAAAAGAGAGCGCTCTCCGCAATGGAGAGCGCTCTCTTTATATAGAAGAGGTATAGGGTCAAATCTTAAGGGGAAAAGTGGGGCGAAACACGGCACGACTTCAAGCAAAAGCAGTGCCGTGAATCGCCTTTCTGACTTTAGCGAAGCGACTTCTTACCGTCGGCGCCCACCACGATACCACGTGTGTTCTCGTTGGCGCGACGACCTTGGAGGTCGAACTGACGAACCTCAGCCTGCGTGCGGCCTTCCGCCTTCTTCACGGCAGTGAGTTTGTCGGTTTCTTCGAGCATCCAGAAAGAAGCACCGCTGTCGATGTTCCAAGGCACGAGCTTCTTTTCACGCGCCAAGTGAACCGCCTTACGACCGCTGAAGTTCACACCCGAAAGCGACGTGCGACCGTCGGGACGCGTGATCAGCGTGAACACACCGGCATTGGCCACATCCGATACGAGGGCAGGCGTTACGTTGTCGGCACCGAACTTGGGAAGATAAGTCTTCGTCTTTTCGTTGTAGAGGACGTATTCGCCGGGATTGCCCGCGGGAAGGAGAGCGAAGAAGAACGCATCGTCCGTTTCTTCGAGGGCAGCGCCTTCGTAAGCCGTACCGCCCACGTTCGCTTTGAGGTAAAGCGCACCCTGCGTGCCGAGGTAACCCTCATTGCGCAAGCGATAGAGTTTCTTCGAGTCCACTTCAACGGTGGGCAGTTGCTCCATCTGCGCGTTGAACTGCTCATAAGCCTCAGCAGAAGGCGCCGCGTTGTAAGTGGCAGCAGCGGCATTCGCGGCAGCAGCGGCGGCAGCGGTGTACTGACCGACATACTTACCGGCAGTGATCGCGGCAACGCGGTGCTCCACCATCTTCGTGCGAAGATCGTCGGCCACCGTCCAGCTGTTGTCAGCCGCATAAGTGTAGACGCTGTCCGTGATTTGCTCGATCGAATAGTTCTTGTAAACGATCGTGTAACCACCCTGTCCGGCTGTGCGGAAGGTTTCTTCTTCATAGAGGAAGCCGAGCGTATTGTCGTTCTGCCACGTCATGGTCGAGTAAGCCGAACCGATGCGCGAAGCCTCGTGCGCACCTTCCCAGTTGTTCGAGAAGTTAGCCGGCGTATCGAAGTCCGTTGCGGCAGCGAGGGGCTTGTAGTTGATACCCACGTTCGTGCGTCCGCTGGGACCGAAGGGCACCGACTGCAAAGCGAGGTAAAGTTTCTCGCCGGTGGCGCGCTTTTGTACAGGCACAACCATCACTTCGCCGTTGCAAGCGTTGCTCGAAGCCTTCTTCAAACGAGAGTAAGCCACGTTGCCCCACTTACCGGCACCGGTTTTCACATCGGTGAAACGATAGATGTTGAAGTAGCGACCGCCACCCACACGCGAGCTCACCAAAACAGAGCCGTCGGGGAGTTCTTCCGCCTTGGGTTCGTCAGCATTTTCGGGCACAGCGGGGATCGTTCCCTTGCCAAGCACATTCCAGTTCTTACCGAAGTCGTCGGAATAGAGCACCCAGTTAGCGTGCACGTTGGGCGAAGTGTTGCGACCAACCACCACTGCATAGAGACGGTAGTGGGTACCCACCTTCACACGGTGGCTCTGTACAATGCGACCGCTACCGAAGAAGAGCGATTCCACCTTACCGCGGGGCGACTTGTCGGCCCCGTCGAAGAGCGAGTAAATCTGGTCGGTAATATCGTCGGGCTGCGTCCACGTCGTACCGTTGTCGTGCGAATACCAGCGTGCCACAGCGATGGGCGTGTTGCGCGTAGAACCGAAGAAGCCCACTTGGCCCGAAGCACTGAGCAGGATCACATCATTACTTTCGCGGTCGGCCACGATAGCCGCGTCACCGTAACCGGCATCGCGACGGTCGTTGGCGTTCACGTTGTTGTCCTTACCGATACCCTGCGCCACGGCGTTGCCGCTTGCGTCACGAAGCACATCGGGGTTCGACCACGTGGCACCGTTATCCGTAGAGCGCGAGAGGAAGAGATCGATGCGGCCTGCGCCGATATCGCCCATTCCCGTGTGGCGCGAGTCCGTCACGGCCAATACCGTTCCGTTCTTCGCCGTTGTGATGGCAGGAATACGGTATGTCACCGACGTCGAGTTGTTGTACACGAACACGTTCTGCTGCGGTTCGGGTTTCGCGATCTGGCGCGTCACCGTCACGTAGAAATCCGTGAGCAAAGCCGCGTTGTTCGAACCGCTGAGGGTGAACTTCGCCGCGGGCGTGTCGTTGTCGCCCGTCCAACTCATGTGCTGCGCCGTCTCAGTCGTGGTGAAGCTCTTGTTACCGGCTGCCACCGTGAGGTGCTTGCCGGCCTCGGCGCTCTTGGCGTCGAATTCGAAGCCGCGGATCGAATAACCCGCACCGGCCGTCAGCGTGTAGTCGCTGGGCAACACCTTATTGCCCACATAGGCCCAGAGGTTATTGTCCTTCGCCAGCATGTTGTTGGCCACCGCCGTGAGGCGCACTTGGGGCGCCGTTTGCGTCGACGTCCAAGCGTTTTTGTAGGTGCTCGAACCTTGCGTAGTCATCGTACCCTTGTCGACGCTCACCTGCACGCGCTGCATGGCAAAGAGCACTTGCAGGCTGCTGCCGTGGTCCTTACCGCCCGTCCAGAAGGAGAAGCGCGCATCGCGGTTGTTCACCTTGTGCGAGGGCTGTCCCGAGGGATACATGTAAACGGCAGGTTTGTCGGCACCAAGATCGGTGCTCATTTCGAATTTCCAATCCGCGTCGTAAGTCGCAGCGTCCGCCACATCGCGGAGCGTCACGAGCGAACCGCCGCCGGCCTGACCTTCCATCGTCTTGGGCGCGGTGAGCACCTTCGACGTTCCGGTGGCCTTATTGTAAATGCGGTAGCCGGTTTCGGGCGTACCGACGAAACACCAAAGATCCTTGTCGTCGAGGTCTGTGGTGGTGCGCACGAGCTGGATCGCGCCGTCGTTTCCGGGGTTGCTGATGTGGAAACCATTGGTCGAAATTTGCAGCGTGTACCAGCGAGTGCCGGCGGCAAACTGTCCGCCCTCGATCGTCGTGGTCTCAAACGGCGGTGTGAACACATCGGCCGCGAAGGCTCCCGCAGCGCTCAGCCCGAAAGCCAGCGAAAGAAGTAGAGTCTTGTTCATGGTGAGTAATGTATTAAATGTTTATTCTTTGTTCTGTGTCAAAATAGGGCAAGTTCTTCATCGCTCGAAGCGATGTGCCCGAAAGCGACGTCGCGGGCGGTTTGCTCCTCCATCGAGGGAGCAAACCGCGATGCGACGCGTAAGGATCACTGTTGTACGAGCGCCAACGTGTCGCTGGCGATGAGCAACTCTTCGTCCGTGGGAACGACCACCACTTTCACGCGGCTGTCGGGGGTGGAGATGATTTGTTCCTCGCCGAAGTTGGCGCGGTTCACATCATAGTCCACCTTCACGCCGAGGAACTCAAGTCCCTTCGTGGCGTTGTAGCGGATGTCCCACTGGTGTTCGCCCACACCGGCGGTGAAGACGATGGTGTCCACGCCTCCCATGGCGGCGGCATAGGCACCGATATATTTCTTGATGCGATAGCTGTACATCTCGAGCGCCAATTTGGCACGCTCGTTACCGCCCTGTGCGGCAATTTCCACTTCGCGCATATCGCTCGATACGCCCGAAATGCCGAGCAGACCCGATTTCTTGTTGAGCAGCGTCTGCATTTGGTCAGGACCGAGTCCTTCACTCTTCATGATGGCCAGCACCACCGAAGCATCGACATCGCCGGTGCGCGTGCCCATCATCAGCCCTTCGAGGGGCGTCAAGCCCATCGAGGTGTCGACGCACTTACCGCCGTCGACGGCCGACACCGAAGCGCCGTTTCCGATGTGGCAAGTCACGATTTTCTGGTCTTCGGGCTTCACACCGAGCAGGCGGCACACCCGATCCGTCACAAAACGGTGGCTCGTGCCGTGCGCACCCCAACGGCGAATATTCTGGTGCTGATAGTACTCGTAAGGCACGGCATACATGTAAGCCTTGGCGGGCATCGTTTGGTGGAACGAGGTGTCGAAGACAAACACGTTGGGCATGTTGGGCACCACGGCCTTCACGGCGTTGTAGCCTTTGAGGGCAGGGGGGTTGTGGAGCGGGGCGAGATCCATATAGGTTTTCCACTCTTCGAGCATATCGTCGGTCACCAGTTGGCTCTCGGCGAAGCGTCCGCCGGCCACGATGCGGTGTCCGGCCGCAGCGATCTCGTCGATGCTGCCGATCGCGCCATATTCGGGATGGAGCAAGGTGTCAAACATTTTCTTGATACCCTCCGTGTGCGTGGGGCAATCAAAGTCGAGGGTCAACTTTTCGCCGTTGACCGTAGTTTTGAGGAAAGCACCGGGCAATCCCACACGTTCGATGCCGCCCGCGGCGAGCACGCTGCGATCGTCCATCTCATAGAGTTTATATTTGATGGAGCTGGAACCGCAGTTGATGACAAGTATTTTCATTGTGATGAATTACAATCTTAAAGAGGTTGAAGTGGAGAGGATGCGTTGCGCCCGGGCTCAACGAGCTTTGGCCGCAATGGCTTGGTTGGCGGTGATGGCCACCATAGTGTAGATGTCTTGCACGCAGCAGCCGCGCGAGAGGTCGTTGACCGGGCGGGCGATACCCTGCAAGATGGGGCCGATGGCTTCGGCACGTCCGAGACGTTCCACGAGTTTGTAGGCGATGTTGCCCACTTCGAGACGGGGGGCCACGAGCACATTGGCGTGTCCGGCCACCGTGCTGCCCGGCGCCTTAAATTCGCCCACTGAAGGCACGAGCGCGGCATCAGCTTGCAATTCGCCGTCGATTTTGAGTTCGGGACGCAAGCCGCGGGCAATGTTGAGTGCCTCTACCACCTTGTCCACATCTTCGTGCTTGGCCGATCCCTTCGTGGAGAAGGAGAGCATGGCCACGCGCGGTTCGATGCCGGCCACCGCCTTTGCGGTTTCGGCCGAGCAAACGGCGATTTGCGCCAGCTGATTGGCGTCGGGCACGGGCGTCACCGCCACGTCACCCATCACCACCACGCCGTTCTCACCATATTCGGTGGCCTGTGTGAGGAGGAGCATCGCACCGCTCACGCAGGTGATGCCGGGGGCGGTTTTGATGATTTGGAGGGCAGGGCGAAGCACATCGCCCGTGGTGTGGAGCGCACCGGCCAGTTGGCCGTCGGCATCGCCGGCTTTGATCATCAAGCAGCCGAGATAGAGCGGATTTTCCACCAACACGCGGGCTTGTTCGATCGTCATTCCCTTCTTGGCGCGCAGCTCGGCGAGGAGTTGCGCATATTCTTCTTTCTTGGGGTGGTCGAGCGGATCGACCACCGTGGCTTTGTCCAGGTTTTCAAGTCCGTGCTCTTTTGCCAGTTGAGCAATTGCTGCGGGGTTCCCGATCAAGATGAGATCGGCCACACCGTCGGCCAGGATACGGTCGGCGGCCTGAATCGTGCGTTCTTCCGTGCCTTCGGGGAGAACGATACGTTGCTTGTCGGCTCGAGCGCGAGCCACCAGTTGTTCTATCAGTGCCATTTTATGTGCGTTAGTATTCGATTGGCGTCGGTGGGCTTTCTTACTAAAAGTGCATCGGCGCAGATACGCTGCAAATGTACGAAAAAAAACGGCGCGAACGACGTTTCCCACCCATTTTTTCAAACTGCGCTTTACATACCTACCCTTTTGATAAGTTCGCTCTCTGCGCCACCCCAAAACCTCCCCACTAATCCACAAAACTCCACTTCTTTCCACACAAACCCCACTGTTTTTTCGTCTTTCTCGTCCATTTTCAGCGATTTCATCGCGTTTTTTCTTTCGCCGCAGGGTGAAGGCTAAAATCTCCTCGCGCGCGCATTATGCGCACACAGCGATTTTTCGTTTTTTACCTTCACCCCTTCACCAAACCCACCCAAGCCCCTATCGCACAACACATTAAGTGTGAAGGCTTCACCCCAAAAAAACTTCACCCGCAGCCTACCGCGATTTCACGCTCGACGCCGGCGCATTTTCGATTCCGAAAAACGCGCCCACACGCCCACAACCGGCCGACGAAAAGGTGAACATTAAACAGGGGTGAAGCCTTCACCCACATCTCCCTATTTCACAATGACTTAGCCCCCAAAGGTGAAGAAGTGAAGGCAAAAATCGAAAATTCCGGAATGCGCGCGCGTGCGAGAGCCGCGCGATGAAATTACGCGCTCAAAATTTGTCGTTCCTAACAATATTCATTACATTTGCCCGTAACATTACTCACACCATGTCTATTAAATCCATTCTTCACTCGTTGCTGTGCCTTCTTTTCTTCACAGCAAGCCTTTCTCTCTCGGCACGTCGACTCACGCCGGCCGAAGTTCCCGCCGCCCAAGATCGTGCTTGGCAGGCGTGGCGCGCACAAGTGGCGGCCGACCGCTCGTTCTACCTCCCGGCTTTGTCGCCGCTGGCCGGTGCCGCTCCGGGCGAAGTGCAGATTCCCGCACAATTGGAGCCCGACGCCACGATGCAATTCTTCTACGGCGCGAAAGGCGCGCGCCCCGAAGCCGGCTATCCCCTCTTCCTTTACCTCCACGGTAGCGGCTCGCCCGACGATGAGTGGAACGGCGGCCGACAATGGGCTTTGCAATTTGCCGATGCCCCCTCGGTCTATTTCATTCCCCGCATTCCCCGCACCGGCCCATGGTATCGCTGGTATCAAGCCTCGAAACAATGGGCATGGGAGAAGTTGCTGCAGCACGCCCTCGCTTCGCCCGACATCGACCCCTTGCGCCTCTACGTCTTCGGCATCTCCGAGGGCGGATATGGCTCGCAGCGTCTGGCTTCCTACTATGCCGACTACTGGGCTGCCGCGGGCCCGATGGCCGGTGGAGAGCCGCTGATGAACGCACCCGTCGACAACTGCGAACACATCGGTTTTTCGCTCCTCACGGGGCAGTTCGACACCCAATTCTGCCGCGACCGCCTCACGCAAGTGGCGGCCGAAGAGTTTGCCGCCGCTCGGCGCAAGCGTCCCGGCGCCTTCCGCCACCGCATTGAGCTCGTGCCGGGTGCCGGCCACGGTTTCGACTACCGCCCCACCACCCCTTGGTTGGCCGGTCATCGCCGCGTGGTGCGTCCGCGCTCGTTCTCGTGGGAAAACTTCCCCATGGGCGGCCGCTATCGCTCGGGCTTCTACAATTTGGCGGTCGATGCCCCGAAAGCCACCGACACGCCTTCGCCCCTCGGCCCCGACGGGGTGAACCACTATGACGGCACCGCACCGCGCCGCCTCTACACCATGCGCATCGAAATGAACACCATCGATCTGCGCGTCGAAGAAGTGAGCTACACCGTGACGGAACGCGGCTGCGAATGGGGCATTCCCCTTCGCTTCAAGCGCACGATGCGTCCGGCCGACAGCGGCGAGGTGCGCATCTTCCTCGATGAGAAACTGGTCGACTTAAAAAAACCGGTGCGCATTCGTGTCAACGGCAAAGTGCGCTTCGAAGGGCGCGTGACGCCGAGCGAGGAAAGCATCGCGCAGGCGCTCGATCTCTTCCACGATCCGCTCCGTCTCTACCCCGCTTGTGTCAAAGTGAAATGGTGCAGCTGGGGCGGACTGACGAACATGGACAAGAAATAACGCCGCGACACCCTGCCGGCGTTCGAACGTCTCTGCCGCAATGCAACTTTCCACTCCCGTGGCGCTCCCCACCGCGCCCTTTCAGCTCGATCCCGACCGGCATGTGCTGACTCTCGGCTCGTGCTTCGCCCAACACATCGGGCAGCACATCGCCGATGCGTTGCCGGCAGGGCATGCGCTCGTCAATCCCTTCGGTCCGCTCTATGCGCCGCGCGTCATCGCCCACCACCTCGGTGTGCTGCTCGACTCGCAGCCCCTGCCCGACGCCACCTATTTCGAAGGGCGCGAAGGGCTGTGGCACAACCGGTGGTTTTCCACCCACGTCTCGGCCGGCGACGCCGCGACATGTCAAGCACACACTGCGGCGGCCCTGGCGCGGGCACGCGAAAGTCTGCGCCGCGCCGATGTGTTGGTGCTGACCCTCGGCACAGATCGGCACTATCGGCTGCACGACGGCCGCCTCGTGGCCAACTGCCACAAACAACCGGCCGCCGACTTCACCGAGCATCCCGACACGGTCGACGACCTCACGGTGCTCCTCCTCGAGGCGGTCGGCCGACTGCGCACACAACGCCCCGACCTCCACATCGTGTGGACGGTGAGTCCCTACCGCTACGCGAAATACGGCTTGCACGCTTCGCAACTTTCGAAAGCGCGGTTGCTCCTCGCGGTCGATGCCGTGTGCGCGGCCGACGAACGCTCTGTTTATTTCCCGGCCTACGAAATCGTGCTCGACGAACTGCGCGACTACCGCTTCTATGCGCGCGATCTGCTCCACCCTTCCGACACCGCCGTCGAGTTCATCGCCGAACGCTTTGCCGACTGGTGTTTCTCGCCCGCGCTGTGTCGTTTTTCTGCCGAGCGCGCTCGCTTGATGCGCGCCCGAAATCACCGCCCTTTGCACCCCGAAAGTGACGAACATCGAGCTTTTCGGGCAAAACTTCGAGAAGAGGTCGAACTTTTCACGGAGAAATGGGGCTTTTCGCCATTTTAATTGTATTTTCGCGGCACTCTACTGCGTCTATTCACTCGCCGCGCCGACGCCTCAAGAGGGTCGGCGCGGCGAGTAGCCGCAAAAACTATCTGCACATGTCGTATAGCATCTCGCACATCAGCGATTTGATCTCCGCACGACGCATCGGCAACACCCACGCAGACATCGAATGCCTGCTCACCGACAGTCGTTCGCTGGTCTTCCCCGAAACCACTTTGTTTTTTGCCCTCCGCACCGGCACGGGCGACGGCCATCGCTACATCGACGACCTCTATCGTCGCGGCGTCCATAACTTTGTGGTGGGCACCCTCCCCGACGACGCACAGGCGCACTATCCCTCCGCCAACTTTCTGCTCGTGGCTTCGCCGCTGCAGGCCTTGCAAACACTCACCGAGCAACATCGGCTGCAGTTTGACATCCCCGTGGTGGGCATCACCGGTTCGAACGGTAAAACGATCGTCAAGGAGTGGATCTATCAACTCCTTTCGCCGTCGGAAACCGTGACGCGCAGCCCGCGCTCCTACAACTCGCAAATCGGCGTCCCCCTTTCGGTGTGGCTGCTCAACGAGCACAGCCGCGTGGCGCTCTTCGAAGCGGGCATCAGTCGCCCGGGCGAAATGAGCGCCCTGCGCCACATCATTCGTCCCACCCTCGGCGTGCTGACCAACATCGGCGCGGCGCACGAAGCGAACTTCGCCACCCCGGACGAGAAATGCTTGGAGAAACTCAAACTCTTCAAGCATACACCGGCACTGATCTATTGTGTGGACAATCCTCTCATCGACCGTTGTCTCGATGCACTCAACTATACCGGTCAGCGCATCGGCTGGTCGCGCCGTTCGCCGCAAGCCGCCTTCTATGCCGAGGTGGTGCCGGCTGCGGGACAGCCCGAAACCATCGGCGAGACGGCAGTAACCCACAGCGGCAAGACGAAAATCCGACTGCACGACCGCGACGGACAACGCATTGTGCCCTTTGAAATTCCCTTCGACGACGAGGCCTCGATCGAAAATGCCATCCACACCGCCATCGTGGGGCTGCAACTCCAACTCACCCCGACACAAATCGGCGAGCGCATGCCGCATCTCGACCCCGTGGCGATGCGCCTCGAGGTGAAGCAGGGCGTGCGCGGCTTGACGCTCATCGACGACGCCTATAATTCCGACCTCACTTCGCTCGACATCGCCCTCGACTTCTTGGCGCGCCGCAAAGAGCCCCACCATCGTTCGATTTTGGTGCTGAGCGATTTCCAACAATCGGGCATAGCCCCCGATGTGCTCTATCATCGTGTGGCCGCGCTGCTCGCTCCGCGCCAAGTGGACATGCTCATCGGCGTGGGCAGCGACGTGCGGCAGTTGGACGGACTCGTGAAATCGGAAACGCATTTCTTCGACACCACCGATGCCCTGCTCGAAAGCGGGTTGCTCGACACCTTGTCGCACGACGTGATTCTCCTCAAAGGGGCACGAGCGTTTGCATTTGAGCAACTCACCGACGAACTCCTGCTCAAGGTACACGAAACCACCCTCGAGGTGAACCTCGGCGCACTGGCGGACAATCTCCGATTCTACCGCTCGTTCATGCGCCCCGAGACGAAAATCACCTGTATGATCAAGGCCGGTGCCTACGGTTGCGGCAGTGTGGAAGTGGCTCGCACGCTGCAAGATCTCGGCGTGGACTACCTCGCGGTGGCCGTGGCCGACGAAGGGGTGGAACTCCGCAAAGCCGGCATCACAGCGGGCATCCTCATCATGAACCCCGAGATGAGTGCGCTCCACACGCTCTTCAAATATCGTTTGGAACCGGAGGTCTACAACTTCCGCCTGCTCGATGCGCTCATTCGTGCGGCGCGCCGCGAAGGCATCACGCAATATCCCGTACACATCAAGTTCGACACGGGCATGTGTCGCTTGGGTTTCAACCCCGATGTCGACGTGCCCGAACTCATCGATGTGCTGCGCCGCCAACAAGCGCTGCGTCCGCGCTCGGTGTTCTCGCACTTTGTGGGCAGTGACTCGCCGGACTTCGACGAGTTTTCCACTCGACAATTCACCATCTTCGATCGTGCCTCGCACGAACTGCAAGCGGCGTTCCCTTATCACATTCTTCGCCACATTTGCAACTCGTCGGGCATCGAGCGCTTCCCGGAACGCCACCTCGACATGTGCCGCCTCGGTTTGGGACTCTACGGCATTGACCCGATCGACAACCGCTCGCTTGAGAATGTCGCCTCCCTGCGCACCACGATTCTCCAAATTCGCGATGTGGCAGCCGGAACTTCGGTGGGTTATAGCCGCCGTTCGGTCGTGGATCGTCCCTCACGCATCGCCGCCATTCCCATCGGTTATGCCGACGGGCTCAACCGCCGACTCGGCAACCGCCACGGTTATTGCTTGGTCAACGGCCGCCGCGCACCCTATGTGGGCAATATCTGTATGGATGTGTGCATGATCGACGTGACCGACATCCCTTGCCGCGAAGGGGACCGTGTGGAAATCTTCGGCGACGAGTTGCCGGCCGCCACACTCGCCCAACAACTCGACACCATCCCCTACGAAGTGCTCACTTCGGTGAGTCAACGTGTGAAACGCGTCTTCTTCCAATAAAGAAACGCCACAAACTTCTTCTAAACAATGACTTTCTACCTCCTTCGACAGCGCCTACAGCTGTTGTTCCTCTGCTTGCTTTTCCCAGTTGCCCTTTCGGCCGGGAACGCCTCCTCGCTCAATGTGGTGATCCTCGGCGATTCCAACACCTGGCTCGGGGGTGAATACTGCACCGGCCAACAAGGTTGGACGCGGTGGTTTGTCGATCGCTTTCGTCCCGCCACCTGTCGGAGTTACGCCCGCAGCGGTGCCACTTGGACCCACACCGCCGCCACGCGTCACGACCTGCGCGAGAACACCGAACGCCTCTCTGACAACAATGTGGTGTTCAATCAAATCGAACGCCTGATCGACGATTGCAACAAAGGCCGACAAATAGAGCCGCAACTCATTATTATATCTGCCGGCACCAACGATGCGTGGTTCCCCAAGCAGCGTCCGGAGGTGCTCTCCTGCAGTGTGGCGCAAGCCTTCGAAGAGCCCGATAGCATCTTCTCGCACCGCACACCGGAAACCGTGCGCTCGCTGGCCGAAGTGGTGCGCTACGACTGCACCCTGCTCATGCGCATTTTTCCCCATGCGCAAATCGTCTTGCTCACCCCCATGCAGTCGACCGCCATCCCCGACCTGCGCCTGTTTGCCGTGGCCGAAACCATCGCCCAGTGCGGCGATCAACTCAGCCTCTCGGTCGTACGTCAAGATAAAGAAAGTTGTGTAAGTTCAGCCCGCGAACGTACGGCGCGCTGCTTCACCACCGACGGCACCCACACCAACATCGAAGGAGCGCGTCGCAACGGCTATTATTTGGCCAACCGCATCTCTTCCGTGTTACAATGGTAAAGCGCGACAACTGCCCCTGAACGGGCAGCCGCATTTCCCCACGTTCGCCCCGCTCCGTCTGCGCTCTCACAACTTACACTTCCGCCTTTCGCCGCATGGTTTTCTCCGACCTCTTCTTCCTCTTTGTCTTTCTTCCGCTCTTCGCGCTACTCTATCTCTTAGCGGCTCGTCGCGATCGCCACGATTCCCTCCTACTCGACAGTCCACAACAGGCGTATAAGAACCACGTTCTCATCATTTTCTCCCTCATCTTCTATGCTTGGGGAGAACCCGTCTATGTATTTCTCATGCTGGGCTGCGTGGTCTTCAACTACCTCGTGGGCATCATCATCGACCGCAGTCCCATCCCCCGCTTTTTTCTCATTTTCGGCATCCTCGGCAATCTTGCCGCCATCGGTACGTTCAAGTATGCCGACTTCTTCGCGCACACCCTCAATGCGTGGGGCATTCCCGTGGCCGCTCCCGGCATAGCCCTCCCCATCGGCATCAGTTTCTACACCTTTCAGTCCATGTCCTACCTCATCGACGTGTACCGGAAGGAAGCTCCTGCGCAATATCGTTTCGGTCGTCTGCTGCTCTACGTCTCCATGTTCCCGCAGTTGGTGGCCGGCCCCATCGTGCGCTACGGCACCGTGGCCGAAGAAATCGGCAACCGTCGCATCAGCGCCAACGATTTTGCCGAAGGGGCTTACCGCTTCTTCATCGGTTTGGCCAAGAAAGTGCTCCTCGCCAACCAGTTTTCCGAAATCGTCGATCAGTTTCTTCGCGGTTCGCTCCACGACCTCACCACCACCGGCGCATGGATCGGCATTTTGGCCTTCGCCTTCCAAATCTATTTCGACTTCTCCGGCTATTCCGACATGGCCATCGGCATGGGGCGGTGTTTGGGTTTCCATTTCAACGAAAACTTCAACCACCCCTACATCAGTCGCTCCATCACCGAGTTTTGGCGCCGCTGGCACATCTCGCTCGGTAGCTTCTTCCGCGACTATGTCTACATTCCCATGGGTGGCAACCGCCGACATCAAGCCCTCAACATCCTGTGTGTGTGGTTCTTGACGGGACTGTGGCACGGCGCGAGTTGGAACTTCGTGCTGTGGGGAGTCTATTTCGGCGTGATCGTGCTCTTGGAGAAATACACCCTCCTTCGCATCATCCATCGCGTCCCCTCTCCCTTGCTCCACATCTACAGCCTCTTGCTCATCCTCATCGGCTGGGGCATTTTCTATTTCGACGATTTCTCGCGGCTCACCACCTTTTTCTCCATAGGTTTCGGCCACGCCGCACATTTCCACGACTTTGTCACCACGGGCGCCATCTTCGACCATTTCTGGCTCTGGATCGCCGCCCTCTTGCTCAGCACCCCCATTCGACGCAACCTCTCTGCGCTCATCGAGCGCATCCCCCTCGCACAACGTGTCCCGGGGCAAGTGATAAAAGTCACCTTTCACATCTCGGTGTCCGCCTTGCTGCTCGTGCTCTCCGTCGCCCTCCTCGTAGGCGCCACCAACAACGCGTTTATCTACACCCGCTTCTAATTTTCTTCGTCCGCCCGCATGAAATTCGGTCGATTCTACACCCTTTTTGTCGTCCTGCTCTTTGCAGCCTTCGCCGTCGTGTTCAATACCTTCCCGCGCAGCGTCTATTCGCCGCTCGAGAAGCGCGAACTCGCCCAATTTCCTGCGTTCTCGTGGGATCGTCTTCAATCCGGCGCCTTCACGCGCGACGTTTCAGCCTGGTTTAGCGACAGCGAACCCTTCCGCGATCATTTCATGACCCTGAGCATGGAAATCAAACACCGGCTCGCCCTCTCCACCGGCGAGGAAAACATCACATTTCACGCCGCCGCTCCCGAAGCCGAATCCTCCGAAATGCCCGGCGATCCCCTCCCCAAGGCCGAAGCCGGCACCTCGAATCCAGACATCGAGCCCTATCAAAACCATCTCACGGCCGACGACAACGCCAAAATCTCCAACGCCGGCATCATCGTCACCGGCAGCGGGAAAAACGTCCGCGCTCTCATGGCCTTCGGTGGCAGCAGCAAAGGCTGCATCGGCTATGCCCGCGCCGCCAACCTCTACCATTCCACCTTCCCGGGCGTGAACATCTATTGCATGCTCATCCCCACCGCCGTCGAATACTACTGCCCCGACAAAGCGCGCCGCATCTCTCGTCCACAACACCCCAACATCCGCGCCACCTACGCCCTCCTCGATCCTGGCGTCAAGGCCGTTGATATCTATACTCCCCTCGGCCAACACGCCGCTGAGGACATCTACCTCCGTACCGACCACCACTGGGCACCCCTCGGCGGATTCTACGCCGCCCAAGCCTTTGCCAAGGTTGCCGGCGTCCCCTTCCGCCCCCTCAGCGCCTACGATCGCAAAGTCGTTCACGGCTATGTGGGCAGCATGTATGCCTATGCCAAGGACGTTGCGCTCAAAAATGCCCCCGAAGACTTCGTCTACCACGTGCCGCGCGACGTCACCTACACGGCCACTTACATTGACTACACGATCGACAAGAACTATCGCGTCGTCGGCGAAAGTCGTCCGCGCCGTGGCATCTATTTCCAGCATTACCGCGATGGAAGCGCCGGCGCCTACTGCACCTTCATGGGCGGCGACACCCGTTTGGCCGTCATCCGCACCTCAACGCCCGGCAACCGCCGACTCATCATCCTCAAAGACAGCTTCGGCAACACCCTTCCCGGCTACCTCTTCTACTCCTTCTCCGAGATTCACGTCATCGACTCGCGCTACTTCACCAAAAACATGAAGGCCTACGTCGCCGACAACAAAATCACGGACATTCTCTTTGCCAACAACATCTTTAAGGCCTACTCCTCGCACATCTACGGGGCCTATCTGCGCTTCTTGAGCCAGACCGGTCACGCCGCTCCGACACCGGACGCCTCCACAGCCGGACGCGTCGGCAAAACTTCCCACACCACAGGCACAACGCACACCGCCGCACCGAAGCAGACGGCCACTCCCCACACCACGGGAAGCGAAAACACCAAAAACTCCGCCACACCGAACGAAGGCGCGAAAACCACCGCCGCACCGACCGGCACTTCGCACCTTTCCTCCTCGTCGAGCGAACACAAACCCGCCACGCCCGTGCAGAAGGCGCCGGTCGAAAAGAAAACCGAAGACTGAAGAAACGGACGAAAACACGAGCACGACTGCCCGCATCGCTCGCTTCTTCGCTCACCGATAGAAAGCCGTCCGGCGAATCGCAGTGGATTCGCCGGCCGGCGCTTTTGTTTGGTTCATCCGACATTTGGAGTGAGGCATCAACTACCGGAAAACCTTTTGCAAAAATGCACCGGCCTCCCTCCTCAGCCCCCAACACGCACGCGTAGCGCGCGCGTCCGCTGTTTTTCGTTTTTTACCTTCACCTCTTCACCATACGACTGTAAGAATCTATGAAACAGCAACTTGCGTGTGAAGGTCTCACCCCTGTTTCCTTCACCGGTGAAGGCAAAAAAAGAGCCTTTCCTTCACACACAATGCGCACTGTATCAACAACTTCCGGGTGAAGGTGAAGGGTGAAGGCAAGAATTTCGAACTCGCTGAGTGCGCGATGCGCGGGGGCGTGTCCGTTCACGCGTACGGATGTGCGGATGAGGAAACAGTGGGGGGCATGGTGGGCGAAGGAACGGGCGTCTTTTCAAAAAAAGCGGGGAGGAAGAAGAGAAAAGAAGGGGCGTTTCTTAAGAAAGTCCACAAGTTTTTATTCCATCTCTTTCCATTCTCGAAAATCGAAATATTTTTCCCACAAAACCTTCGACTATTCGAAACTAAATCTTTACTTTTGCGCTTGATAAAACACAACTTTCCCTTCATCCCGCCGCACTGCGGCGTCCATATAGCGCAAAGTCGAGGCACCTTTCCCGACCATTCGGCGCAAACGCTCTTTGA
This sequence comes from Prevotellaceae bacterium, assembly GCA_015257125.1. Classification (GTDB taxonomy): domain Bacteria; phylum Bacteroidota; class Bacteroidia; order Bacteroidales; family Bacteroidaceae; genus Alloprevotella. The sequence continues at coordinate 12,704 of JABZKU010000010.1, read as the reverse complement.
CTTACCGGATGAAAAACGAATGATTGATTGCACTTCGATTTTGAAAGTACGTCTTCCCCGGGTAAATAAAGTACCGGACGGGAAAGCCGGCGGCCCGACCTGCGGCAAGGCTTACGATGAGTCCCGATTGGGAAAGGTTGAACCTCTTGTGGCGATGTACCCATCGTCTTCCCAATCACGCCTGTTCATGGATGTCCGTTGCTCTCATTCAGTGTTCGCCGTGGTCGGCTGACATGGAAGCGAGGTAAAATGCTTTGCCAGTCACCACTGTGGCGTTCGCCTCCACGGGGTTCACGAAATCAACCTGCGTATATCCCAGCTCGCCGGCTCCCGTTATGACTTCCACGCGCTTGAAATGCAGCGTTTGGTCCTTTCCGCCCGCCTGCTTACCATCGAGGACGAAAACATACTTCTTGCCTTCCGTGCTGACGATGGCACCGTCGGGCAGAGCCGTGACCTCCTTCTTGCCCGTATGTATCAGTCCGGTGATGTACATGCCGGCAATCAGCCTGTCGGCGTTGCCTCCGGCAATCCGGGCATGTACGGCGATGGCCTTGGTCTCCGGGTTCATGGAGCGGTTCACCAAAGACACCTTGCCTTTGACACGCGCCTCCGGGCTGTTCGTGATGACGAAATCCACGTCCTGCCCAACCTCGACTTGGCTGATGTTGCGCTCGAAGACATTGAGGCTGGCATAGACGGCCGAATTATCGGCTATCTGCATCAGCGGAGTGGTGGTATCCACATAAGTCCCGGTGTTCACGCTTACTTTACCCACCACACCCGGAATCATTGTGCGCACGGGGACTTGCGAGACGATCTTGCCCGCTGCTACTTTTTCCGGCCTGATGCCGATTTGCACCAACTTGTGATGCAATCCCGTCAGGCGTGCCTTTGCGGTCGCGTATGCCGCTTCCGCCTGCTGGAGCGTCTTTTCCACTCCGGCTCCCTGCGCGGACAGCGTTCGTTGCCTCTGCAGTTCCAGCCAGTCCGTTTCCTTTTCTTTTGCAGCCACAAGGTAGTCCTTCTGCATCTCCACAATCTCTGTGTTCTCGATGTAGGCCACTGTCTGGCCGGCTTTGACCTGCTGTCCCTCTATGACGCTTATCTTGCGGACAATTCCGCCGACGAGCGAGGTGACATCGGCCTTGTCCTGCGGATTCAGCTTCAGTTCCCCGTTAGCACGGATTACGCTGCCGAGTTTCTTTTTCTCCACTTTGCCTAATGTGATGCCCACCGTGTTCAACTGCTCTTGCGTCAGTTTCACCTCTTCCGTACGCTGTTCATCCGTTTCCTTAGTCTGGATTTCTGCGTTCTTGTGCCCGGAGCATGACGCAAGGAGAGTGAGTGCGCCTGCTATGATCGTCATATAAAACGTTTTCATTTGTTTCCTTTTATGTAGTTCAACGTGATGATTGCCTGATTGTAGTCGTTGACGGCATCGGCATACCGCAACTGTACGTCGAGTACCGTCTGCTGGTTCTGGATATATTCCACATACCCAATTTCGCCATTCTCGTAGGACGCCTGCGAGAGGCGGCTCATGCGCTCGGCCTGTCCGTTTCCCAGCGCGATGTAATAGTCCAGCACCTTCTGTGCACGGAAAAGCTCGTTCAGTCCGTCATGGTATTCCTTGTTCATACGTTGCTCCGCCTGCCGGCGGCTGATTTCCACCAGTTCCACGTCGCGCCGGGCAGCCTTTACCTTCGCCTTTTGACTGCCCCAAAACAAGGGAACTCTCACGCCAACCTCGACGCCCATGAAATTTCCCTTTTCAAATCTGTTGCGCTCGATGCCGTAAGGATTGAAGCCCTTGATGAGCAGCTGCCCTTTCAAGCCAATGCTCAATCCCGGCATGTACCCTTGTTTGGCAAGGCTGAGGTTACGCTCAGATGCCGTTATCTGTGCGGCATACATTCCACCCAAAGGCGTTTGCTCAAAGGAAGCGGATGCCTCCGGCATTTCCTGTCGGATGACGGAAAGCGAAACGTCCGCCGGAACGACCACGGTGTCCGTGTTCAGCAGTTGCCGGAAAGCGAGCATCGCCGACCGGTAAGACTTTTCAGCCTTTTCCCTCTCGATGCGGTTCTCGTTGCGGATACGCTCAGCGTTTATCAGTTCCAGATTGCCTGCCGCCCCCGCCTTGCACCGTGCCGAGGCAAGGCTGACGAACCTGTCGTACACACTGTCTTGCGCCTGCAAGATTTCGATGGTACGGCGGTCATGGAGCAGGGTGTAATAGTATGCGCTTACGTCCCTTATCACCTCGTTGCGTGTCACCGCCAGACAGCTCTGCGCCACCGCCGTTTCCGCTTTCAGGTATTTGCGCCGTGCGGCGTAAACGGTGGGGAACTCGAACGACTGGCTTACCGTTATGCCGTTGTCGCCCCCCCCTGATGTGGGGTCTTGACTGAGCGTGACGGATGTCTTCTCCATGTCGAACGCCGTGCCTTGCAGGTCGCGGGCTTTGCCTACGGAGACTGTCCCAGCTTTCATGTATAGATTGTTGTTCAATGCCATGTCGATGCACTCCTGCAACGTCATGGCCTTTTTCTGTGCAGACGACGACAGCGGCAGTGCGCCGAAACATACGGCTAAAATGATATACTTGAATCTTTTCATGCTTCCTTACGATTTTCTCTTGTGAATGTCTTATATATTGACGGCAAGACGATGAGTGTCAGGATGGTAGCCGTGAGCAGACCGCCGATGACCACAGTCGCGAGGGGACGCTGCACTTCGGCTCCGTCGCCCGTGGAGAGTGCCATAGGCATGAAGCCGAGCGATGCCACGAGTGCCGTCATGATGACCGGGCGCAGTCGCAGCATACACCCCTCGATAATGCGTTTCCGCACATCCGTCATTCCTTCCTTCTCGAACGTGTTGAACTGTCCGATAAGCACGATGCCGTTGAGTACCGCCACGCCAAAGAGCGCGATGAATCCCACACCGGCGGAAATGCTGAACGGCATATCGCGCAGCCACAAAGCCCACACACCGCCGATGGCAGACAACGGTATGGCAGAGAACACGAACAGCGTCTCGCGCACATTCTTCAGTGTGGCATACAGCAGGCAGAGGATAACCAGCAGGGCAAGCGGCACGGCGAGCATGAGGCGTCCTGTGGCTTCCTGAAGGTTCTGGAACTGTCCGCCGTATGTGTAATAATAGCCCGCCGGGAGCTTCAGTTCCTTGTCGAGAAGGGCTTGGATTTCCTCTACGGTGCTTTGCACGTCACGTCCTCGAACGTTGAAACCCACATAGATGCGCCGCTGTCCGTCCTCGTGTGTGATTTGCGCCGGAGCGTTCTCGAAGCTGATTTCGGCAACCTGCCGCAACGGCAGCGTCCCGCCGTCGGGCAGCGGCAGATAGAGACCTTCCAATGCCGCGAGGTCGTTGCGCAGGTTATTGTCCATCCGCACCACCATGTCAAAACGGCGATCTTCCTCGAACACGTAGCCGGTGCGACGGCCGGCGAAGGCGGCTTCGAGCACACGATTAGCGGTGGTTATGGAAATGCCGTATTTCGCCAGACGGTCGCGGTCGTACTTCACCTGTATCTGTGGCTGTCCCTGCACCTTCTCCACGAACGGCTCAGACACGCCATCCACATTCTTGATGAGCGATGCCACTTTTTTTGCTGAAGATTCCAGTGCGTCGAGGTCGTTGCCGTATATCTTTATTGCCACATCCTGTTTGATGCCCGTAATCAGCTCGTTGTTGCGCATCTGTATGGGCTGCGTCATCTCCACTTCCATTCCGGGAATGACGCTCAGCGCTTCCTCCATCTTCTCCATCAGCTCGTCTTTGGTCTTTGCTGAGGTCCATTCGGCTTTCGGAATCAAGGATATGAGCATGTCGGCACGCTCCACGGGCATGGGGTCGGTGGGGATTTCGGAGCTTCCGATGCGCGTCACCGCCTGTTTCACCTCCGGGAATTGCGCCTTCAGTCTTTTCTCCGCCTGCGTGGTGCTTTCGACCATCTGCGAGAGCGACGTGCCCTGCACCATGCTGATTTCGGCGGCGAAGTCGCCCTCCTCAAGGCTGGGGATGAACTCTCCGCCCAACCTATTGAAGATAAGTAGGCTGGCCACAAACAGCACGACCATCGAGGCGATCAGCGCCTTGCTCCAATTGAGGCTTTTCGTGATGACGGGCAGATACCATCCTCTCAACTTCTCAATGAGGCGGTCAGATAGGTTGCGCTTGTGCGTGCTCTCCTTGCTGAGGAACAACGCGCTTGCCATCGGCACATACGTGAGCGACAAGATGAATGCCCCGAGTATGGCGAAGAAGATGGTCATCGCCATGGGGCGGAACATCTTCCCCTCAATCCCCGCCAGCGTGAGCAAGGGCAAATAGACCGTCATGATAATGATTTCGCCGAATGCCGCGCTCTTGCGGATTTTGGACGCGGAGAGATACACCTCGTCGTCCATCTGCGCCTGCGTGAGCCTTGCGCCCCGGTACTTGTCCCTGCTGATGCCTATGTGGTGGCACACGGCTTCCACGATGATGACCGCACCATCGACGATAAGCCCGAAGTCTATCGCACCGAGGCTCATCAGGTTTCCGCTCACGCCGAAGAGCTTCATCATCCCGAAGGCGAACAACATGGACAATGGAATCACGGTGGCTACCACAAGTCCTGCGCGGTAGTTGCCAAGGAACAGCACGAGGATAAAGACCACAATCAGCCCTCCCTCTATCAGGTTGCGAGTGATGGTTCCCGTCACGCAGTTCACCAATTGCGTACGGTCGATGAAGGGTTCGATGACCACGCCTTCGGGCAGGCTTTTCTGTATCTGCGTCATGCGCTCCTTTACATTCTTTATCACCTGCTGAAAATTCTCACCTTTGAGCATCAGCGTGATACCGGCCACGACCTCGCCCTCGCCGTTCCTTGTCACGGCTCCATAGCGGGTGGCATATCCGAACTGCACATTTGCCACGTCCCTTACGAGTATCGGAGTACCGCCAATGGTCTTCACGGGAATTTTCCCGATGTCCTCCAACGACGTGGCGAGACCTATACCGCGGATGAAATACTGGTTGCTGTTCTTCTCGATGTAGCTGCCGCCGGTATTCTCGTTGCCCGCTTCGAGGGCGTCATACACGTCCGCCACGGTCAGCCCAGATGCGTTCAGTCGGTCGGCGTCAATCGCCACCTCGTACTGCTTCACGTATCCGCCCCATCCGCTCACTTCGGCTATGCCCTCCGTGCCGGACAGTTGCTTGCGCACAATCCAGTCCTGCATCGTGCGCAGGTCGGTAAGGCTATACTTATCTTCGTAGCCTTTTTTCGCGCGTAGGGTATAATGGTAGATTTCGCCGAGCCCGGTCGTCACGGGAACAAGCCCCACAGTGCCTTTGCCTTGCGGCAACACCTCCTCGGCTTCCTTCAATTGTTGGCTCACCTGCTGCCGCGCCCAATACACATCGGCGGCATCGTCGAAAACAAGCGTGATGACCGATAGTCCGCTGCGACTGATGCTCCGCCGCTCCGTCACTCTCGGTATGTTGGCGAGCGCCATCTCCACGGGAGTGGTGATGAACTGCTCCACCTCCTGCGCCCCCAACGTCGGGGCCTGCGTGATGACCTGCACCTGATTGTTGGTTATATCAGGCGTGGAGTCAAACGGCAACTGTGACAGCGACCACCCTCCCCAGATGATGAGGACTACTGTCAGTAGGCCTATTGTAAGTTTGTTCTCTATTGAGAATTTTATCAGTTTCTGAAACATATTCCATTCTAAATTAAAGATCAGTCTGAAAGTCCTCTCTCTTCCCATTGTAGTAAGGGAAAAGGAGATGCGGGAGATCTCCGCCTTCTTTTGGGACAATTTGCGTTGCACGGACAGTTACTGCCTATATGCGAGGTTTTGTGCATAAAATCCCCAGACCTACTCTGGAGACACCATCCCCGACTCAATGCTTGCTGTGCAACCTCCTTAATGCTCTCGTTCCTGCGGCTATCACATATCTACCGATGCCATCAGCAAGGCCGGCACTATCAGCTGCTTGACTGAAAGTTGCGACGCGCCGGTGTCGTGCAACAGGCTGTCAGTCGGTTGCAAATCGTCCTTGTGCTTTACATCATAGGCATACAACAACAGAAGAAAGACCGGTGCTACAGGCACTAAGGCTCTCTTTATGACATTTTTGTTGTACTACATTTTACGTTCCCTTACACAAAGGGAACGGATGATGTATAAAAAAAGGGAAATAGGGTATGCGAAAAGGCATACCGCACCTCATAGATTTATAATGAGGTGTCAGAAAATAATATGGGGTGGTGCCCGCAGACCATTGATCCGGTTCAGTTTCGCCGATTGGTAGATGGCGATGCCTTCCCATTCGCATGGAATCTTCTTTGCCGGAAACAGTTCGGCAATTACCATCCTGCATATCGCACAGACAAATGTCGGAATAATCTTATAAGAAGTATTGTTGTGGGCATCGGATTGGGATATGAACAATCCGCCATTCTCTATGCACACCGTGCCGTCATCACTGTGGCCTGTATGTACGTCATTATCCGTGTTGTCGCTGTCACAGTGTTCCACAACCGTACATAGCGCATTATCGTGGTGATGATGCGGAATGAATGGCACGGCAAGCAACATGATTGCTGCCAAAACCACTATCGCTATGTACACTTGTCTTTTCATTTCTTTGTTGACAGTAAAACTACTTTTCGGGTGCAAATATACGCTTTTACTTTTGCTACTCAGTTGCAAAGATGGAATTCGCATTGTTTGAACACATTGCTGACCCGTATGCTCCTTAACGCATTGAGTATCGCAAATATGGTAACACCCACATCGGCAAACACGACAACGCCGGCATCATCGTCACGGGCTGCGGGAAAAACATCCGCGCTCTCATGGCCTTCGGCGGCACGCGTCGGCAAGAACTCCCACCCCACGGGCACAACGCACACCGCCGCACTGAAGCAGACCGCCATTCTTCGGACACCCCTTCCCAACTTTCAATAAAAAGCTCACGACTTTTTCGCCAAACACCACTGCTTTTCGCTTTTTTCTCCCTACTTTTCCCAGCACACACCGCGAAGTGCTGAAAAGACGCCACGTATAGCCGAAAAAACAGCCACCTTCGATCAGCACTAACTTCTTGAAAGAGAAAGAATAGCACATTTTTCTCAAAAACGAAAAGCCGAACCAACAAAAAAACGAACACTTTTTTTTGGAAAGTCAGAACTTAGTCTGTATATTTGCGGTGTGACTCCCGTTCATTTTGTTCGAAGTCCGTAAAGTCCACCGGGGTCGCTCGACCATGCGTCCCTTTTTCTGAAAAACGCACACGAGCTCAAGTCCGGATGGCACTTTGGCTCACATTTATGTCCTTTTTATATCCTCTATCCACCATGACCAGCTCATATTGGGACCTCTTTCTTCAATCTCCCACCTACTATTTGTATTGGGGTACGGCCATTGTAGCCTCCGTTGTCTTCCTCATCCAAATCGCCCTCCTGCTTTTTGGTTTTGACACCGATGCAGACTTCAGCGGTGGCGACACCAGCTTCGACATCGACGGACTGAGTCTTGTTTCGGTGAAGACGGTGGCCTGCTTCCTCCTCGGTTTCGGTTGGACCGGCGTGCTCTGCTATCCCGAAATTCAGAACCAATGGTGGTTGGGCACCGTGGCTTTCTCCGTGGGCGCCCTCTTTATGCTCATCGTCTACTACTTGCTCTGCCAAGTGCTGCGTCTGTCGCAAAATGCGACCTTCGACACGGCGCAAAGTGTCGGTACGGTGGGCGATGTCTACCTTCGCATCCCTCCCGGCAAGGGACAACTGGGCAAAGTCATGGTGAGTGTGGCTGGTTCACTCCACGAATTGATCGCCGAAAGTGCCGACGGCGACGAACTTCCCACGGGCTGTAAAGTGCGCGTGGTCAAAGCCGTAGACCATCTCACGGTGACGGTACAACGCCTGTAGCCCCGTCGCTCCACCTCACGACGCACCACTTTCGCACAGCGCGCGCTCGCCACGGGCATACACACCCGGCCAACGGCAAGTTGTACCCCGGCTGCTGCATTTCGCCGCGGCTGAGCCAATCTTGCGCTACCTTCCACCTCGCTCGCGTAGATAAGCGAGGCGAAATGAGCGTTTGTGAGTTTCTCTTGCAACTACTATCTATCAACACATCACTTTTATGGAAATGTCTCCTCTCTACCTTCCCGCGATTTTGTTCGTAGGCGCGATCATTATGCTCGCCGCATTACTCAATCGCTACCGCCGTTGCCCCTCCGACAAGATCTTGGTCATCTTCGGTACGCGCGGTACCAACGGCTCAGCCAAGTGCATTCACGGTGGCGGTGCCTTCGTTTGGCCCATCATTCAGGACTATGCCTACTTGAGCCTCACACCCATCTCGATCGAAGCCAACTTGACGAACGCCCTCTCGCGACAAAACATCCGCGTCGACGTACCTTGCCGCTTCACCGTGGGTATTTCGACCGAAGGCGACTCGATGAACAACGCCGCCGAACGTCTCCTCGGACTCAAACCCACCGACATTCAGGAGATGGCGCGCGACATCCTCTTCGGACAGCTCCGTTTGGTCATCGCATCAATGTCGATTGAGGAATTGAACAGCGACCGCGACAAGTTCCAGGAGAACATTATGAAGAATGTGGAGATCGAACTGAAGAAAATCGGTTTGAAGCTCATCAACGTCAACGTCACCGACATCAAAGACGAGAGCGGCTACATCGAAGCCCTCGGTAAGGAAGCCGCCGCCAAGGCCATCAACGAAGCCAAGGTGAGCGTTGCCGAACAAGATAAGATCGGTGAGATTGGTCGCGCCGAAGCAATGAAGGAAACGCGCATCCGCACGTCGGAAGCCAACGCCATGGCCATCGCCGGTGAGAACAAGGCGAAGGTCGAAGTGGCCAACTCTGACGCCGACCGCCGCGAACGCGAAGCCGAAGCCCAGCGTCGCGCCGTCGCTGCCGAGAAGGTGGCACAGGCCAAAGCCCTCGAAGAAGCCTATTCTGCCGAACGCTTGGCCGAAACAGCGCGCGCCGAACGCGAACGCGCTTCGCAGCAAGCCAACGTCATCGTGGCACAAGAGGTGGAAAAGCGCCGTATTGTGATCGAAGCCGAGGCCGAAGCCGAACAAAAACGTGTGCAAGCCAAGGGTGAAGCCGATGCCATTTTTGCCAAGATGGAAGCCGAGGCAAAGGGTCTTTATGAGATTCTGACCAAGCAGGCCGAAGGTTACGACAAGATGATCCGCGCTGCCGGCGGCGACGCCAACAAGGCCTACATGCTTCTCCTCCTCGAGAAACTTCCGGAACTCGTGCGCACGCAGGTGGAAGCCATCAAGGGTATCAACATCGACAAGGTGACCGTTTGGGACAACGGTGGACAAAGTGCCGACGGCAAGGGTTCGACGGCGAACTTCGTCAGCGGTTTGCTCAAATCTGTTCCCCCGCTCGCCGATCTCTTCGACCAAGCCGGTATGAGTCTGCCCGAATATCTCGGCAAGCGCAATCAGTCTGGCGAGAACGAAACGGCGGAAGCAGAAGAAGTCTAAACCTTCGTTTCCCTCCCGGGAACCTCTTTTTGAAAGCTGCGCGCTGCCCGTAACACGGCGCGCCCTTCCTACTCATTCGTGGGAAAAGTTTTTCCAATGACCGCAAAAAAGCGGCCGTGCAAGTCCGAATGGGACTGCACAGCCGCTCTTTTTTGGGTCTCGTTGGGGACAACTGGTAAAAAGGGGAAATAGTCGAGGTGCAAGGTGGATGCTCTTGGAGAAATGCACAGCGAAACTTTCGCCCGCACCACCTTGTTTGTACAGCAACTGAACAATTAAAGCAGATTCGCCACGATCTCTGTGGAGGTGAGGCCAATCATTACGCCCCCAATCAAGACAATGAAGAGGCCGATGTAGACATTCCACAATTCCCAACGTGTCTTGCGCTCACCGAGGATGTAAATACCGCCCAAGGTGGCGAGAATCACGTTCATTTGCGTCAGTGAGGCGGCAACCGACACACCGTTCAAATTGATGGAGATCAGATAGAGTAAGACGGCCACAGCAAAGATGAAACCGCCGAGCATATTCTTCACACTCGCCCGCGAGAAAGGACGCTGCTTGAGATAGAAGAGCGAGAAGAAGAGAGCACCTATCGTCATGCCGATGGCTTGAGGCAGAAAAGCGGCGCGCCCGTCGACGTGGAATCGCGCAGGGAAAAAGGAGAAGCCCACATAGCCTATCGTACCGATGGCCAAGACAAGAATGCCGGTCTTCATATTGGAAGTCGCATCGGCGTCTGAAGTACTGTTCTCGGCGGATGCATTGTCGCTTTTCGTTGCTGCGAGCCCCTCGCCGGGCGCTTGTCCCACGTGATCCACTGCTTCAGCAACGCAATCGGGGTTCGTATCTACAACGCGATGGGCTGCATCTTGTGCCGTTTCATTCACATTCGTCGTTTTAAGCGCCGCTGAAGCACTTTCACCGTGCGAACCTATGTCATTACTCGAGACTAAGTTTGTCGGCTGCTGAGCGGATTTCTGGCCATTTCCTGCGGGATCACGACGCGTAGTGAGCCAGATTCCCCAAATGATCAAGGCAATCGCGCTGAAACCCACCAAGCGCTGCCCCCAAGTCGGCCAGTCACCGAGAAAGAGCGCCCCCACAATGGAATTCGCCGTCAATTGCATGCCGGTAGAAATGGGCAAACCGCCGGAAACGCCGATCAATTCGAAAGAACGATACTGCAGCATTTGCGCACCGGCCCACATGGCACCGGAAAGAAAGCACCACCAGAAGTTGGCCGTGGTGATATCGGGTTGCACAATGAGGTAAACCACAATAGCTACGAGCAGTGTTCCGGTTGTGGTACCAATAATTTGATGAATGGGACGGCCGCCGACCTTAGAAATAGCCAACGGAAGCACTCCCCAAAGCAGAGCGGGAAGTAGAGCAATTAAAAGGTTCATCTTAGATTATTTTTGTGTGACGGAAATATAAGTTCTAAGTTTTGTAGGTGTATATTTGTGACTTTCACGTCCTGCGCAATTCTCCAAATGCGATAAGCATGCATTTAATCTCGTCATGCATCGGCCTTTATTGCGGAATCTCACAAATTGATAGGAAAGCATGTTGACCTTTTCCTATCTTGTAAGCACTTGTGACAGGTACTTGGGAGGGGAAATACCGCTTCTCGAATGAGAAAGGGGCTTTTGAAAAAACAAAACCCCGAGTCTCTTTCGAGTCTCGGGGCTTGTTGTAAAATGGCGGCGACCTACTCTCCCGCGGGTGTGCAGTACCATCGGCGCGGTCGGGCTTAACTTCTCTGTTCGGAATGGGAAGAGGTGGAACCCCGTCGCTATAACCACCGGAAATATCTCTTGAACACGCTATCTGTATAGTTGAATTACATACTCCTATTGTAGTGTCTTACTCTCATTTCGGAGAGTGATTGCAAAAGTAAGCGACAGCTTTAAGTATCATCTGCTGCTGGAAGGAAAGTTTCGGGCGATTAGTAGTGCTCGGCTTTGACGTCGCCGTCTTTACACCTGCACCCTATCAACGTTGTCGTCTACAACGACCCTAATAAGGAAATCTAATCTTGTGGCCGGCTTCGCACTTAGATGCTTTCAGCGCTTATCCGATCCCGACTTAGCTACCCGGCGGTGCGGCTGGCGCCACAACCGGTAAACCAGAGGTCAGTCCAACACGGTCCTCTCGTACTAGTGTCAGAGCCACGCAAATTTCCTGCGCCCACGATAGATAGAGACCGAACTGTCTCACGACGTTCTGAACCCAGCTCGCGTGCCACTTTAATGGGCGAACAGCCCAACCCTTGGGACCTTCTCCAGCCCCAGGATGTGACGAGCCGACATCGAGGTGCCAAACCACTCCGTCGATATGAGCTCTTGGGAGGGATCAGCCTGTTATCCCCGGAGTACCTTTTATCCTTTGAGCGATGGCCCTTCCATACGGAACCACCGGATCACTATGCTCTAGTTTCCTACCTGTGCGACTTGTTAGTCTCCCAGTCAAGCACCCTTGTGCCATTACACTCTACGACCGGTTACCAATCGGTCTGAGGGTACCTTTAGAAGCCTCCGTTACGCTTTTGGAGGCGACCACCCCAGTCAAACTACCCACCAAACAATGTCCGCGAAAGTACGCGTTAGACCTCAGACAGCCAAAGGGCCGTATTTCAAGGATGGCTCCACACACACTGGCGTGCATGCTTCAAAGCCTCCGGCCTATCCTACACATCGGATGACCAAGGTCAATGCTAAGCTGTAGTAAAGGTTCACGGGGTCTTTTCGTCCCATCGCGGGTAATCGGCATCTTCACCGATACTACAATTTCACTGAGATCATGATTGAGACAGCGTCCGGATCATTACACCATTCGTGCAGGTCGGAACTTACCCGACAAGGAATTTCGCTACCTTAGGACCGTTATAGTTACGGCCGCCGTTTACTGGGGCTTCAATTCAAACCTTCGACATACATCTAAGCTCTCCTCTTAACCTTCCAGCACCGGGCAGGTGTCAGGCTGTATACATCATCTTTCGAGTTAGCACAGCCCTGTGTTTTTGTTAAACAGTTGCCTGGACCGATTCTCTGCGCCTCATATTGCTATGAGGACCCCTTATCCCGAAGTTACGGGGTCAATTTGCCTAGTTCCTTAACCATGAATCTTCCAAGCGCC
>JABZKU010000035.1 GCA_015257125.1 Prevotellaceae bacterium | reverse complement strand
TGGGCGTTGCGGATAGGGAAATCGTGTCGTTTTGAAGTTTAGCGGACAGCAATAGTTTGCAAACCACCACCCCCGATGACACTCGGGAAAAGAGCGGTAGCACGTACCCGCTGCGAAAACGCAGGACATTCTCCACTTTGAGCATTCGACAAAAGGTGATCTTGTTCTCTCTCTCCGCCCATCGCGGCAAACTACGGGTAAAGAAATCCCGCGACAAGAGCAGCTTGCTCGGAAAGGCCAACCGCATCGGCGATAGCTCGGCAATGCGAATGAGAACATTGGTGCGCCGAAAGCACGGCAAACAAAAAAACTGCACCCCGCCCTTGTGCACGCGGCACAAGAGCGGGGTTTGTGACTGAATGGAGCTAACACACACGCTGTGGGGGGCGGCCATCGACGAATCGACGTGACAGCCTCAATAGAGAAAGCCGAAGAGCCAAAGAGGAATCTCGTTGTCGCCGCGTCCCACCTCGGTGTTGTAGCGGGCGAGGACGATATTGGGGTCGCTCTTGACACGCTTGCTGCGATCGCAGACGTGGATTTCCACGTTTCCGTTGATGCGGTAGAGTCCGTCGCGGCGTCCTTTGTTGACGGTGTGGTGTCGCCAAAGGGAGTTGACGAAATAGGTCTCCATGATGTTCTGCTCGGAGATGGAAGGCGAGTAGATGGAGTAGATGAGATTCGGATTGTGAAGGAGAACCGCAGCGGGTTTCTTGGGGAAGCCTTCGTTTTCCTTGTAAACAAGGTTGACGAGTCGGGCTTCTTCGAGATACTTGAGGTAGTTCATCACCGTTGCGCGCGAAGTGCCGATCTCTTCTGCGAGACGGCTCACGTTGGGCGTGGTGTTTTCGCTGACAGCGAGGAGATAGAGGAGCTTTTTGATACGCTCGAGGTACTTCAACTCGATTTGCTTGATGAACAAAATGTCGACTTCGATCATCGTGTTCATCGCCCGCAGGAGTTGTTCGGTGAAGTTGCGGCCTTCGAGGAAGAAGGGGTAGTAGCCGTGGTGGAGATACTGCTGGAAGTACTCCCAGGGGCGCACTTTGGGCAGAATGGTTTTGAGAATGCCCTTGTGATCCTCAAGGAGTTCTTTGAGGGTGTAGGCGCGGAAGTTTTCTCCAGTCTGCAAATTGATGAATTCGCGGAAGGAGAATCCGTGCAACCAGTATTGGCGGGCGAGGGAGTTGAGTTCGGTGTGGTCGTTCTCGCCTCCACGCACCGAAGTGGTGGAGTAGATGATGCGGAGCAGGGGGAAGTGCTCATAGCACTCGATGATCTGCTCGCGCCAATTGGGTAGTTTGAAGGCTTGGTCGAGGAGTAGTACCTGTCCGCCGGCTTTCACAAAATCGCCGGCGAAGTCAACAAGTTTCCTTCCCTGAAAGTAGAAGGAGTTCATGTTGGCATAGAGACACTGTCGCATGCGAGGATCGAAGTTGTCCTTGGCATACGAGAGGAGGAATTGTGTGCGGCCTACTCCGCGGGATCCGCGAATACCGATCAGCCGGTAGCTCCAGTCGATCGAATCCATGAGCGCGCGCCGAATGGGGGCATTGGTGTGCTCTATGAGATAGGCGTGTGATTGAAAGAAAGTCTCCATAGTTCTCTGGTATAATCGGAATTTCGCTTGGGGGCATGGCTCCGGTGCACCGCAAAAGTGGTGTTAAAAGCCTTTTATGCTGCAAAGTTACTACATCATCGTGGGATTGCAAACCGAAAGTGCCAAAAAAATGCGTATAGGCTTCGATTTTAGCATTTAAGGGGTGATTTTGGCACTGAAAGGGGGCTGTAATAGGGGTTTTGTGCAACAGTAACTCGGAAACGTTGCGGTGTTTGAGCGGCCGAGTCTTCGAAATAAATGTAAGGTTCTGTGCTTTTGGGCGGGTAAGTTGTTGAAGGAGCGAGAGTTTGGCGGCAAAATGCAAAATATCGGCTTCGAAATGCGAAAATACATAGCAGGCGGGCCCAAAATGGGGCAGCAAGCGCCCAACTCGACCTTTCGCCCGGGAAAGCGAACGCCTATTCGGCGAGGGGGCGGGAAGATTTCCACAAAAGAGGCGGCGCGCTCGGAGAAAGCGGGGGCGAACGCAGCGAGAAGGGGCAAAAAAAGCGCCGCACTCCACGGGGGAATGCGACGCGAGGGTTGGTTTTGCGGAGATCGCGGGCGTTCTGTGTGAGAACTTGGCGATTCCTTATTTAATCGGCCAGCTTGGCGCAGATGTATTCGCGGTTCAAGCGAGCGATGTTGGCGATCGATTCGTTCTTGGGGCAGACGGCTTCGCAAGCACGGGTGTTGGTGCAGTTACCAAATCCGAGTTCGTCCATCTTGGCCACCATGAATTTCGCACGACGTGCGGCTTCTACGCGACCTTGGGGAAGGAGGGCGAGCTGCGAAACCTTGGAAGAAACGAAGAGCATGGCGCTACCGTTCTTACAAGCGGCCACGCAAGCGCCGCAACCGATGCAAGAGGCGCAGTCCATGGCCTCATCGGCGTCGGGTTTGGGGATGAGGATGGCGTTGGCGTCCTGCGCTTGACCGGTGCGGATGGAGGTGTAACCGCCGGCGGCTTGGATTTTGTCGAAAGCGGTGCGATCGACCATGCAGTCCTTGATGACGGGGAAGGCAGCGGAGCGCCAGGGTTCTACGGTGATGACGTCGCCATCGTTGAAACGACGCATGTAGAGTTGGCAAGTGGTGGCGCCCTGTGCGGTTTTGCCGTGGGGCGTACCGTTGATGTAGAGGGAGCACATGCCGCAGATGCCTTCTCGGCAGTCGTGGTCGAAGACGAAGGGCTCTTTTCCGTCGTTAATGAGTTCCTCGTTGAGGATATCGAGCATTTCGAGGAAGGAGGTGTCGTCGGGAATGTTCTTCATTTCGCGCTGTTCGAAATGTCCGGCGTCCTTGGGCCCGTTCTGCTTCCAATATTTTACTGTGAAAGATATATTCTTAGCCATTTTCGTGTACGTGAGTTGGGTTAGTGCATTAAAAGGGTGCCTCATATCTCATGGATATGGCACCGGGATCGAACTTACACGCCATGTGTAATTAAACAATCGATCCCTTCACAATGAACTAATTACGACTTATAATTACGCGTTTGCACCTTGATGATTTCGTACTCGAGGGGTTCTTTGGAGAGGACGGGTGCTTTGTCGTCGTCGCCTTGGTATTCCCAGCAGCCCACGTAGAAGAAGTTTTCATCGTCGCGCTTTGCTTCGCCTTCTTCGGTTTGGTGCTCTTCGCGGAAGTGACCGCCGCACGATTCCTCGCGGTGAAGCGCATCGTTGGCCACGAGTTCGCCCATGAGGATGAAGTCTTCGAGACGCAATGCCTTTTCGAGTTCCACGTTCACGCCCTCGGGAGTGCCGGGGATGAAGAGATCGGTGAAGAAGGTCTTGCGAAGCTCCTTGAAGAGGGTGAGTGCCTTTTCGAGGCCTTCCTTGGTGCGACCCATACCGACGTATTCCCACATGATGTGGCCGAGTTCCTTGTGGATGCTGTCGACCGAGCGCTTACCCTTGATGGCAAAGAGGCGTTCGATGCGTTCGCGCACATACTTTTCGGTGGCTTCGAATTCGGGAAGTTCCGTCGAGAAGCGGGGAACGGTGATTTGGTCGGCGAGATAGTTCTGGATCGTGTAGGGCAACACGAAGTATCCATCGGCCAATCCCTGCATGAGAGCAGAAGCGCCGAGGCGGTTGGCACCGTGATCGGAGAAGTTACATTCACCGATGGCAAACAGCCCATTAACGGTGGTCATGAGCTCGTAGTCCACCCAGATACCGCCCATCGTGTAGTGGATGGCGGGGAAAATCTGCATGGGTGTTTCGTAGGGGCTCTCGTCGGTGATTTCTTCGTACATGTCGAAGAGGTTACCGTAGCGCGCAGCGATCTCATCGCGGCCGAAGTCGCGGATGGCTTGCGAGAAGTCGAGATAGACAGCCAAGCCGGTGTTGTTCACACCGAAGCCCTTGTCGCAACGTTCCTTGGCAGCGCGGCTGGCCACGTCGCGGGGAACGAGGTTACCGAAGGCGGGATAGCGGCGTTCGAGGTAATAGTCGCGGTCTTCCTCGGGAATGTCCTTACCTTGGAGACGGCCTTCTTGACAAGCCTTGGCGTCTTCGAGCTTTTTGGGTACCCAAATGCGGCCGTCGTTGCGGAGCGACTCGGACATGAGGGTGAGTTTCGACTGTTTGTCGCCGTGTACGGGGATACACGTGGGGTGAATCTGCACATACGAGGGGTTGGCAAACAAGGCACCCTTGCGGTAGCAAGCGATAGCGGCCGATGCGTTGCAGCCCATGGCGTTGGTCGAGAGGAAGTAGGTGTTACCGTAACCGCCGGTACCGATTACCACGGCGTGAGCGGCGAAGCGTTCGAGTTTACCCGTGATGAGATTGCGCGCAATGATACCGCGTGCGCGACCGTCGATGATAACGAGGTCGAGCATCTCGTAACGCGTGTAGAGCTCAACGGTGCCTGCGTGCACTTGGCGCATGAGCGACGAGTAAGCACCGAGAAGGAGCTGCTGACCGGTCTGACCTTTGGCGTAGAACGTACGGCTCACCTGTGCGCCACCGAACGAACGGTTGGCCAACATGCCGCCATATTCGCGAGCGAAGGGCACACCTTGTGCGACGCACTGGTCGATGATGGCGTTCGACACTTCGGCGAGACGATAGACGTTGGCTTCGCGAGCGCGGTAGTCACCGCCCTTCACCGTATCGTAGAAAAGGCGATAAACCGAGTCACCGTCGTTCTGATAGTTCTTGGCGGCGTTGATACCACCCTGAGCCGCGATCGAGTGTGCGCGGCGGGGCGAGTCTTGGATGCAGAAGTTCTTGACCTTGAATCCCATTTCGCCGAGAGAAGCAGCGGCGCTGGCGCCGGCCAATCCCGTACCCACGACGATAATGTCGAGTTTACGTTTGTTTTTGGGGTTCACCAGTTTCTGGTGCGCTTTATAGTTGGTCCACTTTTCGGCCACGGGGCCTTCGGGGATGCGTGAATTAAGAATAGCCATGATGGATGCTTATATATATAATGAGTGTAGGAGGTAGAAGTTCCGCAGCTTAGCAGCCAAAGTGCAGGCTGCCTTCGAGCATGGCCTGAACACAGAACTTAATCACCACGGCGGCGTACATGGCCATCAACACGGTGGAATAGATATAGCTGATGCATTTAACACGGGGGAGCCAGGTTTTGCCGCTGGCACCGATGGTGTGGAAGGCACTCCACATACCGTGGGTGAGGTGGAACCAGAGGGCGGCGAGCCACACGAGGTAAAGCACCGCATAAACGGGGTTGGAGAACGTGTATTGGATCCAATGATAGCCGTCGGTGGCGTAGAACTCGTCGCCCACGTGTGCCAATTCGACAAACATCATTTTAGCCCAGAAGTTGTAGAGGTGCAATGCCATGCCGAGCGCCACGATTATACCGAGCACAAGCATGTTTTGCGAAGCCCATTCCACTTGTTGGGGACGATCCACCACAGCGTAGCGGCTGTTACCGCGAGCGCGACGGTTTTGGAAGGTGAGGATGAAGGCATACACGAAGTGCACGAGCACCAGCGTGCCGAGTCCGGCCGTAGCCGCCACAGCATACCAGTTGGCACCCAGCATCTCACAGACCCAGTTGTAGCCGCTTGCCGAGAAGAGCGAAACGACATTCATGCAACCGTGGAACGTGAGGAAGAGAATGAGCGCCAGTCCGGTGACCGACATGATCACTTTTCTTCCGATAGATGAAGTAGTTAACCACATAAGAGATTGAAGAAATTAAATTGTTGATGAACTTGTTAGATGATTGCTTGTGTTGTTGTTTTTTCGGTGGTGGTTCTGCCACAACGCGACGCGTTTCGCCTCCTCCTCATAAATGGGGAGAGAGACGACACTGCAAAAGTAGTGGAAAAAGGAGAAAGTGCAAAGCAAAAGTGCCTAATATATAGTGTAACCTCGTGTGAAAAAGTGCCCCAACCTCCACTTTTTGTCCCCGACGGTGCCCAATGGGCGAAAGTCGCGGCCGAGAAGGCAGGGGAAAACACCGCCGACCCGCACCGAAAACTGCGCAAGAAACCCCGCGAACTTGCCAAAACGAGCTATTGATTTCGCAAACTACAGCTATCATTTTCGTAACTTCCTTTTTTCGTCCTCCCGTCTTTCCTGCCTTTCCGGTGCATTTCCCTCCCATCGGCAGGCATCTTGCGTTTTGAGATTGAAACAAAACAACTATTTTTGCACTCGGAAATTAAAAATGCTCCCCCAATTTATGTCCTCCACCCCCACCCCCCTCAGTCCCGCACGCAAAGGCTTGGCCGGCGTGCAGTACCTCTTTGTGGCTTTTGGCGCCACTGTGCTCGTCCCTCTGCTCGTGGGTCTCGATCCCTCCACGGCATTGTTCTCGGCCGGCGTCGGCACCCTCATTTTTCATCTCATCACCAAAGGCAAAGTTCCTATCTTTCTCGGTAGCAGCTTTGCCTTTATTGCGCCCATTGTCAAGGCCACCGAGCTCTACGGCCTCGGCGGTGCGCTCTTCGGCTGCGTAGGTGTGGCCGCGGTCTACGCCCTCATGTCGCTGCTCATCCGCCTGTTCGGTTTGCGCTTCATCGACCGCCTGTTCCCGCCCGTCGTGATCGGCCCCATCATCATGCTCATCGGTCTCTCGCTCTCGAGTTCGGCGGTGAAGATGGCCTCGACCAACTGGCTTTTGGCCGCCATTTCGCTCGCCACCGCCGTGGTGGTCACCCTCTACGGGCGCGGCATGCTCAAGCTCATCCCCATTTTCCTCGGCATCGTCGTGGGCTACGTGGCCGACCTCCTCTTCTTTGAAGTCGATTTCACGCAAGTGGCCGCCGCCCCCTGGTTCGGTCTGCCCCACTTCATCCTGCCCGAGAAAATCTCTTGGGAACCCATTCTCTTCATGATCCCCGTGGCCATCGCGCCGGTCATCGAACACATCGGCGACGTCTACGTGGTGAACAACGTCACGGGCGAGAATTTCGTCAAATCGCCCGGTCTGCACCGCACCATGCTCGGCGACGGTGCCGCCTGCCTCTTCGCCTCGCTCATCGGTGCGCCCCCCGTCACCACCTATTCAGAAGTGACGGGCGCCATGTCGCTCACGCGCATCACCGATCCCCTCGTATTCCGCATCGCCGCCCTCACCGGCATCGTCTTCTCGCTGGTGGGTAAGGTGAGTGCCCTGTTGCGCAGTATCGACCAAGCCATTCTCGGCGGCATCATGCTCCTGCTCTTCGGCACCATTGCGGGCGCCGGCATCTCGAGCCTGCTCCACAGCCGCATCAATCTCTCCTCTTCGCGCAATGTCGTCATCATCTCTGTGACGCTCACCACCGGCATCGGCGGCGCGGTGCTCACCTTCGGCAAATTCTCGTTGGCCGGCATCGGTCTTTCGGCCTTGGTGGCCGTCGTGCTCAACCTCCTCTTGCCCGAGCGCCCCGAAGATCGCACTCCCACCGTCGCTCCTCACGCAGAAGAAGAGCACCCGGCGTCCGAAGCCTAAAACCGCCGTGCACGGCGCGGCCCTTTCGCAGCGATGCCCCGCTCCCGCCCCATTTTCTCCACCGACATTCATTCATCACAATTTAATCAATTCATTTCCCCCATGCGCACCACACTCGTGCTTCTCCTCCTCGTGCTCCTCGCGCCCTTCGCGCGTCCCGCACAAGCTCAGAACATCCAGTTGCACTACGACTTCGGCCGTCAGCTCTACGACAAGGACCAGGCCAATCGTCCCCACTGGACCACCACGGTCGAAATGTTCCGTCCCGACCGTTGGGGTAATACCTTCTTTTTCGTCGACATGAACTACGCCAACGAGGGAGTCGAATCGGCTTATTGGGAAATCTCGCGCGAATTTTCGCTCGGCAAAACGCCCTTCGCCGCCCACGTTGAGTTCGACGGCGGTTTGAGCAACAAGTTCAGCTACAACAACGCCTATCTTCTCGGCCTCACCTACGCATGGAACGCCGCCGACTTCAACGCCGGTTTCACCTTCACGCCCATGTATAAGTACTTGGCCAAGCAATCGAAGCCCAATTCGTGGCAACTCACCGGCACTTGGTATCGCCACTTTGCCGGCGGCGCACTTTCCTTCTGCGGTTTCGCCGATCTTTGGGGCGATCGCAGCTTTGTCGACGGCAAGAACAACGTCGTCTTCATCACCGAGCCCCAACTCTGGCTCAATCTCTACAAACTGCGCGGTGTGAATCCCGACTTCCGCCTCAGTGTGGGCACGGAAGTGGAAATCAGCCACAACTTTGCCGTGAGCGAGAAAACCATTGTTAATCCCACGCTCGCGCTGAAGTGGAATTTCTAATCGGTCGGCTCACCGCTTCGCCCCGCGGGGCGGTGTACCGTCGATCCTTCAACACGGGGCGGTAACATCCGCCCCACCCGTTCGCGCTCCGCTTCGTCCTCCGCTCGGCGGCCGACGCCTTTCGGCGCGAACGTCCCTTTTTCTGCTCATTACTTCCCCCAATTCACTTCCCCACTCATGCAAACGCTCTATCGTCTCCTGGGTTTCGACCCCACGAAGCACAACCTCCGCACCGAACTCATGGCCGGTCTCACCACCTTCCTGACCATGAGCTACATCCTCGCCGTCAATCCCGACATCCTCGCCTCGACCGGCATGGACAAAGGCGCCGTGTTCACCGCCACCGCCTTGGCTTCGGCACTCGGCACGGTGCTCATCGCCTTCCTCGCCAAGTTGCCCTTCGCCCAAGCCCCCGGCATGGGCATCAACGCCTTCTTTGCCTTCACCCTCGTGGCCGGCATGGGCTACAGCTGGCAGACGGCGCTCGCCGCCGTCTTTGTTGAGGGCGTTATCTTCATCTTGCTCACGGCTTTCAACGTGCGCGAACAGATTGTCCACTGCATCCCGAAGACCCTTCGCTTCGCCATCTCGGCGGGCATCGGCTTTTTCATCGCCTTCATCGGTTTGAAGAACTCGGGCGTGATCGTCGACAATCCCGCCACCCTCGTTTCGCTCGGCGCCTTCACCCCCGTGTCGTCGCTCGCCGTACTCGGCATCGTGCTCAGCGGCGTATTGATGAAACTCCGTGTGCGCGGCGCGCTCTTCTACAGCATTGCCGCCTGCACCCTCATCGGCATTCCCTTGGGTGTGACCGTTATCCCCAACGGCTTCTCGCCCTTGTCGATGCCCAAGTCCATCGCCCCCACGTTCTTGCAGTTCGACTTCAAGTCGCTCCTCACCCCCGACATGGCACTCACCATCTTCGCACTCGTGTTCATGGACATTTTCAACACCATCGGCACGCTCATCGGCGCCGCCGCCAACACCGAGATGATGGACGCTGAGGGCAACGTGAAAAACATGAAGCAAGCGCTCATGGCCGACGCCATCGGCACCTCTGTCGGCGCCGTGCTCGGCACCTCTACCGTCACCACCTTCGTCGAAAGTAGCGCCGGCATCGCCGAAGGCGGCCGCACCGGCATGACCGCCCTCTCCACCGGTCTGCTCTTCTTCGTGGCCCTCTTCTTCGCTCCCCTCTTCCTGCTCATTCCGTCGGCCGCCACCACCGGCGCCCTCGTGTTGGTGGGCGTGCTCATGCTCAGTTCGATCAAAGATGTCGATTTCGACGACATCTCCGAAGCCCTTCCGGCCTTCGTGACCGTGATCATGATGATTCTCACCTACAACATCGCCGAAGGCATGTCGTTGGGTCTCATCTCCTACACGCTCGTCAAGACCCTCAGCGGCCGTTGGCGCCACGTGAGCCTCACGCTCTACATCGTTTCGGCCCTCCTCGTGCTGCGTTACGTGCTGCAACTCTAAGCCCACCCCGCGCAGGCTCGGCCTGCCCCGCCCGCCATCGGGCGGAAAGCAAACAACCGCGCCGCGAATCACTCGGATTCGCGGCGCGGTTGTTTCGTGTCGGTCGGTGAGCCGGCGGCCGGCGGCGCGCGCAGTGTGGCGCACAGCGCGGCAAAGGACGAGGGGCGACGGTGCTACCCCGCGCGCCGACAGCCGGAAATCAAAGTCCGGCTTCGCGCAAGAGGCGTTCGCCGCGCGCTTCCTCGGCGGGGCCGAGCTCCATGAACTTATATAAAGCGTTGAGGGCGGCTTTGCGCACGCCGATTTCGCCGGCCGTGTCGGCCAACTCGGTGGCGGCATGATCGAGAATCTCGTCGGCGTCGCGCTGCGTGGGCATCAGTCCGCCCATGAAGAGGCGGCCGAGCAGCAACCACGCCACCAAACGCGCCAAGGGGGCTTCGGCGGCCAACAAGCGGAAGGCCAACTGCGAGGCGAAGGGGCGATCGGCCAGCAAGTGGAGCACGAGCATCTGCGCCTCCTCCACATAGCGTAGGCCGTCGACGTAGTGGAGCGCCAGTTCCTCATCGACCTCCTCGGGAGGCACGACAAGGAAGGCCAAGAGGCGGAGTTCGCGAATGTCGTCGGCATAGAGCGCGGTGGACAGGCGCACGGAGTGCGGAAGATCGGCGGCCATTTCGACCAAACGGAAGGTTTCGACACCGAAGTTGACGCGATAGTTCACACCGCTTTGGCGCATGGCGTGGCTGAGCACGCCGTCCATGGCGGCACGCAGCAGGCGCTTGATGTCGCGCACTTGGGCATCGAGGTCGGGAGTGGGAGTCATAAAAAAGAAAAGAAGGGGGTGCTGTGATGAAAAAACGGGGGCGATCTGCGCGCCCGGCGCCGACTGTTCGGCGCGTGAGGGCACAAAAATACGAAATTCCGCGCCTTCTGCGAAAAAGCCGACGACTTTTGCGGAAAAACGCTCAGTTTTTCGCCGAAACCGGCCTACTTTTTTCTCCTTTTGCGCACGGTGCGTCGCCACACCAACCACCCTGTGCCGAAAACCCACAAGCGGACGTAAAAAACGCACGCGCACGACGTATAAAAACACATTTTCTACTCCAAAAACGCCCTTTAACAGCCGGAAAGTGCTTTACAGAAGATAGCACTCCACCGCGAAACAGTAGAAAAACAACGCCTCTCGGCTTACATTTGTCAACCACGCACCAAAAAGCGCGCCGACACGTCGCGCCGACCAAAAATAAGGCGCTCAAAATGAGTGCATTCCCGATTTTTATGTGTACCTTTGCCGAAGGTTAAAGAACCGCCCCTCTCGCGTCGCGCGCGGCACGCAGCGCAGAGCGTCGGTTTTTTGTGTGGCATCGGCCGCCCCCGTGAGGCCCGGCGCATGCCCCGTTTTTCAATTCGCTCTTTCCGCCGCTTTTTCGTTTCCCTTTCGTGTTTTCTCTCCACGAAAGGATCAATGCATTTATACACACTCACATCGAATCAAAAAGATTTATGGAGAAAAAACTGACCACCCTCCTGCTGGGTCTGATGCTTTGTGTCACCGCCGCGCTGGCGCAGACCAAAGTGTCGGGCGTTGTGATCTCGGCTTCGGACAATCAGCCCATAGCCGGCGCCCACATCGCCACGATCGGTCGCAAACAGCTCACCGTGACCGACGACAACGGTAAATTTGCCCTCACCATCAAAGGCAAAGACACGCGCATCACCGTGTCGTACATCGGCATGGAGTCGACCACCGTCAAAGGCGGCGAGAATATGCGCATCGTGCTCAAAGACAACCAGAGCCTCGGCGAGGTAGTGGTGACCACAGGTATGACCAAGACGGACCGTCGCCTCTTTACGGGCGCGACCGACAAGATCGACATCAGCAAATCGCGCCTTTCGGGCGTGGCCGACATCAGTCGTTCGCTCGAAGGGCAAGCAGCCGGTGTGTCGGTGCAGAACGTGAGCGGAACTTTCGGTGCCGCTCCCAAGATTCGTGTGCGCGGTGCCACGTCGATCTACGGTGCTTCGAAGCCCCTTTGGGTGGTGGACGGCGTGATCATGGAAGACGTGTCGAACATCGGCGCCGACGATCTGGCCTCGGGTAACCCCGAAACGCTCATCAGCTCGGCCATCGCCGGCCTGAACGCCGACGACATCGAGAGCTTCCAAGTGCTCAAAGACGGTTCGGCCACCTCGATCTACGGTGCTCGCGCCATGGCGGGTGTGATTGTCGTGACCACCAAGAAGGGTCGCCAAGGACAAGCGCACCTCAACTACACGGGCGAGTTCACCACGCGCCTGGTGCCCTCCTATCGCAACTTCGACATCCTCAATTCGCAACAACAGATGGGCATCTACCGCGAACTCCGCGACAAGGGATGGCTCAACTACTCGGATGTGCTCAACGGCAGCGACTATGGCGTGTATGGTAAGATGTATGAACTGCAAAACAGCTTCGACGCCAAGCGCGGCCAGTTCTTGTTGCCCCACACCACGGAGGCGGAGAACGCCTACCTGCAACAAGCGGAATTCCGCAACACGAATTGGTTCAAAGAGCTCTTCTCGCCGGCCATCATGCAAAACCACTCGGTGAGCTTGAGCGGCGGTACGGCGAAATCGAGCTACTATGCTTCGCTCAGTGCGCTGCTCGATCCGGGTTGGTACAAGCAGAGCGACGTGAAGCGCTACACGGTGAACCTCAACCTCACGCACCACATTCTCGACAACCTCACGTTGAACCTCATCGGCGGTGCCTCTTACCGCGATCAGCGTGCCCCCGGTTCGCTGGGTCAGGACGTGGACGTGGTGAACGGCGCGGTGAAACGCGACTTCGACATCAACCCCTACTCCTATGCGGTGAACACCTCGCGTGTGCTCGACCCCAAGGCCTACTATGTGGCCAACTATGCGCCGTTCAACATCTTCAACGAACTGGACAACAACTACATTGACCTCGGTGTGCTGGATGCCAAATTCCAATTTGAGCTGAAGTATAAGCCCATCCGCGGTTTGGAACTCACGGCGCTGGGGGCTTTCAAGCACGCAGCCACCTCGCAGCAACACAATATTAAGGACAACTCCAATCAGGCCTTGACCTATCGCGCCATGCCCAACGGCATCATCCGCGACGCCAACAAGTTCCTCTATCGCGATCCGGACAACCCCACCGAATTGCCTTACAGCGTGCTGCCGAAGGGCGGTATCATGCACAAGACCGACAACCGGATGAGTGACTATCACTTCCGTGCGACGGCCAACTACAACCGCACTTTCGACAACCGCCACACGGTGAACCTCTTCGGCGGTATGGAAACGACGGACATCGACCGCACCCGTACGCGCTTCGAAGGCTGGGGCTTGCAATACGAAAGCGGCGAAGCGCCCTTCTACCCCTACCAGCATTTCAAGAAGTCGATCGAAGAAGGCAACGACTACTACCAATTGGTGAACTCCAACTGGCGCACGGTGGCTTTCTACGGCAACGCCACTTACTCTTACCGCGGCCGCTATGTGGTGAACGGTACTTATCGCTACGAAGGTTCGAACCAACTGGGACGCAACACCGACGCACGTTGGATGTCGACCTGGAACCTTTCGGGCGCTTGGAACATCCACGAAGAGCGCTGGTTTGCCAAGCTGGCTCCACTTTCGCACCTCACGCTCCGCACTTCCTACAGCTTGACGGGTACGCCTCCCGATCCTTCGCTCGTTTCGTCGACGACGATCTTCCGCAACTCCACGCCCTATCGCCTCTTTGCCTCCGACCAAGAATCGGGCTTGGCCATCACGGAATTGGGTAACGCGCTCCTCACCTACGAAAAGAAGAACGAATTCAACGTGGGTATCGACGCCGGCTTGTGGAACAACCGCATCAACGCCACGCTCGACGTGTACACGCGCAACAACTACGACGAAATCGGTCCGATGGTGACGCAGGGCATGAGCGGACAGATCGTGAACTGGGGCAACGTGGCCGAGATGAAATCGAACGGTGTGGAACTGAGCATCACCTCTTCGAACATCAAGCAAAAAGACTTCACTTGGTCGACGAGCTTCGTCTTCTCCTACACGAACACGGAGATCACGAAGTTGTTCAACAACGGCCGAGTGATCGACCTCGTGTCGGGTAACGGTTTCGCCATGAAGGGTTTCCCGGCTCGCGCCCTCTTCTCTGTGCCTTTCCTCGGCTTGAACGACGCCGGCATCCCCCTCTTCCGCAACGAGAAGGGCGCGATCACGACCGACGACATCAACTTCCAAGAACGCAACAACACCGGCTACCTGAAATATGAGGGGCCGACGGATCCCAAGTACGTGGGTTCGCTCGGCAACGTGTTCTCCTACAAAGGACTCCACCTGAATGTGTTCCTCACCTACTCGTTTGGCGGCGTGGTGCGCTTGGATCCGAAATTCCGCACGCGCTATACCGACATGACTTCGATGACGCAGACGTTCCTCAACCGCTGGATGGCTCCCGGCGACGAGAAAGTGACGGATGTGCCCGGCATCTTGAGCAAACGCCAGTTCACGCAAAACCGCCAACTGCGCTATGCCTACAATGCCTACAACTTCTCGTCGGTGCGCACGGCCAAATCCGACTTCATCCGCCTCAAGGAGATCTCGCTCTCCTATGATCTGCCCGCATCGCTCTTCAAAGACAAGGGCATCCGCGACGTCTCCGTAAAACTTCAGGCCACGAACCTCTTCTTGCTCTACTCTGACAAGAAACTCCACGGCCAAGACCCCGAATTCCTTAACGCCGGCGGTGTGGCTTCGCCCATGCCCAAGCAGTTTACCCTCACCCTCAAATTCGGAATCTAATCAATTTAGACAGCTCGTATGAAACAATATATAGCTTCCTTCCTACTGGGTGCCGCTGCACTGGGTACCTCCGGCACGCTGACCTCGTGCAATGACTATTTGGACAAGTATCCCGACAAGCGCATGGAGCTTCGCACGCCCGATCACCTGGCACAGCTCCTCACTTCGGCCTACCCGCAAGTGCACCCGGCCTACTTGCTCGAGATGTATTCGGACAACACGGATCGCCACCTCTCACCTTCTTGGGGTGAGGTGGACCGTTTCCAACGCGAGGCCTACCAATGGGACGACATCACCGACGTAGGCGAAAACGAATCGCCCCAAATGATTTGGAACTCGCACTATCTGGCCGTCAACACGGCCAATGAGGTGCTGAGCTTCATCCGCAAACAAAAGGATCAAAGCCCCTTCCGCGCACAAAGCGGCGAGGCGAAACTCTGCCGTGCCTATGCCATGCTCAGCTTGGCCAACGTGTTCTGCGAAGCCTACGATCCTGTGACGGCTGCTTCGCACCTCGGTCTGCCCTACCCCGAGAATCCCGAAGATCGTCCCGGCTTGACCTACAAACGCGGCACGCTCGCCGAGCTCTATGCCCGTATCGATCAGGACATCACCGAAGGTTTGGCCGAAGTGGGTAGCGCTTACACCGCGCCGAAGTTCCACTTCACGCCCGAAGCCGCACACGCTTTCGCCGCTCGCTTCTACCTTTACAAACAAGAGTGGCAAAAAGCCGTGGATCACGCCACAAAGGCCCTCGGCTCGCACCCCGAAAACCAACTGCGCAACTGGGCGCTTTGGAACAAACAGGGACTCAACGGCGAAGCCATGCCCAACGAATATGTGCGTTCGGGCGCAAAAACGAACCTCTTGCTCCAAGTGGTCGTTTCGGCTTGGGGACTTTACAGCGGCCCTTACGGCACAGGCGGCCGCTTCTGCCACGGTCGCAGCGTTTCGGACAAGGAAACGTTCAACTCCACGGGCCCTTGGGGCGAAAGCGAGGCCGCTTTCAACTACACCGTGGGCTCCAACTCCGGCCAACCGCAGATCACACTCAAGAAGTTGCCCATCAACTTCAAATACCAGGACCGTGAGGCCGGTATCGGTAGCTACTATTCGGAGTATTCGGTGTTCAATGCTGACGAAACGCTCTTGGTTCGCGCCGAAGCCTACGCTCGTCTCAAACAATATGCGCAGGCCACTGCCGACATCAACAAGGAAATGACGGCTTTCGCCCGCAAACCCAAGACCTTCACCACAACGCAGCTCACGGACTTCTACAAGAAGGTGAAATACTACCGCCCGGACAGCGCAACGGTGCGCAAGGCTTTCCACATCAGCGAGCCGCTCGACACCGCCACGCAGGAACCGCTGCTGCAATGCATCTTGCATTTGCGCCGCATCATGACGGTGCACGAAGGACTCCGCATGCAGGACGTGAAACGCTACGGCATCACAATCCACCGCCGCGACTTCGACGCGAATGACAAGTTCGTTACGGTAACCGATTCGATGCCCGCCGGCGATCCCCGCCGCGCCATCCAGCTTCCGCAGGACGTTATTTCGGCAGGACTCACCCCTAACCCGCGCAAAACCACCACTTCCAAATGAATATCCGGATGAACAAGATACTCCTCGCCACGCTGTTGCTCCTTTCTTGCTTGGGGCTCAGCAACTGCTCGGACGATGCGCCCAAAGGAGCCAGCATTTTCCCCACAACGCCCGTCAAGCGCAACGCCTTCGACAACTGGTTGCTCAAAAACTACACGAACCCCTATAATATTGAGTTCAAATACCGCCTCGAAGACGCAGAAACCGACTACAACTACCATCTCGTGCCCGCCGACTCCGCAAAAACGGCGAAATTGGCGATACTGACCAAATACCTTTGGTTCGATGCCTACACGGAAGTGGCCGGTGTGAACTTCGTGAAAGCCAATGTGCCGCGCACGATTGTGGCCGTCGGTATTCCGGGCTACACGCGTCAACGCACTATGGTGCTCGGTAGTGCAGAAGGTGGCTACAAAGTGACGCTCAACAATATCAACTCGCTCGACAGCGTGACGTTGACGAACTATTCCGCCATGACGGAATTCTATTTCCACACGATGCACCACGAGTTCACGCACATCCTCAATCAGAAGAAGCCTTACAACACGGCCTACAACCTGATTACGAAAGCCGACTACGTGGGTAGCAACTGGACTCACCAGAAGGAACGCGACGCTCGCCACGCCGGTTTCGTTTCGCCCTACGCCATGAGCGACGGCTTCGAGGACTTTGCCGAAACCCTCGCCTACTACGTGACGCGCACGCCCAAACAGTGGAACGACATCCTCACGGAAGCCGGCACCACGGGCGCACCTATCATCAACCAGAAGCTCGAAATCGTCAAGGACTACATGCTTTCCTCTTGGAACGTCGACCTTGATCGGCTGCGCGCCTCCGTTCTCGGCCGCGGCGACAACGTGCGTCATCTCGATCTCCAACACCTCAAGTAAAAACTTCCCATGCGCATCCTTCATACCCTCGTCATCGCCCTCACCGCCCTCGGTGCTGTGAGTTGCGCCAACGACGAAAAAGAACTTTTCAGCCTCCCCGCGGCTGAACGCATCGACCAAGTGGTCAAAAAAGACCGCGCCGCTCTCGAAGCCTCGCCCAATGGCTGGAAATTCGACTACTTCCTCGGCCGTTCCTACTCCGGTCCCGGCGTAGCGATGATGGTTACCTTCCGAAACGGCAAGGCTACCATGGCTTCCGACGCGTCGGACACCGCCGTTTTCTACACCGCCGACTACGATGTGGTGAAAGATCAGGGCCCCGTCCTCACGTTCAACACCTTCCTTGCGCCCATCCACAGTTTGGCCGGCGGTATGGCCAGCTTCCCCGAGGGGCGTCAAGGCGACTATGAGTTCTCCATTCTCTCTACCTCAGCCGACACCATTCGCCTCCGCGGCAAGAAGTGGGGCAACGAGATGATGCTCACGCGCAACCCCATCGGTTTGAAGCAAGACTCGGTGATCATGGGCGCCATCAAGATGCGCGAGAACATGATCACCGACAGCATCTATCTCTGCCACGGCAAGGACACAATTCCCGGCGCCGCCTTCGACTTGGACAACCGCCATTTCGACATCCACGGCGCGGTGCAACTCTCCTCGCCCATGGTGTTCTCGCCCAAAGGCTTCACCTTGGCGCAGCCCCTCCACTACAAAGACCAAGTGTATAGCGACTTCACGTGGAATGACTCCGCCCGCACCTTCTCCTCGGCCGACATGACCATCTCTTTCCGCATCCCCGAAACCTACAAGCCCCAAAGTTTCTGGATCGGCAAGTGGAGTGTCAAGCACCGCGCTTTGCGTACGCTCGGACGCCGCCCGACTTATCTGACCATCTACAACGAACGCAGCGTGCGCAACCCGCAAGCACTCAGAGCCGTGTTGGAATTCAACCGAACGGAGTATGAAATCTTCGTAATGTACAACCGTACGACCGGTACGATCAGCATTCCCGCGCAGACGGTCGAAGATCCCACGAAGGCGAACTACGCCATTCTCTTCGTCGGTACCAACGGTTCGCAGCTCCTCGGCAAGGTCGATGTGCCCTTCACCTTCCAATGGGATCCCGACTTCGAACATGCCACCGCCGTCGGCGCGACTTTCGAAAAGAGCAAGGCCACCGGCATGTACGGTATCGGTTACAAAGACGAGCTCCACCAGAACACTGACGCAGAAGGCAACCCCGTTACGCCGATCATTCTGCTTGATCTCGAATATCTGCGTCGCGCTCAATAATTCATCTCCCAAGACTTCTCACCATGCATAAGCATTTTCTCATCGCCCTGCTCGCCGGTGCCGGCGCCCTCCTCACCGCTTGCAGTGAAGACGGCAACACCGTGCGACAGCGCACCCTCGAAGTCGTGTCTTCCGACACCAATTTCCCCGTCGACGGTGGTCAGCGCACCGTAACGCTCGCCCGCGCCGCCGCCACTGCCTACGCCCAAGACAAATGGGCGGAGGTGCGTGTCGAAAACGGCCAAGTGATTGTCAAGACCGGTGTGAACACCGACGAACAGTCGCGCAACACGCTCCTCGTGGTCAAGGACAACGCCGGCGATTCCGCCGCGATCAACATCCACCAAGAGGGTCTCATCTTCCGTCTTCCCACTTCGGCCACGGTCGAAAGCGACGACCAAGCGCTCGAGCGCTCGTTTCACGTGCAATTCAACGTGCCCCTCGACATTCGTTCGTCGGCCGACTGGATTACCGTCAACCACACCGCCGACGGTGACGTGACCTTCAAGGTAACGACCAACACCACCGGCCGCCCCCGCGTGGGCTGGTTGCTTTCGCGCGCCCACGGCCTCACCGACTCCGTGCGCATCACGCAAGCCACGCTCTCCGACATCGTGGGCACCTACCGTCAGCGTGCTTCCACGCTCGACAGCAGCGGAACGCGCATGGTCGACACCACCAACGTGGTGACGATCTCCAAAATCTCCGACACGCAAGCCATGTTCTCCATCGATGGCAACCTCAACTGGGAATGCGAGTTCAAACCCGGCCAAGGGCTGTTCATGAACAACGGTAAAGTGCTGCGCGAAGTGAAGAATCCTCCCCAGCCCAGCACCTATCTCGTCTCGTTGCTCGCCGCCAACGATTTCCGCCCCGGACATCTCAACAGCATCATCGGCACGCGCGAAACGCTCCGCCTCGCCATCGGCGACAAGGGCGAACTCGTGTTCCGCCAACACGAGACCATCAGTTTGCAACAGCAGTGGAACAGCTACGCCATTGGCCGCGCCGGTTCGACGAAGCTCTCGCTCGACACCTACCTTGGCCTCTACACCGCGTTCATCAACCCCACGCTCACCTATTTGCCCAACGGCGCCGCCACCCGCCCCGCCGCTGCGCGCATCCCCCTGCGCTGATCGGGAGCCACTCCTTATTATATATATAGACAATCCCCGCCATGTCCTTCGAGACAGGCGGGGATTGTTTTGCGTTCAGGCCGCAGCGCGGCCATCAGCGGTGGCGATCAGAATTCGTCGTTGGCATAGAGCGAATCGAAGACCGAAAGGCGGTAGTCGAAAAGTTCCTCGTCGCGGAAGAAACGCTTCAGTTCCACTTCCGCCGCCTCCAGGCTGTCGCTGGCGTGCACGATGTTCTCTTGGAACGACATGCTGAAATCGCCGCGAATCGTGCCGGCCGGTGCCTTGCGTCCCGTGGTCGGCCCCGTGATGGTGCGCACCGCTTCCACCGCGCCCACACCCTCGAGGGCAATCGCCACAACGGGGCAAACCATCATGCTGTCTTTCACGCGTTGGAAAAACTCTTTGCCCGACAAGTGGGCATAGTGTTCGGACAAGAGGGCATCGTCCAACTGCATCATTTTGAGTCCGCACACGCGGAGACCCTTTTTCTCAAAGCGCGCGAGCACTTCGCCCATCAAGGCGCGTTGCACTGTGCAAGGTTTGAGGAGAACGAGTGTTTTTTCAAGTGCCATATCAGTAGAATGTTTTGAAGAGGTGAATACAAAAAGAGGAAAACCGCCGAGGTTCTCGCCGCTAAGATATGCATTCTCGCCGTGATGGCCAAACCTGCATCGGCTTTTGTCGTGCTCGCCGCGGCGGTGGCGAAAAAAAGTGCCGCCCGCTCCGGTTCATTGCGAACCGAAACGGGCGGACAACCCAATAAAAATGACATCCTACGCCGTTCGCGCGAGCGAATCGGCACAAGGAGTTTTTACTTGCTGCACTCTTGCTTGAGCGTAGCCACGAGCATCCAGATGAGCTTCTCTTGCTCGCGGAGCCAGTCGCTCACCATGGCGCAGGTAGCCTCGTCGCCGGCTTCTTGTGCGGCAGCCAACACCACGCGCTCCTGGGCGATGAGTTGCTTTTCGGTTTCGAGCACCTGAGTCAAGGCGCTTTGACCGCAATGGGTCACTTCGGCTTCCTTCACCTGCGAAACTTTGAGGTATTCGCTGTAGCGGTGTTCGGGCGTTTCGCCGAGCTGGAGGAGGCGTTCTGCGATGTCGTCGGCCTTCGTGGCGATGCCGTCATAGAGACGTTCGAACTCTACGTGGAGATTGTAGAAGTTCGTGCCTTGCACGTTCCAGTGGAAGTCGCGGAGGTTGGTATAGTACACCTGCACATCGGCGAGGAGCTGACGAAGTGCGGAAACGACGGGTTGCACCTTTTGTGCATCGAGGAGGGTGTAGTTGAGTGTGCTCATTGTTTTGCTATGTTTATAGGGTTCTGTTATGTAGTTTTCTTTGATTGAAGGAGAGCTCGCTGCGCAACCGTTGGGCCAGCGTGGCGTTCTCCTGTTTTGATATTGCAAAGGTAAGGGCTTTCGTCGCGAAGAGCAACAGATAGGCTCTACTTTAACATAGGCAGAATCTATAACTCCACCTATCGAAAAGAGTATCAGCGTTTTGCGTAGAAAAATTTTCTCTAACAAAACGCTGATTTAACGGGATCTGCAGCGCAAAGTCGCGGCATTGCTACGATTTAGCGACGCTTGGCACCACGGGCCGCGCGGGGACGTGCGGCGGCACCGGCATGCGTAGCGCCCTTGGCGGGACGTGCGGCGGCACCGGCATGCGTAGCGCCCTTGGCGGGACGTGCGGCGGCA
>JABZKU010000058.1 GCA_015257125.1 Prevotellaceae bacterium | reverse complement strand
GGGCGTTGCGGATAGGGAAATCGTGTCGTTTTGAAGTTTAGCGGACAGCAATAGATTTCTTTTTGTCTTGCGGTCTACGCCGGCTACCAACTGCTGCACATCGGAACGACGCACAGGCCGGGGAGAGCAAGCGCGAGGCGCAGGCCGTTAGTATTGGAACACACTGTGCCCCATAAACTCGCGCAGGAGCGAAGTGGGCGGCACAGCATCGAGCGGCATCGGCGTGAAATAGGAAATGAATTTCCGCAGGCGGTAGGCTTCCGAATACTCTTCGGCGCACTCCGGCACCATTTCCAAAAGCGGCAAAGCCTGTGCGCGCAGCGCCGACAGCTCATAGATGAGCGCGGTGTTGAACATTGCATCGGCTTCCTCTTGGAAGGGGAAAATCCATTTCTCCTCGCCCGCCGTCACCGATGGGCAGCGACGAATCACTTCCTGCGGCAAATAACCGCGATATTTGAAGTCGCGACAGATGCGGCGAATCAAACGCGTGTCGGTCGTGGGGATATAGTTGTGATCGTCGAGGGCGATCGTCGTCAGCGCCGAAGCATAGATCTTATATTTCGCATCGTCGGGAATTTTCTCGCTGAGTTGCGGATTGAGCGCGTGGTTGCCTTCGAGAATCAAGATGGTGTCGGGCTGCAAACGCAGGCGGCGGCCGCTCGGCACGCTCATTCCCGTCGGGAAGTCGTAGCGCGGCAGTTCCACCTCCTCACCTACGAGCAGGCGGTTCATCTGATCGTTGAACAACGGCAGGTTGAGCGCCTCGATGTGCTCAAAGTCGTAGTCGCCCGTCTCGTCGAGCGGCGTGAGCGTGCGATCCACGAAATAGTTGTCGAGCGAAATCGACACCGGCTTCTTGCCGCAGGCCATCAGTTGCACACTCAGGCGCTTGGCGAAAGTCGTTTTGCCCGACGACGAGGGACCGGCGATGAGCACTACGCGCAGGGCATCGTGCGAAGCGATGTGATCGGCGATCTGCGCAATCTGCTTTTCCTGCAATGCCTCGGCCACATTCACCAAATCGTTGGTACGGCCGTCGCGAATCAGCGTGTTGAGTTCGCCCACCGTCGTGCAACCCAAAATCTCTTGTCGGCGGTGTTGTTCTTGAAACACGGCAAACATCTTGTGCTGCTCCGTCATCGGGCGCAGGCGCTCGGGGTGTTCCGAATCAGGCACACGCAGGAGCAGGCCTTCGCCGAAGGGCACGAGGTCGAACACGGTGAGTTGACCGGTGCGCAAGAGCAGTGCCGAGTAGAAGTAGTCCACCGTCTCGCCGAGGGTGTAGTAGTGCGTGTAGAGGTCGCCGATGCTCTCGAGCAAGAGCACCTTGCGCGTGAAACCTTGGCGGCGGAACACCTCGATGGCGTCGGTGGTGTGCGCCGTGACGCGGCGGAAGGGCAGATCGCTCGCCACGATTTCGGCCATGCGACGGCGCAGCCGCTCGGGCACTTCGGGCGTGATGCCGCCGGGCAGCGCGAGGCGGCAAAAGTAGCCCCCGGCCACGGGCGTGCCGATGCGCAGTTCGGCCTCGGGATAGAGATCTCGCACGGCTTTGTAGAGCACAAAGAACAGGCTGCGCGTGTAGGTGCGCAGTCCCGAAGGCGAGGCAAGGGTGAGATATTCGAGGTCGCGCGAGTCGTTGATCGTGTAGTGCAGCCCTTCGACGCGGTTGTTCACCTTACAGCTCGTCACACAGCACGGCAAGTTCAGATCGAGCGTCTCATACACCTCTTCGAGCGTCGCCCCCTTCGGCACATCGTGATACCGGCCGTCGTTCTTGCAATAGATGCGAATGGATTTCATGAAAAGGAGTTTAGTCAAGTAGTCCGAAATCCTCGCATCGCCTGAGCAACGGGGGATTTCGGACACTGAAAATTCGGGGGATTATTCCTCACCCTTGAAGAGGGGATCCCAAGCGGGGAGGAGAGTGGGTTTCTGTTCGAGCAGGCGCAACGTGGCGGCGGGCACATATTTCTTGTCCACCACCAAGCGGAAGGTGTATTCGTCAAACCAAGCGTCGGTCATGATCAAGTGGCCGCCCACCCCGTTCGTGGGGCCCCACGAGTTCTCCACCTTCCACTTGCGGGGCTTGCCGTCTTTGTCCAGATCCACGGCGCAGAGCGTCATGGCGTGGCTCGAAGCCGAAGCGAAGGTGCGGATGCGGTCGGCCTTCGTCATGGGGAAGGTCGTGTCGAAGAGGTCGCCGTAGTCGAAATTGTCGAGCGAGAGGATGCCCGTCTTGCGATTATAGAACTTGCCTACGTCGCAAGAGTAGTACATGCGCGTGCTGTCCTTGATCGAGGCGATGGCCATCTGTTTGATCTCGTCCATCGGCAGGTTGATGTACGTCCAGTTGTGGCCGTCGTAGGTGTGGCGATCGAGATCGATGGTGTAGGTCTTGTGATAGGGGCGCGAGGGGTCGTTCATGAGCATCACGTAGCTCGAAAGGTCGCGACCCACGAAGCGATCGTAGAACGAACGCGGGGTGTAGCGCTCGGTGCTCACGGGCTTGCCGTCCTTGTCGCGCAGCGTCCAGGTGAATTCTGTCGGGGGCGTGCCGAGGCAGGCGGTGAGGATGCGGTAGATGGTCGAGAGTTGGCGCGTCTTGCGCTTTTGGAGCTTCGCGTCGCGCTCACCGGCGGCATAGGCCTTGCGCAGTTCGAGCCCGTATTCGCGGAGCTTGAGGGCAAGCACACCGGCCATTTCGCGGGTGTTGTTGGCATTGTAGCTTTCGGGCATCACCTCCGAGGGCACCACGCCGTATTTGCTCACCACGTCCTGCACGCCGGTGAAGGTGCCGCCGTCGGAAATGGGATTTTTGAAGAGCCACTCCACCGTCTTGTCGTCCATGGGGCGGGCGGCGTAGTCGATGATCGACTGCAAGAAGAGGTTGGCTTTCTCCAACTGATCGTAGAACGAGTTGTAGCTCTGCGAGAACTCGAACTTGGCGAGTTGGCGCTCCTTGATCACATGGGCGCGCATCACGTTGAGACCCGTGAACAGCCAGCAGCGACCCGACGATTGTTGGTCGGTGATGCCTTTCGAGGGGGCTTCGTTCGAGAAATAGGTATCGGCCACTTCGGCGGCATTGTTGCGCGTGGCCAGTGCGCCCACACCTTGGGTGACGAGGGCGTTTTGCAGTGCGCGAGCCGAGGCGCCTTGCGGCACTTCGCGGCGGAAGTTTTCGAGCATTTCGCCGCTGATGGCGCCGCGTTGAGCCACGGCCGGAAGAGCCAAGGCAGCGGTGATGCAGAGGGTGGCTAAGGGATGGGGCATAGGTACGAGAGTTGGAGGTTGATGCGTTTTGAAAAACTAGGGGAAAGGCGCGCGCCGATTGTCCACGATGGCGAGGGGCGACGAGCCGAGGGCGGAGGGCTTACTGCCGAAGGGACAGCCTGCCGACAAGCCCGAGGGGGAGCATGGAGAAGGGAAGCCGACGGCGCTACGCAATCGGGCGAACCGAGAAGCGTTTGGCCGGCGAATGGGGCAAAAGGCTCAGAGCCAGCCTTCGCTTTTGTACCAAGCGACAGCTTCTTTCACACCGGCGGCGAGTGTCCACTGCGGGGCGAAACCCAGATCGCGGCGCGCCGGTTCGATGTCGCACAACCAGTTGCGCTGGCGCAGCAGGCGGAACTTGTCGAGGTTGAGCGTCGGGGGCATTGTGCCCTTGCGGCCGAAGAGTCGGTAGTAGGCGCTGCCCAAGGCACACACGCCGTGCAGGAACCACTCGGGAGCGGTGATGCGCAACACGCCGCAAACGCCCATTTCGCTTTGCAGCAGGCGGCCGAACTCGCGGCTGTCGTAGCTGCCGCCGTCGCTCAGGAAGTAGGCACGGCCACGCTCGCCGCGCGTGAGGGCGGCATAGCAGGCGTCGACGAGGTCGCGCACGTAGATGAACGTGAGGCGTTGTGGGCGATAGCCCACGGCGAAGTCGATGTGCTTGCGGATGCTGTCGGCCATGAGGAAATAGTCTCGCTCACGAGGGCCGTAGACACCGGTGGGGCGCAGGATGACGTAGTCCAAACCCTCCACGCCGGCGAGGGCTTCTTCGGCTTCGAGTTTCGAGCGGCCGTAGTCGGTGTTGGGCACCGGGCGGTCGTTGTCACTGATGGGGCGATAGGGTGCAGCGGCGGCTGCGGCCGAATCGGGATCGGCGGCGGGGCCCATGACCGAGAGCGAGGACACGAAGACGAAGCGACCGCGCAGCAGGTTCAACTCAAGGAGCGTGCGCGCCAAGCGCAGCGTGCCTGCCGTGTTGGTGCGGCGAAAGGCGTCGAGGTTGGCGGCCTTGGTGGCACCGGCGGCGTGAATCACGCAGTCGAAAGCACCGTGTTCGGCACCATGCGCTGAGAGTTGACGGCGCAGCTCGGCATCGTCGCCGAGATTCAACTCGATGAAGCGAATGCGGGGGTCGGTGAGATAGCGGCGCGAACTCGTGGCGCGGAGAGCCGCCCACACTTCGTGGCCGTGTTCCAAACCGTGTTCGACCAGAAACGAACCGACGAAACCGGAGGCACCGGTGATGAGGATTTTCATAAGGCTGCGGGTTTGAGCGTTCGCCCTGTGTCGAGGGCAAACGAGTGTTTTGCAAAGTTAGGCATTTTGCGGCTTTCGGCCAAATCGAAACGCGGGCAAATCAAGGCGGCAAAAAGCCGAGAAAAAAACACGGGAGGTTTTGAAAGATAGTGCCCCGATTGTGGCGAAAAACGGGGACGTTTTTGAATGAAACACGCGACGTTTCGAGGCGTTTTTTGCGTCGGTCGCGCGGAGCGTTCGGCATCGGGAGAACGGGATATTTGGCCCAGTTTTCGTCCTCCGTCGGCAACGGGTCGAAAAGCCACGGCCTTCCCTTCTCCTGCTGCTCCGACACCACCCTTAAATGCTGCTGCACTGCCTCCCTTACCCATGCACCGCTGCCCCCTCTCCTGCCGCTGCCCGAACTCCTCTCCCGCACTCGCGTGCGTTTGGGCTTCGCCCCACCCCTTCCCACTCAGGGGGAGGGGGCTTTGGG
>JABZKU010000034.1 GCA_015257125.1 Prevotellaceae bacterium | reverse complement strand
GCCATTTTACAACAAGCCTCGAGACTCGAAAGAGACTCGGGGCTTTGTTGCGTTTAGACGAATGTGACAGGGAATTGGAATACGAGACGGCGGAGAGAACTGAGCGTGAGCAGGAAACGATCGCAAGGGTGGCCAGAATAGGGTTACGAATGGAATAAGGCATCATAAAGGGAAGGTGGAGGCAGGAGATGGCTTATGTAAGATGTGTGCTCGACGCGAAAGAGAATAAGCGTGTAATTGTGCAGAATGGACAGAGAGAGGGCACCTGCAGCATAGAGCGCCATTTTCCGCCCGTATCACGCGTTTCTGCCGCGTAGTGCGTCGTTGCTTCATCTTGTGCAGTTTTTTGTCCGTCAGTCGTCTGAATTTCTATTCGTGCATGCCTTTTCTTTCGAGGAATGCCAGACTGTGAATCGTGAACGATGAGCGTATTAGACAATAATAGTATTGTTGTCATTACAGACGCTTTTTCCTAGTCCAAGAATTTTCTTTGTATGAGCCGTTCATTCCGTCGTAACGGGCTGAAATTCGGGAATTTTGTAGGCTTTTTACAACCGCTGATCATATAAAAACTATGCGATCTATGTAGCTTACGCGCTTTCAATTCTGTGTTTTCTATTGAATTTGAAATCTTCGGTTGGCAGAATTGTGTATTCTTTTACTTTTCGCTTCGAGGCGATGACAATTTGTGCGCGAAGCAAACAGAAAAGGGGTAGGATGTTTGGTAGTGGTGCATTCTTTTTCGTACTTTTGTTACGCAAGTCGGAAGAGCTTGATCAGTAAAGTGGAGAAATTTCTCCGGCGAACTCGCTCTCTGCACGATAGCAGAAGTCTTACACAATTCCTATATCAAACACTTTTGATTCAATGGCAACATTAGATCTTTCAAAGTACGGTATTACGGGTACTACCGAAATCGTACACAACCCTTCTTACGAACAGCTTTTCGAAGAAGAAACCAAAGCAACCCTCGAAGGATACGAAAAGGGTCAGGAAACTGAACTCGGCGCTGTGAACGTGATGACGGGTATCTACACCGGCCGTTCGCCCAAGGACAAGTTCATCGTAGTTGACGAGAACTCTAAGGACACCGTGTGGTGGACCACCGAAGGTTACAAGAACGACAACCACCCCTTGTCGGAAGAAGCTTGGGCTGTGGTTAAGGATCTTGCCAAGAAGGAACTCTCCAACAAGCGCCTCTTTGTGGTTGACGCTTTCTGCGGTGCCAACAAGGACACGCGTCTTGCCGTTCGCTTCATCGTAGAAGTTGCTTGGCAGGCTCACTTCGTAACGAACATGTTCATCAAGCCCACGGCTGAAGAACTTGCTAACTTCGAACCCGACTTCGTGGTTTACAACGCTTCTAAGGCGAAGGTTGAAAACTACAAGGAACTCGGTCTCAACTCTGAAACTTGCGTTGCCTTCAACATCACGACGAAGGAACAAGTTATCCTCAACACTTGGTATGGTGGTGAGATGAAGAAGGGTATGTTCTCGATGATGAACTACTACCTTCCCCTCCGCGGCATCGCTTCGATGCACTGCTCTGCCAACACTGACCTCAATGGCGAGAACACCGCTATCTTCTTCGGTCTCTCCGGCACGGGTAAGACGACTCTCTCTACCGATCCGAAGCGTCTCCTCATCGGTGACGACGAGCACGGTTGGGACGACAACGGCGTCTTCAACTTCGAAGGCGGTTGCTACGCTAAGGTGATCAACCTCGACAAGGAAAGCGAACCCGACATCTACGCTGCTATCAAGCGCAACGCGCTCCTCGAGAACGTAATCGTTGACGCTAACGGCAAGATCGACTTCAGCGACAACAGCGCTACTGAGAACACGCGCGTTACTTACCCCATCGATCACATCGAGAACATCGTTCGTCCCGTATCGGCTGCTCCCGCTGCGAAGAACGTGATTTTCCTCTCGGCTGACGCCTTCGGTGTATTGCCTCCCGTTTCTATCCTCAACGCTGCTCAAACGCAGTACTACTTCCTCAGCGGTTTCACCGCTAAGCTCGCAGGTACGGAACGTGGTATCACTGAACCCACACCCACTTTCTCTGCTTGCTTCGGTCAGGCCTTCCTCGAACTTCACCCCACGAAGTACGCTGAAGAGCTCGTGAAGAAGATGGAGAAGAGCGGTGCTAAGGCTTATCTCGTGAACACGGGTTGGAACGGTACCGGCAAGCGCATCTCCATTAAGGACACTCGTGGTATCATCGACGGTATCCTTTCCGGTGCTATCCTCTCTGCTCCCACGAAGCAGCTCCCCATCTTCAACTTCGAGATCCCCACGGAACTCACGGGCGTTGCTACCGAAATCCTCGATCCTCGCGACACTTACGCTAGCGCTGCTGAATGGGAAACCAAGGCTAAGGATCTCGCAGGTCGTTTCGTTAAGAACTTCGAGAAGTACACGACCAACGAAGCCGGTAAGGCGCTCGTTGCTGCTGGTCCCCAGCTCTAATCGAGTGATACACTCGCTTAGTGCGTGACTTTTTCCGCACCGCGGCATCCTCCACACGGAGGGTGCCGCCTTTTTTGTGCTGTGTTTTGTTTTCCGGCTCTTAATTTTCAATGAAAGGGTGACGGCAGCGCCTTATATGCAGTCTATCGGTGAGTCTGTAGTCGTGGGTTTCAGGAAAGGGAGCGAGAAACAAATGTTTTCGAACGAAAATATGTAACTTTGCTTCTCATCAAACTTTTCTTTCTGCGATGACGCTCCAACAATTAGAATACGTCGTGGCTTTGGCCGATCACGGGCAGTTTCTCAAAGCTGCCGAAGCCTGCGAGGTGACACAGCCCACGCTCAGTTCGATGATCCAAAAACTCGAAGAAGAACTGGGCGCCAAACTTTTCGACCGGCGCAGCAAACCTGTTGTTCCCACGGCGGTAGGTAGAGTCGTTGTGGAGCAAGCGCGAGAACTCCTCAGCGGTGCGCGGCGTTTGCGCGACCGTGTTGACGAACAGCAGAATGCCGTGAGTGGAGAGTTTCGTGTGGCCGTTTTGCCTACCATCGCTCCCTATCTTCTTCCTCGTTTTCTGCCGGAATTCTCACGCAAATATCCGCAAGTCGATTTGCAA
The DNA here is from genome assembly GCA_015257125.1 of Prevotellaceae bacterium. GTDB lineage: Bacteria > Bacteroidota > Bacteroidia > Bacteroidales > Bacteroidaceae > Alloprevotella. The sequence goes on along the minus strand of JABZKU010000034.1, from coordinate 20,022 downwards.
ATCAGCGAAATGAAGACGGCGGACGTAAAGCGCGCGTTGGCAAAAGGCGAAATTGACGCAGCCATCGTTGCACAACTCAACGAGTTGGAGGAATTCAATGCCGATACGCTTTTCTATGAGCAGTATTTCGTCTACTCATCGCAGAGCAGCGAATTGCACACCCGCGATTCGGTGCGTACCACCGATTTGCGCGAAGTACCTCTGTGGTTGCTCGACGAAGGACATTGTTTCCGCGATCAGTTGGTCAGCTTCTGTCATCTCAAAACAGCTCTCCGCAGCCAGCGGTCCTACCACCTCGGTAGCATCGAAACCTTCATGCGCATCGTCGAGAGTGGCATGGGCGCCACTTTCATCCCCGAATTGTGCACCTTGCAACTTTCCGATGAGCAGAGAGCGCTCGTTCGTCCTTTTGCCGTTCCGGTTCCCACGCGCGAAATTGTGCTGTTGACGGCGACAGACTTTGTGCGCGATTCGCTCAAGCGCTTGCTGATTGACGAAATTCGCAGCGCTGTACCCGAATCCATGCACCGCCTTTCACATGCGCAGAAAAGTATATGATACAATTGCACGATTTTTCCGCTACCAAATGCTCATTTGTCGTCGAACAAAGCATTTTCACGACAATCAAAGGTTAAAATAACGTGCATAACCGTCATTTGTACAGCACAATCTTCTTCACTCGCGATCAATCGTTTATATTTGCCGATCATCAAATACACCGAAGTATGAAAAAGTATCTCCTTCTCCTCCTCATTGCCCTCGGCAGTTTCGTCAATGTGCAGGCGCAGAAGTTCGCGCTCATTGACATGGAATATATTATGCGCAACATTCCCGCCTATGAACGGGCCGGTGAACAGCTCAACCAGATTTCTAAAAAATGGCAAGCCGAGGTCGAGGCTTTGGACAACGAAGCCAAAACGCTTTACCGCAACTATCAGAACGAAGCGGTCTTCCTTTCTGAAGCACAAAAAAAGGATCGTGAAGACAAAATCGTGAAGAAGGAAAAAGCCGCCGCCGATCTCAAGAAAAAGTATTTCGGCCCCGAAGGCGAACTCTACAAAAAGCGTACGGCTCTTCTCCAACCCATCCAAGACGAGGTGTACAATGCAGTGAAAACTGTGGCGCAAGCCAAAGGATTCCAACTTATCCTCGACAGAGCCAGCGAAGGAGCGGGGATTATCTTCGCCTCTCCTGCCATCGACATCAGCAATGAAGTCTTGGCCAAATTAGGCTATTCCAACTAAATGTCGTACTTTTGCCCAAACCTAACATCAAACAAAATAAGATGCTCAAGAAATTGCTCCTTATGGTGCTCATGATGGCACCCCTCAGCCTCCTGGCACAGAAGTTTGCTCACTTCAACTCGCAGCAAATCATCACCGTATATCCCGCAGCCAAGGCAGTTCAAGCTGAACTCGAGGCGCTTGGTAAGCAATACCAGACTGACATCGAGACGATGCAGAAGGAATTCCAAACCAAGCTCGAGAAATATCAGAAAGAAGTAACGGACAAAACGCCCGCGAACATCCGTCAGCGTCGCGAAGCCGAGTTGCAAGATCTCCAAACCAAGGTGCAACAGAGCTTGCAAGACAACGAGCAGGCTTTCCGTCAGGCTCAGCAAACGAAGTTCAAGCCCGTGCAAGACAAAATCATGGCTGCGCTCGAACTCGTGCTCAAAGAAGGCAACTATGTCTATGCCATCGACGAAGCCATGGTGCAAGGTGTGACCATCAACAAAGCGATCTCCACCGATATCACCGCGCAACTTAAGACGAAGCTCGGTATCAAGCAGTAATTTTTGACTCCCGCACAGCGAGTCTTCCAACGCAGCATTTGAAACCAGTGTAGGAACTTTTTAGCCGGCACTAGTTTCAAATGCTTTCTTTGCTTTTATAGCTCTCCCTCTGCCTCTTTTCCATTCTTTTGCACATGATCCGATCATTTCTCTTCGGTCTGTTTAGTTTCACCGTCCTCATGGTCGGTGCGCATCGTTCGGTTTTCCCAACAGTTCCCACTTCGGCGACTGCACAAAGTAGCGCCGCCGACACGCTGGTGAAAGATTTTGTCGGGGATCCCACCACGCTCACCACCGCTCAACGTTCGGCGAGCATTTTTGCCCGTGTCATTTCCGGTCGTCTCGACACCCTGCTCCGCGATCCGCTGTTCGAGCGTTCGCAAGTAGGCGTTTGTGTCTATGATCTCACCGACGATCGCACGATCTTCGTGCGCGGTGAGCATCAACGCCTGCGCCCCGCTTCGAACATGAAGGTGCTCACCGCAGTTTCGGCTCTCGATTTGCTCGGTGCCGACTATCGTTTCGCCACCACCCTCCAGGCCAGTGGCGAACCCGACGATTCTGCGAGCGTGAAGAACATTTATATCCGCGGAGGAATGGATCCACTTTTCGGGCGCGATGATCTTCGTTCCATCATCGACGCGTTGCGTCAATATGGCGTGCGGCACATTGCCGGCGACGTGGTGCTTGATGTCACGATGAAGGACACCGCCACCCTCGGTTGGGGCTGGTGCTGGGACGACAACGCGCGTCCGCTCACCCCGCTTCTTTATCGCCGCGGAAACAAGTTTGCCGATCATCTCTTGCGCGCCCTTTCCGAAGCCGGGATCACGGTCGGCGGTTTCGTGCGCACCGGAGTCGCGCCCAACAGTGCTCCAATTTGGCTCATGCGTACCCATACGATTGACCAAGTGCTGCGGCCGATGATGAAAGAGAGTGACAATCTTTGTGCCGAAAGTCTCTTTTTCCAGTTGGCTGCGCTTTCGCGTCGTCCCTATGCCACCTATCGTGATGCCGCCGCGCAAATGTCGAAACTCATCAGTCGTTGGGGCATCGCGCCCGCCGAATACAAAATTGCAGACGGCAGCGGTCTTTCGCTCTACAATTACGTCACGCCCGAACTACTGACCCTCTGTTTGCGCCATGCTTACCGCAACGACGAGATTTTTCAGCACCTCTATGCAGCCCTCCCCATCATGGGGCGCGACGGCACTTTGCGCTCCCGCAATCGCAACACCAGCTCACAAGGCAATGTGCGCGCCAAAACCGGATCGGTCGAAGGCGTAAGTTCCCTTTCCGGCTACGCCTTGGCGGCTAATGGCCACCAACTTTGTTTTTCGATCATCAACCAAGGTGTGCGCAACATGGCAGAAGCGCGCAGATTTCAAGACCGCTTCTGTCGCGCCCTGACTGATGGACTGTCGATGCCCCACATTCGTCCCGACGAAATCTCCGAACCCGCTCCGAGTTCCGTGAACCAGCCGGCAGGAGAAGAGAACGGACCGGACGACGGCGACGGAGATTGACCTCGCGAGCCGATCAAGTGACGCATGCAGGCGCACAAACAGTCGTCCGACGCCGCCCGGTGCCGACTTTCCGCACCACATGAGCGCAGCAGTGCGCTTCCACTCAACACAACAGCCCGAAGACCGGCTCACAGACTGGTCTTCGGGCTGTTTTTTTGCTATTTCGGGCTGCTGCCTTCGCGTTTTCGACAAATAAGTAGGGGATTCTCGCACAAATTGCGCTGCTTTCGGCCGAAAGTCTCGCGTTTTTTGTGTCGCACGGCGGGCTTACCGGTTTTTCTTGTAACTGATTACAGCCCAGGTGCCCATCAACAGATCGATCACGGCGAGGGCCAATACTTGGTGGGCGATGCTGCAGAAGTTGCCCCCGCGAATGAAGACCGTGCGCACGGCTTCGATGAAGTAGCTCACGGGATTGAGGTAGGTGGTGAGGTAGACGGCGGCAGGCATCGAGCGGGTGGGGGTGAACAAGCCCGAGAGTTGAATGAGAATCATGACGAAAAACCACATCACAAAGATGGCTTGTTGCATGGTGTCGGAGTAGTTGGAAACGATGAGTCCGAACGACGAGAAGAACATGGCCAAGCACATGGACAATAAGTAGATGAGTGCCGCGTTGCCCACCGGCGTAACGCCGTGCACCACCCACGCCAAGGTGAGGCAAACCGTGATCACGAAGAAGGCAATGAGCCAATAAGGGATGAGTTTGGCGAGGATGAATTCCCATTTCTTCACGGGGGTCACATTGATTTGCTCGATGGTGCCGGCTTCTTTCTCGCTCACAATGTTGAGCGTGGGCAGGTAGCCGGTGACAAGCATCACGATCAGTGCGAAGAGCGCCGGGATCATGAAGAGCTTAAAGTTCAGCTGCTTGTTGAAAAGGAAGAGTGTGGAGGCTTTGTCGCGCAGGGTGGCGGCCGAAGGTTGCACGTTGGCCGTGACGATTTGCGACAGATAGTTCGAACCCAGCGCACCTTTGGTGCCGTTGACGGCGTTGGCCGCAATGAGCACTTGGGGCGTTTGTCCGAGCGCAAGCTGCCGCCCGAATTGCGGAGGGATCACCACGACAATGTCGGCCGACGACTGCTCAATGTCTTGGAGCGCGGCGGCATAGGTGGGCTGCTGGCCGCGGAATATGAAGTAGCTGTTGGCCGCAATTTCGTGCACAAGGCGTTGAGAGGCCGTGCTTCGGTCGTTGTCCACCACGTCGACCACCACGTTTTTCACCTCCATGTTCATCACCCACGGCATGACGCACATCACCATGATGGGGAAAAACAGAATCAGCCGCGGGATGAACGAGTTGCGACGGATCTGAATGAACTCTTTTCGGAGCAAATGTTGCAGTGCCATGGCGGTTTAGGCTAATCGGGTGTTGAACTTGGCGAGCGAAAGGGTGAGCAGGGCGACGAACATGCCCAGGAGCACGAGCATTTCGTTGAGCACTTGCTTCGCACTGACTCCCATGATCATGAGTTTGCGCATGGCACTGATGTAGTAGCGCGTGGGGATGGTCGCTGATATGTATTGTAAGATCCGCGGCATCGATTCTACCGGGAAGAGCATGCCCGAGAGCATGATGATAGGCATGATCAATACCATGGCGGACAGCAGGAGAGCGACGAGTTGGGTTCGGGCCACGTTCGAAACCAACAGCCCCAATGAGAGTGCCAACAGGATGTAGAGGGTGGAAACGGCGAAGATCCAAAATAGCGATCCGCGCACCGGCACGTGGAGCACGAAAGCTGACATGAGGAGAATGGAGATGAGGATGAGAAAGGCCAAAATGAGGTAGGGAACCACCTTGGCCGAGATGATGACAAGCGGCGGAGTGGGCGAAACAAGTAGGACTTCCATGGTGCCTTTCTCCTTTTCGCGAACGATGGAGATGGAGGTCATCATCGCACAAATGAGCATAAGCAGCATGCCCATGATGGCGGGCACGAAGTTGTAGGCCGATTTCATTTGCGGGTTGTAGAGCAACTTGGTGTTCACCGCGCCTCCCGACGGATTGGTCAGCACTGCGCCGGCATAGGTCGACCATTGTTGTGCCATGTTGGGGTCGGTTCCGTCTACAATGAGCTGATAGTCAGGTCGAAGGATTGAGAAATGTGCAGAAAACACCACGGCCAGGTCGGCTTTCTGGTCTTGAATGAGCTGACGGGCCTCGGCCGAGGTGGCAACGGCGCGCGTGATGGTGAAATACGCCGAAGCACTCAACCGATCGACGGCCTGTTGGGTGGCGTAATTGGCCTGGCTCGTGACAATGACTGTGCGCACATTTTTTACATCGTTGGTGATGGCGAACCCGAAAAGCAGCATCAGGACAATCGGCATGCCGAAGAGCATCAGCATGGTGCGCTTGTCCCGAACGATGTGTTTGGCCTCTTTGATGACCAATGAGAGGAATTGCTTCATGTGGCGGGTGGAGAATAAAGAAGGTGGCGTAGGTGGTGCGAAATGCTGCCGCGGTGTGATCGGCCTGCGCCCACTTGCGGACAAGGGGTGCGCGGGAGAGCGTCGGGCGGTGTGGGAGAGTGCGGGGTGTGCGGGGAGCGGTTGGGTCAATCGGCGCTGCGGGTGGCCCGACGCGCCAGGAGGGTGAACACGTGGTCCATGTCGGGCTGATCGAAATGCCGCTTCAACTCGGCGGGAGTGCCCAGGGCTTCGATTTTACCATCCACCATGATCGAAATGCGGTCGCAATATTCGGCCTCGTCCATGTAGTGGGTGGTGACAAAAACGGTGATGCCGCGGCGAGCGGCGTCATAGATCAATTCCCAAAACTGGCGGCGCGTCTCGGGATCTACCCCGCCGGTCGGTTCGTCGAGGAACACAACGCGTGGATCGTGGAAGATGCTCACCGAAAAGGCCAGTTTTTGTTTCCACCCTTGCGGCAAGCGCGCCACCAACGTGTTGCGATGTTCGGAGAATCGGAGGCGACTGAGCAGCGCATCGGTCTTTTGGCGTATCTCTTTGTCGCTCAGACCATAAATTCCGGCGAACAAACGGATGTTTTCGGCTACGGTGAGGTCTTCGTAGAGCGAGAATTTCTGGCTCATGTAGCCAATGTGGCGCTTGATTTGCTCGTGTTCGGTGCGAATATCGTAGCCCGCCACACGACCTTTCCCGCCGGTGGGCTGGTTGAGTCCGGTGAGCATGTGCATGGCAGTGGTCTTGCCTGCGCCGTTGGCCCCGAGGAAACCGAAGATTTCGCCCCTTTTCACACTGAAAGAGATGTCGTCGACGGCGCGGAAATCGCCGAAGGCTTTGACGAGATGTTCCACTTCGATGACCGTTTCGTCCGAGGAGTTGTCGGTCGGCACGTGGGATAATGCGGGCGGATTGAAGATGTCGCGAAATTCCGTGAGGATGTCGTCGGGTGCACCGATGCCTCTGATGAGCCCCTCCGAGAGGAAGGCCACGCGGTGGCATCTGCGCACTTCGTCCAGGTAGGGAGTGGAGGCAACGATGGTGATTTGGCGCTCCATCAGGCCGTCGAGTATGTCCCAAAACTCCTTGCGACTCACCGGATCGACGCCGGTTGTGGGTTCGTCAAGGAAGAGAACGTTCGGCCGGTGGACGAGTGCGCAGCACAAGGCCAGTTTTTGTTTCATGCCGCCCGAGAGGGCGCCGGCTTTTCGCGCCTTGAAGCGCTCGATTTGTGTGTAGATGGCGCGAATCGAGTCGTAGTTTTCTTCTACGGAAGTGCCGAAAAGTGTGGCGAAAAATTTCAGGTTTTCTTCGACGGTGAGGTCTTCGTAGAGCGAAAACTTCCCGGGCATGTAGCCCACACGCCGACGTATTTCCTTCATTTGTCGCACCACATCGAAGCCATCCACCGTGGCTTTTCCTTCGCTGGGGAGCAACAGGGAGCAGAGAATGCGGAACAAGGTGGTTTTGCCTGCGCCGTCCGGGCCGATGAGTCCGAACAACTCACCTTTTTCCACCGAAAGACTGACCTTGTGCAGCGTTTGCACGGCGCCGTAACGGTGAGATAACTGATTGACGTTGATAGCATTCATCGGAGAAGGGGCTTCAAAACTTTACTTTGCCGTACATGCCAATCTTTACGTAGCCGTCATTGCGAAATCTCACCTTGACGGCGTAGACCAAATCGGCGCGTTCGTCGTCGGTGACGATGGTTTTGGGGGTGAACTCTGCGCGGTTGGAGATCCAAGTGACCACGCCGTCGTAGGTTTTCGCCGCTCCGCCGCCGTAGTCGGCGGTGAGTTGCACCTTCTGTCCGAGTTTCACGGTTTTCAGCTGCGCAGAAGTGAGATAGGCCCGGAGGAACATTGTTTGCGTGTCGGCTATTTTGAAGAGCGGTTTGCCCACCGACACAAATTCGCCCCGCTCGGCATATTTTTCCAACACCGTCCCCGAGACGGCTGCCCGCACGTCGGCGTGTGCTATTTGGTCGTCGATCTGCGCTTGTTGGGAGCGCACGCCGGCTTTCCGCGCATTCACCTCCGCTTGTTGCGCGGCGAGGGCTTTGTCTTGTTGGGACAAGGCGTTGTTTTGCGCCGAGATTTGTTCTTCGGTGGCGGCAAGTTGTTTTTCGGCCACCTGTATTTGGTTGTCAATGTCGTCCACTTGCTTGCGTGCCGCGGCACCGTCGCGCAACAGTTCCGCGAAACGTTGGCGTTCGCGTTGCAGATTGGCGATTTGCTGCCGAAGCGCAGCCACTTGTTTCGACAAATCCAGTTTTTTGTTGGAGGTGGCTTGTTTGTTGGCTTCGAGTTGTCGGTAAGTGGCGGTCAACTGATCGTTGTTTGTTTCCAGCTGTTCGCGTTTCAGCACCAATTGCCGATCGTCGATTCGCCCCACTTTCGTGCCGCTTTCGAGCCATTGGCCTTCTTCGACGTTGAAATCTTGGAGTTCACCCGGAGCTTCGGCCGTGACGGTGACTTCTGTGGCCTCGAAAGTGCCTGTGGCGTCGTAATTCTTGGCACGATCGCCGCAAGAACTCAGGGCGAGGAGAAATCCGGCCAGACATAACATTTTGTTCATACCTGTCTGTTGCTGATTTATTCGTTGTGACTAAATTTCAGATCGTACATGGCTTTGAGCATGTCGATTTCGTGGATGGCTTGTTGGGTCTTGGCGGCGTTTTCCTTGTTGATTTCGCGAAGCAACCCGTTGACATCGATGATGCCGTGCGCCAATTTCGATTCCGCAGCCTTGCGAACTGCGGTGCGAAGTGCGATGATTTCGCCGTCGCGTTGCGCGATGGCGCGGAATCGGCGGACGTTTTCGCTCTGTTGCGTCTCATCCAGTTGATTATTGAAGAGGAATTGTTGGCGAGCGTTCTCAATGAGTTCGCGCTGCACCCGCAGTTTCGACTTCTCATTGCGGTGAGTGTAGAGCGCACTGAGGTTCCAAGTGAGTTTTAGTCCCGCGATGCCGTTCCAACTCCACCTACGTTTCATCATGTCTTCGAAGAGATTCAGGCCCGGATTGCCGTAATAGCCTTGTGCAAAGAGCCCAAGTTGCGGCAAGAGTTGGGCGTCGACGGCTTTTTCTTGCGCAGCGGTGAGTTGAAGGCGGCGGTCGAAGAGGCGAAGTTCCGGGCGTTTGTTCTCGCCCGAGGGCAGATTGGGCACGGCAGGCCGGCGAATACTGTCGACCGGGATCCCGCAAAAAAGACTCAGCAGGCGTTGCAGCGTTTGCCGTTGCGACAAAAGCTCCGTTTGTTGCTGTTCGGCGCTCAGCCGCTCGGCTTTCACGTTCTCGAAGTCGCCGGCCGACGCCGTGCCGCTCTTGAGCATGGCGGCGAGTTGCGCCTCGTTTGAGCGCAAAAGGGCGTTGACATCGGCATTGAGACGGAGTTGTTCGTCGAGCAGCAGGAGGCCAAAATACATTTCGTGCACGCGTTGCCCGATTTTGTACAGATCCACTTCGGTTTGTGCCGCTTGCACCGCGCCTTCTCCCCGCGCAATTTCGCGCCGGCTGCCGATTGTGCCGCCGTCGAAGAGCGTTTGGCGCACGTCGATGCCCACTTTATATTGGTCTCGGCTCAACCCTTGCAGCTGAATCCCCATCTGTGCGAACATTCCTTGCAGATTTTCGGGCCACGCTGTCACTTTGTTTTGGTAACTGCCTTGGGCGGTGACACTGATTTGCGGGAACCATGCCTTCTGAATGTTCCTGACTGTGAGTTCGGTGGTGCGGGCTATGAGATCATATTGCCGAATGATTGGGTAATTGTGTTCGGCGGCTTGGCGACATTCCTCCAAACTCTGAGCGCGCACTGCGGGGAAAAGCACCGCCAGGACCGAGAGGAGTAGTAATTTCTTTCGCATACGTGTTTACTTTTGTCCGGTTTGTCTTTCGCACGTCGGACTTTTTCTTTGTTATTGCAAAGATAGGGTGATTCGGGCGGGGAGTACTTACCATTTTCGGTGAAGTTATATACAAATTGTACGATTGTTGTGCTTCCCAATCGCGGGTGTGGAAGAATTATATTAGCTTTGTGTGCACCAAACAAGGAGGAACAAAACATGAAACAGCCCAATTCGTTAGTGCAGATCTCTGTAAATGACGTAGATCTCGACCGTTTGTCGGAATGTGCGGGACAAATCTTGGCAAAAGAGGAGGCCGTGCTGGTGATCGGTGGGCATTTGCAGCACAGTTCGCTGCTCGATAAACAGAAAATATACCAGGCGCCCGAGCCGCGGCTCCTGCTTTTGCTCGAAGGGGAAGCCGATCTCTGCGTCAATCTTCAGGATAGTCATTTCGAAAAGGGAAGCATTGCGCTGGTGGCGCGCGACACCATCTTCGAAATGAAGCACATTTCGGACGATGCGCGCGTGGCGGTGGTCATTTTCCGGAAGGACAACGAAGAGATCGAGGACACTTTTCTCACTGCATCGCCCGAGGAATTCGAGCGCGTGGTGCATTTGATCATGCTGTTGCGCGACTTCATGCGCGTGTCTCCCTACCGGCGCCGAACGGTGCGGAGTTTGCTGCAAACCCTTGTGGCCGATGTGCAAGAAATCAGAGACGGACAGACACCTGACGGGCCGGAACGTGAGGCGCGCCCCCGCGAACTCTTTGTGGAATTCAAGCGATTGGTGCACAAACACTGTGCGCGCGAGCGCAACATTCCTTTCTATGCCGCACAACTCCACGTGTCGCCGCATCATTTGTCGGCCGTCATCAAGAATGCAGGCGGGAAGAGCGTGATGTTTTGGGTCAACCGCGCAACGGTGCAAGCGGCGAAGATTCTGCTCAACACGAAGAGAATGATGAACTACGAGGTGGCCGACCGGCTCAACTTCCCGGGGGCGGCGGCCTTCTCCCGCTTTTTCAAGCGCGAAACCGGCATGACACCCAGCGAATATCGGGAGAGTCTGCGAAAAACTGCCGGATAAGAAAGAGCGCCCCGAACGAAAAACGTGCCAAGTCGGTGAATCACTGACTTGGCACGTTGTTTTGTGCTTGAGGGGACGCGTGAGAAAATCACGCTCGGAGAGAAATCAAACTTTGTTACGTACGCGATCGTCGAAGGCCGAGAGAGCAGCCTTTGCGCCTTCGCCCATCGCCACAATGATTTGTTTGTAGGGCACCGTCGTACAGTCGCCGGCTGCATAGACACCGACTTTCGATGTGCGGCAGGTGGCATCGACCACAATCTCGCGGCGCGGAGAGAGTTCGAGGCTTTCGGCGAACGGCTGCGTGTTGGGCGCCAGACCGATCTGAACGAAGATACCATCGAGTTCAATTTCGCGTTCCGCATCGTTGGTGCGGTCTTTCACGCGCACACCGGTCACTTTTTGACCGTCGCCCAGCACAGCAGTGGTTTGCGAGAGGGTGAAGATTTCCACGTTGCCGAGACTCTTGGCCTTCTCTTGCAGCACTTCGTCGGCAAGGAGATGGTCGGCAAATTCGAGGACGGTAACGTGTGAGCAGATGCCTGCGAGGTCAATCGCAGCTTCCACACCCGAGTTACCACCGCCCACAACGGCCACGCGTTTGCCCTTGTAGAACGGGCCATCGCAGTGAGGGCAGAAGTGCACACCGCGACCGAGGTAATCGGCCTCGCCGTCGACGTTGAGTTTGCGCCAGCCGGCACCCGTGGCAATCACAATTTGTTTCGAGAGGAACACTTCGCCGCCCTTGATGTGCAGCTCTTTCACCTCACCGTCGAGGTTCACTTGCTCCACTTTGCGGTTTACGAAGAGATCGATAGGATAGTCTTCGATGTGTTCGCCCAGATGTTGTGCCAATTCCGGTCCTGTTGTCTTGGGAACGGAAATGAGGTTTTCGATACCCACGGTGTCATTGACCTGACCGCCGAGACGTTCGGCCACGATGGCCACGTGCAAGCCCTTGCGTGCCGAATAGATCGCCGCCGCACTGCCGGCAGGGCCACCGCCCACGACAACGAGATCATACGAACGCTCGATTTTTTCCGCGGGGATGTCTTCCACGCCGAAGTTCTCTTCGAGTTCGTCGAGCAGTTGCGCGAGTTCACCGCGACCGCTGTGCACGAGTTTTTCTCCACTGAACACGGCGGGCACACCTTGGAGGTGAAGTTGGTTCACCTCGTCTTGGAAGAGCGCACCGTCCACGATTTCGTGCGTGAAATCCGGGTGGTTGAGCGCAATGATATTGAGCGCCTGTACCACATCGGGGCAGTTGGTGCAGGTGAGCGAGACGTAGGTGGTGAGATGAATCGGACCGCGGAGTGCTTGGATGCGGCGAACGAGGGTCTCATCGGGCAGGTTTTTGCCCTTGCCGTCTGCGTTGAGGATGGCCAACAGGAGCGAAGTGAACTCGTGTCCGCCGGGGATGCAGCGGAAAACGACGCCGGTGTCTGCTCCGTCCTTGAGCAACTTCACTTCGAAGCGGCCGGGAGCTTCATGCTGTTCGACAACGAGGTGGCTCGACGTCGTAGCAAAATCTGAAAAGAAGGACTTGAGTTCGGCAGAATGCGGGTTGGCGCTGTCAGTGTAGACAGCGAGCGTGAACTGCGCGTTGAGTTCGGCGAAAATCTGTCGAACTTGTTGAAGGAGAGCTTGATCGAGCATGTCTGTTATTTTGAAAAAGGCAAAAAGTGGCGGTGCTCATCTGAAAGATGAACGCCCGCCACACCTACAAAATGAAAACCTATTAACGTGTGTGTGAAGCTGATTAGAGCTTACCTACGAGGTCAATGCTGGGTTTGAGCGTTGTTTCGCCTTGCTTCCACTTAGCGGGGCAAACCTCGCCGTCGTGAGAAGCTACGAAGAGCGCAGCTTCAACCTTGCGCAGGAGTTCTTCGGCGTTGCGGCCGATGCTATTGTCTTGGATCTCAGCAACCTTGACCTTACCCTCGGGGTTGACCAAGAACGTACCGCGATAAGCCATACCTTCTTCTTCGATGTGCACACCGAAACCGCGAGTCAATACGCCCGTGGGGTCTGCGAGCATGGGGTAGGTGATCTTCTTGATGCTGTCAGAAGCGTCGTGCCATGCCTTGTGCGTGAAGTGAGAGTCCGTGCTCACCGAGTAAACCTCTACGCCGAGCTTTTGGAACTTCTCGTACTGTTCTGCGAGGTCTACCAACTCCGTGGGGCATACGAAGGTGAAGTCAGCGGGGTAGAAGAAGAAGATAGCCCACTTGCCGGCGATGTCGGCGTTGCTTACTTCTTTGAAAGATCCGTTATGGAATGCCTGAACCTTGAATTCAGGAGCTTGTGCGTTGATAATGGGTTGCATATAGATAATATTTTTGAGTCTATGTTCGTTGTTTCTTGTCGTTTGACGTTGCAAAGATAGACACTTCTCAGACATAGGCAAACAGATAATCTCTATTTGATAATAGAGAATGGCTATTTATGCCAATTATCTGTCTGTATTTCAGAGAAATGAGAGAGGATTTGACGAAAACTCCTCTGTTTTTTCTCGAGTCGTGTCAGTGTGAAATGGGTTGCTGTTGCGCGGATTGTAGGTGTTGGGGGATTATGAATCCACTCAGTGTTCAGAACTCTTATGCGTGAGATAGAGTGCCGCAGAAATAAGCAGGATACCAATTCCCAAATAGAGGAGCTGGAGAATCGAATCGTATTTCATGCTCAATGAGTGCTCGAAAAACGACACGATGAGAATCATAAGAATCACTTTACCCAGCGATGTCTTCAGGTCATCAATACTTTTCACCACAAGCCAATTAGGTCGTTCCTCTTTGTTGCGGTTCACTACATCAATCTTGTTGATGAAGAGTTCATAGATGCCCAAAGCGAAGATGAAAAGCACCGTTGAGAAGAGGAAAATGTCGACCGCCGAAACAAATTCTGCCACCAAATGGTGGTCGTCGATTTGATTTTGACCCACGTTGGCAAAGAAATAGTAGACGCCTCGACTAATGTTGATTGTTCCTTTCGCAAATAGAACAATAGAGGCGATGAGCGATCCGACTACAGCCAGAAAGGTAGTAAAGCGAGTGCCATAGAGGAATTGCTCAAAAAGGAGAGTCTTGCGACTTTTGAAATTGAGAATGGAGGGATAATTGATGGATCGCGTGCGCAACTCTGAAAGCAAGAGTTGATCTGTTCGATCTAAGCCGCCTTGGCTCTGAATATGCGCGCGCAACCATTGTGCTTCTTGCTCATCGACCACACCGGGTGAATCTTCGTCTTCAAGTAGGAAACGAGTCATGGTATCAATGAAGAAAATACGCCAATTCGGGGAATTCTTTTTATTGGCAAATTGCTTTTTGATCGTAAACAGAAAGTTGGCTTCTTCGAGTGATATTTGTTGGTCGGCCTGAATTTCTTCTTGAAGACGGTCAATGATGGATTGATCTATGTATCCAATTTCAATAGCGTCCTTTTAATGTTGTCATTGAGGGTGGGTTTGTATAGAGAAAAATCTTTGACTTGTCGTTCTTTCTTTTGCGTGTCGTGTTTTTGGCTGTTGGCTTCTCCGGCTGTGGCGAGTGCGGCAGCTCGTTTTTAGGCCTTGGCTTCGTATTGTGCGGGGAGTGCCCGGTAGGAGGTGGAAAACCGGTGAGTGGCGTTGTGCAATGAGTAGCAAATCGTGGCACCTCCCCGAGAGAGGAGATGCCACATTCACTTCCCTAAGCTCATCAACGCTTGAGGTTTCCATTTTTTTCGCTGTCGCCGAGCGGATACGGCACGTAGTTCATGTCGGGTGTCCAAGTGCCGCTGACTGCGACCGCTTCGGTGGCGGTGAAGCCGGGGGCTACTTCGATCGGCGCATTGGCTACGCGGCGGGCGAAGGTGTTTTTGAGATCGTCCATGCGGAGTTGGTCGGCGCGGCGCGTCACGAGCGACAGCCAGTGGCCGGCCACTTCCCAGCCGTGTTCGTCCCAGCAGGCTTTAGCCAGCTGTTCGGCGTTCATGGCGTCGATTTCTACGCCGTCAACACTGTTGATGTCGGCGGCATTCACGGCACGGGCGCGCACCTTCTTGAGACATTGTTTGGCCAGCGTGAGGTCGCTCTTGCCGGCACGGGCGGCACTTTCGGCGTACCACAGCAGCACTTCCGGATAGCGGATCACGCGGTGGCGCAAATCGTTGATCATGCCGCGCCATTTCTTCTTCGTGTAGTCATAAGGAGCGGCGATCGGTTGGTTCTTATCGTCGGCATTGACGGTGAAGAGCGAGAACATGGGGTGATATTCCGGGATCACCGCATTCTTTTTGTCGGCTTGAATCGGTTGGCCATCGGTCGTTGCCCACCAATCATAGAGATGTTCTTCCTTGAGAATCTGCGGATCGTAGGTGGCTTGCTTGCGGGGGCCGTCGGGCATGCGCTTCCAAAAAGCGATTTCGCCCCAAGCGTCGCCCCAGCCTTTCAGACTTTCGAAGAGCATCGTGCTGGTGAGTTCCGAATCGCGCGACCAACTGCGGTCGGGAGAGTTGTTGATGCCGAGAATTGTCTCCTTATTATAGTTGTTGCCCATCGAGTAGACGTTCTTCCACTCGGCATCCATGTTGTGATTGTAGGTGCCGTTTTCGACGCCCTTGATGACCGCTTCGGCAGCGTCGGCCGCTTTGGCGTAATACTCCTGTCCTTTGTTGAGCGGATAGCCGGCCATGGCCATGTAGACGGCGGCCAGGGTGGACTTCACGGCTTGTTGCGTCACATACACGTCACAACCGAACATATTGCGGGGCTCACCCTTGTAGGCAGTGGGGAGATTCAGTTCGTCGGCCTTGGTCAGATCGTCGACAATGAGTTTGTACACCCCTTCCACGTCGGTCAGTTGCGTTTTGCCGCCGTCGGATTCGCTGTGCAAGCTGATGGGCAGCGGGCCGAAGATGCGCACCAAATAGAAGTAGGCATAGGCACGCCAGAAGTGGGCTTGTCCGAGGGCGATGTTGCGTTCGGTCGCAGAAGTTTGCGTGCGACCGGCATTGTCGATGAGATCATTGGCCAGTTGGATGATCTTGTAGTGCTGATTCCATGCAGCCACCACACCCTTGTTGTCGGCCGATGCGCGGAAAGCATCGAGCTGTGCGCAGGCTTGTTTGTTCGATCCCGGGTTGGCCGTGATGTCATCGCCCTGCCATTGGGGGTATTGCATGTTGGTGTACGACTGCGATTGCGTCACTTGCGCGAGCAGGGCGTTGACGCCCATGTCGAGTTCGTCTTGCGTGGAGTAGAACGTCTTGGGAGTGAGGCGTCCTTTGGGTTCCTCATCGAGGAAATCAGAACAAGCCGCGGTGCCGAAGAGGGTCGTGGCGAGGAGAGCGGCGAAGAATATATTGCGTTTCATGATGAAGATCGGAATTAGAAGGTGAAACGAGCGCCGAGTGTGAAGGTGCGCGGGAAGGGATAGCCACCCATGTCGACACCATTTTCGTAGTCGGCGTTACCGAACGAGAAGCCCGCGGGGTCTGCGCCCTTGTAGCCCGTGATGGTGAAGAGGTTTTGCACGCCGAACGAGAGACGGATGTCGGCAAACTTGGTTTGCGCCTTCGTCAGGTTGTAGGCGATACTGATGTTTTCGGCGCGGAAGTAGTCGGCATTTTCCACCCACTTGCTCGAGTTGCCGTAGTTCAAGTTGTCTTTGGCATCGAGGGCGGGCATGGTCTTGCCGCGGTTTTGTTCGGCCGAAGCACCGGTGACGAACATATTCTTCGCATAGTCGCGATCGGTCACAAACATCGAGGCGCCGGGCATGGCGTTCATCATGAAGCGCGCGATGTTCAGGCGTTGGGCGCCGAAGGCGGCGTTGAAGAAGGCGTTGAACTCCCATTGTTTGTAGCGAATGGTGGTGTTCCAACCTAAGGTCACATCGGGATTGGCACAACCGATCACGCGGCGGTCGCCGGCGTCGATTTTACCGTTGCCGTTGAAGTCGGTGTATTTGTCCTTACCATTCTCGTCGATGCCTTCCCAAACATAGCCGTAGAAGGTGCCGACGGCTTCGCCTTCCTTGACGATCGAAACCGGATCGACGCTACCTGCCGCAGGAGAGGAGCCGTAGAGGATGGGTTCTTCGGCGGTGAGTTTCACCACTTCGTTCTTGTTGTACGAGAGATTCAACGTCGCAGTCCACTGCCAGTCCGTGGTTTGGAGAATGCGTTCCGTCAAGCTCACATCGATTCCCTTGTTGGTGATTTCGCCGGCGTTCACCCAGTAGCCTTGTGCGCCCTTGTAGCCCGGTTGTTGGCGACGAAGGAGGGCATCGTAGGTGTGTTTCGAGAAGAAGTCGACGCTCAGTTCCACGCGGTTGCCGAAGAAACCGAGATCAAAGCCGAAGTCGGCCTGATGGGTGCGTTCCCACGTGAGGTCGGGCGTGGCGATCGCGTTAGACTGGTAGCCGGTGAAGTCGGCCTTGCCGCCGAAGTTGAAACCGATGGGCGTGAGGAGGCCGAGTGTGGAGTAGGGCGAGATGTTTTGGTTGCCGATCACACCATAACTACCGCGCAATTTCAAATTGCTCATCGTCGAGCGCAGTGGGCGCATGAAGTCTTCGTTCAGCACAGACCATGCCACGGCCACAGAGGGGAAGTAGCCCCACTTCTTGTTGGTGAAGCGGCTCGAACCGTCGGCACGGAACGTACCGGTGAGCATATAGCGGTCGGCATAGTTGTAGATCACGCGACCCACACCCGAGAGGAGTGCATAGGATTCGTAGCTGTTGCCGGCGGTGCGCACGGCGGCGTTGTTCACATCCCAGTAGCCCACCGATTCGGCCTTGAGGTCGTTGCCGCCGATGCGCATGTTGCGGCTTTCGCTCTTCGTGGCTTCGTAAACGGCCGTTACGGTCAGTGCGTGGTCGCCCCACTTATTATTATAGGTAAGGTTGTTGGTGGTTTGCAGCATGAGGTGGAAGTGGTCGCCGTTGCTCATGCTGTTTTTGCCCAGTCCCATGCGTTTGGGACGGAAACCATAGTTCTTGCTGTCGTGGTAGTCGAGACCGTTCGTCGTGGTGAAGGTAAATCCGTGGCCGAGGTTGAATTTGAGATCAAAACGGCCGTTGACGGTGTGCATCATGTGCTCGCTCTTCACGGCGGTGAGCAGGGCGTAGGGGTTGTCGGCGCTGATGCTGTTGTAGGGGTCGTGGGCGAAGGTGATGCCGTCGGCCTCGTACATGTCCATCGTGGGCGAATAGTTGAGCATGTGCACGAGGGGGTTGCCCACGTTCATGCCGAAGAATCCGTTGCCGTGGCCTTGCATGCGCGCGGCTTGGATGTCGGTGGTGAGTTCGAGCCAAGGATACACTTTGGTGTGTACGTTGGTCTTCGCGCTGTAGCGTTCGTGCTCTGTGCCCACGACCACACCTTCGCGCTTCATGTAGTTGGTCGACACGTAGAATTGCGTGTCTTCGTTGCCCTTGCTGAGCGAGAGTTTATAGTCCTGCGTCACGCCCGTTTGCAGCATCATGTCTTGCCAGTCGATACCGGCTTTGGTGCCGTCGAGATAGGGCTTGAGGGCTTCGGGAGGATTGCCGTTGAACTTATATTGCTTGAGCAGTTCGGCATATTCGCGCGTGCCCATCATTTTGGGCATGTGGGTGGCGTTGCCCACACCGACCGAAGCGTCGAAAGTGACGAGCGTTTGGCCGGCCTTACCGCTTTTGGTTTGGATGAGCACCACGCCGTTGGCACCGCGGCTACCGTAGATGGCCGTCGACGAGGCGTCTTTGAGCACTTGCATGCCGGCGATGTCCTCGGGGTTGATGCCGTCGAGACCGTTCTCGCGCACCACGCCGTCCACCACATAGAGCGGTTCGTTGGTGTTGTGGATCGAGCCCGTGCCGCGCACGCGAATCTTCACGCTACCGCCGGGAATACCACTGTTGACCACCTGCACACCGCTCACACGGCCTTGGAGGGCGTCGCTCACGCGGGTGATGGGTTGGTCTTTGAAGGCTTTTGAGTCCATCACGGCCACCGATCCGGCCAAATCGGCCTTGCGCACCGTGCCGTAACCGATCACCACGGCTTCGTTGAGCGAGTTGTCGTTGGGCTTGAGGGTGAGATTCAGCTGTGTGCCGGTCACCGTCACCTCCTGACGCTCGTAGCCGATGTACGACACTTGGAGCACGGCGCCCGGTTTGGCCTGAAGGGTGAAGCGACCCTTGGCGTCGGTGGTGGTGCCCTGCGTTGTGCCTTTCACGCGGAGGGTCACACCGGCCAAGGCTTCGCCTTCGGTGTCCACTACCGTGCCCGTCACTTGTTGACGAGGTTGGGGCTTTTGCGTGCTCTGTGCGGGGGCATTGTTTTCATGGGGAGCCGTGGCGGCCTGAGCCGTGGCGGCAAAAAGGAGACCCAAAGAGAGGGGTAAGGCGCATTTGGCGAGGGATTGATACCAGAACGGACGGTGCGCTACCGGAAGTGGACTCTTTGTTTTCATGTTATTTTGTTTTGATGAACAAAGTAGAAGATGGTTGTGCCGCGAATGTAGTGTGTTTTATTGAAATAGACAAGTAGAGTTGTCAAAAAATAGGTGGTATGTGGTGTTTTTCTAAGGTGTACTTATCAGAATGTGGTATGTAGTGTTAATTCTAATGGTATAAAGTTGTTATTATTCTGGTCTTTTTGTCCGTATTCTCTGTGTTTTTCGCGACAAATTGATTCGTTTTTGGGTTTACTGCTGTGCGTTTGTTGATTTCTATTCGCGACTATTGCTGTCCGGTGAAATATGTGCTTTTGCTCATGTGACTAGCGATTTTTTTGCAACAAGCAAAGTCACAAAAGAGGCTGAAATCCTGCTATAGGGTTTCAGCCTTATTTTTTGCCGTGTAAAACTTTTACCGGACGGCAATAAGCCTATATATATTGTAAGGCCTTGTAAACGTGTGATGAGTTGGCTTGGGAGTTAAGGGGGGCACCCCAAGGATTCTAATGTGCTAAAAAGGGTCCGAACCCCCTAATGTTCTACTAAAGTATCCCCTTTCGGGGTTATCCACTCGGGCGTCTGTGTATTTCTCCTTAAAGTTCGCAGTTCCTTGGAGGAGGTGCACTCGTAGAACATAGCGTCTGAAGCAAAATAATTTCTGAAGGAAAACTCAAAATAGTCGTCAACGCCGAACAATCAGAGAACATCTCCCTCATATTCTTCAACTATGAAGTTTTAAAATTCGACAGGTCGCAAAGATTCGCACCCATCGAACATCCTGCTCTTTCTCGTCACCTTTGCAGTGTTGAAGCTGGATAGGTCGAGCGCCGTTAAAGAGACGCAATAACTGAACATCTCCCCCATATCCGTCACCTTTGCAGTGTCAAAGCTGGATAG
>JABZKU010000033.1 GCA_015257125.1 Prevotellaceae bacterium | reverse complement strand
GTGTTGAAGTGCGTGAGATCAATCGCCTCCAGCGCAGCACACCCTTTAAACATTTTACTCATGCCTGCCACGTTTGCGGTGTTGAAGTGCGTGAGATCAATCGCCTTCAACGCAGAGCATCCTTCGAACATTCCACTCATGCCCTCCACGTTTGCGGTGTTGAAGCTCGTAAGATCAATCGCCTCGAGCGCAGAGCACCCCTTAAACATGTCACTCATGCTTTCCACGTTCGCGGTGTTGAAGTGCGTGAGATCAATCGCCTTCAACGCAGAGCATCCTTGAAACATATAAGTCATTTTTGTCACATCTGCGGTGTTGAAGCTCGTGAGATCCAATTCCGTCAGTGCGCTACATCTGGCGAACAGCGCTCTCATATCCTTCACTTTCGCCGTGTTGAAACTCGTAACGTCGAGGGTCTTCAACGACTCACATCCTTCGAACATTCCACTCATGCTTTTCACGTTCGCGGTATTGAAGGACTTGAGATTGAGCGCCTCCAGAGATTTACACCCGTAGAACATCTCACGCATGGTTACCACCTTCTCGGTGTTGAAACTCTCGAGATTTACCGTTTTCAGTGCGCGGCACATCAAGAACATGTCTTTTAAATTCTCCACGTTTTGGGTATTGAAGGTCTTGAGATCAAGCGTTTCCAACGCACTGCAGAACTCAAACATGTTGCTCATGTCTGTCACCTTTTCCGTGTTGAAATTTTCCAATCCTTCAAAAGTGGTTAGCGCCCTGAACTGTGAAAACCACCCAGCCGTTGTCGTAGGTTGAAAGTTTTTGAATGAGGCATCAAACACGACTTTTGTAATTCTCATAGGGTTCAATGGTATGAAGCTTATCTCACCGATCACCCACTTGTCACCCGTGCGTGTGGCACGCCGGTCGTCGTAATAGAATGTGAGCGTGGTCCACTCCGGATTTAGCACCTTGTAGGCTTCTAAAGTCTGTCCCAACACTCGCGGCGAGGCGATGAGTGCGCACAGCATTACGATGACGCTCGCAAAGACTTTGCGCGAAGTAAGGCTAATTATTTTCATCTTATATTTTATTTGTGGTTGATAATATTCACTGACAACACCGCAAAAATACAACACGCACACTAAAAAACAAAATTATTTCACGGTTTTCTATTCACAGACTACAACTCATGCAAAAAATGCCACACCTACCAACGCAAAATCGGGCTTCACCACGTGTGCGAAGCCCGATTTGCCGAGGGATTCTTCTTCGCCCTGCGGAAATCTCATTGGGGGATTGGCATCAAAAGCCTTAAGCCGATAACAATAAGCATCTTCTCACCCAAAGACGGCTATCTTTCGAAAATACTCCACAACTATTCTCGAAAAGCAGCGCGCTTTTTCGGCAAAGACGAAGGGAGGGGGAAGGAAGGAATGAGGTGAAGGCAATCTCCCTCGCGCGCGCGTACGCGCATCAGCAAGTTTTCGTTTTTTGCCTTCACCTTGCTGCCCATTCACCGATAAACTACTATGCAACAAGTAGTTACACGTGAAGGCTTCACCTTTTTGCCTTCACCTATCCATGCGGCCTAATCTACTGATTCACAAATCGTTGCGGTGAAGGCAAGGGTGAAGGGGAAAATCACAAAAAGGGGTGAAGGCTGCGAGGGTGAAGCCTTCACCCATATCGTGCAGGGTATCAAGGAGTTGAGGGAAAAAGGTGAAGAGGTGAAGGCAAAAATCGAAAACTCGCTGATGCGCGCGCACGCGCGCGAGGGCTATTTTCGACCGAAATCGGCGGGAATTTCGCCCCATTGGTCGGTTTCCCATTTCAAGATGGGATTGGTGACGCGATGTGCCTTGAGCCAGGCTTCGGCGCGGGCGATCATTTCGTAGAGCTTTTCGGTGCGCGGAGTGCGCGCCAACTGTGTGCGACACTGTTTGCGGCGCACCCACGAAATGGCGGTGGCAGAATCGGAATAAATGGGCATTTTCGTCCCCTGCTTGTCGAGGAGGGCAAGGGCATGGACGATGGCGAGAAATTCGCCGATGTTGTTCGTGCCGTGGACGGGGCCAAAATGGAAGATCTCGCGCCCCTCGGCGAGAAAGACGCCGCGGTATTCCATCGCACCGGGATTGCCGGAGCAGGCGGCGTCGACACAGAGCGTTTGGAAGCCCACTTTGGCCAACACCTCGGGCGAGGGCATGCGAACGGGGCGCACGCCGGGCGCCACGGGGGTGGACGCTTGTGAGGCAGCGGCTTCGGAACGTGCGGCGGGGTCGGCGGAACGATGGGGAGGGATGTGCTCCTCGGGGTCATCGGCCGCAGCATACTCCGCTTCGTCGCGGGAGGCGAAGGCTTTGTAACGCGCACCGGGAAAACCCTCGACTTGTTCGCGACACTCGTCCCAAGAGGTGTAGACTCCGGGGACGCGGCCGCTCCAAACGACGTAGAACTTGGGTTTCTTGCTACTCATGGACAGGAGAAAGAACAGAGAGATGAGGAACGCTGCGCCGAAGGAGGGCGGAGCGCGAAAGAAAAAGGGCGATTTTGCCGGAACGGGTGTCCGACAAAATCGCCCTTGGGCGTGGTTCGCAGTAGCGATGCAGGCCACTCGTCGGTTTACATGCGCTCGGGCATTTCGATGCCGAGGAGTTCCATGCCGAGACGCACCACTTTGGCGACGTTGCGCGAGAGGACGAGACGGAAATTGCGCTTGGCGGCGTCTTCCTCGCGAAGGATTTGGAACTCGTGGTAGAATTGGTTGTAGTCCTTGACGAGTTCGTAGCAATAGTTGGCAATGGCCGAGGGAGAATAGTCCTGACCGGCGGCGCGAACGACGGCGGTGAAGTCGGCGATACGCTGAATGATTTCTTCCTCCTTGACCGAAATCTCGGTGGCGGGATCGACAGCCGTCATTTCGAGGCCGGCTTCCTGCGCCTTGCGGAGAATGGAGCGGATGCGGGCGTAGGTGTACTGGATGAAGGGGCCGGTGTTGCCGTTGAAGTCGATGGACTCTTCGGGATTGAAGACCATGTTCTTGCGGGCATCGACTTTGAGCAAGAAGTACTTGAGTGCGCCGAGACCGACGATGCGAGCCACCTCTTGTTTTTCGGCTTCGGACATATCGCCGTTCTTGCCGGCTTCGTCCATGGTGCGGCGTGCCTGTTCGATCATGCCTTCGATGAGATCGTCGGCGTCGACCACCGTACCCTCACGGCTCTTCATCTTACCGTTGGGGAGTTCGACCATGCCGTAGGAGAAGTGCACGAGGCTCTTTCCCCACTCGAAACCGAGACGATCGAGCAGGAGCGAGAGCACTTGGAAGTGGTAGTTCTGCTCGTTGCCGACCACATAGACCATTTTGTCGATGGGATAGTCGCGGAAACGGAGTTTGGCGGTGCCGATGTCTTGGGTCATGTAGACCGAAGTACCGTCCGAACGGAGGAGGAGCTTCTCATCGAGTCCGTCTTGGGTGAGATCAGCCCAAACGGAGCCGTCTTCGCGGCGATAGAAGAGACCTTTTTCGAGTCCTTCCTCTACCTTTTCCTTGCCTTCGAGGTAGGTTTCCGATTCGTAGTAGATCTTGTCGAACGAAACGCCGAGTGCCTTGTAGGTTTCGTCGAAACCGGCATAAACCCACTCGTTCATTTTACGCCAGAGACCGCGCACTTCTTCGTCGCCCTGCTCCCACTTGCGGAGCATTTCGCGGGCTTCGACCATGAGCGGCGCTTCGTTCTTGGCGCGAGTTTCAGCTTCTTCGGGCGCTACGCCTTCGGCTTCGAGACGGGCTTTGAGTTCGGCCACTTCGGCGCGGTAGTGCTGATCGAAAGCCACATAGTAGTCGCCGACGAGGTGGTCGCCTTTCTTACCGGTGGACTCGGGCGTGTCGCCGTTGCCGTATTTCTGCCAGGCGAGCATGGATTTGCAGATGTGGATACCGCGGTCGTTGACGATATTCGTCTTCACGACACGGCTGCCGTTGGCTTCTGCAATCTTGGACACCGCCCATCCGAGCAGGTTATTGCGAACGTGGCCGAGGTGGAGGGGCTTGTTGGTGTTGGGCGAGGAGTATTCGACCATGGTGAGGGGGCTCTCTTCACCGGGCGTGGCGAGGCCGTAACGCTGATCGGCGTCGATGTTCTCGAGAAGCTCGATCCACTTTTTGGGCGCGATGGTGAGATTGAGGAAGCCCTTGACGATGTTGAACGTCGAGACGAGGTCGGTGTTTTCGACCAACCACAATGCGAGGTCTTCTCCGGTGTCTTCGGGCTTTCGCTTGGAGATGCGCAGGAAGGGGAAGGTGACCACGGTGAGGTGTCCCTCGAAGTCGGGGCGCGTTTTCTGAATTTGCACCTGTTCGGGGGTGATGTCGGCGCCGTAGCAGGCCTTGACGGCCTTGACGACGGCGTCGGTGAGCAATTGTTCGATGTTCATTGTATGTTGGACAGTGAGTTTTATATATGCGAAGAGAAGAGCAGCCTAACGGCGGGCGCGCCGAAAGGTGGCGATGACGGGATAATGGTCGGAAAGGTAGACCTTGTTATCGACATGCGCTTCGACGGCTTCAAACTGGGGGTCGGCGAGCAGATGATCGATGCGCACGTACATGGCATCGCGGTTGAAGGTGCGCGAAATGCCATTGCCGGCGGCACGAAACGCGTCGTTGAATCCGAGATCGACAAGGCGATGACGGGCGGACGAGATGGGGGTGTCGTTGAAATCGCCGCAGATGAATTTGACTTGGTCGCGATGTTCTTTGACAAAGCGCGACAAGGTGTCGACCATTTCGGCACGAGCGGCGGCGGCGAGGGTGATTTTGTCGTAAAGTCGACGTTTCCACGCACCGGAATCGGGATTTTCGCCGGTTTTCGTCCATTGACTGAACTTTCCGCGCTCGTCAAAGGTCAACGCGTTGGAACGAAGGTGGCAATTCACCACGATCCACGGTTTTTCGTCGGGCACTTTCAACCAAAAGGCCACAATAATGTTGCCGCCTGAACGAGAAATGAGTTGCGCGTCGGTGACGCGATAAGTAGAGATGACGCCAAGACTTTCACTCCCGGCGTTGTAGCATTTATAGTGGGGAATTTGCGTGTGCTTCAACCGCGCCACCAGCTGTTTGTTGTGCTCGAGCGAGCCCATGCCCTCTTGAAAAGCAATGATTTGCGCGCCGGAAGCAATCATATAGCGCGTCATTTCTGCACGTCCGCTGTCGGTCAGTCCGAAAGCACGGGTGTTGTAGGTCATGACACGAATTTCTCCTTCGGCCACTCCCGTAGAAGGCGAACCGAGCAGGTTGATCGGCGCGTAAGTGCGAATGCTGCCTGAAGCGACGAGCAGTCCGAAGAGCGGAATCCACACGCGGCGCGGGGCAAAAACGAGACAAAGCACACCCATCGCCAGCACACTGCCGAGCAACAAGGGGAAAAGCAACGCATAAGCGGCCGCTGCTCCGAAATGTCGGGGATCGATGTAAGGTGTCAGCGCGCACAACCAAAAAGCGACGACCGTAAACCACGACGCACCGGAGAGAAACGTGGAAACAAAACGTGCCCACGCTCCGCTTTCAGGGGTTCGAAAGTAGTGGAAAAGACGACGCAAGAAGGACATAAGTATCAGGAACGGCGCGTGTTGTTGAACAAATCTTTTTTCTCCTCTTCGGTGAGAGAAGCGTAGCCCGAACGGCGCACTTTATCGAGGATTTCATCGATGCGCTCTTGTTCTTTGCGTCGACGGAGATTGTACTCCTGATCCGTTTCCGCGGCCGTGTTCGTACCGGTCGAGGAGGTGTGAAAGGAAGAGGTATTATTTTTGGCCTTACCGGAGAACAAGCTCCGAATCGCCCCTTCGATGGCTGCTCCTGCCTGCTGAAAAGCACGACGTATGCGCTGCATCACGCCACCGCCGGCCGACGAAGAACCGCCGGAATAGTTGCGCGTGTAGGGATCGTAGTGTCCTCTGTGATGCGCCGCCATGATTTTTCGGCGCCAGCTCCGGAAATAAAGCCATCCGAAGAACATACCGCCGAGGTGGGCGAAGTGGGCGATGTTTCCGTTCGAGTAAAACGCCGAAAAGACTTCAATCAGCGCATAGCCGACCACAAAATACTTCGCCTTCATGGGGATGGGCGGAAAGAGCAGCATGATGCGCTCCTCGGGAAAGGTCATGCCGAACGCCAAGAGCACGCCGTAGCAAGCCCCGCTCGCCCCGATCGTCACCCACGAATTGAGGTAGGTACTCATCGAGATGGTGTTCACACCGTCGGACACCATCGTGTATCGGTTGAGTCCCTCAATATAATATTGTCCCAACTGCCACAATTCCTGACAAAGCGCAGCGCCGACGCCACAAATGAAATAGTAGATGAGGAAACGTCGCTGCCCCATCGTCTGCTCAATGATGCGCCCAAACATCCACAACGAGAACATGTTGAGCAGCACGTGCGACCACGATCCGTGCAAGAACATATAGGTCACCACCTGCCACAGACGAAAATCGGGCGCCAAAAAGAAGTGCAAACCGAAGAGATCGGCCAGCACGTCCCCTCCACGTTGCGCCACGAGTTGCTGCACCATGAAGAGAATAATGTTGATAAACAACAGGTTGCGCGTTACGGGCGGAATAGAATTGAGGAATCCGTTGGAAGACATGTAAGAGAATGCATATCCCCGCAAGTCACACACATTGAGCTGTGTGCGACTCGCGGGAGAAATGAGAAAAAGAGAAAGTCATCGGTGCCGCGCGGCCGGCCGCAGGCGACCCTGCATCTCGAGAAACGGCGGTCACCGCCGGACAAACTCCCCGAGTTCAGGGCACCGACCCACTGCGCGCGACTCGTGACGCGATGGATTAGAATTCGAACTGCTCAATTTTGAGCGCACCGAGCGTTTCCAAACGACCGACGAAGTGCTTGAAATCATCGGTGGCCGCATGGGCAGCCAACGCCTCGGCCGAAGTCCACGTTTCGCAGAACATGAACACATCGGAACGCGTTCCGCTCTCGAAAACGTCATAAGAAACACAACCGGCGTGCGTGCGACTGGCAGCCACCAGCGCGAGCGCGGTTTCCAACGCTACAGCATATTGCTCCTCGTTGGCTTGGAAAAAACAATTGACGCGAATCATGATAAACGACTTATTTAGAAGTAGTAAGAAGCTTGAAGATTAAACGTATTGAGTCGATAGTCGGGCAAGTTCGTCTCGCCGACAGCTACCCCAACCTTATTGAGGAATGTTTCGCCGGACTTGCCGAGAGCCACGTTGTAGCCGAGTCCCAACTCGAAATTCTTCGCCAGCACCACACCGGCACCGAAATTCCAGGT
Organism: Prevotellaceae bacterium; assembly: GCA_015257125.1. Lineage (GTDB taxonomy): Bacteria > Bacteroidota > Bacteroidia > Bacteroidales > Bacteroidaceae > Alloprevotella. Next base: position 16,147 of record JABZKU010000033.1, on the reverse strand, counting down.
CGTCGACAGGTTGCTACGCTTGAACAAAGGCGTTTCGCCGTCCTGAATTTCCCAGTTGCTCACCGAGATATTCTTGCTGCCCATCGAGAACGAGAATTGCGGTCCCGTAGAGGCATAGACCCCGATGCCGGAGATCGTGAAACGATACTTCGCGTTCACCGGAATGTCGAGCGAGCTGTAGGTTTGGCTAAAATCTGCCTTACCATCTTGCGAAACAGAAAACTTGCGCTGATTATACACCAACGCACCGTCGAGGTGCAAACCGAGAATCAAATCGAGGTCCACCTTCGGACCGATGAACCAACCGGCACCGCTGCCGCCGTTCACCAAGTTCGAGAAGGCTGCAGAATTCACCTTCGTCCAAGAGAGGTTGTAACCGCCCGTCAGACCGAGTTTAGGCCCCAGTGCACTGGCCGAGAGAGTCGTGGTCAGCATGACCGCGAGAGCCAAAAGCCATTTCTTCATAACAATAATTATTTAGTGGTTTACATGTGGATCACCGCGCGTTCGAACCAGTAGATAAAGATACCGGCGAAATAACCGATTGCGGCCACCCAAGTAATATTTTTCAGATACCAGCCGAAGGAGATCTTCTCCAAGCCCATGGCCACGACCCCGGCGGCACTACCGATGATGAGCAACGAACCACCCACACCGGCGCAGTAAGCCAACAGCTGCCAGAACACACCATCTTGTGCGAAGTCGCCGGCAGCCTCGATGGGATACATATTCATGCAACCCGCCACGAGGGGCACGTTGTCGACAATCGAAGACGCCACGCCGATCACGCCGGTCACCAAATAGTGGTTACCGCCCGACACCTCGTTGAGCCACTGTCCGAAGGCCGGCAACACGCCGGTTTCCTTGAGCGTAGCCACCGCCAGCAGGATACCGAGGAAGAAGAGAATCGTAGTCATGTCGATCCTGCGCAAGATCGTCGCCACGCGCTGTTTGGTCGTGCTGTCGCGGTGTTTTTTTGTGCGATAGAGCACTTCCGTGAGCGTCCAAAGCAAGCCGAGCACCAAGAGGATGCCCATATAAGGCGGCAGGTGGGTGAAACTGTGGAAAATGGGCACGAAAAGCAAACCGCCCACACCGAAGAAGAAGATCAAACGGCGCTCAAAGCCGGAGAACTGGTGGACATCGGCCGCAGCTTTCTCCTCGCTCTGCTCCGCACTGCCGAGCGTACCGTGCAGATGGTATTGCAACAACAAGGCCGGCACCACCATTGCCGCCAAACTAGCCAAGAAAATCTCTTTCATCACACCGACGGCGGTGACAGAACCCTTGATCCAGAGCATAATCGTGGTCACGTCGCCGATGGGCGAGAAGGCACCGCCCGCATTGGCCGAAATCACAATCAGACCGACGTAGTAAAGGCGATCTTCGTGGTTGTAGACCAGTTTGCGCAACACCATGACCATCACAATGGTGGTCGTCAGATTGTCGAGCACGGCCGAAAGGACAAAGGTGATGAACGCAATTTTCCACAGGAGCGACCGCTTGGTCTTGGAACGCAGCGCATCGCGCACAAAGTTGAACCCGCCGTTGGCATCGATGATCTCCACCACCGTCATGGCCCCCATGAGGAAGAAGAGCGTCTCACTGATTTCGCCGAGATGCTCGCGCAGGATGTGCGAGGTCACGAAATTCATCACGGCTTCGCCCGAAGTTTTCAACTCATTGGCATAAAACATCGGGACATATTCGGCGGCGCCGAGGGTGTAAAGCACCCAGCAGGCCACACACATGAGCAGCGCCACTGCGGCCTTGTTGACTTTGATCACGTCTTCGAGGGTAATGAACAGATACCCGACTACAAAGAACGCGACGATGAGGGGAGTTAGCATAAATAGGTTTTACGAATGAACTATAATGAATTAGCTGCTGCGAATTTCGACAAAAAAAAGAAGATACACAAGCCTTGGGCGCACGCATTTGCACCGCGCGCCCGAAAAGACGCGACAAAGCCCAACAAAACAAAATAAAATCACTATTTTTGCACCACCAAGACGCAACGGCTTCGTAGTTCAATGGATAGAACAACCCTCTCCTAAAGGGTAAATAGGGGTTCGATTCCCCTCGGGGCTACTTTTTTTTGTAGGCACATTCGCCCACCCCCACGCACACCCGACCGGTGTGCGTTTTTTCTTTTCAACCCGACGACACCTCACACGGCACCTCGCCTTCACCGTGAAGGCGCTTCACGCGCGCATGATGCGCGCGTCCGGCGTTTTTTCGTTTTTTGCCTTCACCGCTTCACCCATCCGTCCCAATCTACTACTATTCAACGGGTTAGGTGTGAAGACTTCACCTTTTTGCCTTCACACCCCAAATCCACATAACTCACTTACTTACAACCCAATAAGGGTGAAGGAGGAGAATGAGACAAAAAGTTCACGAAAAGGGTGAAGGCAAAAAGGTGAAGCCTTCACACCTATACTCCTAACTCTCAGCGACTTGAAACCAAAAGGTGAAGAAGTGAAGGCAAAAAAACGAAAATCAGCTGATGTGCGCGTTACGCGCGCGAAAAGCGCACTTGTTTATTCAAAAACTCCACTACTTCTTCCTCAAACTCCCCACTTTTCGAAAGAAAACAAACGCTTCCACAACCAAGCCTCCGAAGCACGGAACCCTACACTTGCCCTCTTGTAGGATTCTCCCACCAGTCGGGAAAGAAGAACCTCACGACCCAACGCAAAGGCCAAAGTTATGAAGCGCTAAATCTGTTTCGCACAAGGGGGGGGGAATCGAATTTTTCATCGGCCGATTCACTCCACACACACGAAAAAAAGAGGAGTCGTTCGCGTTTTCACGTTCTTCGTTCTATCATTCCGATTTATTTTGCTATATTTGCACGCTGAATTGTTGTGCGCCTTTCGCATTGACGCACAGCGCTTCGCCCTCTCGTCTCCAAGTCGGCGCCGCGGCACCGACGGGTTTCGTCCTCAAAAGCGATCGCCCCTCCCGCTGTATCGAGCAAGAGAGGTACTCCACTTGCAACAAAATAAAACAACAATAAACAACTCAATCTCAATGCAAAACAAAGGATTTGTCAAGTTCATTGCGATAGCCTTGACCCTGATTTGCGTCTTCTATCTGAGTTTCTCCTTTGTGACCCGTCACTACGAGCAAAAGGCAGAAGCCATGGGCGAAGTAGCAGGCAAGGCTTATCTCGATTCTTTGCGCCAAAGCGAGGGAAGTGTGTGGCTCGGCTACGACTACAAGTCATGCGAAGCCCTCCAAATCGGTTTGGGTCTCGACCTGAAAGGCGGTATGAACGTCATTCTCGAAGTGTCGGTTCCCGACGTTGTGAAGAACCTGGCCGGCAGCAACGCCGACAACCCGCAGGTGAAGCAAATCATTAACGAAGCTCGTGCTGAAGCCGAACACTCGTCCGAAAACTTCCTCGACGTCTTCGTGCGTCTCTACCAACAGAAAGTGGGTAAAGACCAGCTCGGCGGTCTCTTCGCCCTTAAACTCAAGGAAGAAGGTATCACCCCCAACAGCACAGACGCGCAAGTGAAAGCCGCCCTCGAAAAAGAAATCAAGGCAGCGGTCGACAACTCCTATCAAGTGGTGCGCCAGCGTATCGACCGCTTCGGTGTGGCACAACCCAACATCCAAATCCTCGAAGGTCGCGGACAGATGGGCCAGATCATGGTCGAAATGCCCGGTATCAAAGAGCCGGAGCGTGTGCGCAAACTCCTCCAAGGTAGCGCCAACCTTGAGTTTTGGGAAACCTACAAATATAGTGACGTCCAAGGTGCCCTCGCTGCCCTCGACACGCGCCTGGCACAGGCGGCTGCCGGCAACAAAGGCACGAAGGCCGACACCGCCAAGGTAGACAGCACGAAACAAGCCACCGCGGCCGACGCCAAGGCTTCTGCCGCAGACGCCCTCAAAGCACTCGGACAGAAGAACAACGCCGGCGAAGGCAAAGAGGCTGCCGCTGCGACCAACAAGGCACGCGAAGCTGCCCTCAAGGCACACCCCCTGCTCGGTCTCTTCGCTATGCCCGGTTACCCGAAATCCTGTGTAGTGGGCTATGCCACGGCACTCGACACGGCGGCGATCAACCGCGCCATCCACTCCGAACTGGCCGCACAAGTGCTGCCCGCCGACCTCAACCTCGCTTGGGGTGCGAATGCCGAAAAGGGCTTGTTCGAACTCTATGCACTGCGTCGCACCGACGGCAAGGCAGCCTTGGCCGGCGAAGTGATCGCCTCGGCGAAGGACGAGTATGACCAAAACCACCGTCCCGTCGTTTCGATGACGATGACACCCGACGGCGCCCGCGAATGGGCAGCCATCACGAAGCGCAACATCAACCGCCCCGTAGCGATTGTGCTCGACGGTATGGTGTACAGTGCCCCCAACATCAAGAACGAAATTACCGGCGGCGTTTCGCAAATCAGCGGTAACTTCACGGCACAACAAACCCAAGACTTGGCCAACGTGCTGAAGAGCGGTAAGATGCCGGCTCCCACCAACATCGTTTCGGAAGAAACTGTCGGACCGAGCCTCGGTGCCGCTTCGATTCAAGCCGGTTTCACCGCTTGCGTCGTGGCCTTTGTCCTCCTCATGATTTTCATGTGCGTGTTCTATGGCTTCATCCCCGGTATGGTGGCCAACAGCGCGCTGATCATCAACTTCTTCTTCACCTTCGGTGTGCTTACTTCGTTCCAAGCGGCACTGACGCTGAGCGGATTGGCCGGTATGGTGCTCTCGCTCGGTATGGCGGTGGACGCCAACGTGCTCATCTATGAGCGTACGAAAGAAGAACTGCGCGCCGGCAAAAACCTGAAGCAAGCCCTTGCCGATGGTTATGGCAATGCTTTCTCCGCCATCTTCGACTCCAACCTCACGTCGATCATCACGGCAGTGATTCTCTACAACTTCGGTACGGGTCCGATCCGCGGCTTCGCCTTGACGCTCGGCATTGGTATCGTGGCTTCGTTCTTCACGGCCGTTTGGCTCACGCGCATTGCTTATGAGCACTTCCTCGACCGCGACAAGTGGACGAAACTGACCTTCACAACCGGTCTCTCGAAGAAATTCCTCACTGACACGAACTTTGCGTTCATGCGCATCGCGAAAAAGACGGCTGTTCTCGTTGCCGTGCTCGTTGTGGCCGGTGCCGTGAGTCTCGGTGTGCGTGGTTTGCAACGCGGTATCGACTTTACCGGCGGTCGCAACTATGTGGTGGAATTCGAACAGAAGGTTTCGCCCGAACAGGTGAAAGATGCCGTGCAGAAAGCCATCGACGCCAAGGGACAAGGCGGTACGGTGAGCACTTTGGCTATCGTGACCACACAAAATCCCGCTGTCCGCGTTTCAACGTCTTATAAGATTGAGCAAAGCGGCGAAAAGGTGGATCAAGAAGTCGAACAACTCATCTGGAAGTCGCTCCACGACAACCACTTGATCAAGGCTGACTACAATACCTTCAAGGATCGCGACAACCGCAAGGGCGGTTCGATCATCTCGGCGCAAAAGGTCGGTCCCAGCGTGGCAGCCGACCTCACGCGCGGTGCCGTGATTAGTGTGATCCTCTCGCTCGCAGCGATCTTCATCTACATTCTCGCTCGCTTCCGCAGCGTGGCCTTCTCGGTGGGTGCCATCATCGCACTGACGGTCGACACCTTCCTGATCATCGCTGTTTACTCGGCATGCTGGGGCTGGTTGCCGTTCTCGATTGAAATCGACCAAACCTTCATCGGCGCTATCTTGACGGTGATCGGTTACTCGATCAATGACAAGGTGGTGGTCTTCGACCGCATCCGCGAGAACCTCACCCTCTATCCCACGCGCGACACAGAGCGTCTGTTCAACGACTCGATCAACAACACGTTGACGCGTACGATCATGACCTCGTTCACCACCCTCTTGGTGCTCCTCTGCATCTTCTTCTTGGGTGGCGATGCAATCCGTTCGTTCTCCTTCGCCATGATTCTCGGCGTAGTGATCGGTACGCTCTCGTCGATTTTCCTCGCAGCGCCCATCGCCTTCCGCATCTACGCTAAGCGTTCTGCGAAAAAGGCTGCTTTGAATAAAGCCTAAGTTCAGGCTGAAGCACTGAAATAAAAAAACTTCCCCGCAACCATTCGGCTGCGGGGAAGTTTTTTTGTGCGATGGAAAACGAAAGGCGTCAGAAACAGTCGACGCGATTGGCTTTCGCCACTTGCTCAATGCGCATCAGGCTGTTGCAAACGCGCACCACATCGGCAGTGGAGGTGAGAGCGACGGTGAGCGTACCGCTGAAAATGCCATCGTCGGTATCGAGGTGGATCGCTTTGAGCACGAAATTCGGAAATTCGCCCATCGCCTGCGCGATACTGAGGAGCATGCCGCGTGCATCGAGACCTTCTACGTGAATCGGCGTGTCGTACAATCGCGTGGTGTTGTGCGCCGGATCCCAGCGTGCGGCGACGAGGTTGTTGCCGAAGCTCGTTTTGTGCTTCAAGGCCACAGGACAGGCGCGGCGATGCAGTTCAAGGCGCTCATCTTGTGTGATATAGGCCACCACTTCGTCGCCGTTGATGGGACGACAGTGCGGGCAACACTCGCAGTGGTTGAGCACTTCGTCGGTGAGATCGAGAACGGCTTTCCGATTCAGGCCGCGCACGAAATCGGGGGTGAAGGTCGTGGCTTCGTTGCGCTCTTGGCCGGGCGCCTTCTCCTTGAGGAAGGGAACGAAACGGCGCCATCCCCACCCTTTCGAGGTACTTTTTCCTTGTAAATGGTGCACATCGGCCTCGGAAAGCACCAATTTCCCTTCACCGATGGCGAGGAAGAAATCGGCCGGCGACTTGAAATGATGAAAAACCGACAACTTGTTGTTCGTCGCGTTGCCGATGGGGAGTTTGCGTGCCGAAAGAAAGGCGTGCAACATCTCTTCGCCTTGTTTGCGACGCTCGCGCTCCACCTTGCGCAAGGCGGCGGTGATGCGTCCGCGTGCTTTCCCGGTGGTGACGTAATTGAGCCAGTCGGGTTGAATGGTCTGCTGGCGCGACGTGAGTACTTCGATTTGATCGCCGTTCGCCAATCGGTGACTCATCGGCACGAGGCGGTGGTTCACTTTCGCGCCCATGCAGTGACTTCCCACCATGGAGTGAATGGCGAAAGCGAAGTCGAGCACCGTCGCTCCTTGCGGAAGCGTGACGATTTCGCCCTTGGGTGTGAAGACGTTTAATTCTGACGCAAAGAGATTAAGTTTAATAGTGTCGAGCAGATCGAGGGTATCCGGTTGGGGATCGTCGAGAATTTCCTTAATGGAGTTGACCCACGTATCCAGCTCATGCTCATCGTGTTGCACGCCCTCCTCTTTGTACTTCCAGTGCGCAGCAAATCCTCCTTCGGCCACATCGTCCATGCGATCGGAGCGGATTTGCACTTCGATCCACTTGCCTTGGTGCGACATGAAGGTATTGTGCAATGCTTGATAGCCGTTGGCTTTCGGCGTGGACAACCAGTCGCGGAAGCGAGAAGGGTGGGGTTTGTAGATTTGGGTGAGCGCGGCGTAGATCTCATAGCATTCGGCCACTTCGTTCTCTCGGTTTTTCGGTCGGAAAATGATGCGAATCGCCAAAATGTCGAAGACTTCCTCGAAAGGAATGTGTTTTCGTTGCATTTTCTGCCAAATGCTGTACGGACTCTTGATGCGCGCCTTGATTTCGTAGTTCACTCCCTTGCTGTCCAGGGCGGCACGGATGGCGGGGGTGAACTCTTGGAAGGCATCGTCGCGCTGTAATTGCGAATCATTGAGTTCTTTCATGATCAGCGCGTAATCATCGGGATGCTCGTACTTGAACGAGAGATTTTCGAGCTCCGTTTTGATGCGATTCAAACCCAGCCGGTCGGCAAGGGGCGCAAAGATGTAGAGCGTTTCGCCCACAATCTTATATTGTCGCGAAGGCGGCATCGAATCGAGGGTGCGCATGTTGTGGAGACGGTCGGCGATTTTCACCAAGATGACGCGAATGTCGTCGCTCATGGTGAGGAGAATCTTCTTGAACGTCTCTGCTTGCATCGAAGCGCGGTCGCCGAAGATGCCACCGCTCACTTTTGTCACCCCTTCGACAATGTTCGCCACCTTTTCGCCGAAGAGATTGGCGATGTCTTCGCGGGTATAGTCAGTATCCTCCACCACATCGTGCAACAAAGCCGCGCAGATAGTGGTCGATCCCATACCCATCTCCTCACACACTACTTGCGCCACGGCAATGGGGTGGAAGATATACAACTCTCCGCTTCTGCGTCGCACACCACGGTGGGCAGCTTTCGCAAAGTTGAACGCTTTGGTGATCACCTCCACCTTTTTGCGGTGACTGGAGGCGAGATACGTGTCGAGCAAGTGCTGAAACGCGGCCTGCACCTGCTGTTCTTCCTGTTGTTCGCGCAATACGCTGTCGTCGTGTGACATAGTCTTATGAATATAAACGCGGAAGCATCACCCCCCGAGGACGTGATGCTTCCGTACGAACAATATGCGATTATTTGACGCGGAGTTTTTTACCCGCGCGGATAGCAGAACCGTTGAGGTTGTTGATTTTCTGCAACTTCTCCACGGTTGTGTTGTTTCTTCTCGCGATTTCGCTGAGCGTGTCGCCCTGACGGATATCCACTTCATCGGATTCTGATCGAGTGGCACGCTTGCTTTTGCGCTTTCGCGCTCTCTCTGCAGCGGCTGCCGCCTTTCTTTCGCGACGCTCACGGCGTTCTTCCGCCAAAGCTTGTCGGCGACTTTGACGCGTGTTGGCTTGTTTTGATTCCACCTCCGCTTCAGCGGGCGCCACTTCCTCGCGGCGTTCCGCCACTTCGACAGTCGGCGTCAGGTGGTAGACCGAATCACCGAGTTGCAAGAAACGATCGATCGCCGTCATGGGCAATCTCAGCGCACAGGGCTGCGAGTTGCCGGGCACCACGCCCGTGCGATATTGCGGATTCATGGCCTGCACCGTTTCGAAGTCTAAGTTGCAAGCCGCCGCCACCTGTCCCAAGTGCAGACTGCGCGTCACCACCACTGTGTCGGTTTCGGCCGGCGCGATCGTCTTCATCGCCGGAATTTTGTGGTCGCAATAGTAAGTCATCACGTAGTTCGCCGCGATGAAAGCCGGCACGTAACCACGGGTTTCTCGGGGCAGGTAGGGATAAATCGCCCAATAATCGCGCGCACCGCCGGCACGTTTGATGGCTTTGAGCACGTTGTTGCGACCGCAATTGTAAGCCGCGATGGCCAGTGTCCAATCTCCGAACGAATTGTAGAGATCTTTGAGGTATTTCGCCGCTGCGCGCGAAGATTTGATCGGATCGCGACGCTCGTCGATCAAGCTGTTGACCGTCATACCGTAGTGTTTCGCCGTCGGCACCATGAATTGCCACAGTCCCGCCGCTCCCGCGTGGCTCGTCGCCATCGGGTCGAACGCACTTTCCACCACGGGGAGATACTTCAATTCGAGAGGAACACCCTCGGCCTCCAAAGCCTCTTCAAAGAGCGGCACATAGAAGTTTTGCACGCCCAGCATGAAGCTCACCGAGCGACGCAAGCGGCCGGTGTAGTGGTTAATGTAATCCTGCACCACATCATTGTAAGGCATCTCCACGATGTTGGGCAAACGACGCAGACGGTCCATATAGACCTCGCGGGGGAAAATGGGGTTCTCGTTGGTGTACAACGTAGAATCCACGCGCATGTATTTCCGCATGTACCATCCGTCCACCTGCGTGTCGACATTGTGCAACATGCCCTCTGTGGGCGTCACATCAGTGGTCTGCGCAGCAGATTGGAGATCAACATCCGACACCATGATCGTGTCGGCCGACGGCAGAATGGTCGTGGCCGTCGCCGATGCGGCGAAGCATCCGATGGCCAAGGAGCAGAAATACTTGTAGATACGGTTCATCATTGTGAATATGGGGCTGAACAATGGTCAGAAAGTAAAGGTCGCACCCAATCCCATGGCGGGAAGGGTCGAAGGGCCATTGTTGGTTTCAATCAGGGCAGGGGCAACTCGCAAAGACAGGTCGGGACTGATGTCGAAGACCGACAACTGTGCATCCACATACGCGTCGACGACCGACAGCAGATACACGCCGATGAAGCAAAACGCCGAGAGGTCGCGATAGCGACGAAAGCGGTCTTTGCGGTTTTTGAACACCGACTTAAATTGTTCCAGGCGCGAATCGATGTCGTAGCCCGGGGGGAAGAAGTTGCGATAGGACGCGGTGTTCGGATCGTCGTCCATGATGTCGAGGTAAGCCTGCGAATAGTCCATGAACATTTGTTGGTTCCACAGGAAAGCATAGGTGCATCCGAGGAAACCACCGTAGAAAATGGGCAACTTCCAGTATTTTCTATTGTAGATCTGGCCGGCTCCGGGTGCCACGAGCGCCAACCACAGCGCGCGCTGCGGATTGGGCACAAAGGCCTTGACCGGCACGCTCACTTGCTGATCGCTTTTGACCGATGCCGCCGCCAGCGTCGCCTCGTTTTGGCGAATCAGCAGCGCGGTGTCCACCGGTGCACCCTCGGCGCGCACACTATCGGTGGGCCGTTCGAGGAGCGAGGGGGCAATAGCCGTGGTTTCAATGCCCTTCACCGTGTCGATCGGTGTCGTTTCCGTCGGAATCGGCACATACTGCGCCATCGCTCCGATCGGCAGAAGCACCAAACAGAGCACCGCCGAGCACCATGCCGCCAAGCGCCATGATCCACCGCAGCGGAAACAAGAAAAAAGAGCGTGAACAGCCATTGCCATCAGAGCAAAACGGATTTTCCGTACCACCACCGAGCCCAATCAGCTCAGCAGCTCGAGGAGTCCGAGCACATGTTTGAGTTCGTATTCGTCGTTGAAGGGAATCGAGATCGATCCCTTTCCTTTGTTGTAGGTCATGCTGACCTTCGTGTGGAACACCTCCGAAAGGCGTTCGCGCACCGGCACATATTCTTCGGCCAGCGCCTTCTTCTTGTCGCGAAGGTTCTTGCGCCCGCTCGGCACGGTGCCGCCGGCGTTGATTTCCTTCACCATTTCCTCCACTTGGCGCACAGAATAGCCCTTCTCTTGAATCTCACCGAAGAGCTTCACTTGGAGCGAGGGCTGTTGCAGTCCGAGGAGGGCGCGTGCATGGCCTTGGTCCATTTCGCGCTTTTGGAGCGCCATCTGCACCTGCGCAGGCAGTTTGAGCAGTCGCAGATAGTTGGCAATGGTCGCCCGCTTCTTGCCCACCTTCTCCGAGAGCGCGTCCTGCGTCAGGTCATACTGCTCGATCAGGTTCTGGTAGGCGAGTGCAATCTCGATGGCATTGAGGTCTTCGCGCTGGATGTTCTCCACCAGCGCCATCTGCATCATGTTCTCGTCGTCGGCCGTGCGCACATAAGCCGGAATCGAAAGCAAGCCCGCCATCTGCGAGGCGCGCCAACGTCGTTCACCGGCGATGATCTGATAGGTGCCATCGTCCATTTTGCGGAGCGTGATGGGCTGGATCACCCCGATCTGTCGGATGCTCTCGGCCAGTTCTTCGAGCGCCTCAGGGTCAAACTCTCTGCGGGGCTGATTGGGATTGGCCACAATCGAGCGAATGTCGACCTCGCCGATGCTCGACGAGCCGTTGGTATGCACCTCACCGGTCGAGATGAGCGCATCGAGTCCGCGTCCGAGTGCAGGATATTTCTTTTGTACGGCCATGTCGTGAACTTAGTGGTGGAAAAATGCGGTGAGCCGGCGTGGCGGGATCAAGCCGGGGTGTTCTTTTGGATAATCTCTCGAGCGAGCGACAGGTGGTTGACCGCCCCGATCGATTCGGCGTCGTAGAGAATGGTGGGAATGCCGTGTGAGGGCGCTTCGGAGAGCTTCACATTGCGCTGCACCACAGTCTTGAACACCAGTTCTTGGAAGTGGCGTTTCACCTCATCGTAGATTTGGTTGGCCAGTCGCAAACGACGGTCGTACATGGTGAGGAGGAAGCCTTCGATTTCCAATTCGGGGTTGAGCCGCATTTTGATCATGCGAATCGTGTTGAGCAACTGCGTGATGCCTTCGAGGGCAAAATATTCGCACTGCACGGGGATGATGACCGAGTCGGCCGCCGTGAGGGCATTCACGGTGGTGAGTCCGAGCGAGGGCGAGCAGTCGATGAGAATGTAGTCGTAATCGTCTTTCACAACGGCGAGCATCTCCTTGATGACAAACTCACGGCGCTCCATCTGGAGGAGTTCGACGTCGGCTCCCGAGAGATTGACGTGCGAGGGCACGACATCGAGTCCGTCGATGTCGGTGGTGTAGATATTTTCGCGAATATCCTGCTTGCCGATCATCGATTCGTAGACCGACGATTCGATTTTGCCGACATCTACACCGATGCCGCTCGAAGCGTTGGCCTGAGGGTCGCAGTCCACGAGGAGCACTTTTTTCTCAAGCGTGGCGAGCGAAGCGGCAAGATTGATCGAAGTGGTCGTTTTCCCCACCCCGCCTTTCTGGTTGGCGATTGCGATGATTTTTCCCATAGTGATTCGTTGTGTCCGATGTTGGTTCGGATCGGTTCATGTGGCAAAGGTAAGAAAAAAAAAGTGTTCCACGATGTTCCACGGCATTTTTTTACGGCGCATGCCTTCATCGTCCGACTCCGCTCTCCACTCCCGCCCCACTCACCGCACACACTGTCAAATGCAGACCGCAATTCGCTCGCTTTTTCACTCGCACAGGACATTTCCACTCGCTCGTTCGCCCCGGCTCGACAGCACTCAGCACGCTCTTGCCGCCTCTCCTTTTCGACCCACCGACACGGCAAAAAAAACAAGCCTTGTTTCGGTCGAAACTCGTCAACTTCTCTCCCAATCCTCCCCACTTTTCACACACCAAGGCCCACTTCGTTCGTCCCTCTCGCCCCTTCACACACGCGCATACGCGCACTCCATCGCTTTTCGACTTTGCCTTCACCTTGCAGGAGAAATCCACCCAAAATACCGACTAACAGATTGTTGCAGGTGAAGCCTTCACCCTTTTCACCTTCACACCCGAACACCGACAACTCACTCACAACCAACTACTTGCGGTGAAGGATGGGGTGAAGGTAAATTGAGAGAAAAAGGTGAAGGCAAAAAGGGTGAAACCTTCACTCGTATTACACTCAGCACCAACACATTGAGGGCAAAAGGTGAAGAGGTGAAGGCAAAAAACGAAAAACAGCGGACGCGCGTACGCGCGCGAGAAAAATAAGGTGCAATTCGCCTTGCACCCGATACCCTCGTTCGCCCCACCGCCGAGCAAGAGAAAACCAACGGGTAGTTGGCCTATTCGAGAGAAAACACTAACTTTGTATCGAGCGCGGCACCCTGCCGTCGCCGACCAACACAAACGCCCATGAGTGCACGCCTTCTTTGGGTGGACGACGAGATCGATCTCCTCCGCCCGCACTGTCTCTTTCTCGAAAAACGAGGTTACGACATCACCACCGCCTCCAACGGCAACGACGCGGTGGAGCTTTGCCGCACACAGCGTTTCGACCTCGTGCTGCTCGACGAAAACATGCCCGGACTCTCGGGACTCGAAACCCTCGCCGCCATCAAAGAGGTGCAACCCGACGTGCCCGTGGTGATGGTCACCAAAAACGAGGCCGAGGACCTCATGGACCAAGCCATCGGCGCACAGATTGCCGACTATCTGCTCAAACCCGTCAACCCGATGCAGATACTCATGGCGCTGAAAAAGAACATCCACCGCCACGAGATCGTGCAGGAGCAAACCGAATCGGGCTATCGCCGTGAGTTCGCCCAACTCGCGCTCGACATGGACGCGGCCGACGACGCCGCGGCTTGGGTGGAACTCTACAAGCGCCTGGTGCACTGGGAACTGCAGTTGGCCGCCGGTGCCGACGGGGCGATGGCCGACCTGCTACGCGACCAAAAGGAGGAGGCCAACGCGGCCTTTGCCAAATTTGTGAAGGCCAACTACGCCGATTGGGTGGCCGATGCTGACGCCCCGGCGCGCCCCACCCTCTCGCCCGATGTATTGCGCCGTGCGGTGTTCCCGCGCTTGGCGGCCGGTCGGCGCGTGGTGCTGCTCGTGCTCGACAACTTTCGCTACGACCAGTGGCGCGTGCTCGCGCCGGAACTCGCGGCCGATTTCGACGCGGAGGAGCAGGTCTATTTCTCCATCCTGCCCACCGCCACGCAATATGCGCGCAACGCGCTCTTTGCCGGCATGATGCCGCTCGACATTGCGCGCACGCACCCCGATCTGTGGGTGGATGAGGAGTCGGAAGAGGGCAAGAACCTGCACGAGGCCGAACTCTTGGAACGCCAACTCGCCCGACTGCACCGCCGACCCACCTTTGCCTATCACAAACTCAACGATTCGGCGGCGGTGGACAAGTGGTTGTCGTCCTACGACGAGATGCGCAGCCGCGATCTGAGCGTGGCGGTGATCAACTTCATCGACATCCTCAGCCACGCCCGCACCGAGAGCCGCATGGTGCGCGAATTGGCCTCGAACGAAGCGGCCTATCGCGCCATCACCCTCTCGTGGTTCCGCCACACGGGTTTGCGCGAGCTCTTCCGCCGCCTGGCGGCCGACGATGCCGACGTGGTGCTCACCACCGACCACGGTTCCATTCGCGTGGATCGGCCGGTGAAGGTGGTGGGCGATCGCAATGTGAACACCAACCTGCGCTACAAACTGGGGCGCAACCTCTCCTATCCGGCCAAAGAGGTCTTTGAGGTGCGCAATCCGGCCGATATCCGACTGCCGGCACCCAACCTCTCGACGACTTACATCTTTGCCACGGGCGCGCGCTTCTTCGCTTATCCCAACAACTACAACTACTATGTGCAGCATTTCCGCGACACCTTCCAACACGGCGGTGTTTCGATGGAAGAAATGATCGTTCCGCTCATCACGCTGCGCCCCAAAGGGCGCTGACGCGGTGTTCCGGGCGCAAGGCTGCTCCCCTCTTTCGTTCTCTCGCACCGCCGCACCGACAGCGCGCGGCGGCAAAACCTATGCATTCAATTTCTCCTTTCATCTCCTTATGAAAAAAATCGTGATCGCCATCGATGGCCACAGTTCCTGCGGCAAGAGTACGATGGCCAAAGCTTTGGCGCGCCGTGTGGGCTACATTTATGTGGACAGCGGCGCGATGTATCGTGCCGTGACGCTCCATGCGCTACGTCATGGTCTCTTTGCGCCCGACGGCAGTTTGGAAACCGAGATGCTCCGCGAGCAAATGCCGCAAATCGAAGTGAGTTTCCGTCTCGATCCCGCGACGCAGTTGCCGCAAACCTATCTCAACGGCGAATGTGTGGAAGACGCCATTCGTTCGCTCGAGGTGAGCAACCACGTGAGTCCGGTGGCCGCCCTGCCTTTCGTGCGCGAGGCGATGACGGCGCAGCAGCAGGCGATGGGTCGTGCGAAGGGCATTGTGATGGACGGTCGCGATATCGGCACGGCGGTGTTCCCCGATGCGGAACTGAAGATTTTCGTCACGGCCTCGGCCGAGGTGCGTGCGCGCCGCCGCTACGACGAACTGCAAGCCAAGGGCATGGCGGGCGACTACGAGGCGATTCTCAAGAACGTGCAGGAGCGCGACTACATCGACTCGCACCGCGAAATGAACCCTTTGCGTCAAGCTCCAGATGCGCTGGTGCTCGACAACTCGTCCCTCACCCGCGAGCAACAGAGCGACTGGCTCTTGACGCGCTTCGAAGAGGCCACCCGCGAAGATTGACCGCACAGACACGCGTACTTTCAGAAGAAACAATAACCGCATAAAAAAATTATTGCTGTCCGGTAAACTTCAAAACGGCAGAAAAATTCAGCCCGAAGCTCTTTAGAATAGGACTTCGGGCTTTCTTTTCCAAAAAGTAAGCCCCTCTAATCAAATAATATTGGTTCCGGTGGTGGGGATTTTGCCCTTTCAGACCTGAGTTCGGTCTAAGCAATTCTCCTTTCTCTTTCGATGATTTCTATATTAAGCGAGGGTTTCTTGGGCAAGAAACTATATGCGGCCATTGCTGCCATGAGATTTGCGGCAAATCCTCCGATGCTCCTGTGGCGCGTGTGTTCAATCTGAACGATGGTCTTCAATTCGTCGTTCACCGTCTCGATCAACGACCTTTTTCTCAGTAGAATTTTATCGCGTAGATGCATCA
>JABZKU010000057.1 GCA_015257125.1 Prevotellaceae bacterium | reverse complement strand
ACCCTGATGGACGCCGATGCCGCCGTGATCTACACCACCCGACGCGAATTTGTCGAAGCCTTTCAACCCATTTTCGCCCCCCTCTACGCCCGACTTTGCAATGCCGCAGCCGAAACGGTGAGCATCACCTACGAGAGTCACGGCGACCGTGGCGCACTTGCCCCGATATTGCGCGAAGGTCGTGTCCGCGAACACATCGTCGGCCACACCCTCCACGGCCCCCACAAGGACAACCTCGACTTGCAGATGAACGGCCACAGCGTGCGCCGAGAAGCCTCGCAAGGACAGATCAAGACCTTCTTCATCGCCATGAAATTGGCGCAATTCCTCTATCTCAAAAACCACGGTGAGCGACGCACGCCCCTCTTGTTGCTCGACGACATTTTCGACAAACTCGACGCCGGCCGCGTGAGCTGCATTGTCGACTATGTGAGCGGCGACGACTTTGGACAAATCTTCATCACCGACACCAACCGCGACCACCTCGACAGCATCCTTGCCGCCACCCACCGCGACTATCGCCTCTTTGTGGTCGAACACGGACAAATTCGATGCGAACCTTCTTCTACGCCCCACGATGAAACGCAAAAGGACTGAAATGGTGGGGGACGTGCTGGGCATGTTCCTCCGCGAAAATGGGTTGGAAACTCCCCTGCTCGAATACCGTGCCGTACAAGCTTGGCCTCAAGCGGCCGGTAGCGCCATCGCCGCGTACACCACTGCCCGCTTTGTGCGCGAACAGGCGCTGTGGATCGAAGTGCGCACCCCGGCACTCCGCACCCAGCTCTCCATGATGCGCCAGCAACTCGTGCGCCGCCTCAACGACATCGTGGGCAGCACCGTCATCTACGACCTCAAATTCTGCTAACCTCATACACTCCACCGCCTTACTATGGAATTCACCCCTGCCGACTACTATTACAACGACATTCGCCGCTGCTTGCAGGCCGAAGCCTACGACATTCGCCGCCGCTGCGGCATGGCCTATCGCCTTTTTGTCGAACTGGTGAACGAAACCACGGCCGATGCGCCGGCTTCGTTCTCCGGCGCCTTCTCGCGTCTGCACTATCTGCACGCGCAACTCGGATTCTCCTCTGCGCTCTACCACGCCGCCAACGACTTCCGCGTGCGTTGGCGACGCGCCGACGAGGCGTCGCTCGACGAACTCACCACTCGCCTGCCCGGCGACCTCCGCGCCTTGGCCGACTTGGTCGCCTGTCTGAAACAAGCCCCCATTCCGGCTGAACTCGCCGCCCTCCTGCCCGAGCACCTCACCTCCGCCACGCCCAAGGGTACACTCTCCGAAAAATGTTGGCGCGTGGTGGTCAATCAGGTGCTCACCCACGCCCTCCTCGTCAGCCCCACCGACCTGTACGACGACACCGAATATCGCCTTCCCCTCACCTCCGATGCCACGGGCGGCCGCGACTTCACCTATCTGCTCACCCTGGTTGAACCCAACACGCAGCTCAATCTCGTGGCTCTCCGTCGCGAAAACGACCATCTCTTCCCCGAACTCATCATTGTCGAGCCCGACTATTTGGTCAGCGTCACCGCCGTGGCGCAGTGCATCCGCCCCACCGGCACGCGGTCGGCGTGGCACGTGCTGAAAAAGTTCGATCCCTTCGTCGCCTCCGAAGCCACCCTGCTCGGTAATCTGAGCGGACAGATGCTCGACGAGGAAGTGCACGAGCTCCATGCCGATTACGTCGACACCGTACGCCGCTTTTTCGCCGACCACGCCCTCGACTTCGCCTCCTGCCCCGTCGATCGCCAAAGTTTTCACCAAAACGCACAAGCCCAGCAGCGCAATCTCCGCCGTTTGAGCCAAACCACGTTCAAGCACCAGCTCCACCTCTCCGGCGAAGAGGGCGTGTGCATCGAACCCTCCTTCTTTTGCGAAATGCTCGGTTTGCAGGGGCGCATCGACCTCATGAAGCCCGACGGCACCGTCGTGGTGGAACAAAAAAGTGGGAAAATCGACGAGTTCAACCGCACTGCCTACCCCGAGCACGAGATCCAGCTCATGCTCTACATGGCCATGCGCCACTACGCTTTCCAACAGCCTTACAGTCATTTACAGGGCTATCTGCTCTACTCCAAATATCCCGATGAGAAAAGCATGTGGCCCATTCCCAATGCGCCCGACCGCCTGCGCGAAGCCTTCCGCATCCGCAACGAGATCGTGGCGCGCGAAATGGAGTTTGCCCGCACCGGCATGCGCCATTTCATCGAGCAACTTTCGCCCGAGGACTTGCACCAACCGGGAAAGGCCGAACCGTTGTGGAATAGCCATATTCGGCCGCAAGTCGAACTCCTGCTTGCCCCCTTCCACACCGCCGACGCAACGGCCTTGGCCTATTTCTATCGTTTCCACCGCTTCCTCGTGCGCGAGAACCTCCTGAGCCACTTCGGCAGTTCCGAGAAAGAAGCGAGCGGATTTGCCGCGGCATGGCAATGCACCACGGCCGAAAAGCGCGAAGTGGGCAGCATTCTCACCGACCTCCGTCTCCTCTCCACCGAAGCCGACAAGGAGAACCACGGCGTGAAGCACTTGCACCTGGCCCTCCCCACAGCCGACGAAAACGAAGAAGTGGCCGCGCCGCCCAACTTCCGCGCCGGCGACATCGTGGTGCTCTATCGCTACGAAACGGCGCACGAACCCGATCTGCGCCGCGACATGGTGTTTCGCGCCACCGTAAGCCAACTGTTGGAAGACGAAATCGTTGTCACCCTCCGCGAGGCACAGACCGACCCCAAGGTTTTCTCCCTGCGCGAAGGCCAGAGTTGGGCGATCGAACCCGACTTCATGGACGCCGGCACGCAAAGTTTCTATCGCGGGCTCTACGACCTGCTCACCGGCCCCGCCGACCGCCGCGCATGGGTGCTCGGACAGCGACAACCGGCCTTCGACGCGTCGGCCGACCTGCTCACCCTACCCGAAAACGAGGAGCTCACCGAATTGGTGCGCAAGGCCAAAGCCGCCCGCGACCTCTTCCTCTTGGTCGGCCCTCCCGGCACGGGCAAGACCTCCAAAGGCCTGATGAGCCTGCTGCGCGAAGAGCTGTCCGAACCCACAGCGCAAGTACTGCTCGGCGCCTTCACCAATCGCGCCGTCGACGAGATTTGCGGCAAACTGGTCGAAGCCCACATCGAATTTGTGCGCGTGGGCAACGAAATGAATTGCGCCCCGGCCTATCGCCCCTATCTGCTCGATGCCCAAACCCGCGCCCTCAAACAACTCGACGAGGTGAAGCAACTGGTGCAAAACGTGCGCGTGGTGGTGGGCACCACCCTCTCGCTGAGTTCGGCCGTCACGAAGATGACCGGCAAGCATTTCTCGCTGGCCATCATCGACGAAGCCTCCCAACTCCTCGAGCCGCACCTCTTGCCGCTCATCATGGCGCACACCGACGGACGGCCGCTCATCGATCGTTTTGTGCTGATCGGCGACCACCGCCAACTGCCGGCCGTCGTGCAGCAACCGGCCTCCGAAAGCCTCGTCAGCGAACCCGCGTTGCGCGCTATGGGTGTGACGGATTGTCGGCGCTCGTTTTTCGAACGCTTCATCGAGCGCATCCCTGCCGATTGTCGCCACGACTTCACGCGCCAAGGGCGCATGCACCCCGAGGTGGCCGATTTCCCCAGCCGACAATTCTACGAAGGCAAACTCTGTCCCATCCCCCTCGCCCACCAAGAAGCGACGATCGCCCTGCCGCGCGTCGCCTTCTACGACTGTGCGCCCGACGCTTTGGAGTTGGGCCACTCCCCCAAGGGCAACCCCGCCGAAGCCCGCCTCATCGCTCGCCTCTCCGTCGAAGAGTACGAACGCTTCGCAGCGCAAAACGGCCGTTTCGATCCCCGCAAAGACTTGGGCATCATCGTCCCCTATCGCCGGCAGATCGCCTTGGTGCGCAATGCCCTGCTCCAATCGGCACACCCCGAACTGGCCGACGTGACCATCGACACCGTCGAGCGTTTCCAAGGTTCGGAGTGCAACACCATCATCTACGGCTTCACCGTCAGCCGCGCTTCACAACTGGCCTTCCTCTGCGGCACGCAGTTTGAAGACGAGTGCGGACAATGGGTCGACCGCAAACTCAACGTGGCGCTGACCCGTGCGCGCGAACGCATGCTGATTGTCGGCCACCGCCCCTTGTTGGAACGCGTCCCCCTCTTCGGCGAACTGATCGAATTTTGTGAGCCCGGGCAGTGAAGTGGTGGAGGCATACCGACTCTCTCCCCAAAACGACGCGCGCGCACCCTTCTCCTCGCGTGCGCGCGCGTCCACCGTTTTTCATTTTTGCCTTCACCACCCCTCACAATCTTCTGATTGACAAGACAATAGGGGTGAAGGCTTCACCTCAAAAGCCCCTCCGTCGCAGCGTGCCGAAAATCATCACTCGGCCGGCTGTGACGGAAAGAACGAAAAAGGTGAAGGCTTCACGCCTAAACCACTATGTACAAATCACTTACGCGAAATCGTCCAAAGAGGTGAAGACTTTTTCCCTCGCGCGCACGTTACGCGCGCGTCTGGCTTTTTTCGTTTTTTGCCTTCACTTCTTCACCTCAACCGCAGAACCCGCTGATATTCAAAATAATATGGGGTGAAGGCAATTAAACAATTTCCTTCACCCGGTGAAGCAAAAAAACGGCTCTTCCTTCACCTATATCATCTTATAAATCAGCAAATTGAATAACAAGGTGAAGGGTGAACATAGAAATCGAGAACCAGCTGTGTGCGCGTAATGCGCGAGCGCGTGTTCGCGCACGTGTCTACGCGCCTGCGCAAGGTAGCCTTTCCCCTCCCCCAGTCTTGTTGTTTCTCAAAACAGCGCGTTTCGAAAAATAACTCGAGAGGTTTTCCCAAAAAGTCCCCTTGTTTTTGACGGCACACCACAAGTTTCAAAATTCGCAAGTTTTTCTTCTGTAAAGGTTTGTATTTCTCGAATCGTTTTTCTACCTTTGCCATCGAAAGACACACAGTTCTCCGCTCTCCGTTCAGCCACAAGGCCTCTTTGCCAACGCCTTCTCTACGCTCTCGGCATTGACGATACACATGGTGCTCCCCATTGTGGCATGGCGCATGTAGACAGCTCCTCTCACACTTGGTTAGCCGAACAAAAAAGGGGCAATGCACAGGAACTTGCGGTAATGTCTGTGCTGTCCTTTAGAGAGATCAATGGAAAAAACTACAATTCGTTATGAAGACAATATTCATTAGAACCTGGGTTGGTAATTACATAGGTACAGAAGAAGCCACTCTATCCCAACTGGATGTTTACAACAAGACTCGCTATTCTCGTCGAAAGAATAAAGAAGGCCTTTTGGAACTGGCCTCTCGCGAAGCGCATGAGCAACAAAATGTTTACTTTGCGACGATTCTCAATGAGGATGACAGCCCCTACTGCGCCATTGAGTCCAATGTGGGAT
>JABZKU010000032.1 GCA_015257125.1 Prevotellaceae bacterium | reverse complement strand
GGTTGCGGTGATGCGGCGGATTGGGACAAGGGAGGGGCGGAGAGCAAACGTGTGCGGGCACTTTGCTTTTGGGGAGTGGGGAAAGCCGGGACAAGGGCGAAGCCAATGGCTTAGAACGTGTGCGTTTTGTTCGTTTTTGGGCTGAAAAAAACGCACCTTTGCCCGAATGAAAGTAAAATAATCGCACTTTCATTTCTCTACTCACGTACAATATATTATTTTTGCAGCGTATTTGCCACAAAAGGACGGCATTACGCATCCACACGATACAAAAAAGCAAAATATAATCATGAGCCAACAGAAAAAAGCCCTCGACATGAACGAGGCCCTCGCGACTTCCGAAGCTTTCCTCATCAAATACCGTAAATGGGTCATCGGAGGAAGCATTGCAGTCCTTGTCCTCATCGCGGCATGGGTGGGCAGCATTTTCTATTTCAAGAGTCAGAACCAACTCGGACAGTATGAAATTTCCCTCGGCGAGCGCTATGTGCAAACCGGCGACTGGGAGAAAGCCATCAAGGGCGATGGCGCCACGTTCAAGGGATATGAGAAGATCGCGCGCAACTACCCCTGCACCGATGCAGCCAACATTGCGCACCTCTACTGCGGTCTGGGTTATTTCAACCTGGGTAATTACAAAAAGGCCATCTCTGAACTCGAAGACTTCTCGCCCAAGGGCGATATCACGGTGTCTGCCAACGCATTGGCGGCGCTCGGCAACGCTTATGTGGCTGACAAGCAGCTCGACAAAGGCGTGAAGTACCTCAAGAAGGCGGCCGATCATGCCGACAATGCTGCACTTTCGCCTGTTTATCTGCTCGAAGCCGGTCAAGTGCTCGAGAGTCAAGGCAAGAAGGCTGAGGCACACGAAGTTTATGTGTCGATCAAAAAGAACTATCCCGAAAGCCAGTTTGCACAAAACGGCGTTCAGAACGGAAAGGTGATCGGCGCTGAGATTGATAAGTACATTGAACGCACCAAATAATCGATAAGGTGTAACATCTTCCCGAATGAGGACTCGGAAAACGGTGGAATCAGCCCCGGTGGGCGCCCCGAGCTCCGATTCCTCATTCGGTTTTTCGTAGACCGCTTCTCGATCGTAAACTCCCTTTTTAGCAACGTGGAAACGGCACGGCCAGTTCATTTGTCAGAAAATTATGTCACAATACACATTCCTTCGAGAGGCTGAAGGTGAGAAGCCCGATCTCTCATTTATGCGTTTCGGCGTGGTCACCACAGAATGGAACGCTCATATTGTCGATACCATGTTGGCGCAGGTGCGTTCTACGCTCGCAGAGTATGGAGTGCCTGAGAATAACATCACGGTGCGCCGTGTCCCCGGCAGTTTCGAACTGATTTATGGATGTGCGCAGTTGGCGCAGCGCGGTTATGTAGACGCTGTGATTGCTTTGGGTTGTGTCATCAAAGGCGATACCCCGCATTTCGATTACATCTGCCTCGGTACGACCGAAGGGCTCGTACGACTCAACGCCACCGGCAAAGTTCCTGTGATCAACGGTGTGCTTACGGTCAATGACGAACAACAAGCGCTCGACCGTGCAGGTGAGAAAATGAACAAGGGACGCGAATTCGCCATGACGGCTGTCAAGATGGTGCAATTCGTCCAGTCTTTCGAGTAATAAAAAACAGTTTCAAGCCGTTTTTGTCCGTGTTTTGGGGCGAAAACGGCTTTTTTTAGGCGTGAAACGGCATAAAAACGAGAAAACTCTTGGTGTTTTCGGCTTTTATGCCTACCTTTGCCATCGCAAACGAAAAAAGGGCAAATACCAGAGTGGCCAAATGGGGCAGACTGTAAATCTGCTGGCTTACGCCTTCGGTGGTTCGAATCCATCTTTGCCCACCTTACCGACGCAACGACAACCGGTCGTTGCGTCGGTTCTTTTTTTGTGCATGTCCGGTCTACTTCGTGCAGAGCGTGGTGAACGGTGGCCGCGAAGTGGGGGTGGGGTGGCCAGCGTGTGCGCCGCGCGAAAGCATGGAGCGAAGGGATTGTTGACCGACTCCATAATATTCATGTCCCTCTTCATGATATACAAGTCCTTTGCGGAGAGCGGCAGTCGACAGGGGAAGTTTCGTCGGCAGACAGTCGAATTTTGTCGAATGGGCGCAACGTCTTCCTGAACTATAGTGAGCGCGCCGATCAAGGTGCTGAACAAAGGCAGCCCCGATGAAACCTTTTCGTTTCATCGGGGCTGCTTTTTGTGGTGCGGGGTGGGGTGTTGCGCGTAAAACGCGCATTGTTCACCCAGAGTGGAGCGGAAAGGTGAAAAGCGTTTGTCATTGTTTACGCCAACGTGTAAATTCTTCCTGATTGCCATTGAAGACGTTGATGTCCACGTCGCCGTGAATGCCGCGCACGCGGCCTTCCGGCGTCAACTGCCAAAAGGCCAGTTTCACGTAAGGGCGGAATTCGCCATAACGGGCAATCCACACATCGTAACTGCGGAGGGCTTCCGGTGCGTGCGGCAAGTGATCGTTGACAAACGACTGTCCGACGTACAAAATCGGGCGTCGGCCGGTGGCGCGTTCCACATAGCGCATCCAATTCAGCGTTTCGCGAAACAGCACCTCGCGTCCGCCCATTTGCGCGATTTGTTGATCCGTCGGTTCCACGTCGAGCACCGGCGGCATAGAGGTCAAAGGAATGCGCGCATACTTCAAGAAATATTTCGCTTGGTCGATGCCGCTCGATCTGGGCGAATAGAAATGATAGGGCGCTACGGGGATGCCTTGAGCACGTGCGCCGTTCAAGTCGTAAGGGTAGTATTTGCTGAAAATCGAAGTCCCCTGTGTCGCTTTGATGAAGACGAAACTCACGGGGTAGTCCACCTTTCCGGCTGCATGTTGGTGCGCCACGCTGCCGATACCCACAATGCGGAGCGAAGGCCAGTGGATGGGGTAGATTTTCTTGCCAATTTCGTGTTGGTGGCGCGAGATGTCGATGCCATAAACGCGGTCGGCGGTATAAATCATGCGCTCTCCGCGATAATGGTCGGCGCGCCAAGTACCGGATTGTACCATGCGTCCGTTCACGGCAAAGCCATGTCCGTCACGGCGATAGATGGAATCGAACGTGCCGCGATAGAAATCACCATTCGCCCAGAGCGCCGTGCCTACCCAACCCGTAGAGTGGCGGGTGAGCGAGAAGAATGTGCGTTTCTCGTCTACAAATTTTCGGTGCAAAGTGTCCACTTGCGGATACAGTACGCCGCGTTGCAATGCGCCGGTGCCGACCGCCAGTTCTCCCTCCGTGGCCGGTGCGAGGCGAAGCAACCCCTTTTGGCGTTCTGTCACCACGTAGTGTTTTCCACCGGCCGTGTAGCGCGTCTTGCGTTGTGCCAACACGCGATTCGCAGTCGTGGCACGTTCAAGTCGTTCGATCACATTTTTGCAATTCTCCCACCGGTGTTGCTCCTCGTCGGCATAAGCCATCACCTCGTTGTAGCCCTCGTCCGTCACGCTGTGCGTGCGCGCATAATAGTGGAGTTCGTCGACGCGGCGGTGCAGCAGTTTCTCGCGTTGGCGTTCTGCTTCGAGACTTTGAACGATGAGTTTCTGCAGTGCCTTTCCCTGCAAAGTGTCAGGACGCGGCGAGA
Source organism: Prevotellaceae bacterium (assembly GCA_015257125.1). Lineage (GTDB taxonomy): Bacteria > Bacteroidota > Bacteroidia > Bacteroidales > Bacteroidaceae > Alloprevotella. Next base: position 20,490 of record JABZKU010000032.1, on the reverse strand, counting down.
AAAAAACTTGCACTTCGCCGTTTCTGCTCACCCGGTAGCCCGAATGCGTCACGGTGTGTTGTGCCGCTTGGCGTTGGGTGTGGAGCGAGCGGAGCAAAACCACGCTGTCGCGCACACCACTGACAAGGTCGGAGTCGGAGGCGAGGGCGAAAAAGAGCGTGTCGCCCCCTTTTATCGGCAAGACGTAATAGGCCTGTTCATCGACCGACACCAAGCATCGCAAAGGCGTGTTGTCGCGACGCAAATAGAGGGCGACGACGAAGACTTGAAACAGAGCGAGAAGAGCAATGAGGCTGCGAAGGAGTGTTTTTTTCATTTCCGGAGTGACTATCGCGTGGACATCTTTTTGCACGCTGGGCAAAGTGTGTCGAAACGGCGCACAAAGTTACAAATATCGCCCGAAACATTTCGCTCCGTCCGCAATCAAATTTACCTGCAAGACCATAAGTGGAAAAAAGTGGAAACTCTACTACTTTTTTTGTGTTTGAATTTGTTGTGATGAATTGAAAATAATAACTTTGGGGCGAAGACTTTGTGTAAAATAGTCTACTTAGATTGTTTTGCCACCGTCGCCGTCTTCTTTCTTGGTGGAAGGCGTCGCAGTGCAGGCTGCCGACGTGTCCCAGTACACTCCTCTCCCCGATTCGCGGCGACCGGTCGGGACGAAAATGCACCTAAAATTTACGCTCATGAAACAATTCCTGCTTTCTCTCCTCAGCCTACTGCTGTTGTGCGTGGGTTGTGGCACCATCGAACTGCCCGACGCACCGTCACAGAGCGGAACGAAGCACAAAGTGATCGTCCACACGCGTGCGGCCGACAATGTCGTGCCCACCTATCCCGTGGAAGTGCTGGCTTTCGACGCGGCCGGGCAATGTGCTGCGCGGCAAACGCTCAAAAAGGCCGAAGATGCACTCGCTCTCCAGCTCGTCGACGGCACTTATCGCGTAGTGGCTTTCGCCGGTCTGCCCTCTTCTTCCGTTCTCGGCGATCGTCCCGCACTTTCGGCCACCGCACTGCCGACCGGTGCGAGTCCACTGTTCACGCAAGCCCTCTTGCGCGCCGAAACCTCCGTGACGGTGACCAATAAGCGCACGCAGGTGCACCTACTCCTCGCCCCCGTCGTGACCGCTGCCGAGTTGTACCTCACACAACTGCCGACCGACGTCACACAGGTAGAAGTCGAACTTTCGCCCGCCTGCACCACGTTGAATTTAGCCGGCGAGCGCAGCGGAGTGGGCGCCGTCACCGTGCCCCTTGTCCGTGATGCGGCCGGAACGTGGAACTCCGGTACACGCTACCTCTTGCCGGCGGGCAGTGCGCCCACCCGCTTGAGCATTCGTTGGGTGCGCAACGGCGAACAAGCCGTCTATGGCTACACCTACCCGCAGGCGCTCACGCCCGGCACGCCCTATCGTTTCGAAGGAGCCTTTGTTGACGATGCCGCCGGCGGAACGGTGGGTGATGTCTCGGTGGCCGCATGGAATGCCCCCGTAGTGCAGAGTTTTCGTTTCGGCAAAGGTGGCGAATCGCCCAACATCACCCCACAACCGCCCGGCGGCGGTGGACAAACCGGCGGCGGAACGTCGTCGACCACTTGGGAGGGGCGCGAGTGGAACGGCCATGTCGTCGCGCTCGTGCAGAACGTCGTGGGCAACGAAGCCGACTTTGTACTGATCAGTCGTGCGCAGTGGGATCCCGTACCTTCGGCCTATGCTGAAACGGCGTCGCAGGAGGCGGCGGAGTACGCCGTGTCCTACAAAGAGGGCGAACTCACCGACTGGCGCATCCCCACTCGCGAGGAGGCTGTCGCACTTTCGGCCTATTGGCGGGGCGAAAAACTGAAGACCATCAACGCGACGTTGCGCGAACTCCACGAATCTGAAATCTACGACAAGGTTGAAGGGCGTTCCGCCGCCTATCTTTGCGACGAAGCACGCTCGGTTTTCTCCTTTGTGGAGAATGGGCGTGTGCGCAAGGCCGGTAAGTCGGTGAGTACCTACTTGTTGCGGCTCGTCAAGACCGTGCATGTGCGCTTTGTACCCTGATCGTGTCGTGCGCTAAAGTAGGCGCGTGGAAAACACGTGGACTTTGATCGGAAACAAGCCTTGTTTTCGGTCAAACTCCACGTGTTTTTCTTCTATGTTGTGGACTTTTGAAAGCACCTTCTCGGAGAGTGGGCAGCAAGGCGCTTCTTTGCGCTGATATTGCACGCTTTGGCGGTGTATTTTCGGCAGCGTCGTGTGCGATGCGCGAGGGGGAAGAGAGCAGAGCGGCCGTCGGTGTACAAATGCTTGCGAAGTGGCAAATCGTTTGAGAAAAAAGTAGTATATTTGCACCGACGTATCGCAAAACGTCAGCTTGCCTTTTCGTCGCCTGTCGGCGTGCTGCTCCACGGTCTTCGCCGCTTCCGATTTCCATCGGAGCCTCGCAGCCTTCGTTTGCCCCGATTGGCGCCCGTCGTTCCCGGAGGAGAAACGCTCCAGCCGTCAGCGGAACTGCACGAAAGACAAGTTTCCACTCCCTTATCACGAAACGTAACGCGACACCGATCTATGATAAAAAAGTTCACCGAGCGCACGGGGATGAACCTCTACGCCGTCAACGAAGAAGTCCTCAAAGAGTGGGACGCAACTGATCTCTTCCACAAAAGCATCGCCGAGCGCGAGGGCTGCCCCGCCTATGTGTTTTTCGAAGGTCCCCCCTCGGCCAACGGCCACCCCGGCATTCACCACGTGATGGCGCGCACCATCAAAGATGTGTTCTGTCGTTACAAAACGATGCAGGGCTTTCAAGTGAAACGCAAAGCCGGTTGGGACACCCACGGTCTCCCCGTCGAACTCGGCGTGGAGAAAGAACTCGGCATCACCAAGGAAGACATCGGTAAGAAGATCTCTATCGACGAGTACAACGCCCAATGCCGCCGCAACGTCATGAAGTTCACGCGCGAATGGTCGGATCTTTCGCACCTGATGGGTTATTGGGTGGACATGGAACACCCCTATGTGACGTACGAAAACTCCTACATCGAAACACTTTGGTGGCTGCTCCGTCAGTTGTATGACAAGGGTTATCTCTACAAGGGCTACACCATTCAGCCTTACAGCCCCGCTGCCGGCACAGGGCTCTCGAGCCACGAGCTCAACCAGCCCGGCGCTTACCGCGATGTGAAGGACACGACCGTCACGGCTCAGTTCGAAATGCTCGATGCGCCCGCATCGCTCGGCGAATGGGGACGCGCTGTCTTCCTCGCTTGGACCACTACGCCGTGGACTCTCCCCTCGAATACCGCACTCTGCGTCGGCCCGCACATCGACTACGTGGCCGTGCAGACGTTCAACCCCTATAACGGTGAAAAACTCACCGCCGTCTTGGCCGAAAGCCGTCTCTCTGCCTACTTCAAGGCCGAGGGAGCCGAAGCCGAAATGGCCTTCACGCCCGGCGACAAAGTGTTGCCCTATCGCGTGGTGGGCACGTTCAAGGGCAGCGACCTCGTGGGCATGCGCTATGTTCAGCTCATGCCTTGGGTAAAGCCCTGCGAACCGCTCAATGACACGGCCGCCGACTTCGTACAAGACTATGCCGCGGCGAATGCCGACCGCGTTTTCAACATTGGTCGCGACCGCTTCGTGGAAATGGGCGACTGTGCGTTCCGCGTCATCCCCGGTGACTACGTAACCACCGACGACGGTACGGGTATCGTGCACATTGCGCCCACTTTCGGTGCCGACGACGCCAAAGTGGCCAAGGCCGCCGGCATCCCCTCGCTCTTTATCCTCAACCAAGGCGGTGAAACGCGTCCGATGGTCGACTTGACGGGACGTTACTACACGCTCGAGGATTGCGCTGCGCCCTTTGTGGAGCACTGCGTGGACACCGAACGCTATGCACGCCACGCCGGCGACTATGTGAAGAACGCTTACGATCCGCGCTTCACCGTAGAAGGCAAATATGACGAGGAGGCCGCTGCCAAGGCCGAGGATCTCAACATCGTGATCTGCATGGAAATGAAGCAGGAGGGCACCGCTTTCAAGATCGAAAAGCACGTGCACAACTATCCTCACTGCTGGCGTACCGACAAACCGGTGCTCTATTACCCGCTCGACAGCTGGTTCATCCGCTCCACCGCGGCCAAAGAGCGCATGATTGCGCTGAACGAAACGATTCGCTGGAAACCCGAATCGACGGGGACGGGACGTTTCGGCAAATGGCTCGAAAACCTCAACGACTGGAACCTCAGCCGCTCGCGCTATTGGGGCACACCGCTCCCGATTTGGCGCAACAATGAGACGCGCGAAGAGATCTGTATCGGATCGATCCAAGAACTTTATGACGAAATCGAGAAGGCTGTCGCCGCCGGTGTGATGTCTTCCAATCCGCTCAAGGAGAAAGGATTCGTTCCCGGCGATTACAGTAGCGAAAACTACCACCTCATCGACCTGCACCGTCCGTATGTCGACGACATCGTGCTGGTTTCGCCCACCGGCGCACCGATGCACCGCGAAACCGACCTTATCGACGTTTGGTTCGACTCGGGTGCCATGCCTTATGCCCAAATTCACTATCCGTTTGAGAACAAGGAACTGCTCGACAACCGCACAGTTTATCCCGCCGACTTCATTGCTGAGGGCGTAGACCAGACGCGCGGTTGGTTCTTTACGCTCCATGCCATCGCAACGATGGTGTTTGACAGCGTAGCTTTCAAGGCGGTGATTTCGAATGGTCTCGTTTTGGACAAAAACGGTCAGAAAATGTCGAAGCGTTTGGGCAATGCCGTCGATCCCTTCGGCGCAATCCAAGAATACGGCTCCGATCCCGTGCGCTGGTACATGATTACCAACTCTTCGCCGTGGGACAATCTGAAGTTCGACGCAGAAGGTGTGCTCGAAACGAGCCGCACATTCTTCGGCAAACTCATTCAGACCTATTCGTTCTTCTCGATGTATGCCAACGTCGACGGCTTCGATCCCGACGCACCCCAGGTGCCGGTGAGCGAACGTCCCGAGATCGACCGTTGGATCTTGAGCGAACTCCACTCCCTCATCCGTGAAGTGCAGGCTTGCTACGAAGATTACGAACCGACCAAGGCCGGCCGCTTGATTCAAAACTTCACGGTCGACAATCTTTCTAACTGGTATGTGCGATTAAACCGCAAGCGCTACTGGGCAGGTGAGATGACGGCCGACAAACTGGCCGCCTATCAAACGCTCTACACCTGCTTGCTCACGCTCAGCCGCTTGATGGCGCCGATTGCTCCCTTCTATGCCGATCGTCTGTACAAGGATTTGACCGGTGGCACGCAACAAGCCACTGCCGAGAGCGTGCATCTTGATCGCTTCCCCGCGGTGGACGAATCGCTCATCGACAGCGAACTCGAAGCCCGCATGGAGTTGGCACAGCAAACCACCTCGTTGGTGCTCTCCCTCCGCAAGAAAGAGCGCATCATTGTGCGCCAGCCGCTGCAACGCATCGCTATTCCGGTGCACGATGCGCGTTTGAAAGAGCGTTTGGAGGCCGTTCGCCAACTCATCCTCGACGAAGTGAATGTCAAGACCATCGATTTTGTCGAAGGCAACATGCTTGAGAAAAAAGTCAAGTGCAATTTCCGCGTGATGGGTAAGAAATTTGGCAAACTCATGAAGGCTGTGAACGAAGTAGTCACGGCTATCAGCCAAGACCAGATCGCCCAACTCGAAACGCAGGGCACTCTCACCGTGAATGTTGAGGGGCAAGACTGCGTAATTGAGCGCGACGATGTGGAAATCATCAGCGAAGACATGCCCGGCTGGAGCGTTGCCAACGAAGGTGCGCTGACTGTGGCACTTGACATCACGATCACCGACGAACTCCGCAACGAAGGCGTGGCACGCGAGATCGTGAAGCGCATTCAAGCCCTGCGTAAAGACAGCGGTTTCGAGATTACCGATCGCATTCGCATTGTGTTGGAGTCGCATCCCGCGGTGGAACGCGCCACGGCCGACTACAAAGACTTCATCTGCGCGCAGGTGCTGGGCGAAAGCCTCGAAGTGCGTGCCGATGTGGCCTCGGAGGTGACCTTCGAAGTAGAGGGCGCTGCCGTGAAACTGCACATTGAAAAAGCCTAATTCGCGTGCCCGCAGCTCGGTGCACACAACCGACGGCGCAACCTTCGCGGTAAGCGCATCGAGCGTGTGCGGCGCGCCGCGGGCATGCCTGCATTCTAATAACCCACTTATCCATGGAAGAAAAAAAACGGTATTCGGATGAGGAACTTGTGGAATTCCGCGAGCTCATCAATGAGAAACTTCGCGTGGCGAAGGAACAGTATGAGGAGGTGATTGCCACACTCAACAAGCGCAACAGCAACGACATCGACGACACGTTGCCCACCTATCATGCGCTTGAAGAAGGTTCGACCGTACAATCGTTGGAAGAACTCATGAACAGCGCCGAACGCTTGCGCAAGTTCATCACCGGATTGCAAGCCGCCTTGATGCGCATTGAAAATAAGACGTATGGTATTTGCCGCGTCACCAAACAATTGATTCCCAAGGAGCGCCTTCGCGCGGTGCCTCACGCCACTTTGAGCATCGAAGCCAAGTTGGCGCAGGGCAAATAAGCCCTTGCTTTTCCCGGTGTTCACGCCGGCTGCCACGTGGTTGCCGATCTCTCTGCCGAGGGCTCGGCCGTTGCAGTTGTGCCCTCACCGTTTTGTTGCGCGCCGCGTGGATGTCGTTCGTCGAACACACGTTCACGCGGCGCGCGGCGCCCCTCTTCCCATCGCATTATCTTATAGACTTTATGAAACTTCGCGCCTCTTTGGCCACCCTCATCTTTTTAACTCTCGTTGTCGGTGACCAAATCATCAAATATCTCGTCAAAACCGGTATGAGTTTGGGCGAGCGCATTCACGTGACCGACTGGTTCTACATTCTTTTCACGGAGAATCACGGCATGGCCTTCGGCATGGATTTCATCGGCACAGCCGTGTTGTCTGTTTTCCGTGTGGCCGCCATCGTTTTGTTCACGGTTGTGCTGGTCAAACAGATTCGTCGCGGCGCGCCGTTGGGATTTGTGGCCTGTTTGACGTTGATCATCGCCGGCGCCTTCGGCAATATCATCGACAACTTCTTCTACGGTTTGTGTTTCACGGAGAGTCTGCCCTACACCCCGGGCGCTTCGCCCGCACATTGCGTACCGATGGGCGAGGGCTACGGCAGTTTCTTGCACGGCCGCGTGGTTGACATGTTCTACTTCCCGTTTTTCACTTGGCCCGATTGGGTGCCGGTGTTGGGCGGCGGCACCTTTTTCGGCGCCATCTTCAATTTAGCCGACTCCGCCATCTCGGTCGGGGCCGCCGCTATGCTCCTTTTCTATTATAAGTACCTCTCCGTGCTGATGGGTGGGGAGAAAACCACCGAACCATCGCCCGAAATCACGACCGAGGAAGAGGAAAAACAAGCAAGATGAGGCTGAAATCGTACATTTTTTTGCCGCTCTGTTGCGCCGGCATCGCCCTGTTGACGGCCTGCGGCCCCGGTAACGAAAATAAAGACGTCTTGCCCATCGAAAAAATGGCCGACGTGCTCTACGACTACCAGTTGGCGCAGACGTTGAGTGAGAGCATCGCCGACAGCCTGCCCAAAGCGCCGATCGAATATCGTCTTTCGGTGTTCTACAAGTACGGCATCAGCGCGCGTGAGTTCGATCATTCGTTGGCCTACTACTCTCGTCACGCCGAGGAGATGAAGAAGGTGTATGCGCGCATCGACGCCAAATACGACCAAAGCGGCCGCAACGGAGCCGCCGGCGGGGGCGACGGGGCACAAAGCAGCGACTCTTTGCAACTTTGGCAAACGCCCCAAGCGGTACTCACGGCACAAGTGGCGCCGCAAGTCACTTTTCGGGTGAAACCCCGGCAAAAAGTGCCGGCACATTCCACGCTCTCGCTCCTGTTCTCAGCCGATTGGCTGTACGGACAGGGATTGAAACAAGCCGCCTCGGTGATTCGCGTGCGCTATGCGAACGATTCCACCGAAACCTTCACCAACGGCGTTTACTCCTACCAGCGCGACCAAGAGTTGCGCCTGTCGTTGGGGAGCAAATCCGCCGTTCGCGAAGTGGAAATCAAGTTCATGCAAAACGTGGGTTGGCAGTCCATGCCGCAAATCCTGACGCTTTCCGATTTGCGCTTGGTGGCGGTGCGTCCCACCTCCACGACGCCTTGATCGCTCATGCCCTTGTTGCTTTCCGACACCGGCGAGTTGTCGCCCGATGAGGCCGAGTTGTGCCGTCGCTACGAGCGATTTCTGGCGCAACAGCCCTTTCCCACCACCTCCGCCGAGTTGTGGGTGGCCGTTTTGCGCTATTATCCGCTCGAAGGCGCGGTGCGTTCGCGCGAAGTCTTGGTCTACGATCGCGCCCACCGCTTGTTGCGCACACAAACGCTCGCGGTCGAATCGCCCTACACCGTATGGTACGCCGGCGAAGTCCACGAAAGTTGGCATCCTTTGCGCCTTTCCTCCTAAACGCGCGCAGCGATTGCGGAGAAAGTCCACAGCTTTCTCCGAAAACGTGGCTGTTTTTTTCGGAAACACGGCTACTTTATTTAGAAACTCCGCGGCTTTTTCGCGCGGCATCTGTGTTTCCGCCCTAAGTAGCAGCTGATTTTCTATCCCCGCGCACCAGTCTGTTCAGCATCTTTGCGTCGATGTCTCCACCTTTCCTTTGTTTCGCAAAGGCACCGGCGGTATTCTCTTTTTCTCCTCGCGCCCTTCCCTCCACTGTTGAGCGGGAGGGGCGCGCTCTTGTGAAGTGCTGTTTTTCTGTTCCCCCTTTTTCAATCGATCTACTCATGTGGCTCATGCTTTTAGGCCTTGCGGTCTATTTCCCCCTCCTCATTTTTCTCTCGCGGTTGGCCGAACGCCGCCACGGGCACACCGGTAATTCCGCCTTCTACCGTGCGGCGCGCTCCGCCCCGTGGCCGATGGTGGCCTTCGGCATGATTGCCGGCAGCATCTCGGGCGTTTCGTTGGTGAGCGTGCCCGCTTGGGCTTCGTCGACGGGCATGACCTACCTGCAAATGTGCGCCGGTTTCATTGTGGGCTACGTTGTTGTGGCGCTGGTGCTCCTACCGGTGTACTACCGTTTGCGGCTGACGAGCATCTATGGTTATCTTTCGCAGCGTTTCGGCGCGCGCACCCACCGCACCGGCGCAGTTTTCTTCCTACTCAGCAAATTAACCGGTGCCGCCGCCCGCCTTTATGTGGCCGGCTTGGTATTGCACACCTTCGTGGCTGCCCCTTTCGGCATCCCCTTTCCCTTGACCGCCGCCATCACCTTGTTGCTCATTTGGCTCTACACCCATCGCAGCGGACAGGCGGGACTCCTCTACACCGACGCCTTTCAAAGTCTGATGTTGCTCTTGGCACTCGGCGGAACGCTGTGGGCAGTCGCCGCACGGATGGGACTTGACGTGCAGGGCGTGTGGACGACCGTGCGCGAAAGCCCCATGAGCCGCGTGTTGGAGTGGGATGTGACGAGTCCGCAGGCCTTTTGGCGGCAATTTCTCTCGGGCATTTTCATCGTCATTGTCATGACCGGATTGGATCAAGACATGATGCAGAAAAATCTCACCTGCCGCACACTCCGCGACGCGCAGAAAGACATGTGTCTCTACGGCTTGGCCTTTCTTCCCATCAACGCGTTGTTGCTCGCTTTGGGCATTTTGCTCTACACCTTTTGTGCGGCGCAAGGCATCGCGCTGCCCGAAAAGGCCGACGCCCTGCTTCCGCAGTTGGTGAGTAGCGGAGCGCTCGGCCCGTGGGTGGTTATTCCCTTTTCGTTGGGCATTGTCGCCGCGGCTTTCAGTGCGGCCGACGGCGCGCTCACGGCGCTCACCACGAGTTGCTGCATCGATTTGCTGCGCCGTGAGGACGATGTGCGCCTGCGCCGCAAGGTGCATGCACTCATGGTCTTCGCCTGCTTGGTGTGCGTGCTGATTTTCGCCGCCGTCGACAGTCCGAATGTGATCAACACCATCTACGTGATGGCTTCCTACACCTATGGGCCGCTGCTCGGGCTCTTTGCCTTCGGCCTCTTCACGCGTTTTCGGGTGAGAGATCGCTATGTGCCGTTCGTCGTTGTGCTGGCTCCTGTGATTTGCGGGGTGCTCGATCGCATGGCACCCGTGTGGTGGAACTACAAATTCGGCTACGAACTCCTTGTCTTCAACGGTTTGCTCACCGCCTGCGGACTGTTTCTCCTGCGCGCCAACGATAAAAGAGTGCAAAACTAAGCGCCTTTTCGGTCAAAAAAATGGCCGCCGCCGTTGGTCACTTGGTCGGTGCTTTCTAAATTTGCAGCACTAAAAAAGCCGTCCTGCGCCGTTCGCCCCGCTTCTGCGAGCAGCGGTTTGCAAACTGCCTCCACAATCGTGGAAATGGTGAGGGCGACCCACGCAAACTAACCCCCTCCTTACTTGCTTATGGAAAAGAAAATTCGCGCCGCCATCGTCGGTTACGGAAACATTGGTAAATACGCCCTCGAATCCATCGAGACCTCTCCCGACATGGAGTGTGCCGGTGTGGTTCGCCGCAACGGTGCCGTTGATTGCCCGCCCGAACTTGCCGCCTATCCCGTGGTGAAGCACATCTCCGAACTGGAGAATGTAGACGTCGCAATCCTTGCCACACCCACTCGCAGCGTAGAAGCCTATGCCAAAGAGTGCCTTGCGCTTGGCATCAACACGGTCGATTCGTTCGACATCCACTCCGGCATTGTCGATTTGCGTCGCACGCTCGACGAAACCGCGAAGGCACACAACGCCGTGAGCGTGGTGGCCGCCGGTTGGGATCCCGGTTCCGACTCGGTGGTGCGCACCCTTATGGAAAGCCTTGCGCCGAAGGGCGTGACCTACACCAACTTCGGTCCCGGCCGCTCGATGGGTCACTCCGTGGCCGTGCGCGCCATCGACGGAGTGCACGACGCGCTTTCGGTGACCATCCCCCTCGGCACCGGCATTCACCGCCGTATGGTGTACATCGAACTCGAGCCCGGCGCAGATTTCGCCAAGGTGGCCGCCGCCATCAAGGCCGATCCGTATTTTGTCAACGACGAAACGCACGTTCAAGCCGTGGAATCGGTCGACGCCCTCAATGACGTGGGACACGGTGTGCACCTCACGCGCAAAGGTGTCTCGGGTCGCACGCACAATCAGCTCTTCTCGTTCGACATGAAGATCAACAATCCCGCGCTCACCGCACAAGTGCTCATCAATGTAGCGCGCGCTTCGATGCGCCAACGTCCCGGTGCCTACACGATGATCGAGATTCCCGTCATAGACTACCTGCCCGGCGACCGCGAAGCCCACATCGCTCACCTCGTTTAATGGTAGGTCGACGAATCAGCCCACAACTTTTCGCCCCTCCGTCTGCACAGACGAAGGGGCGTTGTCGTGTTGGGGCGCAAACTGCTCCGCCGCGCCGCGAAATCAGTAGCCCACAGCGCACAGGCCGAAAGTGCGCATCGGATAGTTCAAGTGCAATCTTTATATATAAGGAGTAGGTCGGTGGGGATCAGAGGGATTTTGCTCGCCGCGATGTCATTTTTTTGCAATGAAAGTAGGCAAACTGTCAACTTTGCTTGACTTATCGGGACAAGAAACGGCAAAAACCGAAATTTAATGCTAACTTTGTAGCATTCATTCGCCAACGGACTTTGCACCGCTGTGCAGTCCGTCGCACCACAACCCTACAAGCTTTATTCGCCCATGAAATTTAGGCATCTTTCTCTGCTTGCCGCCTTTCTCTTGCTGCCCCTCGGCAAGTTGAATGCGCAGCAATCGTTTGTCAACCTGACGCCCCTGCCCAAGCAGATGAGCGTTCAGGCCGGCACCTTCGTCTTTCCCGCTTCGTTCACCGTAGGCGGCGACGGACTCGACAAGTCTGTGCGCGCAGAGGTGCGCAAGTTCGTCAGCAACTTCAACCGCGTCACCGGCAGCACCGCAACGGCCGCCGACCGTGCGGCCGGAACGGTCGTCACTCTCCGCCAAATAAAGGACGCGACGAACACCTACGGCCAAGAAGGTTATCGTTTGACCGTCACTCCCGAAGGGGTGACGATCGATGCGGCCACCTCCACCGGATTCTTCTATGCTTTCGCCAGCATCAACAAGATGTTGCCCGCTTGTGTTGCCGCCGGTGTGCGCGATGCCGGTGTGACGCGTTTCGAACTCCCCTGTCTGACCATCACCGACGGCCCCCGCTTCCCCTATCGCGGCTTCATGCTCGACGTGGCGCGCCACTTCTTCACCGTCGACGAGATCAAACGCATGCTCGATCTCATGGCGGTGTACAAACTCAACAAGTTCCACTTCCACCTCACCGAAGACCAAGGTTGGCGTTGGGAGGTGAAGAAATATCCTCGCCTCACGAGCGTCGGTGCCGTGGCGTCCAACACCTATGTCACCTCCATGCAGCACGGTGCCTACTGGACAAATCGTCCCTACGGCCCCTACTACTACACGCGCGCTGAGTTGAAAGATATCGTGGCCTATGCCGCTGAGCGTCACATCGAGGTGATCCCCGAAATCGACATGCCCGGTCACTTCTCGGCCGCCATGGCCGCCTATCCGCAATACTCCTGCAATCCGAGCGGGCCGCATCGTGTGGAGACGTGGGGTGGGGTGTTCACCGACGTGCTCAACGTGGCCGACCCGAAAGCGGTGCGCTTCGTGAAGGACATCCTCGACGAATTGATGGACATCTTCCCCTCGAAGAATATTCACATCGGCGGTGACGAATGCCCTACCACGGCATGGGAGAACAACAAGCAGTGCCAAGAGATGTACAAGCGCTTGAACCTCACCTCTTATCGTCAACTGCAAACCCACTTCATCGACGAAATCAGCACCTATCTCCGGTCGAAAGGTCGCAAGATCTCCGTTTGGAACGAAACCGTGACCGAGAAAGGTGCCGACCTCCAACTGATGAAGAAAACCGGTGCCACGGTTTATTGCTGGGTGCCCGCACGCCGCGGCGCAGAAATCGCCAACGAACTCGGACTCCCCAGCATCTACACCGTCTACGGCCCCTATTACATCAACCGCGCCCCCTCGAAAGAGGGGTGGATGGCCACCTTGCCCGGCAACGGTTCCGATCATTTGAAAGCCACTTACGAAGATCAGCCCACCGACTTCAAGCATTCGATCGGTGTGCAGGGCACATTCTGGACCGAACACGTGGCCACGACCGACGTGATGGAGCACCTCGCCCTCCCGCGCCTCATTGCCATCGCCGAAGCCGGTTGGTCGCCGCAAGCCAAGAAGAACTTCAACAGCTTCGTGCGCCGCATGCAGGCCGACACCGTGATGCTCAACTATAATAACTATGAGTATGATCGTGCCTTCCTCCGTCCCGAGAAGCCCACTTCGATGGTCTATCCCGAAGTGAGCACGGCCGACAACAGCACCTACTACCGCATGGTGACGCGCGCCGCCGACAACGATCGCAAAGACCGCTGCATCACGTTGCTCACCGCCGACTCTCCGCTCGTAGCGCAGCACAAGGCGAAAGGCGCTGCCGCCGATCGACTTTGGACGGCACCGCAAGCCGCCGACGGCACGGCCGCTGCCGACGTACAACTCTGGCGTTTCGAGCAAGACAGCAACCATCCCGGCCGTTTCGCCCTCGTTTCGAAAGCCGCTCCCGAAGGCAGCGTCGCCACACAGCCCACGGCCACTTCCGTCGCCGGACGTTGGAACTACGATCGCACGGCCAAGCACTACGACTTCGTGCTCGGTGACAAAGGCTACGGCACCGCCGACGGCTATCGCTACTACACCATTCGCTCCACGGCCAACAATAACCTGTGGTTCAACGCTTCGATGCCCGGACAAGGCCAAGCCGTGAACCTCTATTCCGATCCTGCCGGCGGCAACGGTGGACTTTGGCTCTTCGTCGGAGGAAAGAAAGTTACCGACGTGGCGAACCCCACCGTGCAAGTCCCTGCTTCGCTCCCCAAGGCCGGACAGGTCTATCTATTGCGCAACACTGTCGACGGATTCAAGGGCACGATGCTCGCCGACAAGACCGGTGCGACCGAACTCACCCACACCGCGCAGCTTGACAACAGCAACAATGCGTGGGAACTCGTGGACGCTTCGGCCTTCAACACCGCCGGCGGTACCTTCACCTTCCGCCTGCGCAACGCCGCCACCGGCCGTTTCGTCGGCACGCCCGCCGCGAAGAAAATCGAGCGCTACGCTTTTCCCGTGAGTGTGAACAAAAGCGGTGCCACCCTCACCGCCACTTATCATCCCGCCACAGCCGATTACAGCCTTTCGCTCTCCGGCAAAACACTCTTCCCCATTGCCGCCGAATCGCACGCCTATCCCGGTGTGATCAGTTCGGGCAGCAGCACTGGCGCCCCCGATGCGGTGCGTCCGCAAGGCACGGGTTGGCAATTTGTGGCCGCGCGCAGTCTCACGATTCAGTGTGTTGACACGAAGGGCAATCCGATTTCTACCGTCGTGCGCTACGTGCCTGTCGACGAGCGCACGTTGGTTGCACCGCAACTGCCCGGCTATCGTTTGCAATCGGCGCTCCCCACGCTCGATGCCGGCGACACTCCGCTCACGCTGACGCTCACTTACAAGAAGACCCACAACCGGGTTTTTCTGACGGCCATCAATGAACACGGCGCATTGTTGGCCACCGATACCCTTGCCGTGGCGGTGGGCGAAAGCCTCGTGCTGCACGCCCCCTCCGTCCCCTTCTACACTGTACGCGACTTTCCCGCTGAAGGCCTCACGCTGGCGCCCGAAACCGATGTGCACCGCACGCTCGTTTACACCGGATCGGCCCACGCCGGTGTGGCGGCCGCGGGCGAACCGCTCGCCGAGTTGACCGACGGCCACTACGTGTTGCTCTACGACACCTCGACTTCCGCCCCCGAGCGTGCCGGCTATCGCAACGTCTCGCCCGACAATGGTCGCGTGTTGCAAGGCCAAATCGGTAGTGACGGCGTCGATCCGATGTACGTCTGGCAGTTGCGCCGCAATGGTGCGCGCTGGCAACTGTTCCATCCCGCCACCGGGAAATATCTCCCCGAACTGCCCCGTTCCGGCGAAGTCATCGTCGGCGACACCCCGGGTAACTTCTCGTTCACGCTCAATGCCGACCGCCGCAGTTGGCGCGTCCAGGGCACGAACGGCGAATACTGGGATGGTGTGGTGGGCGGTATGACCGGTTGGAACGTCTACGGTCACGCCTACGAACTGCGTTCCTTCCGTCTCGCGCCCTATTTCCGCGTCACCGTTCGCCACCGCCTTTCTGCCGACGGCAGCACCTTGCTCCCCGACGAACAGTTTTTCGCTCCGGCCGGCAGTACTTTGACCTTCGAAGCACCCGAACTGGCCAAGTATAAACTCCAATCGGTGGACGGTCTCCCCCTCGGTGCAGACGGCCTCTCCTCAGATCTGACCCTCACGTGCAATTATGTGACCGGTCTTGCCTCGGTGCGTGCCGAAGCGCCCACCGCCGCAGCGCACTACGACCTCGCCGGTCGCCGCATTGCGCCCCAAGCGCCCGGCCTCCACGTGTTGAAGGGCAGTAAACTCATCGTTCAATAAACGCTACACAAGAAAGCGCAGTGTCGATGAGAAGGAAGCGCAGGTTGCATCAATTTCTTTCCTCTTTCCCCGTTTGAGAAAACCGTGTCCACAACCTTGCAACGAAAATGGCGGGCTGCTCGCTCATGGTATTGCAAGCTTTGGGAAAGGGAGCGCAGGTGAAGAGGAAAAACTACCTTTGCAACATCAAACAACAAAAGGATCTAATTCAAAAACAAATTTCCGTTATATGTTGAAGTGGTCTTTGCGAGCCCAATTCCATGAAAAACGAGTTCGCACGCAGGTGACCAATACAATTTAACTTGTTTTGCCACTGCCCGAGCCCCAAATTGGCAGCCCTCTTTCGTGAGGGGATAAGGGGGACTGATTATGGAATTCTATTACGTGTTAAGCGAAGATGAGCGCACGGCCACATGTTATTTTGATGACCGGTGCGAAGAGAGAGGAGGAATTCTTCCTATGCATTCCTCTTTGGGTTATAGACTTTTTTGGGGTTTCAATCGCTTAAAGAAAGTTTTCTTTGATGCAACATGCAAAGACTATTATCCAACTCATTTACATGCGTGGTTTTGTGGATGTCGTGAGTTGAAAGAAGTGATCGGCCTTGAAAACCTGAATACAGCGCAAACAAATGATATGGACTCTATGTTTAAAGATTGCTCATCGCTTGTGTCTATAGATTTTTCTTCTTTTGATACTACGCAAGTGAGTGATATGAAATCTATGTTTTCCGGTTGCAGTGCATTGACTCACCTCGACCTTTCCTCTTTTAATACCGCAAGAGTGAGATATATGCGTTCAATGTTTCAAGGTTGCAGCTCTTTGAAATCTTTGGATTTGTCCAGCTTTAGTGTAAGAGCTGTGGAGAATATGAATAGCATGTTTGCCGATTGCACTGCATTGACTCACCTCGATCTTTCTTATTTCTATCCGAAGAATGTAGGCAATATGGCAGAAATGTTCTTTAACTGTCGAGAACTGACCACCATCTATTGCAAGGCAACTTGGTCTTGCGGTAAATCAGTAGCGATGTTCGAGGAATGCCGTAAATTGCGCGGTGCAGTTCCCTATGACTTTACGCGAACTGACGTAGAAATGGCCAATCCCGAGACCGGCTATTTTAGTTCCGAAGAGCCGAATTTGCCGGTGCCTGAAAAAAAGCCCGAAACTGCGCCCGAAGAGAAGGAGAATCCCGCGAACCATGAAGAACAAATGACTCCGAACGAGTTTGTGAATTGCAGCTTCTTCACGATGCAAGGTGTACCCATTGAGGGAGGAGTGGCCGATCTTCCCGCCGGAATGTACTTGATGAAGAAGGACTAAAACGCCCTCGTTAGCCTATCGCCATAAAATATAAGTTGTTCATAACAGAGAAAGTTCCTCGACAGTCCCTGTACCGGGTTCGTCGGGGAACTTTCATTTCGTTTTTGCCGCTGTCGCCAACAAGTAGACTGCTTTTTCTTTTCCGTCTCCCCGAGGAGTAGGGGAGCGGTGCGCCCAATCTCGCCCGGCACAGCGCAGCGGAAGGGCAAAAGCGGGAGCTCCCGCCCACAAAGCCCAAACAACACGAGACGGGAGCACGTATGCAGAGAGAGGAAAGGCAAACAAAGGCGGAAAGCACGCACTTACAACACACTTGCAACGCACTTTCAAAAGTGCCGAAGCGCGAATTGTATGTGATTTTCGGCAAGTTACGGCGTGCAACTCGTGGGATATTCGTAAATTCGCGCCAAATATCGAAATACAAAAAGTCTATGATGACAGCAAACGAAATACGCGAAGCCTTCAAACGCTTCTTTGAAGAGAACAATCACTTGGTTGTTCCCTCCGCCCCGATGGTGATCAAGGACGATCCCACGCTGATGTTCACCAATGCCGGTATGAATCAATTCAAGGACATCATTCTCGGCAACGTCGAACCCAAGAGTCGCCGCATGACCGACTCGCAGAAATGTCTGCGCGTGAGCGGTAAGCACAACGACCTCGAAGAGGTGGGACACGACACCTACCACCACACGATGTTCGAAATGTTGGGCAACTGGTCGTTCGGCGACTACTTCAAAGAAGACGCCATCGTCTTCGCCTACAAGTTTCTGGTCGAAGTGCTCAAAATCGATCCCAAAGACCTCTATGTGACCGTCTTCGAAGGCGATAAGAGTGCCGGTTTGGAGCGCGACGATGAGGCCGCCGCGATTTGGGAACGCTATTTCCCGAAGGACCACATCATCAACGGCAACAAGCACGACAACTTCTGGGAGATGGGCGACACCGGTCCCTGCGGCCCCTGCTCGGAAATCCACATCGACAACCGCACCGACGCCGAGAAAGCGGCCGTTCCGGGTGCCGAACTCGTCAACAAGGACAACCCCTTTGTGATCGAGATTTGGAACTTGGTGTTCATGCAATACAATCGCAAAGCCGACGGCTCGCTCGAGGGGCTGCCCCACAAGGTCATCGACACCGGTATGGGCTTCGAACGCCTGGTGCGCGTGATGCAAGGCAAGACCTCGAACTACGACACCGATGTGTTCCAACCCATCATTCGCAAAATCGCCGAATTTTCCGGCTTCACCTACGGTAAGGAAGAAGACGTCGACGTGGCCATGCGCGTCATCGCCGACCACCTGCGTGCCATCGCCTTCTCCATTGCCGACGGTCAGCTGCCTTCCAACGCCAAGGCCGGTTACGTCATTCGCCGCATCCTCCGTCGCGCCGTACGTTACGCCTACACCTTCCTCGGTCGCCGCGATCCCTTCCTCTGCCTCCTCGTGCCCACGCTCGTGCAAGAGATGGGTGGTGCCTATCCCGAACTCCCCGCACAGCAGGAACTCATCACCAAGGTGATTCGCGAAGAAGAAGAATCCTTCCTCCGCACCCTCGCCACCGGCATCCACTTGCTCGAAGGCGTGATCGCCGAGACGAAGCAAAGCGGTAAGACCGTGGTGGACGGCGCCAAGGCCTTCACCCTCTTCGACACCTACGGTTTCCCCCTCGACCTCACGCAGTTGATTTGCTCCGAAGCCGGTTTGACGGTGGACGAAGCCGCCTTTAACGCCGAGATGGAGCAGCAGAAGCAGCGTGCCCGCAATGCCGCCGCTGTCGAAGCCTCCGACTGGGTGACGGTGCACGAAGGCGAAACGAAGTTCGTGGGATGGGATTTCACCGAATACGGTTGCCGCATCCTCAAGTATCGCCAAGTCACACAGAAGAAGCAAACCTATTTCGAACTCGTGCTCGACACCACGCCCTTCTATTCCGAAATGGGTGGTCAGGTGGGCGACACCGGCGTGCTCATCAATGAGCAGGAAACGGTGGAAATCTTCGACACGAAGCGCGAAAACAACCTCCCCATTCACCTCACGCGCAAACTGCCCACCGACGTTGCGGCCGAGTTCATGGCCTGCGTCGATGTGGATCGCCGTCGTGCGGCCGAAGCCAACCACACCGCCACCCACTTGGTGGATCAAGCCCTGCGCGAAGTCCTCGGTGAGCACGTGGAACAGAAGGGCTCGCTCGTCACCCCCGAGGGACTGCGTTTCGACTTCGCCCACTTCCAAAAGGTCACGCCCGAAGAACTACGCCAAGTGGAGCGTCTTGTCAACGCCCGCATCCGCGAGAATCTCCCGTTGCAAGACCACCGCGACCTCGACATCGAGGAAGCGAAGAAAATGGGCGCCATTGCCCTCTTCGGTGAGAAGTATGGCGACAAGGTGCGCGTTGTGCAATTTGGCGACAGCATTGAGTTCTGCGGCGGCACGCACGCCGCGAGCACAGGTTGCCTCGGCTTGTTCCGCATCGTGAGCGAGAGCAGCGTGGCGGCCGGCATTCGTCGCATTGAAGCCCTCACCGGCGAAGCCGCCGAAGAGAGCGTCTACGTGATGCGCGACGTGCTGCAAGGCATTTCGTCGTTCTTCAACAACGCCAAGGACGTGCGCGCAGCCGTCGAAAAGGCCATTGCCGACAACGCCGAACTCCGCAAACAAGTGGAAGAGGCGGTGCACGAACGCGTGATGCAACTCAAAACGCGCCTCATTGAGAAAGCGCAGGAAGTCGACGGCGTGAAGATCGTCTCGGGTGTCCTCCCGATGGAGGTCGACGCCGCGGCGGTAAAGGACTTGGCCTTCCAAGTGGCCGGTCAGTTGCAAGAGCGCACCCTCGTGGTGCTCGGTTCGAAGCACGACGACAAACCGCTCCTCACCGTGATGCTCAGCAAAGACCTCGTCGGCGGCGAACGCCAACTCCACGCCGGCAACCTCGTGAAGGCAGCCGCGCAGCTCATCAAGGGCGGCGGCGGCGGCGCACCCCACTTCGCCACGGCAGGTGGTAAGGACGTGGCCGGACTCGATGCCGCTGTGGCGCGTGTGCTCGAACTCGCCGGTTTCTGATCGCGCCCTTTTCAACATTAGGATATGATACAACTCCCCACGAATCTCGTCTTTCGTAGGCTCGTGGGGAGTTTTGTATTAGGTCGCTCCAGGAACGATGCCGACTCGCGCCGATAGATCCCCGCGCGCAGCGCACAACGCTCCATACACACGAGGATTCACCGCATGGGGGCAGGACAAGGGACGAATGGGAGACGCAAGAATCACGTTGCCGTAAGAAGGCGAGTGCCCCCTTTCTTATGGAACAAAAGCCGGTTCCTTGCACCTCCTTCTTTCTGTACAAACCAAATGGGTAGCGTCGCTGTCGTGCAACTGTCACGCGATGTTGAGGGACAGGGCCTTTTGGTGATGTTCCGATAGGTGTAGGGATAAGACGAAGTCGCGAAGGTTCAGTAAGTCAAAGAGCGTTTGCGCCGGATGGTCGGGAAAAGTTCCTCGATTTTGCGCTATATGGACGCCGCAGTGCGGCGGGATGAAGGGAAAGTTGTGTTTTAT
>JABZKU010000009.1 GCA_015257125.1 Prevotellaceae bacterium | reverse complement strand
ACGCAGCCAATCAGCGCATTTTGTTGGGTCACCGGGATTCGAACCCAGAATGACAGAACCAAAACCTGTAGTGTTACCATTACACCATGACCCAATTGCGAGTGCAAAAGTAGTGCATTTTTAGATAACTACCAAATGTTTTGGCCGAAAAAGTGGATTATTCTTTTTCGCGACGTACAATTTTCTTATTTCACCTCGATTTCATCGACAAAGAGGAAGGCGCGGTTTCCGGCAGCGCCGGTGTGCCATGCGGGAATTTGGTGTTCGGGCACGGCGTGCACCTTGACGAAGCGCGTGGAGCAGCGAGGGAAGGTGAGCGTGTGGCGCACAATCCCGTTGGCGTTGGCTTCGGTGAGGGCGGGCAGGTCGCGTTCGGCCACCGTTGTCCAGTGTTTGCCGTCGTCCGAGACGGCAACGTCGATGCGGCGCGCGTCGTAAATCCAACTTCCCTTTTCCACGCAGACGTTGAAGCCGACTTCTTCGATGGGCGTCTCTGTTCCGAGGTCGATCACGGCTTCCATGTCTTCGGTGTAGAAACCAATCCAACGTCCGGACTGGTGGTTGGTGTTCGTGGCGCGGAGACCGTCGACCAAAGTTTGCGCGCCCGCAAATTTATATTGTGCGTTGGCGCCCTGCAACAACTCGATCGAGCGCGCCGTGGCCTTGTTAAAATGGAAATCTTCGCGCTCGGTGTGGCTGCGGTTCACGATTTTACCGACCACGGTGGGTTCGGTGCGGAAAGCCACGGCACGGAATTTTGCCGGTTGGTTGATGAGTAGCGGTCCTTCGTAGCGTGCCGAATTCATCGTGGGCTCGCTGCCGTCGAGGGTGTAGCGAATGGCAGCATTGTTCACCGTCGAGAGCGTCACCTTCACGCCGCTGCCGGGTACCAAGGAGTAGTTGGCACGGATGTCGTAGTAGTGCTTGGCGAAGTTGTAGCCTTGCTCTTTATATAAGGAGAAGAGATCGGGCAGGCGTCCGAGAAACTCCTGATAGTTGCGCACACCGCGCGGACGCCATTGGATTTCGGCCAAAGCGGCGGCGCGGGGTAGCGCCATGTATTCCACACCGCGGAAGGTGGGGATGTATTCTGTCCAAATGTTGGCTTGCACACCGATGAAACGGCGGGCGGTGGCTTCGTCGGTGCCGTTGGACACGGGTTCGTAGGCATAAACGCGTTCGAGCGGCAGATAACCGCCGATGGCCATGGGCTCGTCGGCCGTGTTCTTCGACTGGTAGTAGTCAAAATAGAGGTAGGAGTTGGGCGTCATGATGGCATCGTGTCCGCTCTTGGCCGCATCGATCCCGCCTTTCTCTCCTCGCCACGACATCACCGTGGCACCCGGCGCGAGTCCACCTTCGAGAATTTCGTCCCAACCGATGATGCGACGTCCTTTCTTCGCAAGGTGTTCGCTCGTGTGACGGATTACATAGCTTTGCAAACGCTCTTCGGCGGTGTGTCCACCTTCGGCTTGCAAGTGTTTCTCGCCGATGAAGGCTTGACACTTCGGGCATTGCTTCCAACGCTCCTTGGGGCATTCGTCGCCGCCGATGTGAACGTAGATCGAGGGGAAGATGTTCGTGACTTCATCGAGCACGTTGTCGATGAATTCGTAGGTTTTCGGGTTGCCGGCACAAAGCACATCGTCCGCAATTCCCCAGTGTTGGCGCACTTGGTAGGGCCCTCCGGTGCATCCAAGTTCGGGGTAGGCGGCCAAAGCGGCGACCATGTGACCGGGGAGGTCGATTTCGGGAATCACGGTGATGTGACGTTCGGCAGCGTAGCGCACAATGTCGCGACACTCCTGCTGGGTGTAAAATCCACCGTGAGGGCGACCGTCGTATTTGCCGGGGTTATGACCGATCACGGTTTGAGCGCGCTGACTCCCCACCGTGGTGAGGCGAGGGTAGCGCTTAATTTCAATGCGCCAGCCCTGATCGTCGGTGAGGTGCCAGTGAAAGCGGTTGATGTTGTGCAGGGCGAGCAGGTCGATGAAGCGTTTCACACTGTCGACCGTCACGAAGTGGCGCGCCACGTCGAGTTCCATGCCGCGATAGCCGAAGCGAGGTGCATCGCTCACATGCGTGGCCGGAACGCTGACGGCCGTTTTCCCTTTTTGTCCGGCGTCCAAATGCGGAAGCGCCTTGCGCAGTGTTTGGATGCCGTAGAATGCGCCCGCATCGTCGGCGCCGGTGATGGTGATCTGCCGTGCATCGACATCGATGCGGTAGCCTTCAGTTCCCAATTCCTTGGCGTCGGCGAGGGTGCGCACCGAAAGCGTCGAAACGCCTTTCGCTTTTTTGAGCAAAGGGAGTTGAAAACCGGTGCGTTCGAAAAGATATTGTTGTAAGAAGCGAGCGTTGCGTTTTTCGCCCGCGGTACGTCCGTCGAGGATGGCGGTGTTTTGATTGATCACAAAAGCCCCGGCATTAGGGTCGGCAGTAATTTTGCGCGGCAGCGGCACGACGTTGAAATCGGCCTTTTGTGCGGCGGCAGGCAAGAGAGCAAGCCACGCTAAGAGGAGAAGAAGTTTTCTGTTCATATTAAGTGTTTGATGTTTCGTGCGGAGGGAGAAGAATCGCTTGGGTGCAAGTCCGAAAAAACTCACGGGGTGGGGCAGTCGCTTGCGCCGATGGAATCGTTACAATCGGCGTTGAAGGTTGCTCCCCATTTGCTTTGGGCGATTTGCACCTGTTCGCGCAGGTAGTCGACCAGTTCGGGTGAATCGATTACTTCGATATCGGAGGGCATGCTCAATACAAAACGACCGATACCCCGCATGGAACAAAAATCGGCTTCGAAGCGCCATTTTCCATTGTCTTCGGCCGTGAGGTGTTTCGCGGCGCGAGGATATTCGTCGATCAGCACACTGCGACTCAAATAACCCAAGCGCAGACAAACTCGCGTGCGAGTGGAACCGGTGAAATGGAACAAATCGACGAAGTCGGTCTCGTGTTCGTTTCGGTGATTCCAGTTCAGATCAAGTAGTTCGACCGAATCGGTGCGCGCCAGGTTGAAAGTTTTGTTCGTTCGGCTGTGAATTTCGAAACAGCGCACATCGCGGTTGCCCGGCAGGAAGAGATAGGGCTCGACAATGCGGTCAGCGATGGTGTTTCCGCTGGCCGAGAGATAGGACTTGAGTACCACGGTGCGTTCTTGCCGGATGGCTTCGAAAATCTGTCGAATGTTTTGCCCGATGCGTTGGTCACTGTCGTCGAGCACCAACACATGGTCGTTGCGCAGGCGGCGAATCTTCTCGCGTAACAGGCGCACCGGTGTCGAAGTGTCGCTCAGGCTTTCGAGCACCGTGGCCAGTGTCTGAATTTCGTCGGGGCGAAAATGCAGGTGTTCTGAAACGTGCACCAAAAATGGCGCGTCGGGCGACAAACGATAGGCATGCCCCGACTTCTCGAGCGTGAGTCCGAGTCGGGGGAACTTCTCTAAGAGCCGATAGATGCGGCGAGTGTGCATGCCTGTGCGATCGGCCAACTGCTTCACCGAGAGATAATGACCGGCGGCCAAGATCTCGATGAGATAGAGCTGAAGCGGCAATTGTTCGTTGTCTGTCATGGTATGCAAAACTACAAATAAATAATGGGATATGCTTTGTTCAGATAGCAAAAGAAGTGGTTTGCGTTTGGGACTGCTGTGCTTCTTTCGATGAAACCGCTCTTTCTGTTTTTTTTCGTGCTGCCTTTCTTCTCCTTTTTCCCCACTTTCTTTTCCTCGTTGAGGCTTACAGATCGTGAGCTGCGCAACGATCTAAAAAAAACAAGACAACTTTTCGATGAAAACGCACCTATTTTGCAGAAAAGTTGTCCATTTTTGCCCGAATGTTCCGCACTTTTTGGAGGGTGTGGTCGGGCGAGAAAGAAAAATGAAGCACTTTCTGCACCGATGGGCGATGAATGCGAAGAAAAGGCTTCCGAAAACGGCGATACGCATTTCATTGCGTGGCGATAAATGTGTATCTTTGTCGAGTTATAGTGATACTCCTCTTTAATCTACTCCACGACCTCCTTTGTAGGCGGTCGTTTTCTTCCTATGTCTTCCCAAACAAATTCCGTTTCCCGCTCGTCGAAGCGCGTTCGCCGTTGGCGTAAATGGCACAAATGGGGCGGATTATTTTTTTCTTGCTTCCTCCTTCCTTTTTTGATTTCGGGCATTCTGCTCAATCATCGTTACGAACTGCGCCATCTTGACGTGTCGCGCCGTTGGCTGCCCGCGGCTTACGCGCTGCACAACTGGAATCAAGGCACGGTGCGCGGCACGCTGCGTTTAGGTGCCGACAGTGTACTGCTTTACGGTGAAAACGGGCTTTTTCTCTCCGACGATCGTTGCCGACAGCTCCGAACGTGGAATGAAGGCCTGCAAGCGGGGGCAGAAAATCAAAGCTTTGTCGATGCCGTCCGCCTACCCGACGGCAAAGTCTTTGCGGTGAGCACTTACACTGTCTATCTTCGACAACTCGATGCTGCGCGCTGGCAGGAAAATACGCCCCATTTGCTCGGCGATGATCGCTTCGTTTCGGCCGCTGTGGCGGGAGATACGCTCGTGGTGCTCAGTCGTTCGGCCGTTTACACCGCCACAGCGCCTTACCGTCACTTCGTTCGCCATGAACTTCGCGCTCCTGCCGAGGGAGCGCCCGGACGCTTCACCATGCGCACCATCTGGCGATTGCACAGCGGTGAACTTTTCGGTGAAATCGGTCGTTTTGCCGTCGATGCGCTCGCACTCGCGCTCTTGGTACTCTGCATCACCGGTCTGATTCTCACCTTCTTTCCGCGCATCACCCACCGTTTGAAAGTCAAGCGTCGCCGTGCGGCCAATCGTTTCACGCTGCAATCGTTGCGCTGGCACAACCGCATCGGGGTAAGCACGTTGGTTTTCGTCTTTGTGCTTACGCTAACGGGTATGTTTCTGCGCCCGCCGTTGCTGATCCTCATCGCCGGTGGAAAGCACGCCCCTGTGCCGCACACGGTAGAGGACTCGCCCAACGCATGGTGGGACGAGTTGCGGATGGTGCGCCGCGACACGGCGCGCGGCGAGTGGTTGTTCTACACCGCCCACGGCTTTCACACAGCGCGGAGTCTCGCGGATGCGCCGCAACGGGTACGCCGCGAACCGCCCACCGGCTTTATGGGGCCGAACGTGCTTCGACAAGTGGGTCGCGATGAGTGGATTGTCGGCTCGTTTGCCGGTTTGTATCGATGGAATCGTGCCACAGGAGAGAGTTACGACCTGATCCGCCGTTGCCGATATGTCCCGCCGACGCATGCCGGAATGCCCGATTTCACCTACTCGGTGTCGGGTTACAGCGATGATTTCGCCGGATGTCCGCTGGTTTTCGACTACAATCGTGGCGCCGAATACCCCGAACCGATCGAAGTGGACGGAGTGCATGACGAAGGGCGCACTGCTGCCACGAAACAGGCGCTGATGCCGCCGCAATCGGCCGTGGTCGCTCCCGGCGAAGCGCGGATGTCACTTTGGCGTTTGGCGCTGGAGGTACACACCGGCCGCATTTACACCTTTTTGCCCACGATCTTGGTGCAACTTTTCATCTTCCTTTCCGGATTGTTCCTGCTCAGTGTGGTGATTTCGGGCTTTGTGGTCTATCGTCGTGTGTTCAAACGACATAAGTTGGTCAATCCGAAATAAAGATGTATCTTTGCTTCCAGTTTTATATTGAAAATCCGCATGGAAGAACAACAGCATAAAGCCGCGGGCTATTCCGCGTCGAATATCCAAGTACTCGAAGGTTTGGAGGCCGTTCGCAAGCGTCCGGCGATGTACATCGGCGACATCGGCGAGAAAGGTCTGCACCATTTGGTTTATGAAACGGTGGATAACTCCATCGACGAAGCCTTGGCCGGTTTCTGCACCCACATTGATGTGGTGATTTGCAAGGACAATTCGATCGTTGTACAAGACAATGGACGCGGTATTCCCGTTGATATCCACGAAAAAGAGGGCGTGAGTGCCCTGCAAGTGGTGATGACGGTGCTGCACGCCGGCGGTAAGTTCGACAAAGGTTCTTACAAAGTGTCGGGCGGTTTGCACGGTGTGGGCGTTTCGTGCGTGAACGCGCTTTCCACCCACATGCTTTCGCAGGTGTTCCGCGATGGAAAAATCTATCAGCAGGAATATGAGAAGGGACATCCCCTCTATCCGGTGAAGGTAGTGGGCGAAACTTCGCTGCGAGGTACGCGCCAACAATTCTGGCCCGACCCCGAAATTTTCACCACCACGGAATATAAGTATGACATCCTCGCCAATCGTCTGCGCGAACTGGCCTTCTTGAACGCCGGACTCACCATCACACTCACCGATGAGCGCGAAGAAGATGAAAAAGGCAACCCGCGTCGCGAAGTATTCTACTCGGAAAGCGGTCTGCGCGAGTTCGTGCGCTACCAAGATTCCATGCGCACGCCGCTCATTCCCGACGTGATTTACATCAATACCGAGAAGGAAGGCATCCCGGTGGAGGTGGCCATCGTTTACAACACCAGCTACAGTGAGAACCTGCACTCGTATGTGAACAACATCAATACGATCGAAGGCGGTACGCACCTGGCGGGTTTCCGCGCTGCTGTGACGCGTGTGCTCAAAAAGTACGCGGAAGAAACGGCGCAGAAGCAAATTGAGAAAGCAAAGATCGAAATTACCGGCGAAGACTTCCGCGAAGGTCTCACGGCGGTGATCAGTGTCAAAGTGTCTGAACCGCAGTTTGAGGGACAAACCAAGACGAAACTCGGCAATAGCGAGGTGATGGGAGCTGTCAACCAGGCTGTCGGCGAAGCACTCACCAACTATCTCGAAGAACATCCCAAGGAGGCGAAACTCATTGTAGATAAAGTGATTCTCGCCGCTACGGCTCGTGTCGCCGCCCGCAAGGCGCGTGAAACGGTTCAGCGCAAGAATCCGATGGCCGGTGGTGGACTTCCCGGTAAACTTGCCGACTGTTCGAGCCGCGTTCCCGAAGAGTGCGAACTTTTCCTCGTCGAGGGTGACTCGGCCGGCGGTTCTGCCAAGCAAGGTCGCAGTCGTGCCACACAAGCCATCCTGCCTTTGCGCGGTAAAATCCTCAACGTCGAGAAAGCCATGTGGCACAAAGCCTTCGAAAGTGACGAGGTGAACAACATCATTCAGGCACTTGGCATCCGATTCGGCGTGCAAAAAGAAGGCGAGAGCGGCGAGGTGGATTCGAAAGAAGCCAACATCGACAAACTTCGTTATCACAAAATTGTGATCATGGCCGATGCCGATGTCGACGGACAGCACATTGCCACGCTTATCATGACGCTCTTCTATCGATACTTCCCGCAAGTGATCCGAGAGAACCACTTATACATCGCAATGCCCCCGCTTTATCGTTGCCGCAAGGGAAAAGTCGAGGAATATTGCTACAATGATCGCGAAAAGGACGAATTCATCGCGCAATACGGCGATCCCACAAAGGGAGAGAACTCCATTACGCTCCAGCGCTACAAAGGTCTTGGTGAAATGAACCCCACTCAGTTGTGGGATACCACAATGAATCCCGAAACGCGCATGTTGAAACTTGTGACGATTGAGAACGCTGCCGAAGCCGACCACGTCTTCTCTATGCTGATGGGCGATGATGTGGAACCGCGCCGCGACTTCATCGAGCGCAACGCCAAGTACGCCACGATCGACGCCTAATTGTTTTCTGAAACACGGACGATGTAGAGCCAAAAAGGCGATTCCATCGTTAATCACCCGCGGTTTCATCGGAAATACCCCTAAGATAATCCCCCTTGCTTCTCCTTTCGGAAAAGTAAGGGGGATTATTGTATCCGAATGTTTGAAGTTCTCGGCACAAGTCGTATCGTTCTTGTCGTGTAGTTGGTGGGAGTCCACGAAATGCGAGTATCTCTGATCGGATTGGTCGAAGTTTTCGTCGCAAGTCGTACCGTTCTTATTGTGTCGTCGGAGGGAGTCCTCGAAAAGTGAGCATTTTTCGCTCATCAATTCAGAGATTGTGTTCGCAAGTCGGAGGATCGTATTCGCAGGTCAGCTGTTCTCAGTATGGAGTGCGGAAGTGCCAAAAAAAAACTGCCCGTCACGCTCAGTGCGTGCGGGCAGTTTGCGGCAGTGGCCGCGCGTATTTTAGTAGGAAATACCCTTTTGGCGAACAATAAAGGAGAAACGATTGTTGTTGCACTTGCCGGTGAAACGAATCGCGCGCTGCGAAGGCGTTCTGTTGCGGAGCGCTTTGACCTTAATCTGGCGGCCGAGATCCGTAACCGTGAGCGTTACCCAGCTGTTGGAGATGACTTTCACGCCGGGCGTTTTCGTTGTGTCAACGATAACTCGCTCCTTTGTGAATACTGCTTCTTCGGGAATATCAGCTTCCACGAAGAACCAATCTTGGGTCATTCGAGTTCCTTGTGTGGGACGCACAGTAATGTCTTTTTCACCGCCTTCCCAAGTAAAAAGCACTTCCGAAGGATCGGCTTGGGGGACGTTGTTCGAAAAATCATCATCAGTTTTGTTGCACGAAATCATTGCAACGCTCGCTACAAGCGTCACGGTTGCGAGCAAAAAATGGTACATCTTCTTCATATTGCGCGTATAGTTCTTTACGTATGAGGGGAAAATCCCCACCGATTTGGGCAAAGATAGGAAAACTATTTGAGAATAAGCACATTTTGCCGCGTTTTTATCCGTAGAATACCTACATGTAGTGATAGAAAACGCACTGATAAGACTACTTTGTAAGTAGCATTTCGCAAAAACGTATCAAAACGAAACTACGCCCCCACCGGTTGAATAGCGAAACGCTGAACGCTGCCCAAAAGCACGAGGCGCTGTCGATGAAATCGCTGTTTTTAGATGCCGGCCCCCTTTTCGAAGTCCGTGCCGAGCGTCACTTTGCTTTGCAACACGCGCGAGTGCGGCGGCACAGCGTGCGTCACCCACACGTTACCCCCGATGATCGAGTCATGCCCCACGGTGATGCGTCCCAACACACTCGCGTTACTGTAAATTACCACGTTGTCTTCGATGATCGGGTGGCGCGGGAGATTGAGCAGTGTGCCGTCTTCCGCCGTTTTGAAGTTGCGTGCGCCGAGCGTCACGCCTTGATAGAGGCGAACACCGCGACCGATGATACACGTCGCCCCAATCACCACGCCTGTGCCGTGGTCGATGGCAAACTCGGAGCCTATTTCTGCGCCCGGGTGGATGTCGATCCCGGTGCGCGCATGCGCCAATTCGCTGATAATGCGCGGAACAATCGGCACCCCCGCGCGATGCAAAACGTGCGCCATGCGGTAATGCACGATCGCCTGTACAGAAGGGTAGCACAAGATCACTTCGGTGTGGCTCGCCGCCGCGGGGTCTCCATTATATATGGCGCGCACGTCGAGTCCGAGCGTGTTTCTCAGCGCAGGGATGGCCTGCATGAATTGCTGCGTGAGCGCTTTGGCGCAACACGTCTCGCCCACCACGCAGCGGGCGGCTTCAATTTGGCGATAGAGGATGCGCGAGAGTTGAGACAAGCATTCGAGGGTGGGGCGGGCGGTGAAAAATCCCGGAAACACGAGATCGCGGAAGAGCGCCACGGCTTCTTCGATGCGCGCCGGTTGGATATCGTCGGCCTCACCTTGCGGAATATTGGGATCGGCCACGGCCAATTGCGCACTCAAGTGGGCAATTTCTTCGGGGGAAAGCGCAGTTTGCATAAACAGAGCGATGAAATACGTCGAGTTAAGTAGAATTACGAGCGCCGGAAGGTCGTTTGTGACTTGCACAAGGTATATTTGTCTTCGACGAACAGGGCGCGCACGACAAAGTTACACATTCTTTGCCGAATTGCCCCCGTCGCCCCCCATAAACCGCCCCTCATTTTCTCCTCCTATGTCAAAAATCTATCGTTCTCAATTAGAATTAGTGGGCGAAACGCCCCTTGTTGAAGTGCAACGTGTGGCCGCCCGCCACGCACTCCGCGCCCGTTTGTTGGTGAAACTCGAAAGTTACAACCCCGCCGGTTCGGTGAAAGATCGCACCGCGCTGGCCATGATCACCGCCGCTGAGCGAGATGGACTGCTGCGCCCCGGCAGTACGCTCGTCGAAGCCACGAGTGGCAACACCGGTGTGGGCTTGGCCTTTGCCGCCGCCGTGAAGGGTTACGAAGTAGTCATCGTTATGCCCGAAACCATGAGCGTGGAGCGTCGCCGACTCGTGTCGGCCTACGGTGCTCGCCTCGAACTCACGCCTGGTGCCGAGGGCATGAAGGGCGCACTCGCCCGTGCTGAAGCCCTGCGCGCCTCCATTCCCGGTGCAGTGACCCTCGGTCAGTTTGAAAACCCCGCCAATCCCGCGGTGCACGCCGCTTCCACCGGCGAAGAGGTGTGGCGCGACACCGAAGGCGCCGTTGATGTCTTTGTGGCCGGCGTCGGTACGGGTGGAACGGTGAGCGGTGTGGGCAAAACCCTCAAAGCCCATAACGCAGCGGTGGAGATTGTGGCCGTAGAGCCCGATGACTCGCCCGTTTTGAGCGGTGGAGCGCCCGCGCCCCACAAGATTCAAGGCATCGGTGCCGGTTTCGTGCCCACGACCTACGACGGCAGTGTGGTGGATCGCATCGTTCGGGTGACGAACGAGGACGCCATCGCCGGCGCGCGCGAGTTGGCCGCCGTCGAAGGCATGCTTTGCGGCATTTCGTCGGGCGCCGCGTTCAGTGCCGCCTTGCGCTTGGCCGCCGATGAGGCCTATGCCGGTAAAACCATCGTGGCGCTGCTCCCCGATACGGGCGAACGCTACCTTTCTACCGGAGTTTTCGACTGATCGCCGCACGTCGTCAAAATTCCTGCGCTCCTTTCGTCGAAAAGTCCTCAAGTTTTGTTCGAAAACAGTGGACTTTTCGATGAAACCGGTCTGTTTTTCGTTGCCGGTGCTGCGTCTTTTTTCGCGTAGCGCACACGCAAGTTCAATTATCCCTATATATAAATAAGGAGTCGGTCGGAGTTTCGTCCCGACTTTCTGCACAAAATGTTCACACACAGGATAAATCACCCGAATGCCCTCCCGACAGAGGGAGAACGGGCAAGAACCTAAGTGTCGCTCGCGCCCAAAGAACGCTAAATGCTTGTCATTGTTCAAAGAAAAGCGTACTTTTGTGCCAATCTATCCCCTATAATAGTCACGACATGAAGAAAATGCTATTTTCTATGGCGTTTGCAGCCCTCGCGCTCGGCGCCTCAGCTCAACAATATGTAGTAAAAGGAAAAGCAACTCCCGGCCAATCTGTGGTCTACTATCGCAATCTCCAGTCCAACAACGTGGACTCGGTGAAAGTGGGCAAGGACGGCACGTTCACACTGCAAGGCGATGCTCAACAGCAACCCTTCCTTCAACTCTCTGAACAGCGCGATCTCAACAACTCTTTGGTGGCAGTGCTCGACGGCACGGTAACGGTGGATCTGCCCACCTCGACGGTGAGCGGAACGACCGAGAATGCGCTCCTCAACAACACCCAATCGGTGGTGGCCAAGAAGGTGCCCGGTATCATTGCCCTCGTCAGCCAACTCAAGCAGTACCAAGCCGAAGGCAAAGTCGGCACGCCCGAGTTCAAAGCCCTCGCCGATCAATACGAACAAGCCGTGACGGAGGTGGGCGCACTGGTGAAAAAGAGCCTGAAAGACCACCCCGAAGCGGTGAGCAACGCGCCTTTGTTCTACCTCTATGGCAGTCTGCTCGACGAAGAGGACATTCAGGCTCTCATCGCGAGCAAAGCCGCTTGCTTCTCCACGCCGCTGTTGCAACCCCTCGTGGATCAGTTTGCCCATCGTGCCGAAGCCATGAAGTCGCACCAGCCCGGCAGTCAGTTCAAGGACATTGCTCTCCAAACGCCCCAAGGCGCCACGAAGCGCCTCTCGGACTACTGCGGAAAAGGCAACTATGTGTTGGTTGATTTTTGGGCTTCGTGGTGCGGCCCTTGCCGTGCGGAAATGCCGCGCGTGAAAGCGCTCTATGAGAAGTACCACAGCAAGGGTTTTGAAATTGTGGGCGTTTCGCTCGACAACGACAAGGCTGCTTGGACGGGCGCCATCCAGCGCATGAATCTTACCTGGCCTCACCTCTCTGACCTCAAGGGTTGGCAGAGCGAAGCCGCTGCGCTCTACGGCATCAGCTCGATTCCCGCCACGTTGCTCATCGATCCGCAAGGCAAAATCGTCGCTTTCGGTTTGCGCGGCGATCAACTCGATGCGAAGGTGGCCGAACTCTATGCCAATGCCCCCGATGTGCAGACGACCACGCCCGACGCCGTGACCGGTGCCACGAAGGTGGAGCGTACTGCCGGCAAGGCGCGTCCCGGCAAGCGCGTTCGCAAATAAACATCACTCGACTTCTTGTGCCCCCGTGCCGCTCCTTCGCCATTCGGCGGAGTGAACCGGTGGTGCAGTGTCGATCATTTCCCTCAACGGTGGCCGGAATTGCCGGCCACCTTGTTTCATCTTAGCTACACCCCACATGAAACGCATCCTTTTTCTCCTCTTCTCCTTTGTGCTGCTGGCCGTGACGGCTGCGCAAGCGCAGGTCAAGTTCAGTGTTTCCACCAAACGCGTCAGCCCCACGGAGATTGACGTGGTGTTCACCGGCAACATCGCTTCCGGTTGGCACGTCTACGGCACCGACATCGCGCCCGGCGGCCCGACGGTGGCCACTTTTGGCACCGATGTGCTCAAAGGCGCCAAACTCAAAGGCGCGCTCCGTCCCGGCGCCGGCTTGAAGCGCAAGCAAGATCCCATTTTCGACATGCCTGTGTCCTACTTTGAGCACACCGCGCAGTTCACGCAACGCATCGAACTCACCGAAAAGCAATATGAGGTGAAGGGCTATCTGCGTTACGGGGCTTGCAACGACGAAAACTGCTTGCCGCCCACCACAGTGGAGATGAGTGCGAAAGGAGCGGACGGCCCTGAAAAGGCCGCTGCTGAGGCTGCGACCGCAACGGCCGAGAAGCAGACCGAAACAGAGGTCGAGGCCAAAGAACTCGTGCCGGCCATGACCGACACCGCGACCACCGTTCTGTCGGAAACCGCCGCCGCGCCCGCACAAGCGCAGACTGCCGCGCTCGACAGCGCCACCATTCGTCAACTCTGGACGCCCGTCACCGACAAACTCCAAGCCCTCGGCGAAAGCCACGGCGCAGCCGGCAAAGGATTGCTCTTGATTTTCGGCTTAGGCTTCCTCGGCGGACTCTTGGCGCTCGTGACGCCTTGCGTTTGGCCCATCATTCCGATGACGGTGAGCTTCTTCTTAAAGCGCAACAGTGACCGCGCCAAGGGCATCCGCGATGCGTTGACTTACGGTGCCTCGATTGTGGTGATCTATGTCTTGCTTGGATTGGTCATCACCTCGCTTTTCGGGGCTTCGGCACTCAACGACCTGTCGACTGACGCCTTCTTCAACATCGCTTTCTTCTTGATGTTGGTGCTTTTCGGCGCTTCGTTCCTCGGCGGTTTCGAGATTCAGCTGCCCACCTCGTGGGGTAACGCAATCGACGCCAAGGCTTCGAACACAACGGGCTTGTTGAGCATCTTCCTCATGGCCTTCACGCTGGCTCTCGTCAGCTTCTCGTGCACCGGCCCCATCATCGGTTTCCTGCTGGTGGAGGTTTCCACTTCGGGCGGCGGTCAACTCGCGCCCACCGTGGGTATGTTCGGTTTTGCCGTAGCGTTGGCACTGCCTTTCACCCTCTTCGCGCTCTTCCCCGCCTTGCTCAAGAAGACGACGCGCGGCGGTTCGTGGATGAACAAGGTGAAAGTCACGCTCGGTTTCGTGGAATTGGCCTTCGCGCTGAAGTTTTTCTCGGTGGCCGACCTCGCCTATGGTTGGCATCTGCTCGATCGTGAGGTGTTCTTGGCCTTGTGGATTGCCCTCTTCGCCTTGCTCGCGCTCTATCTCTTCGGTTTTGTGAAATTTCCCCACGACGATGCAGACGAACGCGGCACTTCGGTTCCGGCTTTCTTTGTCGGCATCGCCTCTTTGGCCTTCGCCATCTACATGGTGCCCGGTTTGTGGGGCGCTCCTGTCAAGGCGGTGAGCGCTTTCGCCCCGCCGATGAACACACAAGACTTCAATCTCAACCCGCACACCGCGGTGGAACCGAAGTTTAAGGACTACGAAGCCGGCATGGCCTACGCCCGCAGTGTGGGTAAGCCGGTGCTGATCGACTTCACGGGCTTCGGTTGCGTGAACTGCCGTAAGATGGAGGCCGCCGTGTGGACGGACAATCGAGTGCGCAACCACATTGACAAGGACTATGTGCTGATTTCGCTCTACGTGGACGACAAGACGCCGCTGCCCGAGACGATCGAGGTGCAAGAAAACGGCAAAACGACGAAACTCCGCACCGTCGGCGACCGTTGGAGCTACTTGCAGCGCACGAAGTTCGGCGCCAATGCCCAACCGTTCTACGTTTTGCTCGACGGCAACGGCGATCCTTTGACCGCCAGCCGCAGTTACGACGAAAACGTGGGCGCTTATCTCCAATTCCTGCAAACGGGTTTGAAAAACTTTGCCGATCGCCACTGAAAAGTGCCTCGTGCAAACCAATAAATGAGTGCTTCGAACGATGAGTTCGGAGCACTCATTATATATATAGGGCACGTTGTCTCGAAAAATAGTTGTATCTTTGCTCCAAATCAGCAAATCATCACACATGAGTTTACAATGCGGCATCGTCGGCCTGCCTAATGTGGGCAAATCGACGCTATTCAATTGTCTGAGTAACGCGAAGGCACAGAGTGCCAACTTCCCTTTTTGCACCATCGAGCCTAATGTTGGCGTCATCACCGTGCCCGACGAGCGCCTCTCGGCGTTGGCCGCGCTGGTGAAGACGACAAAAATCATTCCCACGACGGTAGAAATCGTAGACATCGCGGGTTTGGTGAAGGGCGCCTCGAAGGGTGAAGGACTCGGCAACCAGTTTCTCGGCAATATCCGCGAGACCGATGCCATCATCCACGTGTTGCGCTGTTTCGACGACGGCAATGTGGTGCATGTCGACGGAAGTGTAGACCCGGTTCGCGACAAAGAGATCATTGACACCGAGTTGCAGCTCAAAGACCTCGAGACGGTTGAAAATCGCATCAAGCGTGTGGAGAAAATCGCGCAAGTGGGCAATGATAAGAACGCGAAGTTGGAATACACGGTGCTCACTGCCATTCGCGAAGCCCTCTTGGAAGGAAACAATGCCCGCAGCGTCACCTTCGAATCGAAGGACGAACAAACCGCCGCGCGCAACCTTTTCCTCTTAACCTCCAAGCCGGTGCTCTATGTCTGCAACGTCGACGAAGGATCGGCCGTGTCGGGCAACGAATATGTGGAGCGCGTGCGCGAAGCCGTAGCCCCCGAAGGCGCAGAAATCCTGGTTGTGGCTGCACAAACCGAGGCAGACATCGCAGAACTTGAGACGTTTGAGGAACGACAAGAGTTCTTGAAGGACGTAGGTCTCGAGGAAAGCGGCGTCAACCGCTTGATTAAGGCAGCATACAAGCTCCTTGATTTGGAAACCTTCATCACCGCGGGCGAAGTCGAGGTGCACGCGTGGACTTACAAGCGCGGTTGGAAAGCTCCCCAGTGCGCCGGTGTGATTCACACGGACTTTGAGAAAGGTTTCATCCGTGCGCAAGTCATCAAGTACGAAGACTTCATCAAATACGGCAGCGAAAGCGCCGTTCGCGAAGCCGGTTTGCTCCACGTCGAAGGCAAAGAGTATGTGGTACAAGACGGTGATATCATGCACTTCCTCTTCAATGTCTAATTATCGCACGTCGCGCTTCGCCGATCGCTCTATTGGGGGCTGCCGGCGGTGCGCGATTTGCACAATCTCTCCCTGCTATGATTGTTTGGAACCCTGATTTGGTCGCTTTTCACGTCGGTTCGCTCGTCATTCGCTGGTATTCGCTCTTCTGGACCATCGGTTTGGCCGCCGCTTATGTGATGGTTTGGCGACTTTATCGCGAACAGCGCATTCCGCAAGACAAGTTCGATCCACTTTTCATCTATTGTTTCTTAGGCATCCTCATCGGTGCGCGCCTCGGCCACTGCTTGCTCTACGAACCCGCCTATTTTTTGTCGCATCCCCTCGAGATGATTCTCCCCATGCGCCAAGACGGGATGGGCCATTGGCACTTTACCGGCTATGCAGGCTTGGCTTCGCACGGAGGTACGGCCGGCTTGATGCTCTCCCTCTGGCTTTACGTGCGCAGCACCAAGGTTCGGCTATTACGTGTGTTGGATAACATCGCCATCGCCACACCTGTCACCGCGGGCTGCATCCGTTTGGGCAATCTTATGAACTCTGAGATCGTAGGCACCTACACGCACAGCGATTTCGGCTTCGTCTTCGCCCGTCTTGGCGAAACCCAGCCCAGACACCCCGCCCAACTCTACGAAGCCATCGCCTATTTCGTGCTACTCGTCATCGGTTGGTTGCTTTATCGCACCCATCGCGATAAAGTCGGCACCGGCTTTTTCTTTGGTCTCTGCCTTACCTTTATTTTCGTCTTCCGTTTCGGCGTAGAGTTCTTCAAAGAGGTGCAAGAGCCCTGGGAACTCCACATGCAAGGCTTGATTGGCGTCAATCAAGGCCAGTTACTTTCCGTTCCCTTCATCTTGATCGGGCTTTACTGCATGTTTGGCTGCAAACTCCCCACGTCTTGGTACGATCGCAGCGGTCGTTACTACGAAGACGAAGCCGATTCGGCAAAAAAATGAACCTTTCCCAACAAACTCCCCATATTTTTCTATCACTCATGAAACAAACCCTCTCTGTCTCCGCGGCATTGCTCGGACTTCTTGCGTTGAGTTCGTGCAGCGGCAAGCTCGGTTCGCTCAGCGCCGACAACTTTACCGTCACCCCTTCGCCCCTTGAAGTGGTGGGCGACGTGGTTCCCGCAACCATCAACGGCCGTTTTCCCGAAAAGTACATGAAGAAAAAAGCCGTTGTCACCGTTGTGCCCGAATTGCGCTATGCCGGAACGAAAACCGTGGGACAAAGTGCCACTTTCCAAGGAGAAAACGTCGTGGGCAACGATCAAACCATCGCCTACAAGGTGGGTGGCAACTATGTGATGCGCACGAATTTCCCCTACACCTCGGCCATGGATCGCAGCGAGCTCTACTTGACGTTCGATGCCCGCATCGACAACAAGCGCGTAGCCATCCCCGAAGTGAAAGTCGCCAACGGTGTGCTCGCCACCTCGCAGTTGGTCTATCGCACCCTCGCCTCTGCTTCCACCGCCACGGCAGCCGACGGCTATCAGCAGCAGATTAGTCGCCGACAGGACGCACAAATCAAATATCTCATCAACCAAGCCAAAGTGCGCACCAGCGAACTCAACCGCACCTCCGTGCAAGACTTCGTGAAAATGCTGCGCGAGATCAAGGCCGACCGCAAGAATCTGGCGCTCGACAACATCGAAGTGGCCGCATACGCCTCGCCCGACGGATCACTTGGCTTCAATACGCAGTTGGCTGAGAACCGCCGCAACACCGCCGAGCAGTATGTGCACAGACAGTTGAGCAAAAACAAATTAGGTGCCAACGTCGACACGAAATACACCGCCGAAGACTGGGAAGGTTTCAAAGAACTGGTGCAACAAAGCAACATTCAAGACAAAGAAGCCATCATTCGCGTGCTCTCCCTCTACCAAGATCCCGAAGAGCGCGAACAGCAGATTCGCAACATCTCCGCTGCGTTCACCGAACTGGCCGACGAAGTGCTTCCCGAGCTCCGTCGCGCGCGTTTGGCCATCAACTATCGCGTTGTCGGCCGCACCGACGATGAAATTCGCGAACAATATGTCAACGACGCCTCCAAACTTTCGGTAGAAGAGGTGCTTTATGCCGCCACGCTCACGAACAACCTCGAAGAGCGCAAGGCCATTTTTGAAAAGGCCGCCCGTCTTTATCCCAACGACAAGCGTGCGCACAACGGTTTGGCGCAAATCGCTTATGCCAAGGGCGATTTGGAAACGGCCAAGGCTGAATTGGCGAAAGCCACCGAACTTCCCGAGGCCAACGCCAACGCAGCGCTCATCGCCGTGCGCGAGCATCGCCTCGATCAGGCCGAAGCGCTCCTCGGCAAGGCGCTCAGTGCTGCCAACTACAACGAAGTGCTCGGCAATCTCCTCGTGGCGCGCGGCAACTTCGTGCAGGCCGCCCAAACGCTCAAAGGCGTGAATACCAATACCGCCGCCCTCGCGCAGATTCTGACCAAAGATTATGTGGCGGCGCGCCAAACGCTGATGGCTGTTCCCAACCGTGACGCGATGACGGCCTATCTCTCTGCCGTAGTCGGCGCGCGCACCGGCGATGTCAAGGGCGCTGCGCAAGCATTGGCCTCCGCCATCGCCGCCGACCGCTCGTTGGCCGGATTGGCACAGACGGATCTCGAATTGGCCAAGGTGCTTGCGGCGCACCCCGAGTTGGTGAAATAACTCGGTGCCGTCCATTCGGCATCCCCTTCCCTTTTTTACGACAGGAACGCCGCACCCTCTGCGTTCCTGTCGTTTCTTTTTTGCTCATTCGTTTTATGATTTCACGTTTTCTCCTCTCGTTCCTGCTCCCCCTCGGGCTGCTCGCCTCGTGCGGCCCCGACAAGCACACCGCGCGCCTCACCGGCAACATCAAAGGGGTGGATCAAGCCGCGATCATCGCCTATGCTTCGGCCGAAAGCCCCGCCGACGGGGGCGGCACAGACAGCATTCGCCTGTCGCGCGGCGCCTTCAGCTACGATCGCCCCGTGAGCGAACCGATGCTCCTCACTTTGGTCTATCCCAACTTCTCCACGCTCACGCTCGTGGCCGTGCCCGGCGAAGAAGTGCACCTGTCGGGTGAAGCCAACCGCTTGAAGGAGGTGGAAATCTCGGGCGGCGAAGATAACGAACTCTTGCAAGGCTTCCGCAGTGGCAACCATGGGCGTTCCGAAGCCGATATTCGCCGCAAGGCCGAGGCCTTCATTCGTTCGCATCCCAAGAGTTTGGCCGCCGTGGCGGTATTTCTCGACATCTTCGCCTCGGCCGAGCGCCTGCGTGCTCGCCCCGACGGCGAACTGCTCGACCTTTTGGTGAAATCGCAACCGAACAATGCGCAACTGAAGCTCATCGCCGCCCACCTTCGTCCCGTCTTCGCCACGGCCGAAGGGGCAAAACTTCCCCGTCTCGCCGAACGCACCCTCAGCGGCGATACGTTCACGGACGAAAAACTCAAAGGCCGTTGTGCCCTCGTCGTCTTCTCGGCTTCGTGGGACAGCAGCAACTATCGTTTGGTGTCGAAGCTCCGCACGCTGCGTCGGCGTTTCGGCCAACGCCTTGCGGTAGTCAATGTGCTGATGGACACCGACGAGGAGAAAGCCCGCACCCGCGCGCAACGCGATTCGCTCACCAATGCCATTTATGCACCGGGCGAATACGAAAGTCCCCTTGCCCGCAAATTGGGCGTGCGCTACGTGCCGGGAACGCTGCTGGTTGACGCCGGCGGTACGATCGTGGCGCGCGACATCGACGTCGAGCATTTGGAAGCCGAAGTGGAGAAAGTGGTGCGCTGATCCCCTTTTGCGCCGGGCTTCGCCCCTTCTTCGCTGCGCTCGTTTTCGAGTTTCTGCGCCCCGCGGTCTTCTCCGGTCGGTCGACGAGGCAAAGTCTTCCGCCGCTGCCTCTCTTTTTCTCGGCTCGCTCTTTTCTTCCACGCGAAAAGAGCGAGCCGTTTTTTCTTCTTCCCCTCTTTTTCATCGCTCCTTCCCCCTTTTTCGCTCGGCAGGGTATCGCTTTCGCGCAAAAGTCCACAATCTTCTTCCAAAAGTCGTGGGCTTTCTTTGAAAACGTCCCTACTTTTGGCGAAAAGTCCACTGTTTTTCTCCGCAACTTCGAAATGTGCCTCCGCGTCGTTCGCGCTTGTGCAGACAAAGTGCAGGACAATCTGCTAAAAGCCGACATTTACTTGGTACTTCCAGCAAAAAAATATACTTTTGCGTATGAAGGCGAATTGTACACACACCGTGTTGGATTCCCTCCTCCACTCCCGGCAAGCGGCCGCTGACTTCTGCCGCCGACAATGCCGTCACTATATTTTTCCCCATGTCACAAACGACCATTCCCGACCCTGCTCTCCGCGGATTCTCGGCCTGCGGATGCGGGTGCTCCAAACATCAACTTAACACTTACGACTACAATAGCGACATTCCCGGCAACAACGAGCTCTCCGATCTCGTGGAAGTGCAATTTAAGAACACCCGCAAGGGATATTTTCGTAACGATAATCACCTCGACCTGCAAAAAGGCGATGTTGTGGCCGTCGAAGCATCGCCCGGCCACGACATTGGCACCGTAACGCTCACCGGTTCGCTCGTGCCCCTGCAAATGAAAAAGGCACAGCCCAAGAACGCCGGCGAAATCAAACGCGTGTATCGAAAAGCACGCACCTCGGACATCGAAAAATGGCACGAAGCCCGCAGTCGTGAGAACGATACGATGATCCAAAGCCGACAAATTGCCAAATCGCTCGAACTGGACATGAAAATCGGCGACGTCGAATATCAAGGCGACTGCAACAAAGCGATTTTCTACTACATTGCCGACTCGCGTGTGGACTTCCGCAAACTCATTCGCGTGCTGGCCGATACCTTCCACGTGCGCGTCGAGATGCGCCAGATCGGTGCACGCCAAGAAGCCGGACGCATCGGCGGCATCGGGCCGTGCGGCCGCGAACTCTGCTGCTCGACTTGGATGAAAAACTTCCAAACCGTGTCGACAGGTGCCGCTCGCCAACAAGACATTTCGCCCAATCCGCAAAAACTCGCTGGGCAATGCGGTAAACTCAAATGCTGTTTGAACTACGAACTCGACGCCTACAACGAGGCGCACAAGAGTTTGCCCGAACGCAACGTGCCCCTCGAGACGATCGACGGCACGTATTACCATTTCAAAGCGGACATTCTCAGCGGACAGATCACCTATTCGACCGACAAACGCATGGCGGCCAACTTAGTGACCGTCAGTGCCGAACGCGCACTGGAGGTGATGGAGATGAACCGCGGCGGTGAGAAGCCCGAAACGCTCGACAACGGTGCACAACCCACCGAGAAAAAGGTGGTGGACCTCGCCGAACAAGACGATTTGACACGCTTCGACAAGTCGAAAAAGCGCAAAAAGCGTCGTCCCCGTCCTGACAATGCACGACAGACAGCGCCGGAAGAAGGACAGGAAGCGGGCGCTCCCAACGCCCGCGGTGGCAATGCTCGACGTGAACGCGCGCCCCGTCGCAACGACGACCGCAACCGCGAGCGCAGCGGCAACCGCAATGACCGCAATCGCAACAGTCGCGATGCGGAAGCCCGCGCCGATCAGGTGAAAGGCAACGGACGCCGCGACCAAACGCGCCCGACTCCGAACGGCAATTCCGACAATACTCCGACGGCATGAACCGTATGATTTCAGTTCGTACTCTCTTTTTTGGACACTTAGGGCGACTTTGCACCTTCCTCTTCGTGGGGCTGCTCGCCGTTTCCTGCCGAGAAGCGGAACCTTATCTGCAATATGGCGCCGTTGATCTCCACGGCTGGTCGCGCGACACGTCGTATGTGTTCACGGTCGACAGTTTGCCCGGTGCCCGCGACTATCCGCTCTCGGTGATGCTCCGCAAATCTTCTGCCGAACCCTGTCCTTTCCGTTCGATCACCTTGGTGGTGCAGCAACGGTGGACACTGGCGGTGCCGGACTCGGCGGCGCAGGCGCGCACCGACGCGCGGCGCCACTTCAGAGCCATCGGACAGCCGCGCCCGCCCCGCTGCTTGCGCGACAGTCTGCTCATGGTGCGCACCGATACCCTCGTGGCCGATCTCACCACTGACGAAGGGCGACTTCGCGCCCGCGGCATTTCGGTGCACCCCTACGCCTTTCCGCTCGTCACGCTCCGACTGCCCGACGGCGCAAAGGGACGAATCACCGTGCATCACCTCATGCGGCGCAACGAAATCCCCGGCATCGAGTCGGTGGGCATCCGTTTGCAATAAATGGCTGTGCTGATCCCGCGCAATCTCCGCGCTTCGCTTCTTCCTCCTCACTCTGTTTCCCCCTATGTCCACAAGGTTGCTCTTCATTTTCCTCCTTTGCTTCACCGCACTTCGCGGCGGAGCACAGCAACGTGTGGTGCAATACAAACCGTTCATCGACGAACGTCCGTGGCACTACGGCTTTCAGATCGGACTCCACGACCAGGGGCTGAAACTCCTCAACAACGGCTACATCAACGAGGCCGACGGCGCACAATGGGTGGGCGAGAACGACAGACAGAACTTCGGTTTCTCGGTAGGTGTCTTGGGCGAATGGAGATTCACGCGCAATTTGGCATTTCGCGTCACCCCTACGCTGCATTTCGGCTCGAAACACCTGACCTTTCGCAACATGGCGACAAAACAAGAGCTCACGCAGGACATGAAAACGACGTATATCGCCGTTCCTGCCCTCGTCAAAGTCGCCGGTCCGCGCTATAATAATTTTCGTCCCTATGCGGTGGGCGGACTTGACGTGATGTATGACCTCACCTCGTCGAAAGGCAGTTATATCCGCACGCGTCCGCTGCAAACCTTCGCGGAAGTGGGGTTCGGCTGCGACTTTTATCTGCCGTTCTTCAAGCTGATTCCGGAAATTAAGTTCTGTTTCGGGCTGAACAACACGTTGCAGCGCAACCGACCCGACTTGACCGATCCCACACAGCTGGTGTTTACGCAAAGTTTGCAGCGAACCACGCCCAATATGGTGGTGCTCACTTTCTACTTCGAGTAAGTGTGGCGACGCCCTGTCCTATGCTGACAATTATCTCTCTAATCTTTATATTTTATCTCTCACAGTCCTATCATGAAGCAGTTCCCCAACTCTCGACACAGACGGCTTTGGGTGGTATTGTCTCTCTGGTGTATGAGTACACTCCTTGCACTCGCACAACCGGCCGTAGACAAATACTACACCCTGACCGCTGTGAACCACAATCTCAATTTGAGCAACGGAGATTCGCCTTCCAACAACAGCAACTACGAAGGCGCGAAGCCGGATCCCACGGCTCCCTCACAAGTGTTCCAACTCCTCGACGCAGGCGACGGCACTTTCGTGATCTACAACAGCAACTACAAGAAAGCAATGGACTTGGCGCTCAACGGCCCCAAGAAGCCTTTGCAATGGGATCTCAATAAAAGCAATCCCAACCAGCTCTTGTCTCTCGAGCCGGTGCCGGGAAAGAAGGACGTTTATCGCCTCGTATCCGCAGTTCACAGCATGTATTTGCTCAGCATGGACGCGAAGGGCGACGTTTATGTGGGCTACGGTACGGACGGCAACGAGCTGTTCCGCTTCACAGAAGTGAAGGACTGGAAAGAAGGCCGCGTGGATCAAGTTCAAACCGAATGGCAAAACGAAGCCATCTTCGCCATTAACAAGGAAACCGGCCGCGCCACGTTCATGCCTTACGCCAATTCGGCCGCATTGAAGGCCGATGCGCGCTTCAAGAAGGCCTGGCTCGATCCGAACTCCACGGAAGTGAAGTCGCTCAACGGCACTTGGAAGTTCAGCTACGCCCCCGATGCCGCCAAACGCGACACGGCTTTTGTCAAGAACGACTACAACACCGCAGCATGGGACAACATTGAAGTGCCCTCTTGCTGGGAAATGAAGGGATATGACAAGCCGGTTTACGTGAATGTGGACTACATCTTCGAAGACAACCCGCCCTATATCAAGTTGCGCAAGGAATATCGCGGAAAAGTAGACCCCAAT
The DNA here is from genome assembly GCA_015257125.1 of Prevotellaceae bacterium. GTDB lineage: Bacteria > Bacteroidota > Bacteroidia > Bacteroidales > Bacteroidaceae > Alloprevotella. The sequence continues at coordinate 60,638 of JABZKU010000009.1, read as the reverse complement.
CCCGTGGGAAGCTACCGCCGCGAGTTCGATCTTCCCGCCAACTGGGACGGCAAGCGCGTGTTCCTCCACTTCGACGGCATCTATAGCGGTGCTTATGTGTGGGTCAACGGCAAATACATCGGCTACACGCAAGGAGCCAACAACGATGCCGAATTTGATGTCACCTCTGCGCTCCACGCCGGCAAGAACAATGTCAGCGTGCAGGTGATTCGCTGGACAGACGGCTCTTATCTCGAAGGACAAGACATCTTCCACATGAGCGGTCTGCATCGTGATGTGTATTTGGTGGCCACTCCCCGCACCTTTGTGCGCGACCACTACATCACCGCCGACCTCAATGCGACAAAACGCTACAAGAGCGGTTCGCTCAACGTGCAACTCGAACTCGATAACCGCGACAAAACCGCTGCCAACAAGCGCGTGGAAGTCACGCTTCTCGACCCCGACGGCCAACAAGTAGCGCAAAGCGAAAAGACCGTTGCCTTCGCCGCCGGCGAAACGAGCAAGAAGGTAGACATTGTCTTCGAAAATCTCAATGATCTCCGTCTTTGGACGGCCGAAACCCCCGAACTCTACTCCGTGATCGTCGTGCAAAAAGACGCAAGCGGCGCAGAAGAAATGGCGTTCAACACGCAATATGGTTTCCGCAGCATCGAGATTCGCAACGGACAAGTCTTCATCAACGGCAAGCGCGTCTTCTTTAAGGGCGTGAACACCCAAGACACGCACCCCGAACTCGGACGCACCATCGACGTGCCCACGATGTTGAAAGACATTACCCTCATGAAGCAGGCCAATGTCAACACCGTTCGCACCTCGCACTACCCCCGTCAGGCCAAAATGAACGCCATGTTCGACTACTATGGCCTCTACGTTATGGACGAAGCTGACCTCGAATGTCACAAGAACTGGAACGACCACGGTAAAAACGGCGGCTACAACTCAGACATCATCTCCGGACAAGAATCTTGGAAGCCCGCGATGGTCGATCGTGTTGTACGCATGGTGCGGCGCGACCGCAACCACCCCTCGATCATCTTCTGGTCGCTCGGTAACGAATCGGGTGCAGGCGACAACTTCATCTCCGTTTATGACGCTGCGCGCAAGCTCGATCTTCGCCCCATTCACTACGAAGGTGCCACAAACGCCAACCGTCACTTCGCCGGCATCACCGATCTGTTCTCGAAAATGTACCCCGATGTGGGCTACGTGCAGCAATATGCCAACAACAACCCCGCCAGCCAGCCCTTCTTCATGTGCGAATACGATCACGCCATGGGTAACAGCGTGGGTTATCTCCGCGAATACTGGGACATCCTCGAGAAATCGAAACTCGGTATCGGCGGTTGCATTTGGGACTGGGTCGATCAAGGTATCTACAATCCCCAGAAACTCAAGCAAGGTATCAAGCAACTGACCACCGGTTACGACTATCCCGGTCCTCACCAAGGCAACTTCGTTAACAACGGTGTGATCACTTCCGAACGTGAGTGGACGCCCAAACTCGACATCGTCAAGAAGGTGTACCAATACGTCACCTTCCGTCTCAACAACGGCAAGAACAACAAGAGTCTGATCGTACGTAACAACTATGCCTTCAGAGACCTCTCCGACTTCACCCTCGATTTCGAAGTATTGAAGAACGGTGTCAGCGTAGAAAAGGGCAATATCGAACTCCCCGCCCTTGCAGCTGCAACATTCCGCACCCTTCCTTTCAGCATGACCACGCAAGTGCCTGAAAACGGCGCCGACGACTATCACCTCAACGTCTATCTTCGCCTCAAGAGCGACAAGGACTGGGCAAAAGCCGGCTATGTCATGGCCGCCGAACAGTTTGAACTCGCCAAGCGCACCGCCTTGCCCGCCCTTACGCCCAAGGCAGATGCGCCCGCCCTCAAGTTGAAGAAGACCGGTGGCCTCGCCACGATCTCCAACGATGTGGTTTCGATGACTTTCAACACGACCACTTCGCAACTCGTCGACTGGAAGTACAACGACCTCCCCGTCATCGCCTACGGCAAGGGTCCCGTTTCCGACAACTTCCGTTGGATCGAGAACGAAGCCCCCTATACCAGCAAGCCCTACAACACGCTTGAATGGCGCTATCGCGTAGCGGACAGCAACAATCAGAATGCAGTGCCCACAATCAAGACGACCGACGGCGGCCGCACCTACACGGTGACCGCAACACGTCAAGGTCTCGTGCCCACCACGCTCACCTATACCATCCATGCCGACGGTAATGTGGTGCTCAACGTCTCGCTCGATCCCACACAAGCGCAGAACAAGGGGCAACTTCGCCGCCTCGGTGTGAGCATGGGCTTCGACAGCCGCTACGGCCTTATGGACTACACCGCACGCGGTCCGCGCGAAAACTATTCCGACCGCTGCGAAGGTTCGTTCTTCGGCCGCTATGTGCAGCGCGTGGACAGCAATCTCACACACTACGCCCGCACGCAAACCTGCGGCAACCGCATGGGGCTGCGCGATCTCCGCTTAGTTGATGCAGAAGGCAACGGCGTACACATTGCCACCGAGGGACAGGTGGAATTCTCCGTCCTCCCCTACGACGATCACGACCTCATCAACGTGGAACACGACTGGGAACTCGCACCCTCGAAGTACAACACCGCGCACTTCGACTTCTTCCAGCAAGGTGTCGGCAGCGGTAGCTGCGGTCCCGCTTTGACTTTGGACAAATACAAGGTGCCCACCGACAAAGTGGTGAACTACACCCTCCGCTTCTCGGGCTTGGGAAAACTCTATACCGGGATTTCCAACCGCCCTTTCGTGCAAGAGCCGGTGCTGCGCGTCAACAGCGCACCCGGCGCTGAAACCGCCACACTCAGCGGCGCACTTTCCGCTTACCGCTCGGCCGCAGTGCTCGATTTGGGCGGCGCGCGCCTCTTCGATCTTCCGCTCTCTGCAGCCAACGCGGTGGAGTTTTCCACCGCCGCACTCCCCAGAGGCACTTACCTCGTGCAAGTCGTGCGCAACGACGGCAAGCAGGAAGCCGTGAAGTGGATCAAACGCTAAGCTCCTGCGGCGAAACAGCTTAGTCGCCGCGCCTTGATGGTGACGGCTCACGACTAAGTGTTCGCTTCGCTCACAGTGCTTCCTCTTCGCGCCGGCAGACGTTTAACTCACGTCGGCCGGCGCTTTTTTGTGCCCTTGTGCCCACGCCTTTCCGCCCGTGCTTCCGCACCGCCTCGTCTACACTTTCGCCCGCCCTCACCCTTTCCTTCGTGCCGACAGGTCGTTTTCGCCGGCTGCGGGCGAAGGGCAAAAACATCGCCCCTCTTTCGCAACGGAAAGAGGGGCGATGAGGAGAAAAACACCCACCGCGGTCGGAGAAACCATGGAATGCGCCGCCTTGTTTGTGGCGCATTTTCTCCCGCGCGGTGAACTTTTCCCCAATCGTCGGCCGTTGTGCTCACATAGGCCAAAAGAAGCAGGAAAAAACGGTGGACTTTTGCGTGAAAGCAGTGGAGTTTGTCGCAAAACCGGTGGACTTTTTCGACAAAACTCCCTCCGATGTTTCGGGTGGTGTGGACAGTACTACAAACGCCAACCGCTCCTCGTCGAAAAGGACGAGGAGCGGTCGGGAAAAACGGAAATGCGGGATGAAAAGCGCCGCGATCTCAATGCGCCATGGCCTTCGGTGTGTCGAGCAAAGGCAGGAGGGCGCCGTAGCCTTCGCGCTCCATCTCCGCTTTGGGGACAAAGCGAAGCGAGGCACTGTTGATGCAATAGCGCAGTCCGCCGGTGGCTTTCGGGCCGTCGTTGAAGACGTGGCCGAGGTGGGCACCGCCGAGTTTGCTGCGCACCTCCGTGCGTTGCATGCCGTGGCTGTTGTCGGAGAGGTTGTCGAGCAGGTGCGGATCGATGGGCTTCGAGAAGGCCGGCCAGCCGCAACCCGATTCAAACTTGTCGGTAGAGAGGAAAAGGGGTTCGCCGGTCGTGATGTCTACATAGATGCCCGGGCGGAACTCCTTATCGTAGGCATTTTTGTGTGGGGCTTCGGTGGCCGCTTTTTGCGTCACGGCGTATTGGAGGTCGTTGAGTCGGCTGCGCAATTCCGCGTCGGTGGCTTTCTTATACGTGCGTTTTTCCGGCGTGTCGGCGTTCGCCTTGCGGGCTTCCTCAAAGAGGGCACTCGGCACATGGCAATAGCCACCCGGATGCACATCGAGATAGTCTTGGTGATAGTCTTCGGCGGCATAGAAGTTGTGGAGCGGTTCGACCTCGATGGCCACGGGGCGACCGATAGCGGCGGCGAGTTTGGCTTTCTCGGCTATGAGCATCGGACGCAGGTCGGGATCGGTGTAGTAGATGCCGGTGCGGTATTGCGGCCCCACGTCACCGCCCTGACGGTTTACGCTGGTCGGGTCGACGGTGCGGAAGAAGAGTTGCACAAGGAGTGTGAGCGGAAGGCGTTGCGGGTCGTATTTCACTTCGACGGCCTCGGCAAAACCGGTGTTGTGGCCGCACACTTGTTCGTAGGTGGGGTTTTCCGTGTGGCCGTTGGCATAGCCCACGCGGGTGTCGAGCACCCCGTTGATTTGTTTGAAGAAATGCTCGGTGCCCCAGAAGCAGCCTCCGGCAAAGTAGAGAGTGGCAGTATCGTTCATTGCGGTTGGTGTTTGAGTGTTGTGCTGTGTGCGTGCGCAGGAAGTGAGGGCAAGCCCGAAGGCCAGCCCCAACGCAGCGACAGAAACAAGCAGTTGGTGATGAATGCGCATAATTCGTATTGTTTTGAGTTGAAAATGAGCAGTGGTTGTTTCGGGGGTGGGTGGCAAAACTCCCCGTGCGCCTTTGAGAAGAGGTGCATCGGGGAGTTCTGTGCGTGCTCACGCTGCCGAAACAGCGCTGCGAGAATTAAAAAGTAGTCAAAAGGTTCGTAGCCGTGGCGTCGTCCGTTCGCGCATTACGCCGCGGACGTCTCCGCTTCGTCGCTTTCCTCTCCGGCGGTGCGCCATTGTCGCCACGCGGCAAAGAGGAAGCCCGCGATCAAGAGGGCGAAGGCCACGTAGGCGATGACTTCTGTTGTGCTCACCGAGGTGGGGCGGAAAGAGAAGACAATTTCGTGACGACCGGCGGGAACGCGGAGGGCGCGCAACACGTAGTTGACGCGAGCCACCTCCACCGGTTGGCCATCGATGGTGGCCGTCCAGCCGGGATAGTAGATTTCGGAGAAGACCGCCACGCCGGCTTTACTGTTTTCGCTCGTGTAGCGGAGTTCGTTCGGCGCATATTGCTTGAGTTCAATGCGACCTTGTCCGTCGGTGGCGCCTTCGAGCTGCGACTTGAAGCGCACATCGGCCACGGCTTGGTGTTTCGTGTCGAGTTTGCCGAGGGCACGGATTTCGGCATCGGCATTGTCGGCAAACTTCACCTCATTGACAAACCACGCATTGCCGTTGGCGTGCGTGTTGCGCAGGGCGATGTTGCCGCCGCTGAGGATCACCCACTTCATGTTGAGCATATTCAGCAGGGGCGTCACCGAATCGGTGTCGAGGGTCAAAGCCACGTAGTCATTCAGCTGCTCGGGGGTGCGAATGCCGCGCGCCACGAGTTGCGCGCTGTCGGCCGCCGCTTGAGAATAGGCCGCTTGCGCCGCTTGGCCGAGGTGTTGGCATTCGTCGTCGAGGTAGAAGTTGATCAACTCTTGATAGCGACGGAGTTTCGCGGCGTGATAGCCGCCGATCGACTTGTGCCAGTAGGCCGTTTGGTTCGAGGTTTCGTTGAACGGATTGCCGCCCGAAAGATTGAGCACACGGAAGTTGGGATCCTTGTCCTGCAAAATGAGCTGATCGGCAGGCGATTTGGCGAAGTTGCCCTGCATCGCTTCGGGTTCTTTGAAACTATCGGTGTTCAAGTAGCGGCGATCGATGTTCCAGAGGTCGCCGAGCGTGAGCAAGAGGAGCACACCCACCACGGCGGCCGAAGGAATTGCTTTCGGCCACTTGGCATAAGCCGCCACCAGCGCAAGGGCGATGAAAGAGAGGAAGAAAGCGCGCCAAGCGGTGGCCGAAAGGATGGCGGCGTGGAGCGAAAGGAGGGCACCCTTGTAGCCATTGATGAAATCGGCGGGCACACCGAATTGCTGCAGCTGAGCAAAGGCTTGTTGGTCGGTAGAAGAAAGCAGATTGGCCGCATCGGGCACGAGCGCATAGAACAGACTCACGCCCACCGTGAGGACGGCGGCCACACCGAGGGAGACTTTGCCGCGGCGCGTGCCGAAAATCTTTTCGGGATGGCGAATCACTTCGGCCAAGGCGAGCATCGCCAAGACGGGCATGGTGAACTCTGCGATCACCAAGGCCGACGAAACGGTGCGGAACTTGGAGTACATGGGCAGCACGTCGATGAAGAAGTCGGTGGCTGCCATGAAGTTGTGTCCCCAGGCGAAGAGGAAAGAGAGCAGGGTGGCTGCGGCGAGCGCCCACTTGAGCGGGCCGCGCACCAGACAGAGGCCGAGCACGAAGAGGAAGCAGATGATGGCACCCACATAGACGGGACCTACGGTGAAAGGTTGGTCACCCCAATACTGGATGATGCCCGGCACGTTGCCCGAGCCGGTGGCTTGCTGCAACTGCGTGGCGTATTGATAGAACTCGTTGTAGCCTTCCAACTTTTCTATGCCTTCGCGGTCGAGAATGCTGCTCGATCCGCCGCCTTTGAAGTCGGGCATCAAGAGCGTGAGCGTCTCGTCGACGCCATAACTCCACTGCGTGATGTAGTCGCGCGCCAATCCGTCAGTGCCCTCTGCCGAGGGCGCATCGGCGGTTTCGGCCTTTTTGGGCGAGGGCGTGGTGAGTTCGGTCTTGCCGCGCATCGACTCTTTCGAGTATTGCCACGTGTGGTAGAGATTCGGCAGGTTGACCGCCGCCGCCAAGAGACCACCCACCACGAGGGCGCCGGTGGCTTTCGCCCAGCGGCCGAGGGTTTTGCTGCGCAAAGCCTCAATGCCGTAGGCCACTGCCACGAAGAGCATGACAAACAGGAAGTAGTAAGTCATTTGCAAGTGGTTGGCTGCAATCTGCAAGGCGGCAAAAAGCGCCGTGACGGTCGCGCCCCACAAGTATTTGCCGCGATAGGCCAGCACCAAGCCGGCGATGGTGGGCGGAATGAAGCCGAGGGTGTTCACCTTCCAGAGGTGTCCGGCGGCGATGATGATGAGAAAATAACTCGAAAACGCCCATGCCGTCGCGCCGAAAGCCGAGAGCAGCGGTTTGAAACGCAGGGCGCGCATCAGCAGGTAGAAGCCGAAGAGGTAGAGGAAGAGGAAGCCGAGCGGGCCGGAGGTGCAAAGGCGCACGACGGTCTCGACCACGCTCATCACTTTCGTCGAACCGTAGGTCGGCGAAATCTGATAAGTGGGCATACCCGAGAAGATACTGTTCGTCCAACGGGAGCGTTCGCCCGTGGCCTCATGATAAGCGGCTTGTTCCTGTCCTTGTCCCATGCCGGCCACGGTATCGTGGCCGCCCAACACGAGGCCTTCGCTGATGGGCGTGGCGAAATAGGCGAAACTTACCAGCAGAAAACACAGCACAACCACGAGGTCGGGCCATGAGCGGCGAAGAAATTGTTTCATCTGATTAGTTACATGATTATTAAGTGGCAAAGTTACACAATGTCGGCCGAAAAGCCGTATTTTTGTAGGCAAATCTCCATAAAAACTCCACGATGAAAATAGGAATCATCACGGCCATGCAAGTCGAGCATGACCAAATTGCGGCGCTGCTCACGGACTGCGCCGAACTTCCCGCTGCCACTTTCGGTGCGCCCCCCGTATTGACGGGACGTTTGGGCGACCACACGGTGGTGCTGGCCATGAGCGGCATCGGCAAGGTGAACGCGGCACTCACGGCGGCGTCGCTGATCGCTGCTCATTGTCCCGATGCGATGATCAGTACGGGCTGTGCCGGCGGGCTCGCACCCGAACCCGGTGTGATGGGCGTGGTGGCTGCCGCTTCTACCGTCTACCACGATGTGTGGTGCGGCGAGGGCAATGCCTACGGTCAGGTACAGGGACTGCCGGCTCGCTTCGATGCCGACGCACGTTTGCTGGCTGTGGCGCGCGACTTGGCCGACGATCCCGCCGTCGAGACGCCTGTGTGCTGCGGACTGACCTGCACCGGCGACAAGTTCATCACCGATCCCGCGGAACTCAAGGCTGTGCTCGGCGCCTTCCCCGAAGCGCTGGCCGTAGACATGGAGAGTGCGGCCATCGCCCACGCCTGTCACCTTCACAACGTGCCGTTCCTGAGTTTCCGTGTCATCAGCGACACGCCGGGCGCCGAAGCCCATTGGGAACAATATCAAGACTTCTGGGGCACGATGGCCGATCGTTCGTTCGGCATCACACGCACTTTCCTTTCGCGCATTCCCACTACTTTTTGAAACGCCTTTCGCATGAAAAAAATACCCTCCTTCACCGTCAACCACCTCACGCTGCGCCGTGGGGTTTATGTGAGTCGTCAAGATCGCGTGGGCGACGAAATCGTCACCACTTTCGATGTGCGCATGAAAGCGCCCAACCGCGAACCGGCCTTGCATGTCAATGCCATTCACACCATGGAGCACCTCGCTGCGACCTTCCTGCGCAATCACCCCGTTTGGGCAGATCGCGTGATCTATTGGGGACCCATGGGTTGCCTGACGGGAAATTACCTGATTTTGAAAGGCGATCTCACCTCGAGCGAGATCATCCCGCTGCTCATCGAGACCTACGAATTTATCGCGGCCTTTGAGGGCGAAGTGCCCGGCGCCACAGCGCGCGACTGCGGTAACTTCCGTTTGATGGATCTGCCCATGGCACAATGGGAAGCGCGCAAGTATCTCGACGAGGTGCTGCGCAATCTTACCCCCGATCGGTTGACTTATCCCGATTGAGGCGCGGTGACGCACTTCGTGTGTTAATCTTTCGTCGTTGTCCGGCGCTACTGCACATCGCCTTCACTCCTTGCCCGCCCGTGCAACCGATTGGGGTTGAAAGGGTGGGGGAGTGAAGGCGATGGTGCAAAGGTTTTTCGTTGTTGTACGATCGGTAGATCGAAAAAACAACGCTCCGACCGGTTGCCGTTTCCTTTCGGGCGATTTCTACGCGCGCACGCGTATATATAAGGAGTGTGAGGTGGAAAGCGAAATGTTCGGTTTCGATCAAAACACCTCGCGCTGTGCTTCTCGCTTTTCCTGTTCCTTGTGAAATGCCTTGTGGGGCGCAGGTTACGCCCCCGTTTTCTTTTGAATGTCTTTCTCGTATTTATGCAGATACTTCTTTCGCCTGCCAAGAAAATGCACTCGTCTGTGCCTACTTCTTCGTTTGCGGTCAGCACACCGCGCTTTTTGTCTCAAGCCCTTGATATCGCCGCCCACATGAGTCGCTACGACGGCGAGGAGTTGGCCACTATCTTGGGCACCACGCCGCGTCTCGGTGCGCGGGCGGCCATGGATTTTGCCGCCTTGCTCGCCGAACCCAAGACAGCGCCCGCCTCACTCATTTATGCCGGCATGGCGTATCAGCATCTTCGCGCCGAGGAGTTCAGCGCAGAGGAGATGGACTACGCACAGGCGCATTTGTGGATCACTTCTTTCCTCTATGGGCTCAATCGCCCCCTCGACGCCATTGCGTCTTATCGTTTGGAAGGAACGGTGCCGGCCCCCGGCGCGGAGGGACGTTCGCTTTTCGATTATTGGAAGCCCTTGCTCACCGACGTGCTCATTGAGAGCGTGCAGGCCGACGACGGGATGTTGCTCTATCTGGCGAGCGGAGAGATGAAACGCCTCTTCGATTGGGCACGCGTGGAACGTACGGTGCAAGTGATCTCGCCGGAGTTTCGCGTGATGCAAGGGGACAAGCAGAAGACCATTGTCGTCTATGCCAAAATGATGCGCGGTGCCTTGACGCGACATGTCCTTACGCACCGCATTGTGCGCCCGGAGGATTTGCGTGACTTCGAATATGAAGGTTTTGCGCCCTGGGGCGAAGATGAAATCCCGCGTTTGTGGGTGTGCGGCGGCTGAATCAGTCGAAAAGGGCGCGCAAGACGTCCGGACTCTTGAGCTCGGGCATGGCGGCGAGGTGCAATCGGTAGTAGACGATGAGTACATCGAGAATGCGGTTGCGCTGCGCGCGCGAGAAGCGGAAGAGATGCATGGTCGAAAAATTCATGCGCAACAGATTGGCAAACGCTTTTGCCTCCTCGCCTTCCAAGATGTGCGTGTGCATGGGACGCACGCCGGCAAATCGGCCGCCCACCAAATCGAAGTAGGGGAGTCCGGCCTGCGAGAGGTCGGGGGCGATGCCGAGAAAGCGCGTGAGGCGCATGAGAAAGACCAAATGGAAATTGGCGTAGTCGCGCTCGGCGGTGTCGAGCCACTGCAAGGCCGCCGCCACGAAGTCGAAAACCTTTTCGTCGGCCTCCTCGCTGTGCACCACATGGAGGAGCATCTCGGATAAGAAGAGTACCACGGCGGTTTTGGCCGGCATGGTGTGGAGTGTGAGCCGCGGTTGTGCAACGCGAGCAGCGAGCGGTTTGCCGAGTTGCCCCGTTCGTGGGCGATTCCACTCCGTGTCGATCACGGCCAGCGGCGTAAATAAGGTGTGACGCACGGTGGCGCGCGGTGAATGTGTGATGCGCACCATAAAAGAAACGCGCCCGTGTGTGCGTGCGAGGGCTTCGACGATTAAACGGTCGTCGGCATAACGAAGGGTGCGGAGTACCAAAATTTGGTCTTGAAGTAACATGCGGCGAAAGTACGGCAAAAAATAGGCTTTACCCCGTTTTTTGCCCCGAAAAAGGGGGTGAAATGAAGAAAATGGAGGGAAAATGCACTTTTCGCGAAAAAAAATGGCCGAACTATTTGGAGATTGAGAAAAATGTGCTACCTTTGCACTCGCAAACAAGGAACAACGGCACACCACAAGCGACGCTGTCAAACCTTAAGCAAAACGGTCCCTTCGTCTATCGGTTAGGACGTGAGATTTTCATTCTCAAAAGAGGAGTTCGACTCTCCTAGGGACTACAATCAATCGACTGTGGGGAGTTCGCAAGAATTCCCCGCTTTGTTTTAGAACATCCAGGTAACGTCTGAAGCAGCATCGTCGGGAGACGCCTATTTTCCTCCTGCTGAAGAGTGCCGGCAGTCAATTCTATATATTTCGAACTAACAAATTCCTATTCAAAATGGCAAATCACAAATCCTCTGTGAAAAGAATTCGTCAGACCGCCACTCGTCGCTTGCACAATCGCTACTATGCTAAGACGATGCGTAACGCCGTGCGCAAGCTCCGCGCCACGACCGACAAGGCAGCTGCCGTAGAACTTCTCCCCAAAGTGCAGAAGATGCTTGACAAGCTCGCTAAGACGAACGTCATCCACAAGAACAAGGCTTCGAACATCAAGTCGAGCATCATGCTCCATGTGAGCAAGCTCGCCTGATACGGCCGACAGATCTCGATACACACGGAGTCGCACCCTCGGGCGCTGACTCCGTTTTTCGTCTATATTCGGCAAAGGTGCAGCACTCGTCGATAGGATGGAGTGCACCGCACCGCTGCTCACCAAAATGAGCCTCCTTCGTTACTTAAAAGGAGCGCCTTTTGCCGAAATCCTTCACTGACTCATGAACCCCTCGTTGATTTCTCGTTTTCGTCGTGCAGGCGCACCGCTTTTGTTCGTCGCAGCCCTCAGTTTCGGCGCCGCATGCGACCACGATGCACCTGAACCGGCTCCCGTCGATCCGGAACGGGTAAACGAACAGTGGCAACCGGCAGCTGCCGGACGTTACGAAGCGCGCGTGCGTTATAGTTGTGATTGTCGCGATGAAGCGCAGTTGGTGCTGACCGCCGCTCCGGCCGTGGACGACACGCTGCGTATGCCGGCCGTGCGCCGCACGGTTTATGTCGATAAACGTGATTTGCCCGGCGCAGACTTCACGATGGGGCGCACGGTGGGCTTTCGTATCCGCGAATTTCGCATCGTACGCAACTATCATGCACTCGATTTGCGCCACGACGACAGCCTCGAATTTGTGTGCCGTGTGCAACCGCTCGGCGATTGACGGCTGCTTTTCCGGCGCCGGTCTGTAGACTGTGCGCTTTTCTGTTACGCTTCTATTCCGCTTTCTCTTTATGTTAGAAGATACTTTCGACATTCGCTCCGAACAGCAGACACCGCCAACGACAGAGCGAGAGTTTGAAAATGCTTTGCGCCCACTTTCGTTCGATGACTTCACCGGTCAAACGAAAGTCGTGGACAATTTGCGCATCTTTGTCGAAGCAGCTCGCCGTCGCGGTGAACCGCTCGATCATACGCTCCTGCATGGTCCTCCGGGCTTGGGTAAAACGACGCTTTCCAACATTATTGCCAACGAATTGGGGGTGGGTTTTAAGCTCACCTCGGGGCCGGTGCTCGACAAACCCGGTGACTTGGCGGGATTGCTCACCTCGTTAGAGCCGAATGATGTGCTTTTCATCGATGAAATACATCGTTTGTCGCCGGTAGTGGAGGAATATCTCTATTCGGCGATGGAGGATTATCGCATCGATATCATGATCGACAAAGGGCCTTCGGCGCGTTCCATCCAAATCGACCTCAATCCCTTCACGCTTGTCGGTGCTACGACGCGCAGCGGTCTGCTCACCGCACCGCTTCGCGCCCGTTTCGGGATCAATCTCCACTTGGAGTACTACGATTCGGCGACGCTTTGCGACATCGTGCAGCGCTCGGCGCACATTTTAGGTGTGCCGATGGATCCGAAAGCCGCGGCCGAAGTGGCCGGACGTTCCCGCGGTACACCGCGTATTGCCAATGCGCTCTTGCGCCGCGTACGCGATTTTGCCGAAGTGAAGGGCGACGGCGCGATCGATGTGCCCATTGCGCGGATTGCGCTCGAGGCGTTGAATATCGATCGCTTCGGTCTCGACGAAATCGACAACAAGATTTTGACCACCATCATCGATAAGTTCAAGGGTGGTCCCGTGGGAGTGACGACTATCGCCACGGCCATTGGCGAAGATGCCGGCACAGTGGAAGAAGTATATGAGCCGTTCTTGATCAAAGAGGGTTTCATTCGCCGCACACCGCGCGGTCGTGAGGTGACGGAGCTGGCTTATACGCACCTTGGTCGCACCCCTTACGGCGTTTCCGCCGAAGAACCTTCCTTGTTTTGAGTTTCTGAACCACAGTTTGTTATGATTACATTTAATGCGCTCTCACTTCCGGTTCCTCCGCTCGATGTTGCGCGTGAAACCGCTTGGTTGCGCCGCGTTGTGGCCTCGCACGGTCGGCGTTTGGGCGAGGTGAACTACGTGTTTTGCAACGACGAGGAGATACTCGATGTGAACCGTCGCTACCTTCAGCACGATTATTACACCGATATCATTACTTTCGACTACAGCGCGGCCGATGTGCTTTCGGGCGATCTCTATATTTCGCTCGATACAGTGCGCACGAACGCCGAACTCTTCGGCCGTCCCTATGACGAAGAGTTGCACCGCGTGCTCGTGCACGGCGTGTTGCACTTGGTGGGTATCAACGACAAAGGCCCCGGCGAACGCGAAATCATGGAAGCCGCCGAAGATGCCGCTTTGGCCTTGCGTTGAAGGCATGCAGATCGGTCCTCATTTTGAAGATATACGTCTGCGCCACGCAGGTTTCTGTGTAGAATGGCGCAGGTGATTATTCCTTTTTCTGCTCTCGCCGTCGGTGTTTTGCGACACCGGCGGCGCGTTCTCTTATTATAAGATGAGTAGGAACGGAAAAAAGGGCAGATTTATTTGGTGTATCGACGCTGTCAGCGTATTTTTGCACCCAAAATAAACAGTATATGCAGAAGAACTTAGTGATCGTGGAGAGCCCCGCGAAGGCCAAGACCATCGAACGCTTTCTCGGCGACGACTTTAAGGTCATGTCCAGCTTCGGACACATCCGCGATTTGGCGAAAAAAGATTTCGGCGTTGACCCGAAAACTTTTGCGCCCGTCTATATAATTCCCGACGACAAGAAGAAAATTGTCAGCGATTTGCGCGCGCAAGCCAAGAAATGCGAGACCGTTTGGTTGGCTTCCGATGAGGACCGCGAGGGAGAAGCCATCTCTTGGCACCTTGCGGAAGTCCTTAAACTCGATCCGGCCACCGCGCGCCGTATTGTATTCCACGAAATTACGAAACCTGCCATCCTCGACGCCATTGAGCATCCGCGTACGATCGATCTCAACTTGGTAGATGCGCAACAAGCGCGTCGCGTACTCGATCGCTTGGTAGGTTTCCGCCTTTCGCCCGTGTTGTGGCACAAAGTGCGCGCCGGCCTTTCCGCCGGTCGTGTGCAGAGCGTGACGGTTCGCCTCATTGTGGAGCGCGAACGCGAAATTGCTGCTTTCGAAAGCGAGAGCAATTTCCGTCTGCTCGCCCGTTTCATCGTAGACGGTGCAGACGGCCAAACCGCGCAACTCGATGCGGAGTTGAATCATCGCTTTGCCACGGTCGAAGAAGCCCAAGCCTTCCTCGAACACTGCAAAAATGCGCGTTTCACCATCGGCTCGATTGCCACAAAGCCCTCTAAGCGCACACCGGCTCCTCCCTTCACCACCTCGACGTTGCAGCAAGATGCCGCACGCAAGATGGGTTTCTCGGTAGGCACCACAATGCGCGTCGCACAGAAGCTCTACGAAGCGGGTTTGATCACCTACATGCGTACCGACTCGATGAACCTTTCCGATCTTTGCCTCAATACGGTCGGACCGGTCATCACCGAATTGATGGGAGCAGACTACCATAAGCGTCGTCGCTACCACACGCACGCCAAAGGTGCCCAAGAAGCGCACGAAGCCATCCGTCCCACCGACATGCGTCGGAGCGAAATCAAAGGAACTGCGCAAGAAAAGCGTCTTTATGACCTGATTTGGAAGCGTACAGTCGCCTGCCAAATGGCCGATGCCCAGTTGGAACGTACCACTGTGCTCATTCAGATCGACGGCAGTGAACACCATTTTGTCGCCACCGGCGAAGTCGTGAAGTTTGAAGGCTTCTTGCGCGTCTATCGTGAGAGCTTTGACGACAGCGAGAACGAAACTTCCGACAATCTCGCGGCAGAAGGTCTTTTACCTCCGATGGTAGAAGGACAAGAATTGAAGCGTCAAACGCTCACCGCTCGTCAGCGTTACAGCTTGCCCCCGGCGCGTTACAGTGAAGCCTCGCTCGTGCACAAACTCGAAGAGCTCGGCATCGGTCGTCCTTCGACCTACGCGCCCACCATTTCAACCATTCAAGCGCGAGAATATGTGCGCCGCGGAGAGAATGAAGGTAAGTCACGTCCCATCACCCTCGTCACCCTCTCCGGTAATGAGATCACGACCGAGCAGAGCAGTGAGAATTACGGCAGCGACCGCGGTAAACTGGTTCCGACCGACATCGGTATTGTGGTGAATGACTTCTTGATGGACAAATTCCCCTCCATTATGGACTACAACTTCACGGCCAATGTCGAACATGATTTCGACCTCGTGGCAGAAGGTACCAAGAATTGGACGGAACTCATTCGCACTTTCTACGGAGATTTGGAGCCCCAAGTCGACACCGTACTGGCCGAGCGCAGCGAAACTCGCGTGGGCGAACGCTATCTCGGCGATGATCCCAAAAGCGGTCAGCCGGTGAGTGTGAAAATCGGCCGTTATGGTCCGATGATCCAAATTGGCAATGGCGAAGGTGATGACAAACCGCGTTTCGCACGCCTTTCGCCCGATCAAAGTTTGGCTACCATCACCCTCGAAGAAGCCCTCGAACTGTGCAAACTGCCCCGAGAACTTGGCGAATTTGAAGATCAAGTGATCAAAATCGGTGCAGGGCGTTTCGGTCCCTATGTGCAGCACGGCAAAAAGTTCGTGTCGATTCCCAAAGACGAAGACCCGCTCACGATCACCCCCGAGCGCGCCGTCGAACTCATCCTCCAAAAGCGCGAAGCCGATGCGAAGAGTCATCTGCTCTCCTTCGAGGAAGAACCTGAACTTGAGGTGCTTGTCGGTCGTTTCGGCCCTTATATCAAGTATAAAGGCAAGAACTACAAGATTCCCAAGGAACGTGCCGAACATGCCGGCGAACTTACGCTCGAAGAGTGCCGCGCGCTCATTGAATCCGGTTCGAAGACGGCCGCGAAGTCCACGACAAAACGTCGTACCACTAAGAAGAAGTAAGCCATGAAGTGCATCGCATTGATCGGCTACATGTGCGTCGGCAAAACCACCGTTGGGCGTGATCTTGCGCGCCGTCTCGGGTTGCGTTTCTACGATCTCGATTGGTACATCGAAGAGCGTTTCCACAAACGCATTTCGGCCATCTTTGCCGAGGAGGGAGAAGCCCGTTTTCGAGATCTCGAGCGGAGAATGCTCCATGAAGTGGCGCAATTCGAAGACATCGTCCTCTCTTGTGGTGGCGGAACCCCCGCCCATTTTGACAACATGGACTTCCTCAACAGCGTGGCGCACACCGTCTATCTTCGAGCCGATGCCGATACGATTTGTGCTCACTTGAGTGTGAGCAAAGGCCGCCGTCCCTTGCTCGAAGGCAAAAGCCCCGAAGAATTGCGTGCCTTCGTTACAGCACAACTTGCCGAGCGCACGGCCTATTATGAGCGTGCTCAACACATCGCCGAGGTGCATCCTCTCGACACCCCCGAAAAGGTGGGTCGACTTTCCTGCTGCATCATCGATTCTTTAGGCTTGGAAGCCAACAGCAATGGCTGATTTGCTTCCGGCTATTTCTACTTCTGTTTTCGATCTGCCGAAGAGGCGTGCAAACAAGTGATGTTTAGCACGCCCGCGGCACGAAAACGACTACAAAATAAACCTCTTTTTCCTGCATATACGATCCTTACGATGAGAAAATGGCGTATTGAAGACTCCGAAGAACTTTATAATATCAAAGGTTGGGGCGTGAACTATTTCGGTATCAACGAAAGTGGTCACGCCTACGTTTGTCCGCGTAAGAACAATGTCCGCATCGACCTCCGCGAGTTGGTCGACGAACTGGCCGAACGCGACATCCCCGCTCCCGTTCTGCTCCGTTTTCCCGACATCCTCGACAATCGCATTGAGAAAACCGCCGATTGCTTCGAGCGTGCCGAGAAGGAATACGACTACCGCGGCGAGCACTTCATCATCTATCCCATCAAGGTCAATCAGATGCGCCCCGTTGTCGAGGAAATCATCTCCCACGGCAAGAAGTACAACCTCGGTCTTGAGTGCGGTTCCAAGCCCGAACTGCACGCCGTGTTGGCCACCAACATGGACTCCGATTCCGTGATTGTCTGCAACGGCCACAAAGATCAAAACTTCATCGAGCTGGCGCTTCTCGCACAAAAGATGGGAAAGCGCGTTTTCCTTGTCATCGAGAAGTTGCACGAACTGGAGATCATTGCGCAAACTGCAGAGAAGATGGGCGTTCGTCCCAATCTCGGCATCCGCATCAAGCTCGCCAGTCGCTCCATGGGCAAGTGGGAAAGCTCCGGTGGCGACGCCTCTAAGTTCGGACTCAACAGTTCCGAACTGCTCCAAGCCCTCAACCTCCTCGAAGAGAAGGGACTCAGCGACTGCCTCCGCCTCATTCACTTCCATATCGGCAGCCAAATCCCCAAAATCCGACTCATCAGCATCGCCCTCCGCGAGATGGCACAATACTATGTGCAGCTCCGCAAAATGGGCTTCAATATTGAGTTCGTCGACTGCGGTGGCGGTCTCGGGGTCGACTACGACGGCACGCGTTCGTCCAACTCTGAAAGTTCGGTCAACTACAGTGTGCAGGAATACGTCAACGACATTGTCTACACCCTCGTCGAGGCAGCCAATAAGAACGACATTCCGCATCCCAACATCATCACTGAGGGCGGACGTTCGCTCACCGCTCACCACTCCGTGCTCATCCTTGAGGTGCTCGAAACCACCGAAGTGCCCCACATGGACGAAAACTTCCATCCCTCTCCCGACGATCACAAATTAGTGCACGACCTCACCGAGATTTGGGACAAACTTTCCACGCGTTCCATGCTCGAAGATTGGCACGACGCCGAGGACATTCGCG
Organism: Prevotellaceae bacterium; assembly: GCA_015257125.1. Lineage (GTDB taxonomy): Bacteria > Bacteroidota > Bacteroidia > Bacteroidales > Bacteroidaceae > Alloprevotella. The sequence continues at coordinate 42,556 of JABZKU010000009.1, read as the reverse complement.
AAGAAGCCCTCGACCTCTTCCGCCACGGGCTCATCGATCTCCGCACCCGTGCACAGATCGAAAGCCTCTATTGGAGCATCTGCTCCGAAGTGGTCGACCTTTCTCACCACCTCAAGCACGCCCCCGACGAACTCCGCAAGCTCGACAAGATGATGTCCGAGAAGTATTTTTGCAACTTCTCGCTCTTCCAGTCGCTGCCCGACCATTGGGCCATCGATCAGCTCTTCCCCATCATGCCGATCCAGCGTCTCGACGAGCGTCCCGACCGCAACGCCACGATTCAAGACATCTCTTGCGACAGCGACGGTAAGATCACCACCTACGTCAACCACAATCAGCAGACCAACTACATTCCCCTGCACACCTTCCGCATGGGCGATCGATATTACATCGGCGTTTTCCTCGTAGGTGCCTACCAAGAGATTCTCGGCAACATGCACAACCTCTTCGGCGACACCAATGCGGTGCATATCACCGTCGATGCCGACGGATATTCCATCGACAAAACGATTGATGGCGAAACCGTGGCCGATGTGCTCGAATATGTGCAGTATGACCCCAAGCGACTCGTGCGCCGCCTCGAATCGTGGGTGACCAAAGCCGTCAACGAGCAGAAAATCACCGTCGAAGAAGGCAAAGAGTTCATCTCCACCTATCGTGCCGGTCTCTACGGCTACACCTACCTCGAATAAATCACACCGCGTCTGCATCGCCCATGATCCGCATCCATCCTTCTTGGCACGAAGCCCTCGCCGCCGAGTTCGAAGCCCCTTATTTTTCGGCACTTACGGACTTCGTGCGCGCCGAATATGCCGCCGGCACCTGCTATCCCCCCGCCGGTGAAATCTTTGCGGCCTTCGATCGTTGTCCCTTCCCCGACGTCAAAGTCGTGCTCCTCGGCCAAGATCCCTATCACGGTGCCGGACAAGCCGAAGGACTCTGTTTCTCCGTGCGCGACGGCGTTCCCCCACCTCCTTCGTTGCAAAACATCTTCAAGGAGTTGCACACCGATCTCGGCATACCCGTCCCCACTTCCGGCAGTTTACGCCGATGGGCCGACCAAGGTGTGCTCTTGCTGAACGCCACGCTCACCGTGCGCGCCGGAGCCGCCGGTTCACACCAAGGACAGGGCTGGGAAACCTTCACCGATGCCGTCATTCGCACCCTCTCCGCTCGTCGCGAAGGGATTGTGTTCCTACTTTGGGGCGCCTATGCCGGACGCAAGGCCGCCCTCATCGACAGTGCGCGCCATTGCATTCTCACCGCGCCGCATCCCTCGCCGCTTTCGGCCTATCGTGGCTTCTTCGGTTCGCGGCCTTTCTCGCAAGCCAACGCCTATTTGGCTGCGCGGGGCGAAACGCCCATCCAATGGTAATCCGTTGTAGCCGAGGGTGAAAGCGCTTTAAGACAACGTACGCTCCTTTCTCCTCGTTCTTTATCTCCAACTGCTCGCTTCGTGCGATTCTTTCCATGCTCCCCATCCTCCAAGTAGGCGACGTGCTCTTGTCGCCCGATATTTTCACCGAACATTTTTGTTGCGATCTCGCCGCCTGTGGCGGAGCCTGCTGCGTCGAAGGCGAAGCCGGTGCCCCCGTCACGGCCGAGGAGTGTCGCGAACTTGAGCGTGTGCTACCGGCAGTGCGCATGCAGCTCAGTCCCCGCGCCCGCAAAGTGCTCGACAAGCAGGGAGTGGCCTATCGCGACCGCGACGGCGACCTCGTTACCAGCATCGTCGGCGGAAGAGAATGCTGTTTTGCGCGCTATGACGACGACGGTCTTTGTCTCTGCGCCACCGATTGTGCGTTTCGCGAGGGACGCATCGACTGGCCCAAGCCCATCAGTTGCGCGCTTTACCCCATTCGCGAGCAACCCCTCTCCAACGGCACAGTGGCGCTCAACTACCACCGCTGGTCGGTCTGTGCGCCGGCTGTAGCCAAAGGTCGCGAACTCCGATTGCCCATCTATCGTTTTCTACGCGAGCCCCTCATCCGCCGTTTCGGCGAAGCATGGTATGCCGAACTCGAAACCCTCGCCGATCTCTTGCGACAAGAGGGCCTGATCAAGGACTGAATGCGCGCAGCCGCCGTGCGATCCCCATAAAATAGACGAAATAATAGCCCGCAGTTCACATAAACTGCGGGCTTTTTTGTGCGGAAAATTTACGCTCCATGCGCTGAATGAACCGCAAACCGCCGCAGTTGAAAGGGCGACTCATCGTTTCGGATGCGCCGCCCACAAGGCATCGCGAAAAAACAGTGGACTTTGCTTCAAAAACTGGGCGTTTTTTCGCGAAACCGGTGGACTTTTCTTCGTCTATTGCCGGGTTTGTGATGACACCGAAGGGAATTCATCTTATGCTGCTGTGCGTTGTGTTTGTCCTTACCCGCTGTTTGCACTCATGTTGACTCAATGCCGAGAGTTCATGTAAGGAAAGCATCATCGCGATGCAGGCAACGCGATGAGAATAGCCCCGATTTTCAACGCGTGCAAAGATAAAATAGCCGTTAGCCAAGACCGGCCGAACTGAGGTGAGGCCATGTCGAAAAAGGGGAGTGAAATGCGCGTTGCGCATGTGCGTACGGGCAAGTTGTTTTTCGCCTCGGCGCAAGAAAATACCTCGAGCGTGCCGCTGTCTTTTAAGTAAAAAAGAAAGGATTCGCACACCCTTGTGTGGGAAGCTCTACCGCTACCGAGGGCAAACAAAGTGGAGAGGAGAAAGAACTTGGCCACTCTCTAATCTCTATGTGAAGCGTGTCCTGTTAATTCGTTTGTAATCAGCTGATTTTTGTGTTGAAGGTTGAGGTGCTTTTTCAGAGATGGATTTCCAATGCCCTCTTTACTCGTGTATGCGTCTACCCAAAAAACTCATGGATGATGGGGAAAATGAAAAGGAGAAAGGTGTGAAGAAAGAAGAAATCTAAGAGGACGGTGCAAAACGATGAGGAGGAGTTGAGAAGATGGGCAAGCCACGTCCCTAATCATGTAGCCTGTTTGTTCCTGATTTTTGAGTCGACTTTCGTTTTCAGTCAATAAAGTTGCATTCCTGAACGGGACGATGATTCCAATTCAAGGCAAACGACTGCTTTGTTTTCACGAAAACCGCCGATTTTGATGACTGTGTGTGTCAAAACAAGGTGTTTTTGAGGTTCGGGACGCATTTTACCCTCAAAAACTGCGTCTTCTCCTTCACATCGCGTATATTTGTCCTTGGAATGTAATCTTATGACAGTGGTCGCGCGCGATAATTTGAATTCGAGTGCGACGTTTGTCGATGAAGTAAACGATGGGAAAATCTCAATCCGTATGAGCGCTTGCGCAAATGAGCACTTGCATGGATCGTGAACAATAGAAATTCTATAATTCAATTCATTACACAGATACAATAAATGATTAACTAAGATGGAGAAAACAATTCCCCTAAGATCAAGCATCTTCGGGCTCCTCTGTACATTGTTGCTCTGTTTGGGTAGTCTCCCCGCAGTGGGGCAGAATTGCCCGAATTTCCAATGGAACGATTTTACGAAGTCGCAAATGCAGCCCAACTCGGACTGTAATACGCCGGGAACCGTTTCCATACGCTACAGCAACAACATCGTCGGAGTGGACGAAGTGAAGTATCAATTCGGTTCCGGACCGAACGGCCCTTGGTTTGAAACGGTCGATGCGCCGGCACCGGGTGCGACCGTCAAAGCGGACATTCCGGCAAGCATGAACGGCAAGACACTTTATGTGCGTATCACGACCACATGCGGTACGAATACACGCACAGACTGGTGGAACATGTCGGGTGTCTCATCGCAAAAGGCTCAGGATATTAGACTGAGTGTGAGCAGTACACCCGCCGGTAGTGGTACGGGTGCAAGTGGTGGTGTGCAAGCCTCCTTGGTCGGTCCCACCGGTTTTACGGAAGCCACCTTTAAGCTCTACAAATTCGATGACCAGAACACGGTCATTCAATCTCAGCGTTCCACGCGTCCCTATGATGGCGTGACGTTCTTCAATTTGCCCAAGGGCGACTATGTGGTGAAGGCGGAAGCCAAGCCTTCTTGTACCCCGGCCAATCCGCCCTCCAATTGGGATACGGACCACTTTAATCTGTCTTCCGGCATCTCGGTGGGTTCCTTCAATTTGGTGACCACGCAGATTCCTGCCCGCGGTACTTGCCCGGGTGGTGTCAAAGTCGAGGTGTCGAAAGTGACGGGTGTGCAGAACATTGAGTACACCATTGCCAATCAAAGTACGCCTGATACACCGGTTCAGACGTTTACGGCCACCTACCCGAACTTTTCCCACACTTTCACGGGAGTGCAAGCCGGTAACTATGTCTTAAAGGCGACGGAAAAGACGGGCAACAGCTCGATGACCAACTACTTCAACATTTACAATCAAGAGAATGATGTCTATGCCAACGTTCAGCACGGAACACTGCCCGGCGTAAACGAAGGAGCGGTCAATATCCAATTGCCAAACACTACTGAGGCTTGCCCCGCCAAGCTGACCATTACGCGCACGGATGGGGTGGCCTTCACGCCCGTCGTGAAGACGAATGTGACCGAAGAAGTCACCCTTATCGAAAATCTCCCGAAGGGAAATTATCAGGTGAAAGCCGAATACGGTGGCATCACGAAGACGAGCAACTTCCAGATCAGTGAAGGTACTCTCGGCTATTTTTCGTATAGCTCAATTACGCCTGCCAATAGATTGTGTGAGGCCTCCGGTGGACAAGTTTGGTATCTCTACAATGGCATTTATTATGCCCCGCTGAAGATGCGTGTCACCTATCGTGATGGTGGTGCTTTGGTGAAAGAATGGACTCAACCCGCCGGTGAAAGAACGGTGGAAGTCAAAGGCCTCTTCCCGGGAGAGTACACGGTCACGGCACGTCATGAGAGCTCCGGATTGGAGACGAAATTAGACTTCGATATCGGTCTGAAGAATTCTCTCGAAGGGAATCTCTCGTTTGACTTTAACAGCACGGCGGTTAGCACCGATTTCTGCGGCGAAAAGCCGATGATGCGCATTCCCGTGAAGTACACGGGAACCGGAGGTGTCGAGAATGCCCCCATGCTTTCTTCGTTCCTCAATGGGGCAACATTTGAAATCTATAATCAGCAAGGTGTTTTCCAGTATTCCGGTGCAATGCCTGCGTTGACCGGTAACGCGGCAAGTTACATCGAAACGCCGGTTGCAGAGCCTTATTATAGACTTCGTGTGAAGTCAGCTTGTGGTTATCCCTACCAGGACTACACGATGTATGGTAACTCCGGCTACAAGTTTAGCCCGAACTTTACCTTCCGAGGTTGCGGTGGTACGGGAACCGACGTGGATTTGCGTGTCCTCGATATGAAAGGGCAAGTGGCTCCGCTCATGACTTACAAGGTAACCGACAAGGCTACCGGTGCTTTGGTAGGTGAGTATGTGATGAAGGAGGGTGTGAATACAGCAATCTTCGCCAACATGCAGCCCGGTGATTATAAAGTGGAGTGGTGGCCGCAATGTGCCCCCACGCAGAAACACACCGATGAGTTCCGCGTTGAAGATACGGTTAAAGAATTGAACCGCAATGTAACTCCTGCTCGTTGTGGTGAAGAGGGCGCTATATCCATCAGTTTTTACAACTTTACCAACATCAATGCTTGGCGCCACGAATTGGTAGACAAGGCCACAGGTAATGTGGTGCGCGTCTACGGTTCCGGACAGACAAGCAGTGTTTATTTCAGCCGCGTTCCTGCCGGTAATTATATTGTGAAGTCTACTCCTATCGTAACGTGTGGAGAGATTACCCCCGGTTCATTTGAGGTCACCGTGCCCAAAGAAAAACCGCAAGAAAACTACATCTATCTTTGGACTCGCGACCAGAACCCCACACCCTATCAGAATGATGGTAAGGCACGTTACTATTCTGTCTATCCGCTGGATAATATAAAATGGCGTGTGCTGGATGTGGTGACCGGAGCTGAACTCAACAAGGGGGAAGCACGTCCCTCAAAAACACAGACAGGTGGTTTCGGCTTTGTTGTAGATAAATTGCCGCACACTTACAACATTGAGTTTGAAACTCCTTGCGGTAAATATACCCGTTTGGATTCTCTCTATTTGGATAACCGCAAGAACATGCCCGGTTTTAGCTACTTCCTGGGTAGCGTGAACACAACTTGCAATAAGAAGGGGTATATTACGGTGCTCTCTAAGTTGAAGTCAGCCGGGCTGCCCGAAAAGGCTACGAAGATCGTCCTGTACAAATACACGGTGGTCGACGGAAACGCTGCCTATCGTCCTTTGAAGGAAGAAACCAATCCGACTTCTATCATCGAAAGCCACACTTTCACCGAATTGGAGTCCGGTTCCTATGCCATTCGTTATTACTACAACGGAACGAGTGATTATTTCCAAGGCATCAATATTGGAGAAACATCAAATTTGAGCCTTCAATTGAATTCTACGGACTTCAGCTTGAAGGGTGTTTCTACGCTTACGGCTCGCATCAATCCGGCCGAACCGGGTACAAAGATGCGTTTGGTTATCAAGAGCACGGACGGCACCGAACTCTTCAATGGCGAAGTTCCCGCCGATGCACCTTATAACTTCGATGTGCGTAAACCGTATGGTTCTTTTACTGCCGAAGCAACGATGGTAGACGGCTGTATGGCCGGTAAATCTGCCAGCACGTGGAATACACCGCGCCAAGGTACGAAGTTTAGCTTCTCGCTTCGTAAAAACAACATGAAGTGTAAGAACGACGGTGAAATCACCATGGTGGTGCCGGAGTCCTTCCACGACGTGGATCAAATCCACTATACGCTGACGAAGACCACCGGTTCGCAATATACCGACGTGGCCGAAACCACGAAGCCCGGTGAACCGAAGACCTTCATCGGTCTGGAAGCCGGTACGTACAAGGTGACCGGTCGTGCCACTGTCTTCAAAGACGAAAATGGCCAACCTCAGGTGCAAGACTTTGAACAGACCATAACGTTGAGCACACCTTATCGAGATGGTCTCTATGCCACGGTGCGCCCGGATTATATGGTGCCGACCAGAGACGAATGTCCCAACGGTCGCATCGGTTTGAACATCGAAAAGGGCTCCGGTAAGTATCGCGTCTTCTTGACGAAGACCCCTGACGAAGGTGTTTTGACTAAGCCTCGTGAAATTTTCACTGACCCGATCGGAACAAATTATTATAATAAGCTTTGGGGTAGCGGATTGAAGCCCGGCCATTACGCGCTGACCGTATCGGATGGCTGTATGGAACGTGATATCCCAGATGCAGAGATTCTCGAAATGCCCAACACACCCAAGATTACTTGGGCCTGGTGGGAGCTGCGCTTGGATTCTCGTCTGAGAAACAAAAAAGACGAAACTCGAGATTCTGTCAATTACTACTTAAGATTCGACCCCTCGGACTTCCCTGAAGGTTTCCGCCAGACAGCCTATCGCGCCTACGAAATTCAAGTAGTAGCGAAAGGGGCTGCCCCTGATGATAGTCAGTGGAAGAGCAGCTGGGGCGACAGTAACGATGGTAAATCCTATATTAGCGATTATTCGAAACGTTTCGATAATTGTAATGGGGTAGACGTCCTTCTTCGTTTGAAGAACTGTCCGGCCACGCTGACGCGTATTACCGATAATCGAGATATTCGTTATGCTTTTAGTGGTTTTTGGCAACAACTAAAGTGTAATACGGTACAGTGGGTATTCACCGATGGTGAAATTGGTCACAAGTACAAGATAAAGGTTACTCGTACAACGGATAATGTTGTACTAGTGGACAAAGAAGTAAACTATACTTCTCGTGAACAATACCTCACTCGTGATCCTGATCTCGAGTTTCCCGCAAATAAGAGTTATCGCATCGACATGACGCCGACAGATTATTGTGGTGACCCGATTTATGGAACAACGAGATATTTCAATGCGATCAATCGTAACTATCAGTACTCACTTGACTATGGTCAAAGTATTATGTCGGATTGCGATGGTCGTCTTTTGGCCATCCGGGGTTGGACAGACTGTAGGCTGCCTCTCAAGTACTACGCTTATGAGGTAAATGGTACGCAGGAAACACTCGTAAGCGAGAGTGGTAACTATGTTCCTGAAGTATGGTACAGCCCTTACAAGTTCAAGAAGGACAAGAAGTATGTCATTCGCGTGGTGGAATACGGTCAACCCGAAACCACAAAGGATCTACTCGTTGACTTCACGCTCAACTATCGTTTACCTTCAAAGTACACGGTGTCGAGAGATTATACGTTCAAAGGCCAAACCTTCTGTGGTAATGGCTACACCGCTTCCAAGAATGGTTACTACATGAATAATTTCTCGAGCTACTTCTATCCAAGTTGGGATGGAGTTCCTGCAGTGGAGCAGAAGACCTATTTGACGATTCCGAAGATGACGATCGTAGCTCGTCCGAAAGCTAATCCTACACGTAAGTTCGTTGCAACAAGCGTAACGCGCTACTCAACTACTATGTACCGCTATTCGTGGAAGGAAGAGTTGCCTGATGGTACATTGATCGATGCCTACGCTCCGGAAGGCGAATACACTGTGGTGGCGCACACCGATTGTGGTGACATTCCGATGGAAGACGACTACATCGGTCGCCCGATTCTCGACCTCAGCGCCACGACGGTAGATGCCGCTTGTGACGGTAAGTTTACGGTAACACCTAAGGGTACGCTGACTTATCTTGGAAGTACGGAAGACGTGGAAATTACATCTTTCTATGTTCAGGGTGACAGCTATAACACAACTCGCAACTGGGGACAGTCTTTCGGTACTTATCAGCGTGAGTTTACCTTGGTTTTGAACATCAAGCGCAAGAGCGACGGTAAGACATGTACGATGACCTGGCCTTTCTCGATGAGCAACTACGTGCTCGACTTTGACCAGTCTCAGAGCTTGAGTATGTTCTGCACCGACTCGGGTAAGGGTATCATCCACATGGCTCTGAAGGGTGGTAATGCACCTTATACTTACAAGTTGATGTCTCTCGACGGTACGGAAATTGCCCGCAAGACTGTGCCCGGTGCCGTGGACTTCGAACATGGTAAGTTGGGTGAACGCTATCGTATCACGGCTACCGATGCCTGCGGATTGACTTGGATTCACCAAGATGTGTTGCTGCAAGACCCTGATGCAATTTCATCTTCGATGACTGTCGAGACCTCCTTCTGTGCCGGTGATCGGGCTAAACTTGCAGCGCGCGAATTCCCTGGTGCAACTTACTTATGGCACTTGCCCGATGGTTCTACAAAAGCCGGCCGCGAAATCGAGTTCGAAGCCAAAACAGAGAATGCCGGTGAGTTTATCGTTGATATTCATCTGACAACTTGTACGGTAACGCTGTATGGTAAACATACTGTTGGTATTGCAAGTATTAAGGAAGCCAGTGGTTTGATCCTCACACAACAAGCTTGCGCGGGTGAACCGGTTGCTTTCAATCTTGATCCTGCAAGCGCAACCATCGACGGTGAGAAAGCCGATGCGGATGAAATTGAATATCAGTGGGAACGTACTGCTACACCGGACGATGAGTCTACTTGGACTCCGATTCGCAATGCAACGGAACAGAACCTGACATACAATGCCGCTGCCCCGGGTGTTTACTATGTTCGCCGTACGGCAAAAATCGGCGACTGTAAGGCGATCAGTGACCAATCAAAGTTGACGGTTATTGCGGGTATTAATGTCGCTATGACTCCGGATGAGCAGTCAAGAACGATCAATGATAAGAATCCCTTCACGCTCACGGCCGGTATTGTAACGGGTAATCCGAATCGCACTTACCAATGGCAACGCAGTGCCGACAAGAAGCATTGGGTGAACATCGGTACAGATGAAACCTTCACCGAAACGAAGCGTTTTGGTAACACGGTTTACTACCGTCGAATTGTTTCTGCCGGTGCATGTAGCATCGAAGGTCAACCGATCACGGTTCGTTTCAAGAAGCGTTGGCCGGCTTACATCAACCCGCAGGTTCGTCAGCGTACGCTCGATGATTAAACCTTGATTTTCTTCAGAGCAGAAATTACTAGTATTAGATTCTGCTTTGCTGAAAAGGACAAAATAATTGGCGTCCGTATCAAACGAAAGTTTTGATACGGACGCCTTTGTTTTGTCTATGGATATAGCAGTTCGAAAAAAGGGTAATGTCCGAAAAAGTGTGTAAGATACTCCTTCGTCCTTCCCCTCCGGCTTGGGGTACCCCAAGCCGGAGGGGAATTTGTGATGTTGATTTTTATTTGTCGTTTTACTTGATTATCCATTCCCGAAAATACGGTAGCCGTCTTGCATACGTCCCTTCCGTTTTCTCCTTGGCAACAGAGCCCAAAAGATAAACCACGGAAGCGGGAGAAGGCATCGCTCCACGCATGAGTAAAGTGCGCTTGTAGCAGCGATTGAGACGTTCCACCCAGTTGGTCGAGTAAATCATTCGGCGTGCACTTTCGGGAAACCTTAGATAAGTGAAATAGGCCGCATTGCGTTCTCTGTCCAATCGGGCAAGGCTCGGGTATTTCTTGCCCCAACGCCGAGCGAAGGTACGCAAATTCTCATAGGCCGCAAGAGGCATAATGTCGGTATGCTCCACGGGAAAGAGCGCTTTGAGCTCCTCACCGACCTCGGCTTTGTCTTTGGTGGAAACGGTGTTCAACACCTTCCGTTTGAAATGCACGACGCAGAGTTGGTGCAGCGCCGTGGGAAAAGCCGAACACACCGCATTTTCGATACCGCTCAACGCATCGGAGACAATCAAATCGATTTGTTCCACGCCGCGTTCCTTGAGCGCTTCGAGCTCCATTTCCCATGCAATTGCCCCTTCTTTGGGTGATTAACCACCGTGAGCACCTCACGACTCCCGTCGGGCAGCAGTCCCAACATCGTGTAGTAGGCCTCCTTCGAGACGCTCCCGTCACGACGCGTGCTGCAGAACGTGGCATCGATGTAGACGGCCAAATAATGAGAAGTAAGTCGGCACGCAAGCCACTCTTGGATCTCCTCATAACAAGCCCCGGAGAGCCGGCTCATCTGCTGTTTGCTGTAATGATGACCGTAGATGCGGCGACCCACCTCGGCGATGTCTTCACAGGAAAGTCCACGCGCATACAACTCATGAAAAAGCAGCGCACGCTCGCTTTCCTGAGCAGCCAAGATGCCGAGTATGATCGGTTGAAAAGTACCCGAGCGAGTGCGAGGAATGCGAAGTTGAAAGCTGCAACCGTGACCACGCCAACGACGAGGACGGAAACCGTTGCCTTGTTCACCTTTATGTTCCTCTAAGAAGAGGGCACGTTCCTGCTTGGAAAAACTATCCAAAAGTACGCGCATCAACTCATTAAAACCTGCCTCACTAGAGGCCGGTTCGGAAATTATTTCCGATCTTTGTTCCATTGTAAGCTTCATTGTTCTTGATTTGATTTTTGATTTCACCACAAATATAAGAACTTTGGAGCTTACACACTTTTATAGGACAGTATCGAGCTTACACACGTTTGGGGACAGTATCACCCTTTTTCGAACTGCTATATCCATAGACAAAACAAAGGCGTCCGTATCAAAACTTTCGTTTGATACGGACGCCAATTATTTTGTCCTTTTCAGCAAAGCAGAATCTAATACTAGTAATTTCTGCTCTGAAGAAAATCAAGGTTTAATCATCGAGCGTACGCTGACGAACCTGCGGGTTGATGTAAGCCGGCCAACGCTTCTTGAAACGAACCGTGATCGGTTGACCTTCGATGCTACATGCACCGGCAGAAACAATTCGACGGTAGTAAACCGTGTTACCAAAACGCTTCGTTTCGGTGAAGGTTTCATCTGTACCGATGTTCACCCAATGCTTCTTGTCGGCACTGCGTTGCCATTGGTAAGTGCGATTCGGATTACCCGTTACAATACCGGCCGTGAGCGTGAAGGGATTCTTATCATTGATCGTTCTTGACTGCTCATCCGGAGTCATAGCGACATTAATACCCGCAATAACCGTCAACTTTGATTGGTCACTGATCGCCTTACAGTCGCCGATTTTTGCCGTACGGCGAACATAGTAAACACCCGGGGCAGCGGCATTGTATGTCAGGTTCTGTTCCGTTGCATTGCGAATCGGAGTCCAAGTAGACTCATCGTCCGGTGTAGCAGTACGTTCCCACTGATATTCAATTTCATCCGCATCGGCTTTCTCACCGTCGATGGTTGCGCTTGCAGGATCAAGATTGAAAGCAACCGGTTCACCCGCGCAAGCTTGTTGTGTGAGGATCAAACCACTGGCTTCTTTAATACTTGCAATACCAACCGTGTGCTTACCATACAGCGTTACCGTACAAGTTGTCAGATGGATATCAACGATAAACTCACCGGCATTCGCTGTTTTGGCTTCGAACTCAATTACGCGGCCGGCTTTTGTCGAACCATCGGGCAAGTGCCATAAGTATGTTGCACCAGGAAATTCACGGGCAGCAAGTTTAGCCCGATCACCGGCACAGAAGGATGTCTCGATAGTCATCGAAGATGAAATTGCAGCAGGGTCTTGCAGCAACACATCTTGGTGAATCCAAGTCAATCCGCAGGCATCGGTAGCCGTGATACGATAGCGTTCACCCAACTTACCATGTTCGAAGTCCACGGCACCGGGCACAGTCTTGCGGGCAATTTCCGTACCGTCGAGAGACATCAACTTGTAAGTATAAGGTGCATTACCACCCTTCAGAGCCATGTGGATGATACCCTTACCCGAGTCGGTGCAGAACATACTCAAGCTCTGAGACTGGTCAAAGTCGAGCACGTAGTTGCTCATCGAGAAAGGCCAAGTCGTCGTACAAGTCTTACCGTCGCTCTTGCGCTTCATGTTAACCACCAGCGTGAATAGGCGTTGGTAAGTATCGAAGGATTGACCCCAGTTGCGAGTCGTATTGGCGTTATCACCTTGAACGTAGAACGAAGTAATTTCCGCTTCTTCGGTGCTACCATGGTAAGTGATTGTGCCCTTCGGCGTAACCGTAAACTTACCATCACAAGCCGAAGTTACGGTCGAAGCCGAGAGATCGATCGTCGGGCGTCCCAAGTACTCGTCTCCCAAGTTGATCTCGCCGCAGCCATCCGTTTGAGCCACCACGGTGTATTTACCTTCCGGAGCATAAGCCGCGTCGATGAGTGATCCGTCAGCAAGTTCTTCCTTCCATGCTTCGTGTCTCATATACGTCGTATTGTAACGACTCACTTTCGTGGATACAAACTTGCGATGCGGTGCCTCTTTTTGTGTGGCAACGATCTTCATGTTCGGGATGGTCACGTAGGTCTTTTGCTCCACGGGAGGAACCCCTGTCCAGTCCGCCGTACCGAAGAACCAATGAAGCGCATTCAGGTTGTAGGCTTTTTTCGTAGCGTCATAAGCCGAGCCACACATCGTTTGCGTAGACCATAAATAGTCAACAGACTTTTTGTAGCCGCTGGGCAAACGATAGTTGAGCGTGAAGTCTACAAGATCAATCTTAGTCGTTTCGGGTTGTCCGTATTCTACTACGCGAATGATGTAGCGGTGATCTTTCAGGAACTTATAGGTGCTGTACCATCTTTCCGGAACATAGTTACCACTTTGCGCAACAAGATTCTCTCCGGTAGCAGTCACTTCATAAACGAAGTACTTCATCGGCAGTTTACAATCCGTCCAGCCATAGATCGCCAAGCGGCGACCATCGCAGTCCGACATGATGAGGCCATCGTCCAAAGAGTATCTGTAAATACGTTCCACGCGGTTAAAGTTGTAGGGAGAGTGATAGACCGGATTACCACAATAGTCTGACGGTGTCATCTCTAAGTGATAACTCTTGTCAGAGGGGAATTCCAACTCCGGATCGCGCGTGAGGTATTGTTCGCGTGAGGTGTAGGTGATGTCTTTTTCGTAAACCACCACATTGTCCGTCGTGTTCTTGACTTTCAGATGATACTTATGGCCAATCTCACCATCGGTGAAAATCCACTGCACCGTATTACACTTCAGCAATTGCCAACTACCGTAGAACATGTTGATTACATCGATCGTAGTCGGAACGCGGATCAGGGTCTCGGGACAGTTCTTCATGCGAAGCAAGATGTCCACGCCATCACAGTTATTGAAGCGCTTTGAGTAGTTGTCCAGAATGGCTTGGCCATCGTTGGGCGTATTCCAGTTGCTCTTCCACTGGGTGTCGTCGGGAGCCTGCCCCTTACCCACGACTTGCACTTCATAAGAGCGGTATGCCGTCTGTTGGTAGCTGGCGGGGAAAGCAGAGGGGTCGAATTTTACTTGATACAAGAACGAGTCAACCTTTTCTCCGAGTTCTTTCTTCATGCGCTTGTCGCCGTTCATATACCAACGGTTGAAGCTAGCGCTGGCCAAGTTCGGCATTTCGAGAATCTCGGCATCGGGAATGTCACGTTCCATACAGCCATCCGTCACCGTCAGTGCATAGTGACCGGGCTTGAAGTTTTCACCCCACAACTTGTTGCGCATCGAGGAGTAGATACCATCGGTGAAGAGTTCCTTCGGTTCGGGCAATACACCGTCGGGTGTTTTCTTCAAGAAGACGCGATATCTACCCGATCCCTTTTCAATGTTCAAACCGATGCGTCCTTGGGCGCATTCGCTTCGCGTCGATACCATGTAGTCCGGACGTACCGTAGCGTAAAGACCGTCCCTATAAGGCGTCGTGAGCTGCACGTTGCGTTTGAAGTCCATCACCTTCGGTTGTCCGGTCTCATCTTTGAAGACTGTTGCGCGAGCGGAGATCTCATAGGTGCCGGCTTCCAGACCGATGAAGGTCTTCGGTTCAGCTGGCTTCGTCGTTTCAGCCACGTCGGTGTATTGCGTGCCCGTTATTTTCTTCAGCGTGTAGTGCACTTGATCCACATCGTGGAAAGCCTCGGGCAAAATCATCGTGATCTCACCGTCGTTCTTACACTGCATCCTGTTGGTGCGCGTGTCGAAACTAAAGACGGGAGTCGTCGTAGGATAAAGGTACGACGTGAACGTCTTGTCCTTAAAGCAGCCGTTGAGCACTTTGGTCTTGACCGTAAAACCGGTGGCAGGCTTTTTCACCTCGATCTTCGTTGCTTCGGTGGCCGACACCGTCTTATTGAAGATTTCGTTCTGCTGATTGTCTGTCACCACGACCTCCATTGTCGAACCGGGAGTCCCCGCGTAGGGATTCACTGTGAGGATGGCCGTGCCCTTCGGGCTGAAGCTCGACGTATACACAGGTACTGACATGGTACCTGCGTTGCCGGGGATACCAATCTGCTGTCGGTCACTCGTTCCGTCGTAGAAGTAGTTCACATAATATTGAATACCGGGATCCAAGTTCTCAAAGGTCTTGGTTTCGATGATCGCATTGGCATCCGCCACCTCTTGGTCAAAGTGCCATTTGTAGCCATCTCCCTTATCGACGTACTTGTAGAGTTGGATTCTCGAGGCCTTGTCGGGAAGCCCGGCCGCTTTCAGGCGCGACTTCACCGTGAGCGAAGGCGTTGTGTTGCACTCGGTGTTACCGGCAATGGTGGTTAGTTCAAAGCCCGGCAATTGCTTGCGGTTGGCCAAATTGAGCGAGTCGATGCGTGTGTATGTTCCGCAAGGGGTCTCAAATTCAATTTTGTAAGTGTGGGGCAATCCCTCTACGACGATGGGGAAGGTGCCCGTGTTGTTGGCCACCGGATGCACTTCGCCCTTCTTGATTTCGGCATTCGTGGACACATCCAGCACACGCCATTTGACATAACTATATGGAAGACGCGTGTAGTAGCGTACCTTACCCACATATTGGAAAGGCAATGCATCGGCGTCGCGAGTCCAAAGGTAGATAGGGTCGCTGATTTCTGATCCGGCGGTAATGGCAGGCACAGTGACTTCAAATTCACCGGGCGTAATATCACCACACTCCACAATGGGAATGGCTTTCACGATATAATCGCCGGCCGGTACGCGTTCGAATGAAACTACAGTGCTGTTGACACTACCATAGACGCGCATCAGTTTATTGTCGTTCTTTCGAATCAGTTCGTAGCGCCAGCCGTTGATGTTGCGGAAACTGGTGAAGTCAATGCGAATATAACCTTGATCTTCACAGACTGCTCCTCTAATTTCACGTCTTGTTTCGTTCACCTTGTCTTCCACACGGAAGGTTTCTTGGTGCTTCTGGTCGGGCTTACATTGCGGATACCATTCCACGTCGTAGTCACCGGGTTCCATGTTGGCAAAGATGGCGGTATTCACCCCCTCCTTCATTTCGTAGGTGCCGATGAGTTCCCCGGTTTTCTTCTTCACCGTGTAGGTAATGAGGGGTACCACGTTGTTCTTGGTGTCCAGCACGCGAAGATCCACGTTTGTTCCGCGGCTTCCGCAGCCACGATAGGTGAAATCAGGGCTGAAGAGGTAAGCTCCCTTCATTCCATTGATGCTGGAGAGCGTGTAAGTGAGAATCGGGTAACCGCAAGTCGGCTTCACCTTGATTTGGCCTCTGTTGGGGGCAAAGGGACTTTCAATAGTCGATTTCGCATTGCCCGTCAGTTGCGGCATGTTGCCCGAGTACAAGAAGTTGCCTTCGGCGTCATAGATTTCGAAAGTGGCGCCGTTCATGAACTTTTGTGTGCCCGGGTAGTTTTCAATGCCACCAGCACCAATGAAGTTCACCGCGATTTTTGCCATCGGTTGGTCGCCGCAAAATTCTGTGGGCTCGTCCAGCGCGAAACTCAGGTATCCCTGTACGTTGTCTTTCGGGGCAATCGAGAAATTAGACGTCGTAAATTGGTTCGCCGCTTCGTACCCCACGGTGAGCGTGTAGTCGCCGGGGAAGAGTCCCTTCGTTTCGAAATACGTCTGTCCTGCCGGAAGTGTGAATTTACGAACGAGGTTCTGCGTGTTGCGATCCACGATCTTCACTTCCAGCGGATTGTAGTAGAAACCACCCGACAACAACCAGTTGGCACTACCCGAAGGGTCGCAGATGCTGTTCGCCTGCGTTACGCCGCGGTTGTACAAGTAGCCCATGGTCGAATGAGCGATACCGAATTTCGCCGAGAACGATTGACCTCCATATTCGGCTGTGATCGTGTAGTTACCCTCGGTAAGTCCCTCGAACAGCGTGTTTTCTTCGGTGATGTTGTTCTTCACCATCGTGGTGAAGGGCAACCCCGAAGTCGTGTTGTCGCGCGTGAGGGTCAGTTTGGCCGGACATGCCTCGGTGGTGTTGTCCAGGCGAATATTCACCTCACCTTCAGCCACTCCACGGAGAGTGTGGTGGTTGACCGTGACAGCGGGCGAAGCATTTTGGTTGCCTACGTTGAAGTTCGAACTCACTTGGCTGTTGCCGGTCTTTTCTGTCGCACGCACGGTGTATTGTCCGGCCGGCAAGCCCGTAAAGGTGTGGGCAAAATTAGGATAGTTGGCCGTAAAGGCTTGAATAGGGGTGTTGCGATCAGCCTGTGTGGTGAGGACGTACTCCATTTGTTGCACACCCGTCACTTTCGAAGGCTCAACTTTCACACCACCGGTACAGGTACCGCGTGCAGGGATAGAAGTAACCTGCAAATTAAATGAGCCGACGTAGATCACCTTCGAGAGGTTGAAGTGATCCGTGTCCCAGTTGGAAGCCGTTGTGGTGGGGGTACAAGCCGGCTTGGCTTCTACTTTCACTTCGTAGTCGCCTTTCTCCAAATTGAAGAACGTCACCCCCTCATACGGGCGCGTGCTGCGTTGGCTGGCCAGCACCGCAGTGCCGTGCCACTTGTAGAGCTTGAAGGTGGCCTCTGTGATTCCCGAGGGGCCATTGAGCCACACGGTGATACCACCACTCGACCCCGTACCGCTACCGGCCGGTGTGCTCGAGCCTTGTAGGGTGATGGTTTCCGTCTTTTGAGCAATGATGTTGCCCATGTTCCACACATTGGAACGGGTGTCGGTGCCACACTTGGTCGTCACGCGCACAAAGAGCGATTTTCCGCTCATCGATGTAGGGATTTCGGCCTTCACGGTCGATCCCGGCGCGGCGGCATCGACTTCGTGAAACCAAGGGCCGCTGGTTCCGGATCCGAACTGATAGTGCACCTCGTCGACGCCGACGACGTTGTTGCTGTAGCGTATCGTCACCTCGCCCGGCTTGTTGCAGTCCAAGTTGGGCTGCACAATCGACTTGGTGAAGTCGTTCCACCCGAAGTTCGGACAGTTTTGTCCTGCCGACGGGAGAGCGCTTGCGCATAACAACAACAATGTGCAACACAGTCCGAAGAACCACTGCTTAGAGGTACTTGTACTTTGCATATTGCTGATAAATTGAAATTTGTTGCTATAGTCCTTGAAAGTGCGTCTGTTCATCTTCATTCAAAAGGAGCCGCAATGGCGATTCATATCGCATGCGACTACTTTCGTATGGCTACATTTCGTTACAAAAATACGAGATTGCGGCGATATTTGTGGGATTTTCTGCGAGCGATCTTTCAACGATTATGTTTTATGTGTGTTTTGTTAGGCAGAATAGGCAATTTTTATATTTTACTTCGTCTGCAACGTGTCCAAAGAAGAGGTTTTCCGAAACCGCTCCGATGGGGTTAAATAACTCACCTCCACGCACTCATCCGAAGTTGGCTGTTTCCGATAGGTACTTCCGACCTTCTGCGCGTTTTGTGCAATTCGGCAGTCGTTCTCGGCGGTAGCCGGTGCCTTGCTTTCCATCATCTTGTGATTTTCGGGCTGTTTCGCAGGACGAAAAGCGCGATGTATGCAAATCTTGCTCGACGATTCTTCTTGAGGAGTGATGTGGTGCGACGGGGTGGGCGCGAAAGGGAAGTGTGTCGCCCGTTTTTTCTGTCGGCATAAGTTTTTTAGCACGGCAATTGTCAAGATGCAAATTTTTCTTGAGCGATGAGAAAGAAAAGTGGGGACTTTTTCGATGAAAGTCCCCCACTTTGTGGCAAAAGTTGTCCATTTTCAGCGCGCCCAACTTGTGCCTCGATGCGAAGGCGTGGCAGTGTGCGAAAAAGCCGGTAGTTCCGGTTGTGCTGTTGGCGGCTTAGGGGCGACAGGAGGCGCGTTTGTTTTTGTTTCCCTCGTTGTGAGCGGGCGAAAAGCGTGGGGCAACAAAAAAGCGGCGCCCCTCCGCAAAGGAGGAGCGCCGCGTGTTGGGGTCGATCAGCCCGGGGCGATTAGAGGTTGGGGTTGATCTTGTTCCACTCTGCCACGGGAGGCACGATGTTGAGCGTAACGAGCTCATCGCGCATCTTGCAGAGGTGAGCGTAGCTGGCGTCGAGTGCAGCCACTTCCTCAGGCGTGCCGACGGGTTCCTTGTAGGAGCAGCCGTTGGCGTCGAGGGTGGTGTCCATTGCCATCATGATGTGCTGATACTTTTCGTTCTTCACGTAAGTACCGGCGGGGTAGCGGAAGGGTTCGCCGCCCATCACCGAGCGAATCATCTCAACCGAGAGGTACGAGGGGCTTTGGAACGAGCTGCGGCCACGGAGCTTGATGATGGCAGCGCCACCTTGCGTCACGTCCTTGCGCATTTGTGCCCATTCTTCCTCGGGGAATTCGGCAGTGCCGATGAGGTCAGAGAGTTTGCGGCCGGCAATTTCAACCGCGCTGCCGAATACGGCCATTTGTTCGCCGTGACCACCGTAAGTGGCGCAGCCCTTCACTTCGTTTTGCATCACGCCGAACTTCTTGGCGAGGGCGCTTTGCAGACGAGTGGAGTCGAGCGCGGCGAGGGTCGTCACCTGTCCGGGCTTCAAACCGGAGTAGAGGAGCGTAACGAGGCCGGTGAGGTCGGCAGGGTTGAAGATAATCACCACGTGCTTCACGTCGGGGCAGTACTGCTTGATGTTTTTACCGAGTTCTTCGGCGATTTTGCAGTTGCCGGCGAGGAGGTCTTCGCGGGTCATGCCTTCCTTACGGGGCGCACCGCCGGACGAGATGATGTATTTGGCGTCTTTGAAGGCCTCGGCCACGTCGGTGGTAGCCGTGATCTTCGCGTCGTTGAAACCGCACTGACGCATTTCTTCTGCCACACCTTCGGGCGAGAATACATCGTAGAGGCAAATGTTGGAAGTGAGACCCATCATCAGGGCGCTCTGCACCATGTTGGAGCCGATCATGCCGGCGGCACCGACGATCACGAGTTTTTCGTTAGTCAAAAAAGCCATTTTCTTTGGGATTTATGTAAGTGAAATGAATGTTCATTCAGTGGAGTGTGTCTTTTGTGCTGTGACACAGAGCAAAGGTAGTCATTCTCTTTTTAATTCGCCACACGGCAAAGCCCTTTTTTTCGCGTCGATAGAGAAAAAGTCCACAACTTTTTTCTGTTTTTTGCCGCGTGGCTTTGCAGGTGTCCATGAGTTTGAGTAATTTTGCCTCATATATTCGATAAAAGCTCCGTATTTCTTTACATTCAAATACTAATCCCCCTCATGAACGCCAAAGAACTGCTCGAAACGCTGAAAGCCCGTTTTCCCAACGAGCCCGAGTACCACCAAGCGGTGGAAGAAGTGCTCTTCACCCTCGAAGAGGAATACAACAAACACCCCGAGTTTGAGAAAGTCAACCTCATGGAGCGCCTGTGCATCCCCGAGCGCATCCACACTTTCCGCGTGACGTGGACCGACGACCGCGGCAATGTGCGCACCAACATGGGCTATCGCGTGCAACACAACAACGCCATCGGCCCCTACAAGGGCGGTATTCGTTTCCACAGCTCCGTCAACTTGGGTATTCTCAAGTTCTTGGCTTTCGAACAGACGTTCAAAAACGCATTGACCACGCTTCCCATGGGCGGCGCGAAGGGCGGTTCCGACTTTTCGCCCCGCGGTAAGAGTGCCGCCGAGGTGATGCGCTTCTGCCAAGCCTTCATGCTCGAATTGCACCGCAACATCGGCGAGGATTGCGACGTGCCCGCCGGCGACATCGGCGTGGGTGGCCGCGAAGTGGGCTATATGTTCGGTGCCTATAAGAAATATACGCGCCAATTCACGGGCGTGCTCACCGGCAAAGGCCGTGAATTCGGCGGAAGCCTCATTCGTCCCGAAGCAACGGGCTATGGTAATGTCTATTTCTTGATGGAAATGCTCCGCACCCGCGGCACCGATTTGCAAGGCAAGACGGTGCTCATCTCCGGTTCGGGCAATGTGGCGCAATACACGGCCGAGAAGGTACTCGAATTGGGCGGTAAGGTGCTCACCATGTCCGACAGTGATGGCTTTGTCTACGATCCCGACGGCATCGATCGCGCGAAACTCGACTACATCATGGAGCTGAAGAATCTCTACCGTGGCCGCATTCGCGAATATGCCGAGGAATATCCCACGGCACAATACTTCGAGGGGCAGAAACCTTGGAGCATCAAGGCCGACATCGCCCTGCCTTCGGCCACGCAAAACGAGCTGAACGGCGAACACGCACAAATGCTGCTCGACAACGGCGTGATGGCCGTGAGCGAAGGCGCCAACATGCCCTGCACGCCCGAGGCGGTTCGCCTTTTCCAGTCCGCGCGCATCCTCTATGCGCCCGGCAAGGCGGCGAATGCCGGCGGTGTTTCGGTGTCGGGTCTCGAGATGAGCCAGAACTCGGCGCGCCTTTCGTGGACGGCCGATGAAGTCGACGGCCGTTTGCACCAAATCATGGAAAGCATCCACGCGGCTTGTGTGCAATACGGCACTGAGGCCGACGGTTATGTGAACTATGTGCGCGGTGCGAACGTGGCCGGTTTCATGAAGGTGGCCAAGGCCATGATGGCGCAAGGCGTGATTTGACGCACGGCTCGCTTGCGCTTTCGAGGCGGCGCGGCCTTCGTTTGCGACGTGCCCTCGCTCGCCTCGCTATCCCATAGAAAAATCCCCGTTGCTGATTCTTGTTGAATCGGTAACGGGGATTTTTTGTGTTGCACTGCGCAAGTCGTGTCGCATGGCGCCATGTCTACGTGATAGCTGTGCGCAAGGAGGTAATGCTATCAGCGCACGGCGATGCATTCTATCTCAACGCGCGCACCTTTCGGGAGCGTTTTCACCGCCATCGCGGAGCGAGTGGGGAAAGGCGCTTTGAAGAACGAAGCATAGACCTCGTTCATGGCGGCAAAGTCTTCGATGTCGGCCAAGAATACGGTGGTTTTCACCACATTGTCGAGCGTCAAACCGGCTTCGGTCAGCACATGGGTGAGATTCGTGAGCGAACGGTGCGTGAGTTCTTGGATACCGCCGGGCACAAACTCGCCGGTGGCGGGATCGACCGGCAGTTGTCCGCTGACATAGACGGTGCCGTTCACTTCAATGGCCTGTGAGTAAGGACCGATGGCGGCAGGTGCCTGCGTGGTGGAGAGGGCTTTTTTCATGAGGTATGGGGATTATGAAATGAAAGTGCAGAGGTATAATGTAAAGTTCATCAGACATTGGGAGTGATGCGGCCATCATTCCGCGTCGAAGTCCTATCCGATGATCTTCTTCGCTCACGGCGATTGGGGTCAACGGGGAAGTCTGTCAAGACGTGCTCGGTGGATAGGGAAACGGTTTTACTTGCAGTCCGGTAGGGTGTGCAAGTCGTTGTGTTATAGTGGCTTGTACCTTGTGTGGATGGTGGTTTGGAGCGCTTCGATTATAGCTCGTCGCGGTCGCGTGAAGACGCATCCCGCGCCGGAGCGTAGCGCTTTTCGCCTGTTCAGATAGGTAGGGATATGGCGAAGTCGCGCCGGTTCAGTAGGTCAAAGAGCGTTTGCGCCGGATGGTCGGGACAGTACCTCGACTTTGCGCTATATGGACGCCGCAGTGCGGCGGAATGAAGGGAAGTTGTGTTTTGTCAAGCGCAAAAGTAAGGATTTAGTTTCGAATTGTCGAAGATTTTGCGAGAAAAATATTTCGATTTTTGAGAAAAGGGAGAGATTGAATAAAAACTTGTGGACTTTCTTACGAAACGCCTCTTCTTTTCTCTGCTTCCTCTCCGCTTTTTTTGAAAAGACACCCGTCCCTTCGCTCACGGTGTCACCCATGTTTTCCTCATCCGCACCTCCGTACGCGCGAACGGACACGCCCCTGCGCATCGCGCACTCAGGGAGTTCGAAATTCTTGCCTTCACCCTTCACCTTTATCCGCAAGTTGTTGATACAGTGCGCGTTGTGTGTGAAGGAAAAGCCCTTTTTTTGCCTTCACCGGTGAAGGAGAAAGGGGTGAAGTCTTCACACGCAAGTCGCTGTTTTCGAGCTTCTTACCGTCGTATGGTGAAGAGGTGAAGGCAAAAAACGAAAAACAGCGGACGCGCGCGCTACGCGTGCGCGTTGGGGGGATGAAGTGGGAGGCCGGTGCACTTTCGAGAAAGGGCTTCCGGTAGTTGACGCCTCACTCCAAATGTGGGATGAACCAATAATGGCTTATTTCTATGCTGTGTGGCCAACAGTTCGTCTGTCGTTGTCTAATTTCGACTGCGGAACAAGGGGCGGCTTTTTCTCTAAGTGCAAATTGCTGAAAGGCGTGTCGCCCATGCGCGGAACTTAGCCGAAGAAGAGATAGCAAATGGCGATGGCAGCCACAATGCCGGCCAGATCGGCGAGCAGGCCGGCGGCCACGGCGTGACGCGTGTGGCGGACGCCCACACTGCCGAAGTAAACGGCGAGAATGTAGAACGTGGTGTCGGTGCTGCCTTGGAAAATGCACGACAAGCGCCCCACAAACGAATCCGCCCCGTGGGTGGTCATCGCGTCGACCATCATTCCGCGTGCGCCGGAGCCCGACAGTGGTTTCATCAAGGCGGTGGGCAGCGCACCCACCCACTGTGCGTCGAAGCCGCAGCGTTGAACTGCCCATGACACGCCGTCGATGAGCGCATCCATCGCGCCGCTGGCGCGAAACACCCCGATGGCCACGAGCATCGCCACAAGATAGGGGATGATGCGCACCGCTGTTTCGAAACCCGCCTTGGCTCCTTCGACAAAGGCATCGTAGACGTTGATCTTTTGGCGAAGTCCTGCGAGGATGAAGGCGGTGATGAGCGTGAACAAGAGGACGTTGGCGCTCGTTGTGCCTACGCGGTTCATCATTTCGGCGTCGAGCGAGGCGAAACCCCAAATGATGCCGGCCACCGTCAGCGAAGCACCGCCGAGTGTGAGCAGCAAAGTGCGGTTCAGGAGGTTGATGCGCTGAAAAAGTGCCGTGACCATCACGCCGGCCAGCGTCGAAAAGAAAGTGGCCAACAGGATGGGAATGAACACATCGGTGGGGTTGGCCGCGCCTTGTTGGGCACGGTAGACCATGATCGACACCGGAATGAGCGTGAGTCCGCTGGTGTTGAGCACCAAGAACATGATCATCGCGTTGCTCGCACGCTCTTTCTGTGGATTCAACTCCTGTAGTCCCTCCATCGCCTTGAGGCCGAGCGGTGTGGCGGCGTTGTCGAGCCCTAGCATGTTGGCTGAGATATTCATGAAGATGTTTCCCACCACAGGATGGCCTTCCGGAATCTCGGGGAAGAGGCGTTTGAACACCGGGCCGAGGAGTCGCGCCACAAACTGAATGACTCCACCGCGTTCGCCGATCTTCATCACGCCCATCCAAAGCGACAATACGCCGGTGAGTCCGAGCGAAATTTCAAAAGCCGTCTTCGCCGTTTCGAAAGTCGAGTTCATAATGGCCGGAAAGACGTCGAAATCGCCCATAAACAAGAGGCGAAAGGCGGCAATGACGAAGGCGATGAGAAAAAAAGCAATCCAAATATAATTGAGTACCACGGTGTGAAATCAGTTGGTTGAGGAGGAAAAAAAGGAAAGCGGTCGCCCCGCGGCTGAAACAAGCTGGGTGCGTGTGCGCGGGGGCTTATTTTTCGGGCGAAGTCGGCGCAGTGGGCAACGTGAGTTGTGCCCCGTCGAAAAGAATGCGTCCCTCGTCGAGCAATTGTTGCAGCAGTTGGCCGGCACGTTCGGCATCGAGTTGCGCAACGTGCCATTCGGCGACCGTGTGCGGACGACCGTCAGCCAAGAGTTGAAACAAATTCGCTTCCAGTTGGGCATCGGGCGTGCAAGCTTCGGGCGTCGGCCGACAGACGTCGCAGCGTCCGCAATCGTGGGCGGCGGGATCGTCGAAATACTCGAGCAACATTCGGCTGCGACAAGTGTCTCGGTCGGTGCAGTAGCGCACGACGCCTTCGATGCGGCGCGTGTATTGGTCGAGACGCGTCTCGTAAGCGTCCGCACCGATGGACAAACGTTCGCCCGCCGTGCGCCGCGTGAGATAACGCAACGTCGACACGCTCTTGTGCGGGATGTAGTGCAACAAACGCGCGCGGTTCAGTGCCATCAGTTTCTCGTAGAGCACCTCTTCGCTGAGGCCGCACGCGGCGGCGAGGGCTTTTTCTTCGATAAAAACGTAGTCGGCAAACAGCCCGGTGTAGGTGCGAAAGAGCGCAGTGAGCACTTTGTCGCCTTCGGCCACACGATTGTGCACGCGATAGAGTTCTTCGCGCTTGACAATCATCATCAGGCGCGAGCGGCGCTCGTGTTTGTCGGTATAGAGGAGATAACCCGCTCGTTCGAGGATGGCAAACGCGCTGACCACGGTGAGGGGGAAATAGCGGAAGCGGCGACAGAACTCTTCGAGGTCAAATTCGAAAGAATGCTCCTCACCTTCGCCCTCCGGAATTTGGAGGTAGTAGGCCACATCGTCGTAGACTTCTCGAATTTTCTCCTTCGGCGGAAAGGTTTGTGCGATGCGTTGGGAGAGGAGTCGCACATCTCGCGGATGGGTCAGGAGGATGGCTTCGGCCGGTGCGCCGTCGCGTCCGGCTCGTCCGGCTTCTTGGAAATAGGCTTCCAAGGAATCGGGCGGATCGAGGTGCACCACGAGTCGCACATCGGGTTTGTCGATGCCCATGCCGAAAGCATTGGTCGCCACCATCACGCGGGTGCGGTCGTTTTGCCACGCTTCTTGGCGCGCGTTCTTGTCTTCTGTCGGCAGTCCCGCATGGTAGTAGAGCGCGGGGATGCCTGCGCTCTGCAAGGCGAGGGCAGTGTCGCGTGTTCCGCCGCGTGAGCGGGTATAGACGATGGCCGATCCTTCGCTTTGGTGGAGTAGGGCGATCAGGTCGCCGAGTTTGTCTTCGGACTGCCGCACGAGATAAGTGAGGTTGGCGCGTTCGAAACTCATGCGGAAGACGCGCCGCTCGCGGAAGCCCAGTTGCGCCTGAATGTCGTCGACCACGGTGGTCGTGGCCGTTGCGGTGAGCGCCAAGATGGGCACGGTGGGCAGGAGGTGGCGGATTTCGTGCACCTGCAAGTAGGAGGGGCGGAAGTCGTAGCCCCATTGCGAGATGCAATGTGCCTCGTCTACCGCGATGAAACTCACTTTCATGTAAGCGAGTTTGAAGCGGAAGAGCTCGGTGTGGATGCGTTCGGGCGAAAGGTAGAGAAATTTGTATTCGCCGAGGATGACATTGTCGAGCTCGCGGTTGATTTCTTCGCGCGAAAGTCCTGAGTGGATGGCCGTGGCACGGATTTTTCGCCGGCGGAGGTTCTCCACCTGGTCTTTCATCAGCGCAATGAGCGGTGTGATCACCAAGCAGGTGCCCTCCATCATGAGTGCCGGCACTTGGAAGGTGATGCTTTTGCCGCCGCCGGTGGGCATGAGGCCGAGGGTGTCGTGGCCGGCGAGCAGACTGTCGATAATTTCGCGTTGGATGCCGCGAAAATCGGCGTAGCCCCAGCCGGCTTGCAACACCGCGCGCGGATCGTTGCGATCGACCGGCGTCTCTGTGGCGAGTTGCGTGGCGGGTAATGTCGCCGTGTCGGGGAGAAACTCCCCCTCCGGCGAGATAGGTTCGCCCCAAATGTCCTGCAAGGCTTGGTCGGTCGCGTCGGGTTGGCCGGGAGGTGGGGTGTAGTGGTCGATCGTCTTACTCACAGGGACGAATGTCTTCGATTTGCAACTGCACCTCGCCGCGTTTGTGGGAGTTTTCCTCCACCGCGTAGCAGATGCCGAAGGCGCGGCGCGTTTTGATGTAGCGTGCCTGCGAACTTTGGCCGAAGGCGATGCCGTTCATCACGGCGTTCGATTTGTTGTCGACCAATTCGAGGCGAATGTGCTTCTGTCCGAGTCCCACCACCTTCGAGGTGCCATAGTCATAGACGCGGGGCGTGCAGAAGAGTGGGCGCTCGTTGCCGGGCCCGAAGGGGGCAAATTTGCGCAACTGCTTGTAGAATTCGAAATCGACCTCGTTGAAGTCGAGCACAGCGGTGATGTCGAGCGAGGGTTGTGTCTGTTCGTCGAGAATGTGTTCGGCCACGTAGGCTTCGAAACGTCGCGAAAATTCCGGCACGTTCTCCACTCGCAGCGTGAGTCCGGCGGCATAGGTGTGTCCGCCG
This sequence comes from Prevotellaceae bacterium, assembly GCA_015257125.1. Classification (GTDB taxonomy): domain Bacteria; phylum Bacteroidota; class Bacteroidia; order Bacteroidales; family Bacteroidaceae; genus Alloprevotella. The sequence goes on along the minus strand of JABZKU010000009.1, from coordinate 15,209 downwards.
AAGTTTTCGAGCAGGTCGGCGCAGCTTTGCACCGCTTTGTAGACGTCGAAGCCGGTGACGGAGCGCGCAGAACCGGTGGCCATGTCGCCCGATCGGGTCAAGACCACGGCGGGGCGATAGTATTGTTCGGTGACGCGCGAGGCCACAATGCCGATGATGCCTTTGTGCCACTCCTCGTTGTAGATGACAATGCCGCGGCGCTCTTCGAGACCCTTCATGGCGCTGACCTGTTCGGTGGCTTGCTCGGTCATCTTGCGGTCGAGATCTTTGCGCGCCTCGTTGTAGAGATTGATGTGCGAAGCCTGATTGAGGGCGGTGGAGTAGTCGTTTTCGACCAGCAGTTGGACGGCTTCTTTGCCGTTTTGCATGCGTCCGGAGGCATTGATGCGGGGGCCGATGCGGAAAATGATGTCGTTCATCGTCAGTTCGCGGTCGGCCAGTCCGCACACCTCCACGATGGCTTGCAAACCGATGGAGGGGTTGGAGTTGAGGCGCCGCAGCCCGTGGTAGGCGAGGATGCGATTTTCGCCCGTGACGGGCACGATGTCCGATGCAATCGACACGGCACAGAGGTCGAGCAACTCGTGCAAGCGGTTGAACTCAATGCCATTGTCAGCGGCAAAGGCCTGCATGAATTTGAAACCCACGCCGCAGCCCGAGAGATGCGTGTAGGGGTAGTGATTGTCGCGACGCTTGGGATTGAGAATGGCCACAGCCGGGGGCAAGACCTCGTCGGGAACGTGGTGGTCGCAAATGATGAAATCGATGCCACACTCCTTGGCATAGGTGATTTCTTCGACGGCCTTGATGCCACAGTCCAAGACGATGATGAGGCGCACACCGGTTTCGGCGGCATAGTCGATACCGCGTTTCGACACCCCGTACCCTTCTTCGTAGCGGTCGGGGATGTAGTAGTCGATGTTGCTGTAATAGCGACTGATGAATCGATAGACCAGTGCCACGGAGGTGACGCCGTCGACGTCATAGTCGCCGTAGACCATGATGCGCTCCTTGCGGGCGATGGCGAGGTTGAGGCGTTCGACCGCCACCTGCATATCGTTCATGAGGAACGGGTCGTGCAGGTCGGTGAGTTGCGGGCGGAAGAATCGGCGTGCGGCGGCGGCTGTGTAGATACAACGCTCGCGGAGCATGCGCCCGAAGACGGGGTGCATGCCCAATTCTTCGGAGAGTCTTCGGCCTTCGGCTTCTTCGCCGGGAGGGGCGGGGACGTAGTTCCACTGGTAGGTCATAATTGCGAGGGGCTTGGCGTGTTTGTCGATCGGGGTTGCGGCTTTTCGTGAGTGGGCGCGGAAACAGCGGGCACAATGTGCGGCGCTGTGTGCCGTATCGGCGGGCGCGTTCCCGCAGTCGAGCAAGGGGCTGCGCAACCCGGTGACGCGCGATTTGTCGCACGAAACAGATCGATAGGCTAAGATACGCATATTTTTTGGAGGCGGCCGTTTCTTCTATGTTGATTTTGCCAAAAAAACAGAGAAAATCAGTGGTTTGCAGATTTTCTTGTGCTCTTTCGGGCAAAACAAGGGGAGTTTCGCGCGGAAGTTGTGAACTTTTTGGCGAAAGTCGTGGTGTTTCGAAAACGGGGTGCCCGAGGCGTTTCGAATAGCCGGCAGATGGGTACGAAAAAACGGGATTTGTCTTCGCGATTGAAGACAAATCCCGTGTGTGAATGGGGAAAGTGGGGCGAATTGCTGTCGCCGCTTTCTGCTTTTGCGGTGGTTTAGGCCAAGAGCGCCTTAACCTTTTCGCTGATGGCGCGGCCGTCGGCACGTCCGGCGAGGCGTTTGGAAGCCACGCCCATAACTTTGCCCATGTCTTTGGGCGAAGCGGCGCCAACTTCGGCAATGATGTCGCGGAGGGCGGCGGTGAGTTCCTCGTCGGTGAGGGCTTTGGGCAAGTAGATCTCGATCACGGCCACTTCGGCGAGTTCGCTCTCCGCGAGGTCGGGGCGATTCTGCTCAGTATAGAGGGCGGCGGTGTCGCGTCCCTGCTTGGCGAGTTTGGCGAGGATCTTCATTGCGGCTTCGTCGGTGAGTTCACCGTTGCTGCCGGGAGCGGTCTTTGCTTCGATGAAGTATTTCTTGACGTTGCGGAGGGCTTGTGTGCGCACCTTGTCGTGCGCTTTCATGGCCGACATGATGTCGGTGCTGATCTGGTCGAAAAGCATAGTGGTAGGGGTGTGAAGTTCGCAGTGCTTGCGGGGAGTTGCCACGTCAGGCGCTGCCTTTGGGCAAAAAGCGGTCGGGGCAACCCATTTCTTGCGGCCGTGCGAACGGTCTGTATTATTCGTTGGGCTCAGTTTGGGGGGCTTCCTCTGCGGGGGTGGGGGCTACCACCGGCTCAGCGCTGTTGCTGTTTTGGCGGATGCGGCGCAAATCGCCATCGGTGCGGCGAATGGTGGGAATGTTCTCGATGTCGGAAATGAGCACTTCGTTGTCGAGGTCTTCGGGTTTGAGGACATAGTAGCGGGTGTAGCGCGTGCGTTCGCCCTTTTCGCATCCGTAGTAGTTGCTGATACGCTCATTTTCGGCGTTGATGCGTTCGGTTTCCTCTTCGGTGAGGGGATGATTGTCCTCTTCGGTGAGGTGGGCGGTGACATTGCGGAAGCCGGAGGCGAGGACAATGACGCGTACTTGGTCGTCGGTGAGGGTGGGATCGGTGGCCAAGCCGTATTTGAAATCGACATTGGCGTTGATGTCCTTCATGAACTTGTCGATGTGATCCATTTCATCGATCTTCAACGTGTGAACCGGATCTTCGGGGCTGAAGACGGCGAGGCGAAGCGACTTGGAATCTTGGATGTCGCGATCGTTGAGCAGCGGCGATTCGAGTGCGGCATCGATGGCTTTGCGCAGACGGTTTTCGCCGGTGGCTACACCAGTGGACATGACGGCCACTCCACCTTTGCGCAAGCAGGTGTCGACATCGCTGAAGTCGAGATTTACACTGCCGCTTCCGCCCATATTGATGATCTCAACGATGGAACGCACGGCGTCGGTGAGGGTGTCGTCGGCCTTTTTGAAGGCATCTTTCACAGTGAGGTCGCGATAGATGTCGAAAAGACGCTGGTTGTTGACGATGAGTAGGGCATCCACCTCCTTACTGATGCACTCAACGCCGTCGAGTGCTTTGTTGACTTGCAGCTTTTGCTCGAAAAGGAAGGGGATGGTGACAATGCCGACGGTGAGAATGCCCTTGGCCATGGCCTCTCGTGCAATGACAGGGGCGGCACCGGTTCCGGTACCCCCACCCATACCTGCGGTGATGAACACCATGTTGAGGTCGTCTTCGAGGGCTTCGCGAATGGATTCGACATTTTCCTCTGCCAAGGCGCGACCGCGTTCGGGGCGTCCGCCGGCGCCGAGACCGGGGCCGAGTTGTACGTGATTGGGGACGGCAGAGTCTGCAAGGGCTTTGGCGTCGGTGTTGCAGACGAGGAAGCGAACGCCTTCGACATTCTCGCGATACATGTTGCTAACGGCGTTTCCGCCGCCGCCACCGACACCGATGACTTTGATGATGGCTACGGGGGCTTCAGGTTTCTTGGTGGGAGTGATTTCCACAAGGGGCTCGAAGTGTTTCTTTTCGTTGGGATGGGAGGCGTTATCAGACATGTTGGTGAGGTTGTTCCGAATCGGAGGTGGATGATTGGGGAGGGGGGATGAGCGATCGGCGCACGATTTGCGCGTGTAGCTCAGGAGAACGACGACCGGTGGGGGAAGATTCGACCATGCGAATGACTTCCGGGTTGTCGAGGTCGTCGGGTTGGAAGATGTAGACGGCGTGGCGACGATAGGGCAGGGGGGAAGGGTCGCTGAGACCGTAGAATTCTGCCCTTCTTCGCTCGCGAATGGCTTCTTCTCTGGCGCGAACGAGGTCGCGAGCCGTGGTGGTGGCATCAATATGGTCGCGCATGCCGCTGATGTCCTCGAGACTGAAACCGCCGGCAAAGATCGTGGCACTGACATATTCGCCTAACGTCTCGTCGGGCGCCAATCCCCAGTAGAAATCGATCTCATTGGAGAACGAGTCGTAGAAGCGATTCACTTCCGAAAGTTCGTCCATTTTGAGTCCTTCTTGAGGTTCGCCGTTGCCGGCGACGGATTGCTCGCTGTATTGGATAAAGAGGACAACGCACTTGGCGCGATAGATGTCATAGTCGGCCACGAGCGGGGAGCGCAGGGCGTCTTCTATGGCACGGGTCAAGCGTCCGGGGCCGCGTGCATAGCCGACCGAATGAAAACTTACGCCGCCCCGCCCGAGAAAATCGCGCATTTGGCGAAGGCCGATGGTTACGGGTGCGGTGGTGTTGACCGTGATAGACGAAAGTGAGGCGACAGGTTCAGCTTGTGCGAGATCGGATTTGGCAAAGGCGGTCTGCAGCGTGAGTTCGGGGTGGGTAATGAGGAGTTTCTCATTGTTGATCACCAAAAGACTGTCGACTTCTTCGACCAAAACCTGAATACCGTCGAGCGCGCGGTCGATGTGTTCGATGCCCTCGAAGAGAAATGGCGTGGTGACGACCGCTGTTGTGGTAATGCCGAGACTTCGTGCGATGCGTGCGATGACCGGTGTGCAACCGGTGCCGACACCTCCGCCGAAACTGGCCAATAGGAACAAAATCATCGTTTCTCCGGCGAGTGCCCTGATGATTTTGTCGGTGGAAGCGATGGCTTCGTCACGTGCCAATGCCGGATTGTTGCCCGAACCAATGCCGGAATTTCCCAATTGCAGCCGAATGGGGATATTAGATTCAGCAAGCAGGGCGGCATCTGTGTCGCAGGCTATGTAATCTACGCCGGTATATCCCTTTTCGATGAGCACCTGCGCGGCTTTGATGCCGCCTTGTCCGATGGCCATGACCTTGATGTTCGACGGTTGGCGGAGATTGCCCAAATCGACCACGAGTTCCGGCCGGTCGGAGATCACGATGTCGGGTAACGGCATCGGTTGTGCGTCGAGGTCTATCAAGATTTTGCGTTCGCGCTTGGGAGATGGCATGACGGACGTGGGGAATAGAATTTAGGCTCAGGAAAGGGGCGTAGAAGACGTGGACAGATAGCGGAACAGCGTGAACTCGGGCTAACTTCAAGGCTGTGAAATCATGCGCGAGGAGGGATTTCGAGCGAAAAGGGAGGGGAAGCGGAGCGACCGCAACGGTTACTCGTCGTCGGTAACCATGTTGTTGAGGAAGCTTTTGAGCGATTTGAGGAAATTCTTTCCCTTGTTCTCTTTAGGTCGCTTTTTCTCCTCCTTCTGTTCTTCTTTCTCTTCCTTCTTCTCCTGGGGAGTGGTTTCCTCGTTCTGGGTGACTTGAGGATTTACCTGCTCGGGAGTTGTGATGTTAGTTTCCGGAGTTACGGTCTGCTCAACCGAGGGATCGGGATCGTCTTTGAAGAGTACCGGTTCTTTTTCAGTCTGTGCTCGTGCGCCGGCGTTGCAGTTGGAATCGGCATTACGGATGACCGAGAGCACGACATTGTAGATGGCATTCTCGTTGAAGAGCGTTTCGTTGCAACGAATGGCCAGTGCGTTCGGCAGGCGGTCGAAGTGCACGTTCCAGTTGGGGAAGTATTGGGCAAAGGCCACGTTGAGGTGCGGAAGTTGCGCGGCACCTCCGGTGATGTAGAGGCCATTGACGAGCGTGTCGCTGTCATATCCGGCATATTCGATCTGCGCTTTGATGTTTTGTACGATCTCCGAAGTGCGCGCTTCGATGATATCATACAATTCAGCGAGGGGACGTGCGCGACCGCCGTCACGAAGATGGATCACTTCGCTGTTGTCGTCGGTGCGGTTCGCCTCGGGATAACCGTAAGTGCGCTTGAATTCTTCAGCTTCGCTCTCTTCGCAGTTGAAAATGCCCGCAATGTCGCGCGTAATGTTCAGTCCTCCGAGTGGAAGAACGGCAAAGTGGCGGAGCAATTTGCCGCGATAGACCGCCACCGTGGTGGTTTCGCTGCCCATGTCCACAAAGACACAACCGGTGCTGCGCTCTTTTTCGTCGGTCATCACGTTGGCCAAACGATCGGCGGCCATCGTATGACGTGCAATCGGCAGACCGGCTTTGCGGAAACTGGACTCGATGGTCTCGATGGCGCCGGCATTGCAAATGATATTGAGGAATTGCGCACGAATGCGATCCGTCATCACGCCCACTGCCTCGTTGGTCGAGAAAGTACCCATGGTGTATTCGAGCGGAAGCGAGTCGATAAGGATCTGGTCTTGGCTGATCTTATCGCGGTTGTCAGCTTTGAGCGATTCGATCAACTCTTGTTGCACCGTAATTCTTTGCGGGAAAGTGCGCTCTTCAAGGTGTGTCGTCGATCGCATGCCCTGACAGTTGAGGGCAACATAGACTTGTTTGATGTTGCAATTGAGTTGATTCTCCATGCGCTCGCGAATGCTCTTGAGGCACTGCGTCATCTTATCTACATTATATACACGACCTTTGCGAATGAAGTCGGTAGATGAAATGGCCATATACGAGAGCACATTGACAGCTCCTTCGCTGTCTACGCGTCCGACCATGCCGGTGACTTTGGTAGAGCCGATGGCAATGGCCGCATAAAAGGGACTGTTGGGGTCTGTGAACATATAAGGGAGGATCTTTGAAAGCGTTATTTAATACCGATCACCTGATTTTCGTAGGCGACGGAGATTTCTCTGTATTTGTGCCATCCTACTTTGGGAAGCACTTTTTCGTAAAAGGCGCGCAGGTTGCGCAGTTTGCGGTTGAGTTTGTCGGGTGTGCCTAAATGTACCAAGGGGTTCCCGACGCGCATCACCAAATCTACATTGCCGTTGGGCAAAACATTGATTTGTTCGATTTGGCTGTTCCAAAATTCGTCGTCGTGCATGATCATCCCCAACTGCAAAAGATGTCTCCGCACGTAGAGTTCGTCAGCCTGTCCGGTGATGATGGCCACATCGGCTTCATAACCTTTGGCTAACATGCGCACTCCTTTGTTGTCTACATAGTAGTCTTCGCCCTTTTCATTCATAATGCGGAGCAAGGGGAGTCGTTGTGACACGTGAATGCGCACACAATTTCCCGGTGTTTTCACGCAAAGGACTTCGCTAATGTAGGGATTTTTCTTGATTTGCTGTTCCAAATCCAGCAAATTGATGTCTTTCATGCTTTGCCCCACAGGGTAGTGCCCCGATTTGTGTAGCATTTTCTCCACCGCATCGCGTGTGATGAGTGTGGCTTGCGCGCTGTCGGCAATGACAATGCTCACCGTGCGGCACGGTGTGTCATCTTTTCGCCACAAGAAGGTCACTGTGGCGAAAATCAGGTAAGCAACTGCCAAAAACAGCAGAATAAGTTTGAGTAGCGTGCGCATAGCGGGGGCACTGTAGGTGGAGAGACCGAGGAACGAACGAGGAAAACAATGCGTGTTGTGGATCGGCAGCGCGGAGTGGGCATTTGTCGTGCTGCGGTGGTGCGCTGCGAACACGAAAGGCCTCAGTCGAGCGAAAGCAATTTAGGCTTCTATCTGATATTTCGCCCGAAGGATATCTGCGATTTGGGGACAATAGGTGTCTGCGTCGCCGGCACCGAGCACCACCAGGACGTCGAAGTCTTCTTCTTCGGCGATTTTAGGCAAATCTTGGAGGTGCGCCATTCGACGTTGCATGTCGGGACGCAAGCGGTCGTAGATAAGTTGTGAAGTCACCCCCTCAATCGGCAGTTCGCGCGCAGGGTAGATGTCAAGCAGAATCACTTCGTCGAGCAAGGAGAGCGCTTCGGCAAAGTCACCATAGAAATCGCGCGTGCGGGTGTAGAGGTGGGGTTGGAAGATGGCTGAAATCTTGCGGCCGTCGAAGACTTCGCGCAAGGACTGAATGCTTTGTTTGATTTCTGCGGGGTGATGAGCGTAGTCACTGAGGAAAACGCAGCGGTCGTTCTTGATTTTGAAATCGAAGCGGCGATCTACACCGGCATAGGTGCGCATGCCTTCTCGAATCTCTTCGGCCGAAGCCCCGGCAATTTGCGCCAAAGCGCAGGCTGCAATGCCGTTGTCGATGTTGATGCTCACCGGTGCGCCGAGTTCGATGTCGCTGATGTTGCCCAAAGGCGACACCAAATCAAAGACAATGCGCCCGCCGCCGATGCGAATGTTCTCCGCATGGAAGTCGCCTTCGGTGCGCGCGTAGTCATAGCGGCGCACTCCCGGTTGCAAACGCTCGGTGAAGCGCAAACCGCGGTGTGTGATGAGCGCTCCGCCCGGTTGAATGAGCGAGGTGTAGTGCGAAAAACTTTCGAGATAGGCCTCTTCTGTGCCGTAGATGTCCAAGTGGTCGGCATCGGCCGAGGTGATCACTGTGGCATAAGGACGCAAGTGGTGGAAAGAGCGATCGAACTCGTCTGCCTCGATGACAACAAAATCACTTTCGGGCGCGAGGATGTAGTTCGTGCCGTAGTTTTTTGTGATGCCGCCCAAGAACGCGTTGCAATCCACCGTGCTCTCGTGCAACAGGTGCGCGGTGATGGCCGAAGTCGACGTTTTGCCGTGCGTTCCCGCCACGCAAAGTCCCTTCTTGGTCTTTGTGAGCGTGCCGAGTACCTGTGCGCGTTTTTGAATCTCGAATCCGCCCTCGCGCAACCACTGCAATTCGCGGTTGTCGGCGGGGATGGCCGGCGTATAGACCACGAGTGTGTTTTTCGGGTCACGACAGGCTGCGGGGATGAGTTCGGGGTCGTCTTCAAAGTGGAGTGCAATCCCTTCTTCGCCGAGTGCGTCGGTCAGATTGGAGCGGGTGCGATCGTAGCCGGCCACGAAGCAGCCGAGTTGTTTGAAGTAGCGTTCGAGAGCGCTCATGCCGATGCCGCCGGCACCGAGGAAGAAAACGGAAGTATATTGCATTGCAATCAGTTGCGGAGAATAAGGGTTATTGGGCGCCTTGCGCTGCTTCGGCCAAGCGGATCACCTCATCGGCAATGCGCGAAGCTGCATCAGGATGCGCCAGTTGTCGCACGTTGTGCGAGAGTTTTTCTAGTTGTGCTTCGTCGCCCACCGTTTTCAGCGCCAGGGGCATCAGTTCGTCGTACGCCTCACTGTCTTTCACATAGAGTGCGGCGTCTTTCTCGACGAGTGCCAAGGCATTGTGTGTCTGATGGTCTTCGGCCACATTGGGCGAAGGGACGAGAATGGAAGGTTTTCCCAACAGCGCCAATTCGCTGATGCTCGAAGCACCGGCTCGGCTGATCACGAGATCCGCCGCCGTGTAGGCCGCACTCATGTCCGTGATGAAGTCGGTCACCACGAGGTTGTCGGGATGTCCCTCCGTCTTGAGGCTTTCGGCGATGGCCTCTTTATAATAGCTGCCCGTTTGCCAAAGCACTTGCACTTCGGGGTGGGCTTCGAGGAGCGAGCGCTCGCTGAGCACACTCTCGTTGAGCGTTCGGGCGCCAAGGCTACCGCCGATAACGAGAATGGTTTTCACATCGGGACGCAAACCGAGCGCCCGGCGTGCTTCGGCCTGCGAGAGGGTGGAGTGGAGCAGGTTCTGTCGCACCGGGTTACCGGTGAGCAGGATACGATCGGCGGGGAAGAAGCGCTCCATCTTGTCGTAGGCCACGCAGATGCGCTGCGCGCGCTTCGCCAAGAGTTTGTTGGTCACGCCCGCATACGAGTTTTGTTCTTGCAACAAAGTGGGGATGCCCATTTTGCCGCACACGTTCAAGGTGGGACCGCTGGCATATCCGCCCACTCCGACCGCCACCTGAGGTTGAAATTCCTTAATGATGCGTTGTGCCTTTCGTTGCGAGCGCCACAGACGAATCAAGACGCCGAAGTTGCGCCACAAGCGTTTGCGGTCGAAACCGGCGACGGGTAAACCTTCGATGCGGTAGCCGGCTGCCGGCACGCGTTGCATCTCCATGCGGCCTTCAGCGCCCACAAAAAGGATCTCTGCGTCAGGCCGTTTGCTGCGCACCTCGTTGGCGATGGCGATGGCGGGGAAAATGTGTCCGCCTGTTCCGCCGCCGCTGATGATGACTCGGAGTGTCTTCATATTTACGTATGCATTTAATGTGGACAAAGACGTACTGTCTAAGCCCACCGGCGATTATACGAGCAAAAATAATAAATTATTTTGGAGTCGCTGCCGTCTTCGTGGGGAAATGTTGCAAAAAAAAAAGGTTCATCCGACATCTGGAGTGATGGGGTTCTAAAAAGAGGAAAACCGCGGAACAAATTGTATATTTGAATTAGCACCAACCAATATGTAGCTATGCACAGCAGTTTTCTATATCATGCTTGGGGATTGTATCACCACAAGTATCTACAAGAGGAATACAAAGGTAATACAATCATCTTACATATTGAAAGTAAACGAGCCCCGAAATACTGTCCCAAGGATACTTGTAGTCTCGATGGCTCCTTCAAGATCTTTCTAATGATTGAAGAAGTACAAGCAGAGAATGAAGCTCCCCCAGGTTCCTGCCATATAACTCCAAAATATGATTTTCCCAACAAACTTCTCTCGAGATGATTTATGGCTATAGCTCTTAATAAACGGCCTCCAACGACATTTTCGGAAGTACTTATAATATAAGAGAGACAAGACGGGGATAAAGAAAAGAGACGCATACAGCCATGAGCTAAACTTCTGCCTTGAGAATACCGTGACGCTAGAATTTACACCCTCACCTGTTTTTTACTCTTATATATTAACCCCAACACGTCCAGCCAGCTATTGCTATCTTCTACATAGTTATGCAGTGCTAACGTTCCACTAGCAAATCGTATCGGGTCTTCGGAGATGTATCTTCCGAGCTCAGGTGTATCGTATCGGAATCTGTTGTATGCGAGTTCCGTCTCGTGGTCGTAGTATTGCCCTTGAAAGAGGAATGGTATTCGGATACGATCGCTGTAGGGGCATTCCTATTGTACACCTCCTCGAGTATCTTACCATTCATATCCAGCCTGCGACGCCAAACTGATACTAGTCACATATGACTCTATGAATAGACTCGGTCAGAGCTAGCCTTATTATTTGAGTTCTATACTTATAGTCTGAAAAGCGCTTTTCTGCTAGAGAGTACAGCTCATTTTCATCTCTACTCTTAGTGTGTCTCAGATAAATGATAAGTTTTGAAAGAAATGGGTATGTGAAAAATGAGTGATTCTTATCAATATACTCCAGCAAATCCACATTCATATTATAAATCATACATTGAGGACGTATAAAATACTCCTCAATAGCACAAATAACCTCTAAAACAGCAGATTCCAGTTCTTCCTTAGAGGAGTAAATAGAAATAGCCCCATCCCTAAACAAGCGTTTTCGGAGCAGAGAAGAAGAATACAGTCTAAATACATAGGGATCAGAGGGACTATTTAAATTAAACAGTCGAATGCAGTCTGCTAGAATCCCTTCTTTTATTTCTAGCTCGGGGAATATCGTTGCCACTGCACCTACTCTTTTCATTTTTCCTCTTAGGTACTTAAGCCTGATTGCTTCATCTTCTGAGAATCCTATTGGAAAAAGTCCAGTAATACGAGTTTTTACCCCTCCTAGATCTTTGCAAATAGTTGAAAAATGATAAACACCTCTCAATGTTTCGCTTTCATTTATATATGTATTGAAGAGTTTCTTTACCAAACTCTCGATAACTGTACTTCTCATTGCTTACTATTATACTTAATATTAGGAGTATCTTAGGATGTGAAACTCTGCTATTGTAGAATGGTTTTTGCCTACTTCTGTAAATCCTCGACCTTGACCTCTTACGGATGTTTTGATAGCACCTCCACCACTTTTACTTGTATTGGCATGAGCATTTCGCCCTCGTCGATATGCTTGGCTACTTTTCTGATTCTCAGTTAGTCGGCCACTACCAAATTTCACTTCAAACACATGCACTTTACCATGCCCGTCTTCTGCGACAAAATCCGCAATGATTCTTTTTCCGTTTACCATCATTACTACTTGATCTCGAATGTGTTTGAATCCACTTCGCTCCAAATCATGCTTAGCTCTTGCTTCCCCTCTTTTCCCATTGTAATGAGATTTTGCTAGTCCAAAGATATCTATCCAGCCAGTAGTATCCTCGACATAGCTATGCAACGCAGTCGTTCCGCTATCAAATCGTATCGGGTCTTCGGAGATGTATCTTCCGAGCTCAGGTGCATAGTATCGGAAGCGGTTGTATGCCAGTTCCGTCTCGTGGTCGTAGTATTGCCCTTGAAAGAGGAATGGTATTCGGATACGATCGCTGTAGGGGACATTCCTGTCGTACACCTCCTCGAGTATCCTACCATTCATATCCAGCCTGCGACGCCAAACCTCCTCTCCCTCGACGTTGTACGCCTCAGTAGGCGTACCCGGCTGGTCGGTTACGATGCTGTACGCCTTGCCATTGAGCAAGAGTGCCATCGGCACAAAGCTCTCCTCCTCAAAGACCCACGTCCTCAGGTCAAGCTCGTAGTACTGCCAGCCGTCGTCCTTCCACGTCTGCCCCGTGTTCCACTCGTGCAGTGGCACATTGCCATTCCATACCCAGTGAGTGTACTCGCTGGCGAACTTGCAGATGCGTCGCCCTAAGGCATCGTAGGTGAACTGTGCGGGGCGCTTCCTATGTGGCGACTTTACAGCCTTGAGTGTGCCGTTCTGGTTCCACTCATACTGCCAGCGCTCACGTTTGCTGTCCCACCATTTGCCCGAGCCTTTGTACTTCTCGATGAGTTGTCCATCCTTGTCGTACTTGAAACGCCACTCGCCCGACTGCTCTATCTTCCCTCCTTGGAGGTATTTACGGAGCTTTCGGTCAGGGTCGTTGAAGAGGTTGCCCACCTTAATCCGATGGGCGGTACTCTTCTGTGCCATCGGCATAGGTTGCCTTTTGCAGATGCCCCGTAGGACTATACTCATACAAAGTAGTGCCATAACGGCTATCCTCCGTTTTTAGTAGGAGGTCAGCCTTCCCCCAGTGGTATCTACGCTCTCTGCGTACCCTGGTGGACTGGCGTGTCTTGCTATCGACAAGCCTGCCGATGTTGTCATAGGCAAAGCTCTGCGAGATACCCCCAGGCAGCATACGCTCCAACTCAAAGCCCCAGACTGTCGTACTGTATAAGCAGTTTGAAAAAGACTCTCTAGATCATAAGCTACCACATTTAGAGCTTATTCCCAAACGAGATTTCCTAAAAACTGGAGTTCATTGTAGTTATCGAGTTCATCAATATCTTTTTTCTTTCGTTTGATTAGGGTGGGGGAATTCCTCATATAAATAGAGATGTGTTGATCCTTATCTTTTTCTCTAAACCCATTGGCAATGTAACAGAAAGCACAATTAGCCATATTAATATTTGCATCTTTAAGATGATATGGCAGCACATCATAAAAAATCGGCTCTGTTAGTACTTCTTGTACAAGACTTTCAGCATCTACCAACTTTAACTCCTGCGAAAAGGCGATGCGTAGAAGTTGAGGATAATAGAAATCCAATCCCACGTCCTTACAAAATTGACACCGAAGATTCGGGTTTGGACGTTTTTTTGTCTTACCTTGCCGATACTGCTCCAACGCATTTAGATAATCATCTTGGTTGAAATACTCCATAAACTCCTCTACACTTTGCGAAATTGTACCTACGAAGGTTGAGAACTCCATTCCAGATGTAGAGAAACGGCTTTCAATTGCTCTAGTTGAGTATGGGTGTATACCTAAATAGTTTAGGAGACCTGCATGTTCTGCTTGTCCATCAGAAATCCCTGCACGCAAATTGTAACACAATAGGCTATTCGCCTTTTTTAGCCCGAAACTCATACATTTTTCAAGAATGTTTTCAGTGGAAGTAGGAACAAACCGAGCAAATTCTACCACATCATCGGATTCATTGAGATATTTTGCAATACAAAAGTCAGGCTCAAATTCGTCTGCACCTACTTCCCTAGCGAAGGAGCTTAACTCAGCCGAGCTATCGTTAGATTGGTCATTGCCCAACCCCACATATTGCAAGAATTCTTGCTCTGTTGGAAACCATCCAACCCAAAAATGCATTTTCGCCATATCTATTTTTTACTTTTATATCCTACTACATGTTTCTCATGCATATCCTCTATTATTCTCAGAGCTTCTGTCTTTGTTTTTGCGACTTTAAGTTGTGCTATCAAATCTTGGTGGAATAAAGAACTGGCAGTTGATTTGTGATGTTTGCCTCTATAGGTGCGATAATGAAACACAACATCCTCTGTATTAAGCGTCATACTCCTTAATTCTGACGGGGTAAAACCCACGCGTTTAGCATCCATGGCAATGCTAACAGGAAACATTTCATGTTTACCACCACCAGCTCTTAGATGTCGTTTGACAGAAGCAATATGTTTCTGAACCGTTTTTTTTTTTGCTTTGCTTTTTTTGCCACAAATCAAAACTTTTTTCTCCTGCCCCCCAGGGAGCAAGCCCAAAGAGATCTCTCTGACTAACGCCTCCCGGTAAGAGAGGCTCCAGCTCAAAGCCTAGACTATCATACCGGTGCTCACTTGTGAAGCGTGCATTCGTCTCTGCTTCGTTTGCTTTGAAACCAATAAGCTCACCATACTCATTGCGCTCATAAACGAGGTTCGCACCCAATGAACTGGTCATAGGTCCGCTGAATAACATCCTCGTACATCCGCTCCGTCAATCGATTACCTGGGAAATAGGTTATGGCGAAGCAAATGCTTAACACGACTGATGAGAGAAGAGGGTTCACCTCCTTTATCTGATTTAAGAGTTAGGGAGTCTCCTCTGCCATCAAATTTGCCCATTCAAGACCTTTAAGTTTAGAACGATTGTCTACGCTAATCGCGTCTGTAATTCCGAGATTATCATCAAAGGTACTTCGCCATGTATAGAATAGATGAGACAGAATTTTAAATAATAAGTTCCATTCTGCAGTAAATGCGATTGTCATTTTTATGCGATTCTTTATCTTATAGTATGGTTCAACCTCTATCTCACCGACAGAAGTATTTCCCATTAAAGATAATAACTCTGACTGCACTGTCTCTACATGCCTTTTGTGAATAATTAGTGTCAGCGTATATTTCCTCTGTTTCATCTTTTAATTGAAGTTTTTCTTGTGCCTGTCCAACTGTCAACCTTGATATGTTTATATACTGTTCTTTTTTGTTCCCCGATTGATTGTACGTTGTCAAACAAAAGTGCACAACTGCAAATGTAGTTATTTACTCTGA
>JABZKU010000031.1 GCA_015257125.1 Prevotellaceae bacterium | reverse complement strand
GGTGAAGGTGAAGGGTGAAGGCAAGAATTTCGAACTCGCTGAGTGCGCGATGCGCAGGGGCGTGTCCGTTCGCGCGTAAGGCGGTGCGGATGAGAAAACAGTGGGCGAAGGAACGGGCGTCTTTTCCAAAAAAGCGGGGAGGAAGAAGAAAAAAGAAGGGGCGTTTCGAAAGAAAGTCCACAAGTTTTTATTCGATCTCTCCCCGTCCTCAAAAAACGAAACATTTTTCTCGCAAAATCTTCGACAGTTCGAAACTAAATCCTTACTTTTGCGCTTGATAAAACACAACTTCCCTTCATTCCGCCGCACTGCGGCGTCCATATAGCGCAAAGTCGAGGTGCTGCCCCGACCATCCGGCGCAAACGCTCTTTGACTTACTGAACCGGCGCGACTTTGCCATATCTCCACCTCTCGGAACAGACAAAAAGGCGCTACGCTGCGGCTCGGGGTGCGTCTTCACGCGACCGCGACGAGACATTATCGAAGCTCCCCTACCCGCTGTCTACGCAATGCACAAGTCGCTGTGTCATAACAATTTGACAGCCTTAAAAGACGACCGGTAAGCGTGTCGCCTACGAACAAGGAGCCCAAGGGACTCAGCGTTCAGATTTCGGTTTCTTGCTGTCCGCGAAAAGTTTAGACGCAGCAGACTAAGTTCGGTCTAAGCATCTCCCCTAATAAAGAATCCCGCCGATCATAGAAAGTGAAAGGTGGATTGCTTAGACCGAACTCAGGTCTTTCTCGGAAGTGGCCGGAAAAATAGGTCAGGCGCACAGGGGATGACTTCTGTTGTTGCACTGCGCATGAAAAAGACTTCGCCTTTGTGGCGAGATACAAAAATACCGCGCCCGAACGATTGCCAAAAGTGGTAAAGGTTCGGGCGCGGTGTGTTGTGTTATCGGCTTAGCGTGTGCCGTGGGGCGGGACTCAAGCGCGGAGATGGGCGAGGAGTTGCTCGGGAGTGAGTTGCGACTGCTCGCCGGTGGCCATATTCTTGAGCGTGACGAGGCCTTGCTGCAACTCGTTCTCGCCGATGAGAGCGACGAAGGGGATGTGGCGCGCGTTGGCGTAGGCCATTTGCTTCTTCATCTTGGCGGCATCGGGATAGACCTCAGTGGAAATGCCGGCGGCACGGGTGATGCGCGCCAATTCGAGGCAGCGAGCGGCTTCGGCGGCGCCGAAGTTGATGAAGAGCAGTTCGACGCCCGTATCGGTGTCGGCAGGGTAGAGCTCAAGTTGGTTGAGTACGTCGTAGATGCGGTCGGCACCGAAGGAGATGCCCACACCGGAAAGACCGGGAAGACCGAAGATGCCGGTAAGATTGTCGTAACGACCACCACCGGTGATGCTGCCGATCTCGACATCGAGGGCTTTGACTTCGAAGATGCAGCCGGTGTAGTAGTTGAGGCCGCGGGCGAGGGTGAGATCGAGGTCGATGGCGTTGTGGAGGCCGTCGCCGAGGGCTTCGAGCACGAAGGCCACTTCGTCGCAACCGCGCAAACCGACTTCGCTTTCGGCCAATACGCGGCGCATGGTGTCGAGTTGCTCGGCGTTGCTGCCGGAGAGGGAGATGATGGGCTGAAGTTTGGCGATTTGTTCGTCGGAAAGGCCGGCGGCAGCGAGTTCTTCGTTGACCTTGTCGAGACCGATTTTGTCGAGTTTGTCAATCGCCACGGTGATGTCGACAATCTTGTCGGCCGCGCCGATCACTTCCGCAATACCGGTGAGGATTTTGCGGTTGTTGATCTTGATGGCGACGCGAATGCCGAAGCGGGTGAAGACTTCGTCGACAATCTGCATGAGTTCGACCTCATTGAGGAGCGAATCGGAGCCGACAACGTCGGCATCGCACTGGTAGAACTCGCGATAACGGCCTTTCTGCGGGCGATCGGCGCGCCATACGGGTTGGATTTGGTAGCGCTTGAAGGGAAGGGTGAGTTCTTCGCGGTGCTGCACGACGAAACGGGCGAAGGGCACGGTGAGATCGTAGCGAAGGCCTTTCTCGCAGAACTTGGAGGCGAGGGCGGGTGCTGAGGCGGCTTCGTAGTCGGCGGTGGAGACGGAGCGGGTGAAGTCGCCGCTGTTGAGGATTTTGAAGAGGAGTTTGTCCCCTTCTTCACCATACTTGCCCATGAGGGTGGAGAGGTTCTCCATGGCAGGCGTTTCGATCTGGCTAAAGCCGTAAAGACGGTAGACGCTGCGTATAGTGTCGAAGATATAGTTGCGGCGCGCCATTTCGACAAAGCCGAAATCGCGGGTGCCTTTGGGAATTGCGGGTTTCTGTGCCACGGGGTGGTAGATAATGTTTGGCGAATGGAAAGATTAGCGGGCGTCTTTGACGAGGAAAATTTGCGTGGGCAAGTGGTCGGAGTAGCCGTTGAGCCATGTGCCGCCGGCAGTGGTGCGTTTGGGCGCGCCTTTGTACTTGCCTTCGGTTTGCAATAGATAATCTCGCGAGAAGACGGCGTTGGTGAGGAGGTGGAGGCGCGATTTGTCGGCCGTGTTGAGGAGATTACCGGTGAAGATGATCTGATCGAAGAGATTCCACTTGCCGCGATAGTAAAGCGTGCCTACTCCTTTCTTATAGAGCATGTCGTACCAAGGATTGTAGAGATCGTGCGGGGCGCAGGCGTTCTTGTCGCTCTTGGCACCAAGGGCTTCGGGCGCAGTGACCGAAAGGTCGCCGGGATCGTCGTTGAGGTCGCCCATGATGACAATACGTGCTTCGGGGTCTTGCTTGAGGAGGGCTTCTTTCAGGCGGCGCACTTGGTAACCGGCACGCTCACGCACAGGGCTTTGCGCACCGCGAGAAGGCCAGTGGTTGACGATGAAATAGAACTTCTCATCACCGAGATAGCCTTCGACCGTAAGGAAGCCACGCGTGATGTAGGTGGTGTCGCCACGCAGGAGACCATTTTGATAGGGATAGCCTTTGACGCGACCATTCTCGTCGATGTAGAAACCGAGATCCACGTCGGGTTGGCTTTCGGTGGGGTAGATGTAGGGAATGAGTTGGGCTTCAACCAGGCGGAAGGCTTTGGGGTTATAGAGCAGCGCCACATCGATGCCACGACGGTCGGGACCGTCGAAGTGCACATAGCGATAACCGCGAGCGGCCAAGGCGGGTTCGCGAAGCAGATCTTCGAGCGCACGGCTGTTTTCGACCTCACTCAGACCGATAACTGCGGCACCGGCGGGGTTTTTCTTGTTGCCGAACTCGGTGCAGAGTTCGCTCAGGACTTGGGCGATGTTGTGGAGTTTGGCCGTGTACTTCTGTTCTGTCCACTGATAAGAACCGGTGGGCAGGAACTCGTGGTCGTTCTTGCCGGGATCGTGCTGCGTGTCGAAGAGATTTTCGACGTTATAGAATCCCACTCCATAAAGCACTTTCTTCTGTGCCGAGGCGGGAAGAACTCCGATCGCGAGGATGAGGAGCAAGGTGGAAAATAGATTCTTCATACTGTCAATGTAATATATGCAGCAAATTTAAGAACAAAATCGCATTCTCTCCGCTTTGACGGGGCTTTTTCGCCACGATAAGGGGGAAAATGCGGGGGAGAGCGGGTACATTTAGAAAAAAAAGGGGGGAAAAACCATAGAGTCAACGGCTTTTTGCTATCTTCGCATTGAAAACTACCCCTACAGGCTCGCGCTTTTTAGCGTAGAAAGCAAGACAGAACGGGGCAGCCGAGCCTTTGCTCGGCGACACACCTAACCTATATGACTCCTCAGACATGAAGAAAGGAACGTTCCTGTTGGCCGCCCTTTGGTGCGTGGCCGGTGCTGCGGCACGGGCACAGCATCCCGTGGCCGATACCGTCAGATTTCAAGACGACAACGCCGATTTCACCTTCTCCGACTCGCAACTTGACGAAGACGGCGACATCGCGCAGACCATTTCGTCGGTCACAGCCAAAAGCGATCCGTTTCTCAACAACGTCGGCTTCCGCTTTAGCCCGATGCGTTTCCGCGTGCGCGCATACGATAATATGTATGCCAACACGTACATGAACGGACTTCGTCTCAATGATTTGGAATTGGGACGTTTCAACTACGCTTCCATCGGCGGACTCAACGACGCCACACGCAACAAAGAGGGGGTGGATGCTTATGCCTATTCCACCTTCGGTTTGGCCGGTGTGGGCGGCGCAACGAGCTACAACACCCGCGCTTCGCAATTTGCTCAGGGCAAAAAGTTGAGTTTTTCAGCCACCAACCGCAACTATGTGGGACGTGCGCTCTTCACCTATGCCACGGGGCTGATGTCAAACGGTTGGGCGCTCGCGGCTTCTGTGGGTTATCGCGGTGCAACGGAAGGGGTGATCGAAGGCACGTTCTACAACTCTGCGGCGTATTTTCTCGCGGCGGAAAAACGCTTCGGCACGAACCACGCCCTCTCTCTCGTGACCTACGGCGCACCGACCGAACGTGCGCAACAGGCGGCGTCGACAGAAGAGGCCTATTGGTTGGCCAACTCGCACTACTACAACCCAAACTGGGGTTACCAAAACGGCGAAAAGCGTAATTCGCGCGTGGTGAGAGCCTTTGCCCCCACAAGCATCCTGACTTGGGACTGGAAGACCGACAACAACGATACGCGCGTGACGACCAACTTGGGCTATACTTATTCGTTCTACAGCGGTACTTCGCTCGGTTGGAACGGCAATGCCTACGATCCGCGCCCGGACTACTATAAGAACTTCCCCTCGGCCGTGGGCAATGTGTGGGGCAGCGACGGAACGCGCAGCAGTTCGAACGAACACAACGTGGCGGACGAGGACTTCTTGCTCAAACAGTGGAAAACCCTTCGCCAACATTGGACGGCCAACAAGGCCAACCGACAAATCGATTGGGATCAACTCTACTTTGTCAACCGCCGCAACGAACAAGAAGGCGGAGAAGCGCTCTACTATCTGGAACGTCGCCACAACGATCAAAGCGTGTGGGCGCTGAGTTCGACGCTCAATCACACCTTCAACGTGCACCATCGCATCGCCCTCGGCGTACAACTCAACCATACGCACGGCATGCACTACAAGACCATGGCGGACTTGCTCGGTGCCACTCGCTACACTGACCTCGACAAGTTTGCGGTGAACGATTACGGCATCGCCTCCGACGAAGCGCAAAACGACGTGCGTCGTCCGAATCGTATGATTGGCAAAGGCGATCGCTTCGGCTATGACTACAACATCGACGTGAACAAAGCTGAGGCGTGGAGCAATTATAAATTTACCTCTCCTCACTGGACCGTAACGCTGGCCGGCCGCATCGACGGTACGAGCATGGAGCGCGACGGTTTGATGGAGAACGGCCGCTACAAGAACAACAGTTTCGGCAAGAGCGGCTTGGCAAAATTCCTTGGCGGCGGCGGTAAACTCGGCGTGGCCTACTCGCCCACCTTCAACCACACCTTTGCCCTCAATGCCGGCGCCGGCACGCAAGCTCCTTTGGCGCGCAACGCCTTTGTCGCCGCTCGTGCACAAAATAACTTCGTCGACAACCTCACCAATGAGGATATTTACGACGCCGACCTCAGCTATACGTTCCGTGTCGGCCCGGTGGTCGGTAAACTCAGCGGCTACTATGCGCAGTTTGGCCGTCAGGTGGAGCAAAGCGCGTTCTACAACGACCAGCAATCGACCTTCACCTACCTGACCATGACGGATGTGCAGAAGCAGCACTACGGAGTGGAAGCGGCTTTCGACGTGCAGGCCACGTCTAACCTCTCATTCCTTCTCTTGGCTTCGGTGGGCGATGCAAAATACACCAACAACCCGCTCGCACAGATCAGCTACGAAGGCATGAATTCCACCGAATTGGCGCGTTTGAACAAGGTGGTCAATCCCGTAACCAAGGAAAATATGCCCCTGCGCGTCATTGCCGACGGAATGCGCGTGAGCAGCACGCCGCTCACAGCCGTCTCGCTTGGAGCCAACTACAGTATTAAGGGCTGGTTCTTCGAGGCAACGGCCAATTATTATGACCGCGTCTACGTCGGTTTCTCGCCCTACCGTCGACTCAACAGCACGTACAACGGCGATGGACACTTCTACACTCCCTCGGGCACAGACGCCAACGGTCGGCCGTCCTACGACGTGACCGAAAGCGAAGTGAAGCGTGAAGGCGGTGTGCTCTTCGATGCTGCCGGCAAAGAAGTGGCCGCTTATGCTGCCGAACAAGAGAAGTTCAAGGGCGGATTCATGTTCGATTTCAGCATCGGACGCTATTTCCGTCTGCGCCACGGCCGCAGCTTGAATATCAACCTCTCGCTGCAAAATATCACCAACAACACGAAGCTCCGCACCGGAGGATACGAACAGAATCGATCGGACTACTATTACAAAGAAGACGGCGGAACTTACGCCAAGGGCGAAGGAAAAGCCTACAAGTTCTCGCGCAACTCGAAGTACTACTACGCCAATCCTTTCAACTTCTTCCTCAACATCGGATTCAAGTTCTAAAAAGCAGCTCACATGAATCGCATATTATCACTCGCACTCGCCGGTGCGCTCTCACTTTCCCTCGCCTCGTGCATGGATCACAACGAGGTGCCCGACAATTCGCGTGCGCTCATCACCGCACAACAGCTCCCCGCGGCCAACTCCACCATTCTCAAGGTGAAAGAGAAGTACAGCACGCCGATCACCGGCAACAACACCTTCGAGGAAGTCAAAGAAGACGTCATTTTTGAAGGCGTTGTCGTGGCCAACGACATCTCCGGCAATCTCTATCAGACGCTTGTGCTCCGCGACATCCATTCCACCGCCGGAGCCGACGACGACCAGTGTATTACGGTCGGTGTGAAGACGTCGACCCTCTTCCCCCACTTCGCTCTCGGCCAACGTGTGCGCATCAACCTCAACGGACTCTACGTCGGCAATTACAGCCGCACGCCGAAAATCGGCCGGCCTTACTATACTTCGGCCGGCAATCTGCGTCTCGGTCCCATGCTGCTTGAAGATGTGAGCACCCATATCGCCCTTGTCGGAACACCCGATTCCAAAGCGCCCGAGCTCACTCCGCGCGACCTCACCACCGCCGAAGCGGCAAGCTGGCTTCAAAACAAAGCCAACCGCAATTACCTCAACTGTCCCATCCTCGCCACCGTGCGCGGCAAAATCAAAGAGGTACAAGGCGCAGAGGTCAACACTCCCGCCAAGGGCGCACTCTCCGGCAAGCTCGAACCGCTGCCCAAGATCTTTGCTCCCAAAGCACTCTACGACGCCGGCTTCGGCGTAGACCGCACCTTGCTGCTCGACAACAGCACCGCCGGATTCACCATCCGCACCTCTGTGCGCAACAACATCTCCTTTACCCAAATTCCCGTAGAGAGTCGCACCTACACCGGCGTGCTTTCCTACTATTCCGACTGGCAAATGCAACTGCGCAGCCTCGACGACATTCAACCTTCCACTGTCCATACAAAATAAGATCTTATGAATAAGTTCCTCTCCCTTGCTGCGGCCTGCACCCTCGCTTTGGGCTTCACTGCCTGCGAAGACGTGCCCGCCCCTTACGGACTTCCCACAGAAAAACAACAGCAACAACCCGCTTCCAAGGAAGTGTTGCTCGAAGAAAGCTTCGCCAGCTCACTCGGTTCGTTCAAGAATTACACTACTTCCGGAGAAGGCGCGTGGAAAATTGACTTCAAAACCGCCAAAGCCTCGGGCTACGACAACGCCGCCAAGAAGACCACAGCCGGCACCTACTACCTTGTCAGCTCCGAAATCGACCTTACCGGCGTAGATAACGCTTATGTGGCGCTCGACTACATCATGCGCTACAACAAAGGCGATGAAAACCAGCAACTCCTCATCACCGATGCCTTCAACGCAGAGAAACCTGCCGAAGGATGGACGGTAGTCAATCAGAAATGGACGGAAGCCGCCGACTGGAAGAACTTCGTCAACGACAAAGTGGCCATTCCCGCCGCCTTCCTCGGCAAGAAAGTGCACATCGCCTTCCGCTACAACACCGACGACAAGAGCGGTTCCACTTGGGAAATCAAGAACCTCAAGGTACAACGCGGCGCCGTGACGCCCTCCACGCCCGAACAACCCGTCCAACCGAACACGAACGGCCCGCTTATCGACGAGAGCTTTGCCGCTACGCTTGGTACATTCACCAACCAAACCACTTCCGGCGAAGGCGCATGGAAAATCGATTTCAAATCGGCCAAGGCTTCGGGCTACGACAACGCCTCGAAGAAGACCACGGCCGGCACTTACTACCTCGTCAGCCAAGAGGTAGACCTCACCGCCGCAAAGACCGAAGGTGCACACGTGGCTCTCGACTACATTCTCCGCTACAACAAGGGCGACGAGAACCAACAACTCCTCATCACCGACGCCTACAACGCCGACAAACCCACCGAAGGATGGACGGTGCTCAACCAAAAATGGACAGAAGGTGCAGATTGGAAGACCTATACTTCGGCCAACTTCGACATTCCCACCGCCTTCCTCGGTAAGAAAGTGCGCATTGCCTTCCGCTACAACAGCGACAACAAGAGCGGTTCCACATGGCAAGTCAAGAACGTGAAGCTCGCCCTCGGTCATCTCGACCAACCCGCGCAACCCACGCCCACACCGACGCCCGATCCTGCTCCAAAACCCACTCCCGATCCCACACCTGCCCCTGCTCCTTCGGGAAACAACCTGTTGAGCAACGCCGGTTTCGAAAGTTGGGACGGTACTGCCCCCGCCGTTTGGAAGTCGAGCATCGGCAACGCCACGCTTTCGCAGAGCACCACGGCCCACAGTGGACAATACGCCGTGAAGGTCACCGGTGATGCCAGAGCCAACAAGCGCTTGTCTTACGCCGAACTCAGCCTCAAAGCCGGCACTTACACTTTCTCGTTCTATGTTAATGGCGCAGAAGCCAACGCGCAGCTCAAGACCGGCTATGCCATCATGACCGATCACAAGGTAGCCGACTTCAAGACCGACTATCTCTACGGCAACTCCACAGCAGTGCCCCAAGGCACGTGGACGCTCGTCACCCATACGTTCAAACTCGATCAGCCCAAGACCATTTGCCTGCTCATCATGAACCAAAAGGGTAGCGGCGCCTTCCTCGTCGACGATGCCACGCTCAGCACCACCGACGGAGGAGTGCAGTAATCCACACATTCGCACAACCATGACGGCCACCTCCGCGTAGCCGCCCCGTTTCTCGTCACACCGCTCGCGCACCCCATGCGGGCGGTGTTTTTCTTTACAAGCACAAAACATGCACAGACTTCTTCTCGCCCTCCTTTGCCTGTCGCTCACGCTCGTGGCCTGCGACAAGGAGCAAAAACCCGAGGTCAACTGGGGCAATTCGGGCACCACGCCCACACCTTCCCCCACGCCCGACCCCACACCGCACATCACACCCGGAAAAATGAGCGAAGCCAATCGGCTGGCCGCCTTGCGCATCGAGATGCCCCTGCTCACCGGCGACGCCGCCGAGCGCTTTCTCGTCCACCGCGTGGCACCCGCTGCCCCCGGCCGCGACTCCATTCTCAACTATGCCGTCGCCTACGATGCCACCCTCTTTCATTCGCGCTGGGTCGCCTTCCGTTTCGACACCGACACCCGCCCCAAGAAGGTAGGCCGCAAGCCCTACGCCGAAAAGCCCCAATATCCCGCCGATCCCCTTCTTGCGCGGGCCGAAGCCCTGCCCTCCGACATCTCCTTCAACGGCTATGATCACGGGCATCTCGTCGCCTCGGCCGATCGACTCTTCTCGCGCGAAGCCAACGATCAGACCTTCTATCTCACCAACATGAGCCCCCAGCTCGCCCACTTCAACCAGCGCTACTGGACGGCCCTCGAAAACTTGGTGCAAGACCTCGGTCGCCGCACTTCCTTTGCCGACACGCTCTATGTCGTGAAGGGCGGCACCATCGATCGCACCGCCGGTATTCTCAAATACGTCGCCGGCAATCGCGTACCCGTACCGGCGCACTACTTCATGGCGCTCCTCAAGGTCAAAAATGGAGTGTATAGCGGCATCGCCTTTTGGCTCGAAAACAAAAACTACGGCAAGACCGGCACCACCGCCGACATGCGCAAACACGCACTCAGCATCGCACAACTCGAACGCAACACCGGCATCAACTTCTTCCACAACCTCCCCGATGCCGCCGAGCAACGCGTCGAAAAAGACTTCATCCTCTCCGCTTGGGGACTCTAAACCACGCCCGTACAAGTCCACGGAAAGCAAAAAACAGCCCGATAATTTGGCAGCCCTACGCTTTTTTGCTAACTTCGCAACACGAAAGTAAATTTCTTTCGCCGGACTTGTAGCTCAGTTGGTTAGAGCAACAGACTCATAATCTGGAGGTCCTAGGTTCAAGCCCTAGCTGGTCCACCCACTCTCTAAAGGAGTTGCGCCGTGCGCAACTCCTTTTTTGTTTTTAGTCCCCCATCTCAATGCTCACTGCACTAAAAGAGGTGGAAAAATCTCGACAAGAGTACACTTTGCGCATTCTCCTTCATCATTGATATTCAACAATTTGGAAGTAAACATACACGCATTGAGCCCAAAAAGTCCTTTCTCATTTTACTTTCGGCCATTCGGCGGATAATTAAGATAAGCATCGCAACACAACAGGGCTCCTCAAAACAAAAACCGGGCGCCTAAAATCATATTCCCGCATTCTTCAGGCGCATACGAGGAGTGAGCCCCAAAAAGTTGGCCGTTTTCGATCGAAAACGGCCGACTTTTCTTCATTTCTCCCCTTGTTTTTTCCGCAAGTCCACCACTTTTGCTCCGTTATGGCCATCCCCAATCGGGGCTTTCGCTTTTTTCGGCGCGCAGCGCGCAGGGTCGAAAGCGAAAAACACCGCTCATCGACGCCCGTCGGTGGTCTACGACGTGGACGCGTGAGCGATTTGGCGTTTCACGTGAAACGATTTACACGTATTCACATTGTCCTCGCGCAACGAGCCGGCAAAGAGGAAGCCATAGGGGAACCCCGCGCAGACGGCGAGGACAATAAGCGATGGGCGCGCAGGAGAAAGGGCGCTGCCCGTACGCTTTCGCTCGGGGTGTACAGCGGGTTGGTCATTTTGTGGAAAGTGCGTAAATTTGTCGCCACAGAACTATTCTACAAGTACTCAACTTCCACTATTTTCATCGCACAATGCACTACGTCAAAACCTTCTTCCGCCTGCTGCTCGGCGTCTTCATGACCTACGCCGGCTTCAGCCACCTCACTTTCAACCGCCTTGCCTTCGTGGCGCAGGTGCCCATGTGGCTCCGTTTCAGCGACGGCTTCACCGACTTTGTCGTCGTGGCCTCGGGTGTGGTCGAAATCGCACTCGGACTCGCCATGCTCTTCCCCTTCCGCCACAAAGCCAAGGTGGGTGCCCTCCTCGCCCTCTTCTATGTGCTCATCTTCCCGGGCAATCTCAATCAGTATTTCTACCACATCGATTCCTTCGGTTTGGTCACCGACACACAACGACTGATTCGCCTCTTCTTCCAGCCCGTACTCATCGCCTTGGCACTGTGGTCGACGGGCGGTTGGAGCGAATGGAAGGCATGGTGGCGCGCCATCCGCGGCCGCTGAACACGGCTCCGCGCGCTCGCTGCGAAAACTCGAACGACTCGAGCACTCACCGTACGCGCTCGCGGTAAAACGGGCGTTAGCCCACCGTTCCGACGCCGCAACGCACACATTTCTCCCCCATGACAACGAAAAATCCCGCTGACGATCGATGATCATCAGCGGGATTGCTTGTAGTTAGTTTTGTTTCACGTGGCCCCGTCGGGTTATCCCCACACCTCGCGGGCGATTTCTTGCACCAGGGCAATCTTGGCCCACTGTTGTTCCTCGGTGAGTTTGTTGCCGATCTCGCACGAGGCGAAACCGCATTGCGGACTGAGGCAGAGGCGATCGAGGGGAATGTATTGTGCAGCCTCGTGAATGCGACGAATCACGGTGGCTTTGTCCTCCAGTTCGGGACGCTTCGTGGTGATCAGGCCGAGCACCACTTGCTTGCCGTCTGCCACATCGGCCAAGGGGGCGAAACCGCCCGAGCGTTCGTCGTCGAATTCGAGGTAGAAGGCGTCGACCTGTTCGAGGGCGAAGAGCGTCTTCGACACAGCGTCGTAGGGGCCTTTGAATGCCCAGTCGGAGTGATAGTTGCCGCGACACACGTGGGTGGTGATCGTCACACCTTCCGGACGATCTTCGAGCGCCAAATTGTTCAGGCGCAGGCTCGTGGCTTGCAACAAAGCAGGCTCGACATCTGATTCGAGCACTTTGTGGAAGTTGTCGCTGCAGTATCCTCCCCAAGTGCAGTCGTCCAACTGGATGTTGCGGCAACCGGCGGCGGCCAAATCGCGAATCACCGTCCGATAGGCGGCAGCGATGTCTTGAACAAGCTCCTCGTGGTCGGGATAGACGGCCAGTGTGCTCTTGGCATTCTCGCCGCGGAAGAGTTCGGCGTAGAACTGTGCGGGAGCGGGAATCGTTTGACGCGCCACAACGCCTTCGCGCTCAAATTGTTTCACGAACTTGAAGTGCTCGACGAAGGGATGATTTTCGCCGCGGATCTTGCCCGTGAGACGACACGAACCACAAGTCGTTTCGATTTCGTGGAACTGATAGCCGTGTTCCAGCTCGATGTGTTCCACACCTTGGAAACCCCAAGTGAAATCGAGGTGCCAATAACTGCGACGGAACTCACCATCGGTGATCACTTGCAGGCCGGCGGCCAGTTGGCGCTCGATAAGGGCGGTGATGCACTCGTCTTCTACCTCGCGGAGGGCAGCGGCGTTGATTTCGCCGGCGGCATAACGGGCGCGGGCTTCGTGCAAACGGGCGGGACGCAGGAAACTGCCGACGATGTCGGCGCGGTGGGGGGCAGATAGTTGGCTCATGTCTTGTTTAGTTTTTGTGTTGGAACTGTGTTGTTTTGATGGTGCAAAGGTAGTGCGCCGTTTTTTTACCTACAAATTCTTTCTGCAATACAGAAGAATATCCTACTTTTGCCCCACAATCATCCCCTTTGCAGTAAATCATTCGGCAAAAAACCAAATTCACAGAATGACAAAAATAGACCATACCGACATCGAAATCCTCCGTGTGCTGCAACGCAACGGCAAACTCACGGTCAAAGAATTGGCCGACCGCGTGCACCTCTCGCCCTCGCCCACTTTCGAACGACAGCGCCGATTGGAGCGTGAAGGCTACATCGAGCGCTATGTGGCGAAGGTCAACCCCAAGAAGGTGGGCAACACGATTGTGGTGTTTTGCAACATCAAACTCAAACAACACAGCGGCCGCCTGAGCGAAGAGTTCATGGAAGCAGTACGCGGCATCGACGAAATCACCGAATGCTACAACACCTCGGGCGATTTCGACTTCATGATCAAAATTTTTGTCCGTGACATGGAGCACTACCAGGATTTTGTGCTCCACAAACTGGGACGCATCGACAGTATCGGTAGTTTGCACAGCGTTTTTGTCATCGGCGAGGTGAAAGCCCGCAGCGAAGTGCCGATTGCGGTGGATCCTCTGCGCTGACGAGGGCGAAAGGCGTTGCACGGAGCGATATCTCGGTGCGCTGTCGCCGAACGGACAAGTGTTTGTCCACGACTGAAAAGCAAAAACGGCGCGACCCTTTGTGGGTCGCGCTGTTCGTTTGTCGGTCAAATTTCGGAAATTGGGATATCTTCGGTGAACAAATGTCCCCAATCTCTGCGGAGGGTGAGCACAGTGCTCCAAACTTCGCGGCTTTCGGGCGTGCGCCCAAACTGAGCGGCCGAAAGTCCGGTGCCGAGGACGTCGAATCGCTGCAAAACCGCGCCGACCGTGAGGCGGTGCACATCGACATCGACCTTATACACCGCGCGGTGGCGGTAGGCGTCGCCGGAGTTTTCTTCTGCCGCGGGCACTCGATAGAGATAGCCCGCAAGGCGCAGACGTTCGAGCGCATCGAAGGTGGTGCGTACGGGAAGGCGCAGTTCTCGCGCCAGGCGATGGACCGGCCAAGAGGACTGACCTTCCAAAAAGCGGCGGGCGAGCAATCCCATCAGGCGAAGGGCGACGACATCGCTCATTTGGCGGTTGAGCAACACGTCCTTTTCGTCCGCAAACGGCTGGGCTTGCTGCTCGAGGGTGTGGCAAAGCGCGACACCGCCGAGACAGATGCTCCAAGTGACGTAGAGCCACATCATCAACAGCGGCAGAATGGCAAACGAACCGTAGACGGCGTTGTAACTGCTGATGAACAACTGGCTGTTGACATAGAGATCTTGCACCGCGCAAAAGAGGGTGCCGGTGAGTAGCGCGGGGAAATAGATGCTGCTCCAGCGAACGGGGACGAGGGGGATGTACTTGAACATCAAAGCAAACACTCCACTCACCACCAAGGCTTTGACGATCCACGAAATCAAGGGTGCACTATTGTCGATCAACGAGACGTGGGGCAGATAGTTGAGGAGTTTCAGCACCACCACCCACACTCCGCTGAGGAAGAAGATGGCGAAAATGAGAAACACGATGAGTCCCAGGTAAGAGAGGGAAAAACTGAAGATGCTTCGCGAAGTGTGCACGCCCCACATGGCGTTAAATCGGCGCTCGATGTTGTTGACCAGCGAAATGAGGGTGAAAGCCAGCACCAAGAAGCTGACTCCGACCACAATGTCGTCTTGAGTGCGCGAAATGTAGGAGTTGGCGAAGTCCATCAGCTGGGTGACGATATGATCGGGCAGGCTCACGTGATCACGGAGCTGGGCTTCGAGATAGCGGTCGAGACCAAAGCCGCGTCCCACAGCAAGGAGCAACGCCAAGAGGGGAACGACGGAGAGCACGGTGGTGTAAGTCAGCGCAGCGACGTGGGTGAAGAGGTCGTTGCGGTCGATTTGCTGCCAAAGGCTGCAAACCACTTGCGCAGGACGGCTGCGCAGCATGCGAATATAGAGCAATCGGGGCTTCATGAGTGGGAGAGGTTGCGTTGAAAATGAGGCGTTCTCGATCATTCTCCCCAAGAGGCGCGATCGAGGTTGCGATAAGAGATGGCTTCGGCGATGTGTGTGCGCGTGATCTGGTCGACGCCGTCGAGATCGGCGAGGGTGAGCGACACTTTCAACACACGTTCGTAGGCACGTGCCGAAAGACCGAGGCGGTCGAGGGCTTGTTCGAGGGCGGCGTGCGCCGATTCGTCGAGCTGCACGAAGGCTTTGATGTGGCGCGCGGCCATTTGGGCATTGCAATGCACGCCGGGACAATCGGCAAATCGCGCAGCCTGACGACGACGCGCCGCAACGACACGCGCACGGATGGCGGCCGAACTCTCTCCGGCGGGGGCAGACGAGAGTTCTCGCACCGAAACCGGCACGACTTCGACTTGCAGGTCGATGCGGTCGAGCAAGGGGCCGCTGATGCGACTCATGTAGCGCTGCACTTGTCCCGGACGACAGGTGCAAGGGTGGTGCGGATCGTTGTAATACCCACAGGGACAGGGGTTCATGGCGGCAACGAGCATGAAAGAGCAGGGGAGCGTGACGTTGTAACGGGCACGCGATATGCTGATTTGGCGGTCTTCGAGCGGTTGGCGAAGGGTTTCGAGCGCGTTTTTGGAGTATTCCGGAAATTCGTCGAGAAAGAGCACGCCGTTATGCGCCAAACTCACCTCGCCGGGCTGAAGATGTGCACCGCCACCGATGAGGGCGACGTCGGAAATGGTGTGGTGGGGCGAACGAAACGGGCGTGTGGAGATGAGGGTGTCGCCGCGGCCGAGTTTACCGGCCACGGAATGGATTTGCGTGGTCTCCAAACTTTCGGCCAAACTGAGGGGTGGCAAAATAGAGGGGAGGCGTTTCGCCATCATGCTCTTGCCGCAGCCGGGACTGCCCACAAGTAACAGGTTGTGCCCGCCGGCCGCCGCGACTTCAAAGGCGCGTTTCACCAAAGGTTGGCCTTTGACTTCGCTAAAATCGTAGGGAAAGGTTTCTTGCGCGGCATAAAACTCGGCACGCGTGTCGACAATCGTGGGCAAGAGGGGAGCGCGTCCCTCAAGATGGCCGATCACTTCCGTAAGGTGGCGCACGCCGAACACTTGCACGCGGTCTACCACAGCAGCCTCGCGGGCATTCTCCTCAGGCACGAAGAGGGTGGTGTAACCCATGCTGCGAGCGAGAATCGCCGCGGGGAGTACGCCACGAACGGGGCGCAGATCGCCGTTCAAACCCAGTTCGCCGAGAAACATGCAGCGCTCGATTTGCACGTCGACGGGGTGAATGCGTTCGTGGGAAAGCAATAAACCGACGGCAAGCGGAAGATCGTAACTGCTACCTTCCTTCTTGACGTCGGCGGGTGCGAAGTTGATGGCCATGTCTGTCCCGCTCGCCAACGGATAACCACTGTTTTCGAGGGCCGAACGGACGCGCGTTTTACTTTCTTTCACGGCACTGTCGGGAAGACCGACCATAACAAAGAGGGCATCGCGGGGTTGATCGAAACGGGTGACGTTTATTTCGATCAATACGCGCGAAGCGGTGAGGCCGTTGATGGCTACGGTGTGAATGGTGGAGAGCATGGCGGAGATCAAGGCGGGTTTTGCGAAAGACTCCTCAATGTGCGGCAAGAATGCGCCAACAAGCGGAGAAAACGCATTTATCTTCACACGCAAATCTACATATTTTTAAGGAAATGCCCAAGCGATCGGGCATTTCACAGCGGTTTTCTCTTCGAGGGTGCCGACAAATCACTTCTTCTCCACGGCTGTTTCGCTTTCGACTGCTTGTTTTCGACTCTGCGAGTGATGTTTTCGGCGGGCAGACGTAGCACTTTCGCCCAAAAAAGAAGGCCGCCCTACGAAAGTGGTGGGCGGCGATTCAAAAGTTCTCTACCAAACATAATCTCTTTCGCGCAAAATCAAACAAACGATGACTTGTTCTGATTTACGCGCCGTATGGATTTTAGAAACTTCGGGGCAGTTTTGGGTGCATCGTGGGGGAAAAATCAACGAAGGCGCGTCCAAAGCGCTGCAAATCGCCAAGCACCGCGTCCACCCTGTGAGGTATAGGCCAAAAGTAGGCGAGCCACCGCACGATCGAGCCACGAAACACGGCGAAGTTGCGCACCGACGGCGGAAAGTAGCGCATCGGCGGTCGAACTTGCGCCTTCTGTGCGAAATTGTCCTGCAATAATGTGAACTCGCAGCCACAAAGCCAAACGACATTGAGCTTGTTCAGCCGTGGCATGCTCTGCAATCGACGTACTGTCCGCGACTGCCGGCGAACCGTCCACAGCTTGCGCAGAAGATTCGGCACCTTTCGGAAAACCTCCCGCGGCTATCGGAGAAAAATCCGCAGAAGGTGTCGCAAAATGCCCTCCATTCAACTGAATATCAAGCGTGTGCGGCGGGAAATGGGGGGCTTTCTCTACTTGTTCGGCCAGTTTGCACAGCGCATGCACAATTCCTTCCGCATTCTCCGAAAGCGATGCGCCGGTGATGCTGTGTGGCGTGCGATAGATGCGGTGAAACACCGAAGAGCACCAAGCGGGACGCGGCGCCGCGCGAAGAAGACGGAAGCCGAGCTCGTAGTCTTGCCAACAAGTGAGCGTTTCGTCCCAACCGCCGACCGTTCTTAATAAATTCGCCTCGGCCACAAACGATTGGGTGGAAACTTGCGCGCTCAACAAGTGGTGTGCCGCCGAAGGGTGGGGCACGCCGTGGCGCACTTGCTCCGTGCCATCGGGAAAAATCATGCGTGTTCGCGCCAAAACCCACTGTGCGGCGGCGTCCTTGCGCAAGGTGGCGAGCATTTGCGTGAGAAAATCGGGCGACATCTCGTCGTCTGAGTCGAAAAAGGCCACATAACCGTCGGTTACGGCACGCAATCCCCGGTTGCGTGCCACGTTCGCGCCGGAACGTGGCTCGTCGAGCAAGCAAGTTTCGACAAAACGCCCGGCATTCGCCGACATCCAGTCGGCCACTCGCGAACGCGTGTCGTCGGTCGAGCCATTGTCCACCACAATCAGCCGCACGCGCTCATAAGTTTGCGCCGCCACCGATTGCAGACAGCGAACAATCACCTCCGAACGGTTGCGAACGGGAATGACTACGCTCACCGTCGGGACAAAAGCAGAGCGCGAATCGGCGAAAGTAGGGCATTTCCCCTCCGCCGTTGGGACGTTTGAAGCAAAAACGGGGTAGGACATGACAAGATGGGGCGACAATGTGCCGCAACGACACAAAAAAAGCGGGAGCCGCGTGGGCTTCCGCCGATGAAAGGGGGATTAGTATTCGTCTTCGTTGAAGAGGAAATCTTCTTTCGTGGGATAGTCGGGCCAGACGTCTTCGATCGTCTCGTAAATTTCGCCTTCGTCTTCCAGTTCTTCGAGGTTTTCCACCACTTCCAACGGAGCGCCCGAGCGCATTGCGTAGTCAATCAATTCTTCCTTGGTAGCGGGCCAAGGTGCGTCTTCGAGTTTCGAAGCCAATTCCAATGTCCAATACATAGTTACGTGGATAGGTTTTACGGTTTGAGCGTGCAAAAGTAACATTTCCTCGCGGATAACCAAATTTTTCGTCCATTTTTTCACCACAACGGCTAACTTTTGTGATTTTCGTGCGGAGAAACCCTTACAAATAGGCCACAACGTAATGTTGCTTGTGGAGTTTCGGGGCGAAAAAAGCCAAGCCAAAACGGCCGAGATCGAAACTTACGCACACTTCCGGACGCTCCACGAAATGCTGCCAGGCTGCTTTTGCCGCCGCGCTGTGCGCTATGCCCCGCACCACCACAAGTCGGCAGTTCGCCGTGTCCGTGTTGTCGAAAAAAGTCGACGGGAAATCGCTGGAAGGCAACAATTCAGCCGCGGCAAAATAAAGAAAATCGTGCTGCCCCGTCCACTTTTCCGCAGCGGTCGGGAGCGCTGCGTAAGTTGTGAGCCGTGCCTGTGTGCGCGCCGCCGAGAGATAAGCGATTTCGCGTGCGCCGACTGCCCCGACCACGGCGATGTCGTTGGCTTCCGCAGCATTGGCCACCCGAAAGAGGAGACGATCGTCTTTCTCGCTGAGCGTTCCGGCGAGCGCCTTGGGATCGGCAGCGGGCAAACGGCGGCGGCGCTGCAAATCGGCGTAGGCATAGTAAGCCATGTCATTGTAAATCACCTGCGTGATCCACGAAAATGCCCACGGAGAGTGGACTCCGTAGCCACGACGGTGGCGCCAGCGAGAAATCCACCGCGAGAAGCGGCGCAAAGGAGAGTAGTCGGGGTGCATTGGGGAGGAAAGTTGACGTTGAAGTTGCGCACTTGGCGATGGCGAGCGCCCGTTTCAAACGCAATGCGCGCATCTGCTCGCCGCAAAGCGGAACAGATGCGCACACTGAGGGGAGGTTTGCCGATTCACCGCGGGTGCTGATCATACCGCAGGACTTGTTTTCGGCAAACGGCAGTCGGGAATGGCAAATATACTCCCGTTATTAGATGCCGAGCTTCGTGCGGATGGCCGCGGGGATGGCGTTTTTGTTGATCACGATGTTCATCGTCTTGTAAGCGGCGTAGGGTTTCGACACATACCAGAAGCCTTTGTAGGGACCGTAGTCACCCCAAGAGTTTTTCATCATGAAATACTCCTTGCCGTTCTGGTCTTTTGCCAAACCGTAGATCTGCATACCGTGATCATCGGTCGTTTCCCAGTTGTCGTAGGCGAGTTGGCGCATCTCCTGCGTGATGGTCTTTTCGCCCTTGCTGTCGGTGGCGTTGATCTTGGCACCGGCCTGTTCGCCCGTCCAGCGCGACTGGTCAGAACCCACGCCGGCCGTGCTCTTCGTGTCGGGTACGGTGGCCACGCAGCGGTGTTTGCCCGTGCGGCGCGAGAAACCGTCCTCGCTCACGTCGGCACCCCAAGCAAAGGTGTAGCCGTTGCGCACAGCGCTCTCCATCACTTCCATGAGTTCGTTGAGGGGAAGGTTGTAGCTGGGCGCCCAACGCCAGTTGTCCTGCACTTCGATGACGAAAGGCTTGTAGAAAGGCTCGTGTGTGTAGGAAGTGAGGCTCACATAGTCGTTGGGATCGAGACGGAGGTAGTCCTTCACGTAGGTGTGGGGCGTGTATTCTTTGCCCTTCACCTTGAAGGTCTTGGGCGCTTCGCCGAAATAGCCGTCGATCATCGTGGAGAGCGTCTTTTTCCAAACGGGGTTGATCGTTTTGTGGTCGCCCTTCGCCACGCTACCCACAAAAGCTTCAATGCCGGGGAAGAATTGCTTGAAGTTGAAGAGCGAGTCACCGTAAAGTGTTTTGGGGTAGGGCATGGTGCCTTCGGGCACGAGACCGTAGCGATCCATGCAGTAGATCACATCATAGAACGAACCACCCTGCGAGAAGCTCACATCACCGTGCGTACGAACGGCACGGTCGGCGCGGTCGTTGTAGGTTTTGCTCACCACAAACGATTCGCAGAGATCCACATCGGCGGGTTTCAACGAGGGGTTCTTCTTGAGGGCTTCGCTTTCGAGGAAAGCCAAAGAAGAATAGGCCCAGCAAGTACCCGAGTTGTTCTGGTTTTTGATACTCGTCACAGGGGCCGACACGATAGTCGTGAACACGAGCGTGTCTTTGGGGGCTGCCTTCTTTGTGTTGTTGGCGGCAGTGGCCGCACCGAAGAAGCTCAGCGCCGCGAGGGCGAGGGTAAGAAATTTCTTCATATTGGAATGATAGTTATAGGAGTTTACGATGGAAAAAGGGGCGCCGCGCCTTGGGGCGAAACCTGCGGAGCGGAGCGATGAAGCAGCGCACGGGACGCCGCCGGTCGATCAACGTGCCAAGAAGGCCTCGACGTCGTCGGAGTGATAGGGCACGAGTTCCGTGCCGAGAAAACGACAACCGTCGGCCGTGATGAGCAGATCGTCTTCGATGCGGATGCCGCCGAAATCCTTATAACTCTCGATGGCATCGAAATTCAAGAAGTCGCTGTTCGTACCTTCGGCGCGCCAGAGATCGATGAGGTCGGGGATAAAATAGATACCCGGCTCGTCCGTCACGACGTGTCCCACTTCCAAGCGGCGACCGAAGCGCAGACTGGCCAAACCGAACTGGTCGGAGGGGCGCGTCTCGTCGTCGTAGCCCACATTCACCTGGCCGAGGGCTTCCATGTCGTGGACATCCATGCCCATGGCGTGGCCGAGTCCGTGCGGCAGGAAGAGGGCGTGGGCACCGGCGGCCACCGAAGCGTCGACATCGCCCTTCATCAGGCCGAGAGCCTGCAAGCGTTCGGTCATCAGGCGGCACACCGCGAGGTGCACGTCCATGTATTTCACCCCGGGGCGCGCCACTTTGAGTGCCAAGTCGTGGCAGTCCACCACAATGTCGTAGACATCGCGCTGGCGCTGGCTGAAGCGGCCCGAGATGGGCGTGGTGCGCGTGTGGTCGGAGCAGTAGTGCTCGCGCGATTCGGCACCGGCGTCGACCAAGAGCAGGCGCGTGGGATCGAGCGTGGCCGTCGAGGGGAAACCGTGCAGCACTTCGCCGTGCATCGATACGATGGAGGGGAAGGAAACCATGCTACCGCGCGACGAGGCAATGCCGTCGAGCGCACCGGCGATGGCGGCTTCGGTCATGCCGGGCTGTACGGCCATGCGCATCGCGGTGGTGTGCATCTCATAACCGATGGCGGCGGCACGGTCGAGTTCGGCGATTTCCTCCTCGCTCTTGATGTTGCGCAGTGCCACCACGGCACGAATGAGTTCAATGCTCGCCGCCTCGCGCACCTTCAGGGGGTGCAGGCCGGTGAGATCGGCCATTTCGATCATGATGTCGTGGCGATAGGGGGGCAAGAAGTGCACGCGACGTCCCAAGCGGCGGGCTTCGGCGAAGAGCGTCACCAGTTCGCTTTTCGGGGCGGTGCGTTCGATGCCGCTCTCGGCCGCCATGTCTGCCATCGAGGGAACGGGTCCCGTCCAGATGATGTCGTCGATGTCGATGTCGTTGCCCACGAGCGTTTCGACGCCGCTTTCACAGTCGATCACCAGCGCCAGCCCATCGCGGTGCTGACCGGTGAAATAGAGAAACGAACTATCCTGACGGAACTTGTAGGGGTTGTTCGGGAAGTTGCAGGGGCTGTCGTTGTTGCCGGGGATGAAAATGATGCCGCTACCGACGAGTTGGCGCAGGCGGCTGCGGCGCTCTGCATAAGTGGAACGAGAAAAGAGCATAGAACGCAGTTTTTAGTAATTATTCTTCCCGCAAAGTTACTACATTCCGCGCGGAATAGTATACCTTTGCACAACTTTTATAGACTGATATGCAGCATTTGTTCGCCAATGGGGCCAAAAGCTGCCACAAATGTTTGTACTTATGAATGCAACGACTGGACTGGTTTTGGAAGGTGGGGGGATGCGCGTGGTGTTCACCATCGGGGTGCTCGACTACTTGATGGATGCCGACATCACCTTCCCCTATGGCATCGGCGTGTCGGCCGGTGCCGGCCACGGCATGTCTTTTCTGAGTCGGCAAAGAGGTCGCGCCAAGAAGACGGCCATCGATATGCTCGAAAAATATCAATACATCGGGCTCAAACATTTGTGGCAAAACCAAGCCATTTTCGACCAAGATTTTCTCTACGACCGTGTTCCCAACGAGATTCTGCCCTTCGACTACGACACGGCCTTCAACAATCCCATGCGCTTTGAGATTGTCACCACGAACTGCCGCACGGGGTACGCCGAATACCACACCGAGTGCCGAGATCGCAATCGCTTGCTCACGCTCTGCAAGGCCTCGGCCGCGCTCCCTTTCGTGGCGCCGATCTGCCCCCTCGACGGCGTGCCGATGCTCGACGGCGGCATCACCGACCCCATCCCCGTGGAGCGCGCCATCAGCCAAGGTTTCGCCCGCAACGTCGTGGTGCTCACCCACAACCGCGGCTATCGCGATGCCGGCAGCGACGTGCGCATACCCAAATTCGTCTATAAGAATTACCCCCGCCTGCGGGTGGCACTCTCCCACTTGAAGCGCGTCTACAATGCGCACATTGAACTGGTCGAACAGCTCGAAGCCGCCGGAAAAGTGCTTGTTATCTGCCCGGAAAATCCCCTCGAGGTGGATCGTTTCGGCACGCGCATCGACCAACTCGAAGCCCTCTATGAGGAGGGATATGCCTGCGCCGAACGCATTTTCTCACAACCGCAAACTCAGCGTTTTCTCGCCGGAGAATAAAGTGGTGGTGTTTCCCGTGAAACACCACAACTTTCTCGCGAAACCCGACTTGTTTTTTTCGATTTCGCCCCGCTTTTCGTCAAGATCTTCGGCGAGGGCGGGGCGAAGTTCTTTTGCCTTGACTGATGGTTCTCCACATTTTCAATCCCTCGCACGACGAAGCCCTCGCCGCTCACACGGCGCACTACTGTCCCTCACGCCCTGCACGCCGATTGGCTCACGCGCTGGCCGAACTGCCCCGACTGTGGGCGACGGCCGGTGATGTGTGCCTGCATTTGCCCGAATCGGGCGGCACGGAAGGGGTGGAAATTCCCGATTGGGCCGCGGTGGAGCGCATCGATCCGTGGGGATGGGATCGGCATTTGGTCGGATTGTTGCGCCGACTCGGCGCGCCCGAACGTCTCTTGCCCGACGACGAGCGGCTCTGTGCGCTGCGCCGCATGAGTAGTCGCGAGATGGGGGTGCGATGCGCGGAGGGTTTGCCCACCGACGACCTGCCGGGAGTGGTCAAGCCCCGTGCGGTGTTCTGCACCTCGACGACGGCGGTCGAAACGGCCGCGGCGACGATGAACGGACGCGCCATGATCAAACAACCGTGGAGCTGCAGCGGGCGCGGAGTGTGGGCGTTTGCCGACGATGAGCCCTGTCGTCGCCGAATCGAAAAAGCCATTCGCCAACAGGGTGGGGTGGAAGTGCAGGCGCGCTGCGAAGGCCTGCTCGATGCAGCGCTTGAATTTAGCATCGACGCGGCGGGGCACGTGCATTTCGAGGGCGTTTCGCTCTTCACCACGGCGGCCGGCGGCGCCTACGGGGGCAATCTGGCGGCGCACCCCACGCAGTTGCGGCACACCTTGCTCGAACGTTCCGCCGCGGTGGGCAGTCCGCTTGCCGACGAGGTCTTCGACACGCTCATTGCCCGCATGGCGGCGCGCATTGAGGAGGTGTACGGCGCAGGATGTCCCGACGCGGCGGCGCGCTACGTCGGCCCCTTGGGCGTGGATGTACTGGTGGCGCGCGAAGGGTGGTTGCCCTATGTGGAAATCAACCTGCGGCGCACCATGGGACACGTGGCTTTGGCGGCCGGTCGCACGTTTTCGCCCGACGAAGCGCCGCGCCTGCTCCGACTCGGTGCGCACGGTTGGGATTTGGTCGACGAGACCGCAACGGATGTGTGAGGATTTTCGACTCGACCGAACGAAGGCGCACACGAAGGGCCGCGACGGGCGGAACAGCAGCCCTCGTCCTGCCCCTCTCACCGGCGCAAAATCGAAGTGAAAACGCGCAAGCGGACACAAAAAACGGCTCCCCGACAGTGCAAAAATGCTGTCGGGGAGCCGTCTGTTGGGAGGGTTCGCGAACGAACGCGGCATCAACGCTCGCGCTCGCGGAAGAGTTTCAACGTTTCTTCGCCGGCCACAATGTAGTCGTGGCGCGTGTTGGGATAAGTGCGCACGCTGTCGGTGGTGAACGAGGAGTAGAAAGTGGGCGTTTTGGCTTCACGATCGACCGAAGTGCCGGCTTTGAATCCGGAACCGGCGGCGGCTTTCACGAAGGCGGCTTTGTCTTCGGGATACTTGAACCAGAGTTCGTTGTACACGCGGCCATTGTTGATCACAAAGCGGCAGAGCACAGCGCCTTTCGTGGTGGTGAGCTCGTAAACGTCGGCACGTTCGCTCACTTCGTCGCCGGCTGTCGAAGCCGTGGCGGTGGTATCGGTCATATTCACGAAGCCTTTTGCCTCGAGCATCTTGCGCAACTGTGCATTGGTGTACTGAAGAATCAGACCGCTCGAGCGTTTGGCATAGACATCCCAGTAGTTGACCACTTTTTCGCGCAGTTCGGCCTCGTTGTCGGCCACCGCTGCGGGTGCTGCGGGCGTGGTGTCGGGCTTCGCAACGGGAGTTTGCACCGTGGGTTCGGGCGCGGCGAGGTAACGATCGTAATAATAATATCCTCCTGCGGCACAACCGCCGACCACCAAGGCAAGTAGGCCGAGCGCCCACTTCATTCCACCACCGGAACGGCGGGGTTCGTCGTCGTCCTCGT
The DNA here is from genome assembly GCA_015257125.1 of Prevotellaceae bacterium. Lineage (GTDB taxonomy): Bacteria > Bacteroidota > Bacteroidia > Bacteroidales > Bacteroidaceae > Alloprevotella. The sequence continues at coordinate 38 of JABZKU010000031.1, read as the reverse complement.
CGGTCGAGGGCTCGAAAGCAGGGGGCGGAGCGACGGGA
>JABZKU010000030.1 GCA_015257125.1 Prevotellaceae bacterium | reverse complement strand
GCGAAAATGTGGCATAAGGAGCAGAAACAAGCGAAGTTTGTTTCAAAACTCCTCAGCTTTTGCCGAAAAGTTCTCTTGTTTAGCGAAAAAGTTGTGGACTTTTTAGGCGAATGTCTGGCCGCTTTTGGGGAGAGTGAGCCCTTTGGGCAAAAGGGGGCGTGCTTTTCGTGGGTCGGTTGGACCCCTTCGGCGATAGGACTTGAGATGTAAAAAAAACAGTGGGGCAAAGGGTGAGAATCGGGCACGAAAAAGCGGGCAGTCGACCATTGTGGTCGGCTGCCCGCCGGTGTTGTACCCGAAATGGGCTTATTTCTTGGTGCTCTTGTAGCGTTTGTTCATTCCTTCGATGACGGCCTTTGTGAGGTTGAGCGAAGGATCGGCATAGAGGACGTTGTCGCCTTGTTTGGAGACGATCATCGAGTAGCCCATCTCTTTGTTGTAGTCTTTGAGGAAGGATTGCAGGCTGTCGCGCAGCGTGTTGTTGAACTTCTCTTGTTCGGCTGTCATGCGCTTCTGCAGTTGTTCTTCGAGTTTGGCGCCTTCCTGCTGCATTCTTTGGATGCGGAGCTGAGCGGCTTCAGCTTGTTCGCGCGTGGTGAAGGTGCCGTTTTGCATCTTCTGCTGGAAGTCGGCGTAGGCTTTCTGCACTTGTGCCATTTTTGCGGCTACCTGCGACTGGTATTGCTTGCTTTTGGCTTCGAGCACCGATTTGTTTTCGGTGCAGAACTTGTATTGCGTGAGCAGGGAGTCTACTTCCACGTAGGCGATGGGGGCTTGCTGCTTCTGCTCGGAGGGAGTTGCGGCTTGGGTTTTGGTGCTGCTCGAATGGGTGGCGCTGTTTTCTTTCTTGCAAGCCGACAAGCTCGCCAGAATCATCAATGCTGCCACGAAGAAGAAGGAAAACGGTGTCTTCATACTCAGGTTGTTAGGCGTTATTATAGGGTTATGTTCGAATGTCAAATTGAAGTGGTTCAATGTTGAGCCGTTTCGCGTGAATGCTCACTTACCGCGTGGGGATTCTCCGTGCGCAGTTCGGCATCTTGGGTGGAGGCGCAGTGTACTCCGCAGCTCTCCAAAGCTTTGTTTCCACTCACGTGCGTATTGACGAAACGTCCTTTGATGAGAATCCCAATGGAGAGTAAGAGCACCGAGATTCCAACAATAATTAATGTGAGTAGTAAAAGGGATTCCATATATTTTCTCTATTTTTGCGGTGCAAATATAGTGCAAAGACCTCGTCCGCGACAAATGATTTGCACATTTTATTGTTCTACTTTCAATGTAGTGAGCTATGGCACAATTACAACCTCAATCCGTATTCGATTGCTTCGCGCAAATCAACAAAGTTCCTCGTCCTTCTAAGCGCGAGGAAAAGATAACTGCCTTCCTCCGTAAATTTGGTGAGGATCTTGGCCTCGAAACGCTGGTGGATGAAGCCGGCAATGTGCTGATTCGCAAACCCGGTACGCCCGGTTACGAAAACCGCAAGACGGTCATTTTGCAGAGCCACCAAGATATGGTCTGCGAAAAGAACAAGGACGTAGAATTTGACTTCGACAACGACGCCATCCAAACCTATGTGGACGGCGATTGGCTCAAGGCAAAGGGCACAACGCTCGGCGCCGACGACGGTATCGGCATCGCCATGGAAATGGCACTGCTGCAAGCCACGGATATCGAGCACGGCCCGATCGAATGCGTGTTCACGCGTGACGAAGAAACCGGTTTGACGGGAGCTTTCGAGATGAAACCCGGATTTATGTCGGGCGACTATCTCATCAACCTCGACTCTGAGGACGAAGGTCAACTCTTCGTAAGTTGTGCCGGTGGGGTACGAACGGAAGCCACCTACACCGTGGACGAAGAAAAACTGCCCGAAGGCTTTTCGACGTTCAACTTTGTCGTGAAAGGCCTGACCGGCGGACACTCCGGCGACGATATCAATAAGAATCGCGCCAATGCCAACAAGCTGTTGGTGCGCTTCCTCCTCGAACAGTGCGAGAAAACGGATCTTCGTCTCTGCGATATTCAAGCCGGTGGCTTGCACAACGCCATTCCCCGCGAGGCACATGCGACAGTGGCCGTACCCACGGCTTATGCTGCGACGTTCGTGACAGAACTCGAAGCCTTTGTGGCGAAGGTGCGCGAGGAATTCTCCGTAACAGAACCCGATTTGACGGCAGCCCTCGAAACTGCAGATGCTGCTTCGACTTGCATTTGCCCCGAACAGGCTGTGCGCATGTTGAAGAGCCTCAGCGTGGTGCACAATGGTATCTTTGCGATGAGCCAAGATCTTGAAGGCTTGGTGGAAACGTCGAGCAACCTGGCCAGCGTGCGCAAGCAAGGCAACCAAGTTGTGGCTACCACTTCGCAACGCTCGAGCGTGGCCAGCAATTTGGAGTACATGGCTGCTGTGGTTCGTTCGGCCTTTGAGTTGGGCGGTGCGAAGTGTGTGACCAATGAGGGCTATCCCGGTTGGAAAATGAACCCGAAGAGCGAAATCTTGAAGGTTTGCGTGGAGAGCTACAAGCGTTTGTTCGGCAAAGAACCCCTTGTTCGCGCCATTCACGCCGGTCTCGAGTGCGGTCTCTTCAGCGAAAAATATCCGAACCTCGACATGGTGAGCTTCGGTCCCACGTTGCGCGGTGTGCACTCGCCCGACGAGCGTCTGTTGATCCCCACAGTACAGATGGTATGGGATCATCTGCTCGACGTTTTGAAGAATATTCCTGCCCAATAATTAGGTGAAGCACTTACCTTTTTTCTTCCTTTTGTGTTCCCTCCTCTGCTCTTGTTTGAGCGAGGAGGGGTACACTTCTTCGGCTGATGCTCAACTTCGGCTGGAACGCGACACTTTGGCACTTGATACGGTGCTGGCCGGCGAACCGACCAACACTTATACGTTTCAAGTCTTCAATCCGCATCGCAAGACGTTGCGGATTGCTGCTATCCGCTTGGCATTGGGTGCCGCATCGCCGTTTTCGGTGAACGTAGACGGTAGCTTTTTGCCCAATGGAGTCGGGGAAGCAACAGAAGTGGCGGGCGGTGACAGTTTGCGCGTGTTTGTGCAACTCAATGCGCCCGCTTCGGATGCTGTGAGTCCCACGGCCTTGGAAGATCGTTTGGTGTTTCGTTTGGAAAGTGGGGTGGAGCAACAAGTGCTGCTCACTGCCTCAACGCAAAGTGTGATCAACTTACGCGCTCATCGCGTGGAAAGTGACATCACTTGGAGCGAGCGACGACCTTATCGCATTTTGGACAGTTTGGTTGTGGCCGAAGGAAGCACACTCACCTTGAGTGCCGGCACACGCCTGTATTTCCATCCCGAAGCACGACTCATTGTGCACGGCACACTGCGAGCTGAAGGGCAGAATGGAGCACCCGTGGAATTGCGCGGCGACCGTTTGGGCTACATGTTCAGCAACCAGCCCTACGATCGTATCCCCGGCCAATGGGGTGGGGTCGTCTTTTCAGACAAAAGCCACGACAATGTCTTAGAGTATTGTGAGATTCACAGTGGAGATTTTGGCATACGTTGCGACTCTTCATCGATTGATGTACAGAAACTTACGATGTCGAATTCTTTGATTCATAATGTCGGTGGACATGGGCTGTATGCCCGCCAATGCGCGCTGACTGTCGGCAACACCCAGATCACCAATGCGGCCGGAGATTGCGTTCGCCTGATTGGTGGACGTTCGGAATTCACACATTGTACGATCGGACAATTTTATGCTTTGGCAGGTGACCGCGGTGTCGCGCTGCATTTCAGCAATTATGGTGAGGGTAGCCGTGCTCCGCTTGAGCGCGCGTCGTTTGTCAACTGTATCATCAGCGGATACAACAACGATGATCTCGTGGGCGAGTCTTCTCCGCGTTATAAGAACGATGCGTTCAACTATGATTTCTCGCATTGTTTGCTTAATACGCCCAAACCGACCAAGAAGGAACACTTCCGTAACTGCTTGTTTGAGCAGGATTCACCCGAAAAGCGCCGCCAAGCCGGGAATTTCAACCCGAGTTTTGATTTGCAGAAGTTGTTGTTTACCTTTACACTTGACGCCAAATCAGCGGCTGTCGGTGCAGCAGATTTTGCAGTGACGCAGCGCACTTTTCCGTTTGATCGCAACGGAAAGTCACAGACCGAAGGCGGAAAATCTGATATAGGATGCTATCGCCATATCAAACCTTGATACTCCTTATTTACATATGCGATCTCGGGGACCTCATCAGTCTCCGTTATTGTATATCATGATGACTATGTTAAGGCAATGAGGTGTTTTAATCACTTCTGTAACCCTTCCTATTGTTATGCCACAACCTTCCTCCCGTGCGCCGAGGCGCAAGAAAGTGGATGTCCCCACGCAAGATACATTTGGCCGTTTGCAACCGCAAGAATTGGACTTCGAGCGCGTGGTGCTCGGTGCCTTGTTGCTGGAAAAAGACGCCTATTCTCAAGTCAGTGAGATTCTTAAGCCGGAAACCTTCTACGATCCGCGCCACAAACTGATTTTTGAGGCCATTCGCCGATTGAACATTGAACAGAAGCCACTCGACTTGCTCACCGTCAGCGAGCAGTTGCGGCAAACCAATCACTTTGAAGAAGCGGGTGGCCCTGTTTACTTGGCACAGCTGACGCAAGGGGTGGTTTCGGCGGCGCATATTGAATATCATGCTCGCATCATCGCGCAGAAAGCGACGGCACGCGATCTGATTCGCTACACGAGTGGCATACAAGAGAAAGCTTTCGATCCGACACAGGATATCGATGAACTGATGCAGCAGGCTGAGGGTGAACTTTTTGAACTCTCTCAGTTGAACATGAAGAAGGACTATATCCAAATTGATCCGGTGATCAATGATGCCTACGACATGTTGCACAAAGCGGCCGAACGCTCCGATGGTATGTCGGGTATTTCCTCGGGTTATCGCGACTTGGACAAGATGACTTCAGGTTGGCAGAATTCGGACTTGGTGATTCTTGCCGCACGTCCTGCCATGGGTAAGACGGCTTTCGCGCTGTCCATGGCAAAGAACATCGCAGTCGATCAAGGAATTCCTGTTGCCGTGTTCTCGCTTGAAATGGCGAACGTACAGTTGGTCAATCGTGTGATTTCCAACACGTGCGAGATTGAAAGTGAAAAAATCAAGAGTGGGCAGCTCGAGCCTCACGAATGGGCACAATTAGACAGTAAAATCAAGGATCTCTACGGCAAACCGATGTTTGTCGATGACACGCCTGCGCTTTCGGTTTTCGAATTGCGCACCAAAGCGCGCCGTTTGGTGCGCGAACACGGGGTGAAGTTGATCATGATCGACTATTTGCAGCTCATGAATGCCTCGGGAATGAACTTTGGTAGCCGACAAGAAGAAGTTTCGACGATCAGTCGATCACTCAAAGGTTTGGCCAAAGAGTTGAACATCCCGATTTTGGCACTTTCGCAGTTGAACCGTGGTGTGGAAAATCGCCCCGGTGCCGGTGGAGCGGAAGATCATCGTCCGCAGCTTTCCGACTTGCGTGAATCCGGAGCCATCGAGCAGGACGCCGATATGGTAATTTTCATCCACCGTCCCGAGTACTATCGTATATTTAAGGACGAAAACGGAAATGATCTGCGCGGGATGGCGATGATCATCATTGCCAAGCACCGTAACGGTGCGGTTGGCGATGTCTTGCTGCGCTTCAAAGGCAAGTACACACGCTTCGAGGACGCAGATGAGAACGCTTCTTATCCGCTTCCCGGTGAAAGTGCGGCCGGCGGTTTTCCACAAATTGGAGGAGGCCCGATTACCGATGCGGATATCCCTCTCCCCCCCGATGTCGGGATGGGAAGTCCTTTCCCACCGGGCGAAGGAAGTATCGTGCCCTTCTAAGCGAATACGAACCGATAAATGGAAAAATGGGGAATTGCTCTTTGATTTCGTGAAGAACAAGCCCCCCTTTAACGAATTATGCAGCACTTCATTCGCCTAATTCCTATGGAAATAGTAAATTTGCTGCAACTCAAACAACAAACAACACTTGCCATAACGCAATATGGAAAATCAAGAACTCATTGCGCAATGCACTGCAACAGCACAGCAGTGGATTGACTCTCCGCTCTACGACGCCGAAACGAAACAGGCCGTGAAAGCGATGATTGAAGCCGAAGACAAAACGCCGCTTATCGATGCTTTCTACCGTTCTTTGGAATTCGGTACCGGTGGTCTCCGTGGCATCATGGGACCCGGTACCAATCGTATGAATGTCTATGTAGTCGGTGCGGCCACACAGGGATTGGCTAACTATCTGCTCAAGAACTTTGCTGATCGCAAGGAAATCTCTGTTGTTGTTGGCCACGATTGCCGTAACAACAGCCGTCTGTTTGCAGAAACGGTCGCCAATGTCTTCTCGGCCAACGGGATTAAGGTTTATCTTTTCGAAGATCTCCGTCCCACTCCCGAAGTTTCTTTCGCCATCCGCCACTTCGGTTGCCAATCGGGTGTGAATATCACCGCCAGCCACAACCCCCGCGAGTACAATGGTTACAAAGCCTATTGGGATGACGGCGCACAAGTGTTGGCTCCCCACGACAAGGGCATCATCGATGAGGTGAACAAAGTATCGCTTGCCGATGTGAAATTTGAGGGAAATCCAGCACTGATCCAATCGATTGGTAAGGAAGTGGATGACCTCTACCTTAGCGAGGTGCACAAACTGAGTATCGATCCTGAAGTCATTCGCCGACAGAAAGATCTTTGCATCGTCTACACGCCGCTTCACGGAGCCGGTCGTGTATTGGTACCCGCTTCGCTCAAACTCTGGGGATTCGAGAATGTGCACACCGTACCCGAACAGATGGTAAAGGACGGCAACTTCCCCACAGTAGTATCTCCCAATCCTGAGAATGGCGAAGCCTTGACGCTTGCGCTCAATCTGGCCAAGAAATTGAATGCCGATATTGTGATGGCGTCCGATCCCGACGCCGATCGCGTAGGCATGGCTTGCAAGAACAACGAAGGCGAATGGGTGCTCATCGACGGTAACCAAACGTGCATGATCTTCTTGTACTATATCATCAAGAACCGCATCGCCGTGGGCAAGATGAAGGGAGACGAATATATCGTCAAGACCATCGTAACAACCGAACTTATCAAGGAAATTGCCGATAAGAACAAGGTCAAAATGTACGATGTGTACACCGGCTTCAAGTGGATTGCTCGCACCATTCGTTTGCTCGAAGGCAAAGAAACCTATATCGGCGGTGGTGAAGAGAGCTATGGTTTCATGGGACAAGATATTGTGCGCGACAAAGATGCCGTGTCTGCCTGCTCCCTGCTTGCTGAAATCTGTGCATGGGCTAAGGATCAGGGCAAGACCCTCTTCGATGTGCTCATGGATATCTACCTCGAATACGGCTTCTCGCTCAATCACACGATCAACGTTGTGAAACCCGGTAAGAGCGGTGCTGACGAAATCAAGGCGATGATGGAAAACTTCCGCACAAATGCGCCGAAGGAAATCGCCGGTTCGCCTGTAGTCTGCACCAAAGACTACGAGACGCTCAAAGCCACTGATGCTGAAGGGCACACAACGGATCTCGACTTCCCCACTACGAGCAACGTACTGCAATGGTTCACTGCCGACGGTACGAAAATCAGTGTTCGTCCTTCCGGTACGGAACCCAAGATCAAGTTCTATATTGAAGTACGTGGTGAAATGGAATGCCCGAAGTGCTACAAAGCGGTTCAGGCAGAAGCGCTCCAAAAAGTGGAGGCGGTGAAGAAGAGCCTCGGACTTTAATCCACTCATTCCAACTCATACAGGCAGCATCGTATCCTTTGGGATCGATGCTGCTTGGTTCTTTATATATCGTGTTATGAATAAGTGGTTTATCTTCTATCAGTCAGAGCTGATTCTAACTGCTGAAAATGAAATCCCCGTTGGTGAAGTTCCTCCGTTTCCGTTAGAACCATGGCATCGGCGGCAAACTTTGCCAAGTTTGGAAGGTACTGCTTGCGTAGCAGTGGAAATCGATCACCCCATTAGTCCAGATACAGGTTTTCATCAGCTGGCATTGCGCCAAAGCTTTGAGGTCTTGTCGCGTGCGGATTATCGCATGGCAGGAAAAGCACGTGAGTTACTTTATTGGGACAGCCGCACGCATTATTGTGGATCGTGTGGAACTCCGCTCAAACCACATACCGATATTTCGAAAAAGTGCCCGCAATGCCAACGAGAGTATTGGCCTTCGCCGAGTCCCGCTGTGATTATCCTCATTGAGCGGCGCGCACCAGGAGAAGATCGCGATGCCGATGAAATTTTGTTGGTGCAATCCCATAATTTTTCCGGAGACTACTATGGATTGGTGGCAGGATTTTGTGAAACCGGGGAAACCCTCGAGGAAAGTGCCTGCAGAGAAATTTGGGAAGAAACCGGTCTTCGTGTCCGCAACTTGCGTTATTGTGGATCTCAGCCCTGGCCTTATCCTTCAGTGCTCATGGTCGGTTTCTCAGCAGAGTATGAAAGTGGAGAACTATCGTTGCAACGCTCAGAATTGCGCAAAGGACAATGGTTTCGCCGCAATGCACTTCCGCGCATTCCAGGCACGGTCAGTCTTGCACGTCAGTTGATCGATAGTTGGCTTGACCAAACCTTGTAATCACCTGTACTTTCTGAACCGAAAGCAAAAAAGTTGGGCACTCTCTTTGTGGTCTGCAGGGAAACACTTAACTTTGCTATCGCAAGCTAGAGAGATAGCGGTGCGGAATACGCACCCCAATATCATACTTATAGGCTGTGTCGGTTCGATTGGGATACTCATCAATTATTTTCAGAATCACCGAGAAGGCTCTCCGCCCAATGGCGTGCCGATGCTGCGCTTTCAATGCAGCGTGGAAGTCGGATTACAAAGGACGACGGAGCACTCAAATCCTTTCTACTCGGAGTTTCATCATCAACACCGGCACAGCCCTTTTTATATCCTATCGCTATGGTGCTCACCCCCATGCAAGAAGCCGCACACGCGGCTATCAGACAACGTGAAAGCGTCTTGCTTCTATCCCCCACAGGTAGCGGTAAGACGCTGGCCTATTTATTGCCACTCATTGAACGTGTTGAGGAGAAAATCGACGCGTTGCAAGCCGTTGTAGTCGTTCCCGGGCGTGAACTTGCCATACAGGTGGAACGCGTGTTTCGTGAGCAATCTACCGTTGTGCGCGCCATGGCGCTTTATGGGGGACGTCCCACGATGGAAGAGCATCGTCGCTTGCGCGAATTGCGACCCCATGTGGTGATTGCCACTCCCGGGCGTTTGCTCGATCATATCGATAAGGGCAACCTCGAACTCTCCGGCGTTCGCCTGTTGGTGATCGACGAGTATGACAAGTGTTGGGAGTTCGGCTTCCGAGATGAAATGGCGCGCATCGCAGAAAGTTTACGTCGCGTACCGCAAGTGGTCATCGCTTCGGCCACGCCCTTCCGAGAGGAAAACGAGGAAGAAAGCGGTGCGCCGAAACTGCTGATCAATCGAGACTATCATGTCATTGATTTCCTGCACGAAACCACTGCCTTGCAAGACCGTTTGCGCATTTATGCTGTCCTTTCGCCGGAAAAAGACAAACTCCAGACACTCGCCCGTTTGCTTTCGCAGAAAGGTGCCACGCAAACCATTGTTTTTGTGGCACATCGTGAGAGTGCAGACAGAGTAGGGCAGTATTTGCGCAGCGAGCGCTTCACCGCCGTGGTCTATCACGGAGGCATGGAACAGGAGGCGCGCGAACGTGCGCTCTTCCGCTTCCGATCCGGCGCCGCGAATGTGTTGGTTAGCACCGATCTTGCGGCACGAGGCTTGGACATTCCGGAAGTCGGTGCCGTGGTTCACTATCATCTGCCGGCCGATGAAGCCACTTTTGCGCACCGTTCCGGTCGCACCGCACGCTGGCAGTCTGTCGGAGAGGCCTATCTGATTGTAGGTCCCGAGGAAGTAACTCCTTCTTTTGTGGAAGTATCCGGCAACGCAGAAGTGAACCATGTATCGGTTCGCCCCGCCGCTCCCCTTTGGGCGGTCTTATACATCGGGCGCGGTAAGCGCGACAAACTCTCGAAAGCCGACATCGTGGGTTTCCTTTGCAAGAAAGGAGGACTCCGCTCGGCGCAAATCGGTCATATTGAATTGGCTGCCCACACCGCCTATGTGGCCGTTGAGCGCAAGGCGCTGGCCGCCTTGCTCAAACAGGTCGCGGGAGAGAAAATCAAGGGAATGAAAACCATTATAGAGGAAATGAGACAATGAAAATAAGCCTTTCTGATGCCACTTTGCGGCAAGCCGCCGAGAGCGGTACTGACGCTTTCTTGCAAACGGTGGTCGATGCCATCGCCCATCAAGCCGGTGGAACGCTGACGGCCGATGCGCTCGCGCAATTGTCGCCTGATCAAATCACTTTGTGGGCCTACGTCATTTTGCGTGATGAACTCTGCGATGGCGGATTCATCCAACTCATCCACAACGGTTATGGGCCTTTCTTCTTCCTCAATCCCTTCGCCAAAGCCATGCGCCTTTGGGGATTGAAGGATTTTTCAAAATTGCTCTATCGCGCTCGCGAACTTTACGAATTGGATGCCGAAGCGCTCACGAAGCCCTGCACAGACGAGGAGTTTATGGCACTCTATGAGCAGTTTCCCGAATTCGACGACCTCGACGACGCCTTTATGGAGCGAGAAGAAGAATTTACCAACGGCGTCGCTCATTATTTAGACGAACATCTCACAGACTTTATCGACATCACTCATGGCTAAGAAAAACGGCGGTAAAAACAAACCGCAGCGCGTGCGCATCAAGAACAAGCGCGCCACCTTCGACTACGAGGTGATTGACAAGTTTATGGCGGGCATCGTATTGACCGGCACAGAGATCAAAAGCATCCGTGACGGTAAAGCCTCGTTGGTCGATACCTTTTGTTTCATCCACGACGGAGAAATCTGGGTGAAGAACATGTACATCGCTGAATACGCGTGCGGTACCTACAACAATCACGCCACGCGCCGCGATCGTAAACTCTTGCTCAACAAGAAAGAAATCCGTTCGTTGCAAAACGATACGCTCACCCCCGGATACACCATCGTTCCGCTCGTGTTGTTCATCGACGACAACGGACGTGCCAAGCTCGACATCGCCCTCTGCCGTGGTAAGAAAGAATACGACAAGCGCGCCAGCATTCGCGATCGCGATGACAAGCGCGAACTCGATCGCTTCATCAAGCGATTCTGAAACAGAAGATTGGTTATATAATCGCCCATTCTCATCACAGAGAGCGGGCGATTATCATTTTATGTACAATACATGAGGAATAAAACATATGAGGTGGTGGTATTTCGGCCAATATTACCTACTTTTCGGGATACAGTCTGTAAAGACATTGTTTTGCTACATCCTTATATTGTTTTCTTTGACAAAGATTTTGTCGTTAAGTTTTTTGTTGGTAGTTTTACGGTGAAAACAACGCATATGTTTAACAACTGCTACAAAAGTAAGCGCAACTTTTGGGGCAAATGTGCAACACATCAATTAACATAGATGGAAGGCACAGAACTTATTTATCACCAATTCATGATTCAAACATGGCAAAAATTTTTCCCTCATCGCAAGCCTGCATTTATTATTACACAAACGAACGCTTATGATACGCTCTATTCTTTTGGTCTTGTTCTCTCTTGTGGGACTTACCGGCAGTGCACAAACTGCACAATCCATTTTTGAGTGGGATGCAAACTCTGTCATAACAAAGGATATTTTTCGTCCATTGACTGGTGATAGTTATGCAGCTCCCAGAAGTTCGAGAAGTAAGCTTTATGTTCTCCATTCTTATACAGTAAAGAATCTTCAAGGCGATTCTTATATTGTTAAAATCAATAGCTTGGATGATAGAACAGATCGTAAGAATTACGATGGTTTCTCTATTCAACATAAAGGTAAGAATCTTCTCACTTATTATACAGGAGATCCGTTGTACAATTGTGGTAATATCACGCTTTGGAAGGATAAATCTCGCTTCTTGCAAATTCCTCTCGACAATAAGAGTTTTGCACTTTGCTTCGGTGGTTGGATATATGACCAAGACGAAGCTCCTGAGTTGGTCATCGTTGTGGTGTCAGACGGTAAGGCTCAAGTTGTGTTTGATAACTATGCGTTTGCTTATAAATACACGCCCGCACCCAATTTCTCCATTGAGTTTGTAGATGATTGGTCGGGCATAGGCGAAGATCCTGACATCTACAAAAAGCCCTCCTTCTTGCATGGTCGCACCAAGCACAAGATTTGGCGTGAGGGCAATGTCCTCAAATACAAATCTTGGAAGTAATTTGTCCTGATAGTGCTGTGGCAAGCCATGGCTTCGCTGCAGCACATTTTTTCTTTATGTTGCCACGCTCTGTTCTTTTGGTATAGTTCTCTCTTGTGGGACTTACCTGCAGTGCACAAACCGCACAATCTATTTGAGTTCAGTCTTGATTCCACAGAAAAAACATCGCCCGGTCTTACTATTGAGAACGGGCGATGTTTTATGGATCTGCTATGTCTTTTTAGGTGCTCATTTCAAAAACATTTCAAGAATGGAGAGCCCGGTTAGATGGTCATCTTCGTTTTGCAACGCTTCGACATTAACTGCCATTTGCTGTGGAAATCTTTTCAATTCTTCAGCCATTCTTTTTAAGCCGGCAGGGCAACAATAGGCCGGTGTGTTCTTGTCTTGTGCGCTCATTGATGGTATATCAGGGGAGAAGAGAGGTTTGTTAACTTCGACACCAAAGAGCTCTTTCACAACCGCTTGGGTAAGCTGAATAAAGTAAGGAATGCGAATGACTTTGTAGCCGTACTTTTCATAGATTGCTTGATTCTCAAGGTCTTTTTTGACGGTTTCCGGTCGTTGGTAATGAAGCAATCCATCAAATTCCACAATGAGTCGTAGCTCTTCGCATCTGTAGTCCGGGCGAATACGATAAGAAGCACCATCATCTTGCGTCCCAAATGCGCGATCGTGTATCCAAGTATGGTTGGGGAATATAACACTCAAGTATCGTTCTAACCCCGTACGATGTAATCCCGTATTGGGGTCGATTCCAGCCAATTCTGCCTTTTTTTGAGTCTCCCTTAAGAAGCCCCATCTTTGCTGTGTTGTTTCCATCGGTGTGCTTTTTCGCAAAAGTAAGTCAATCGTGTGAATGTTTCAAGAGAGTGTAGCTGTTTTCCAAGATCGTTTTTGCGGGAAGGTCATTTGTTCAAAGTGTTCGTCTTTCTTTTGCAGATTAACGTCAGGGCAAAATCGATTGAAAATAGACTTCCCTCGCGCGCGCACGCGTCCAGTGTTTTTGGATTTTTGCCTTCACCTGATGGGGGTATGTGGTTGTATATGAGTTGGTTAAGTGTGAAGGTAAAAGCCATTTTCCTTCACCTTTTGAGCACTTTTGTTATGGTAAGTGTTTGGGAATTAGATGTTTGAGGGTGAAGGTAGTTCTTTTTAGTGGTGGGTTTTAGCCGTGTTTTGATGGAGGAAAGCAAGGGCAGGCGAAATCGGAGGAAAGGGGTGGGTGAATGTTAATTCGATGTCTTGCCTTCACCGTAATAAGTTGATATTTATAGTGTTATTCGCGAGGTGAAGGGTGAAGGCAAAAAACGGAAATTCGCTGAGTGCGTGTGCGGGGGCGTATGTGTGTACGCGCGCGAGGCGGTTGGGGAAGAGAAACGAGAAGTGGAGAGGAAGAAGAGAAAAGAAGACCGGTTTGGCGAATTTGTAGACAGGGATTTTGGAAAAGTCCTCAACTTTTCGAATCGACAAAAATAAATTCTCGAATTTGTTAGGAAGTGTGTTCGGAATGATGTACTTTTGCCTTTGCAAACGGAGTCGTAGACTTCGTTGATGGCCTGCTGTGGCTCATATAGGGGCTCCCACCGGAGACCGAGCGAGCCGTGGCTTTGAAAAACACCCTTTTCCTTTTCTTGTCGTGCTGAACGACAAGTCGATATATACATTCCTTTTCTCCGATGGCAGGCAATTGGTGCTGTGTCGGGCTTCGTTTTCTGTCTGTAGAAGGGAGTTTATCCTGTTTCTCGGCAGAAATTGTGGTCGGTCATACCAGCATGATGCCGGAGTAGATGCGTCCGGATTGAATGCCGAGACGGCGCGCGGAGAAAAAGCGATCCGGGCAGGCGTAGGTGTCGATTCCACTCACGAGAATGGCATCAAGCGGCACGCCGCTCAGTTCAAGTTCGTGCACGGCGGCTGCCCAGAGGTCGATGTGCGGGCGCTTGAAGAAACCACGTCGCACGACGCTTGGTGGAAACTTAGCCTGCAAAAAAGCATCGACGACTTCTTCGCCCACTTCGAAGGAATCCGGACCGATGCAGGGGCCGACTACTGCACGGAGGTCACGCGGATTTGTCCCCAAGGTGCGCATACACTCGATGGTGTGGGCGATGATGTGCCCTACCATGCCGCGCCAACCGGCGTGGGCGGCACCAATGATGTGATTTTGCGGATCGTAGAGCAGCACCGGTACGCAATCGGCGGTGGAAATGCCGATGCAAACGCGCGGGAGTGCGGTGACTAAGGCATCTACGTTTTGTAAATGCGCATATCGCTCACTACTTTCCATTTCCATCAGTGCTTCGTCGACAAAGGCTACCCGATTGGTGTGAGTTTGATGCGGCAGCAAGAGTTGGCTGTCGGTGATTTTCAATGCTGCACACAGGGCTTCTCGGCACTCCGCGACGTGGGCGGGGGTATCCCCACAATAGTCGGTGAGATTAAAACCGGCATAGGGTGCATCAGTGTCAATGGCCGAGGACAAAGCGGTGCGCGGTGTGGAAAAAGCGCGTACTTCGGGGGCAAGTGTGTAGTCGAGAAGTTCCATGTGTGAGAATCTGTGTGGACGTTTTGAAAAGAAGCATGCCGGTGGATACAAAAACACCGGAAAGCCTCGTGACTTTCCGGTGGAATGGGGGAGGGATACGAGCGAATCGGAAGTGGATATGACGATTTTATTAATCGTCGACGTCTTCGATTTCGTAGTCTTCGAGTTCTTCGATGTCATCGTCGTCGATCTCCACCACATCGTCTGCCCAGTCGGCGAAATCACGATCGAGGTATTCGACTTCGCGGTCGCGGTGGACGATACTTCCGCCTTCGGCAACGCTTTGGAGTTTGTTGCTTTCGGAGTTGAGTTCTGTCCAAAGCAGGTCTTTGAGTTCGGTGATGTTGTGACCTGCAACGGCGCTGATGAAGATGACGGGGAGGTCGTCGGGAAGATCTTCACGGAGCATTTCCATGAGTTCTTCGTCGAGGAGGTCGCTCTTGGTCACGGCAAGGATGCGGTGCTTGTTGAGCAGTCCTTCGTTGAAACTTCCCACTTCGTTGAGTAGAATCTCGTATTCGCGCTTGATGTTGTCGGTGTCGCCGGGTACCATGAAGAGCAAAAGCGAGTTGCGCTCGATGTGGCGAAGGAATCGCAATCCCAATCCGCGTCCCTCGGCTGCGCCCTCGATGATGCCGGGAATGTCGGCCATGACGAAGGAACGTCCGTCGCGGTAGGGCACGATGCCGAGCGAGGGTTCGAGGGTGGTGAAGGGGTAGTTGGCAATCTTGGGGCGGGCATTGGAGAGCGCGCTGACCAGCGTCGACTTACCGGCGTTGGGGAAGCCGACCAGACCGACATCGGCGAGGAGCTTCAATTCCAAGACCACCATCATTTCTTGCATGGGCTCGCCGGGTTGGGCGTAGCGCGGTGCTTGGTTGGTGGAGGTGCGAAACTGGAAGTTGCCCAATCCGCCGCGTCCGCCTTTGAGCAGCATCACGACTTGTCCGTCTTCGACGACATCGCAGAGATATTTACCGGTTTCGGCATCGTAGGCCACGGTGCCGGGAGGTACCTCGATGTAGCGATCTGCGCCGTCGCTGCCGTGGCTGCAGCATTTGCCGCCGTTGCCGCCGTTGCCGGCAAAAACGTGGCGGTCATAGCGCAGGTGGAGCAGGGTCCAGTAGTTGCGGTTGCCGCGGAGGTAGACATTGCCCCCGCGCCCGCCATCGCCGCCATCGGGGCCGCCGAGGGGTTGGTATTTGGCGCGGTGCATGTGCATCGAACCGCGGCCGCCCTTACCGGAGCGACAGTAGATTTTGACGTAGTCTATGAAATTGGTTTCCATAATAGGATCAGAGGGCGTCGATCACGGCGCAGAGTGCCGCGTTGATTTCTTCGAGTGCGCCGTGTCCCTTAACGGCATTGCGAAGGCTCTCTTTTTCGTACCACTCGATGAGGGGGGAAGTTTGGTTGTGATAGACGGCGAGACGCTTGCCGATGGTCTCTTCGTTGTCGTCGGCGCGACCGCTGGTCTTACCGCGGTTGATGAGACGCTCCATGAGCATTTCGTCGGGCACGTTGAGTTCGAGCATGGCGTGCACTTGCGTTCCACGTTGAGCGAGCATCTCTTTGAGCGCTTCGGCTTGGGGAATGGTGCGGGGGAAGCCGTCGAAGATGACACCGGCCTTTTTGGGGAGGGCATCGTAGGTGGCGGCGAGGATGTCGATCATCAGCGAATCGGGGATGAGCTGACCGTTGTCGATATAGCTTTTGGCCGTGCGACCCAGTTCAGTGTCGGCTTTGATTTCGGCGCGGAGTACGTCGCCGGTGGAGATGTGGTCGAAACCATATTTTTCGACCAAAATATCACTTTGTGTGCCTTTACCGGAGCCGGGGGCACCGAAGATGACGAGATTCTTCATGAGGTTGTTCTATGTCTGAGTAAAGTTGAAGTTCAGTTCATGACTGTATAG
The DNA here is from genome assembly GCA_015257125.1 of Prevotellaceae bacterium. Classification (GTDB taxonomy): domain Bacteria; phylum Bacteroidota; class Bacteroidia; order Bacteroidales; family Bacteroidaceae; genus Alloprevotella. Next base: position 9,170 of record JABZKU010000030.1, on the reverse strand, counting down.
ATGGCGGGCAGGTTGCGGCCGTATCCATCGTAGTCCAGTCCGTAACCAACGATGAAATCATTGGGGATTTCGAAGCAGGTGTAGTCCAGTTTGAGCGGGACTTGGAGATTGTCGGGCTTGACGAGCAATGCTGCGATGTGCAACTCGGCCGGTTGGTGGTCGTTGAGATTGGCGAGCAACTGTTGCATGGTCAGTCCCGAGTCGATGATATCTTCGATCACCACGACGGTACGATCTTTAATGTCCTCGGTGAGGCCGATGAGTTGTTTGACCTGGCCGGTGCTTTGCATGCCTTGGTAACTGGCAAAGCGCACAAACGAAATTTCTGCGGGAATGTCGATGCCGCGCATGAGGTCGGCGGCAAACATGAAGGCGCCGTTGAGTACGGCGAGAAACAAAGGATTCTTCCCTTCGAGGTCGCGACTAATCTGTTGTGCCACTTCGGCAACGCGTTCGCGCAGGCGCGATTCGGGGATAGAAATCGAGAATTGCTTGTCTTTTACGGTAACTACGTCCATGGAACTGCGAATTTTGCTTGCAAAGGTAGGAAAAAAATGCCGAAGGTGCGCGACGGCAATTCCTTTTTGGGCGAAAATCAGTAACTTCGCCGAGTAAAATATCACACAATGAAAGAATCTCACCTGTTTTATGCGCCGCAATTGAAGGCGGAGGGCTGTCTACCCGCGGACGAAGCGGCGCACGCTGTGCGTGTGTTGCGAATGCAAGAAGGCGATGCGCTGTGGGCCACCGACGGTTGCGGTAGTTTCTATGATTGTCGGATTGTTTCTATCGTTGCCGGCCGTCAGCCGGAGTGTTTCGTGGAAATCGACAGCGAACGGAAGTGGAATCGGCCGTGGGGCACCGACGTGTGTCTTGCGGTGGCGCCGACCAAGCACGCCGATCGGATCGAATGGTTGGCCGAAAAGGCGACGGAGATCGGTTTGGACCGCGTGCAGTGGTTAGATTGTGCTTTTTCTGAGCGTCGAAACTTGAAGTTGGAGCGTTTGGAACGTATCGTGGTGAGCGCGATGAAGCAAAGCCACAAGGCGATTTTGCCCGCGATGGGAGAGATGATGAAGATGAAGCAATTCTTGGAAATTCCTTTTGAAGGGGATAAGTTCATTGCCCATTGTTATGCGCAGAGTGACATCGGCGAAACGGAGGAAAAGCCTCATCTCTTTGACGTCGTTCGGAGCGATCGCCCCACATTGGTGCTGATCGGACCGGAAGGAGACTTCTCTGTCGAAGAAGTGCGTGCTGCACAGGCTGCGGGCTTCCGCAGCATCACATTGGGTGAAAGTCGTTTGCGCACAGAAACGGCTGCCTTGGTGGCGGTGCAGTTGATGAACCTGAAAAAGACGCTGGGATGAACGAAACATTGAGCGCACTGTATAAGGAGGTTTTCGGTGCAGTGCCGGCTAAGGTGGAAACTTTGCCGGGAGCCGGTTCGAATCGCGTTTATGTGCGGTTTACGGCGGCAGATGAGACGACTTGTATTGGCGCATTTGGAAATGATTTGGAAGAGAATCGATCCTTTCTCTATCTGGCGCGTCATTTTTCTTCCAAAGGTCTGCCGGTGCCTCAGGTGCTGGGAGTCAGTGACGACGGACATTGCTATTTACTTTCGGACTTGGGCGATGTGTCGCTCCATCAGGCGCTTTCGGTTTGGCGTGAACATGGCTATGACGAACAGGCCGATTGCGCAGAGAATGCTTATGCCTTGTTGAAGCAGACCGTGCGTACCTTACCCCACTTCCAGGTGGAGGGCGCTCAAGGTTTGGACTTCGAGCGTCTACTTTCTCCCAATACTTTCTGCGAGCGCTCGGTGATGTTCGATTTGAACTACTTCAAGTATTGTTTCCTCAAAACGTCTGATTTGCCTTTTGATGAAATGCGGTTGGAAGATGACTTCGAAGCCTTGACAAAGGACTTGGTTGAGGGTGTGGATAACGAGGGGTTTTTCTTGTATCGTGACTTCCAGTCGAGAAATGTAATGGTTTGTGATACAAATTCTTACATGATTGATTTTCAAGGAGGGCGACGGGGGCCATTGCCTTATGATGTCGCTTCGTTCTTGTGGCAGGCTTCTGCCGGTTATCCACAAGCGCTTCGAGATCGACTGATAGAAGAATATTTGGACGAGTTGAATTCGTTGCGACCGGTGGATCGCGAACAATTTCGTAGTGACTTACGCCGGTTCGTGCTTTTCCGATTGTTGCAAGTGCTCGGTGCCTATGGTTTGCGCGGCCGGTTTGAGCGGAAACCCTATTTCTTACAATCCATTCCTCCCGCACTTGAAAATGTACACGCTTTGTTAGCGCAAGGTGCGGCTTCGGGTTATCCGACGCTCGAAGCGGTCTTGCGGAAACTTTCTCTGCAAAAATAATAATCTCTATGTCTACTATTGAACCTCTTGCTTCTCACGATACGGCGCTGGTGGTGCGCGTTTTTAGCTTCTCCTACAAAAAAGGTCTTCCTGCCGACGAAAGTGGAAACGGCGGCGGCTATGTTTTCGACTGCCGAAGCACTCACAACCCCGGACGCTATGAACCTTATAAACAACTGACGGGGTTGGATCAGCCGGTGATTGATTTTTTGGAAGAGGATGGCGAAATTGTCACCTTTCTTGAGCATGTCTATGCGCTGGCCGATACGCACGTGGAGCGCTACATCGAGCGTGGATTTACAGCGTTGATGTTTTCGTTCGGTTGCACCGGTGGACAGCATCGCAGTGTGTATTCTGCGCAACATCTTGCCGAACATTTGCATCAAAAGTTCGGTGTCGAGGTGCGACTTGTACACCGCGAACAAGCAATTGAAACTTTCTTTCCCGCAACGGCTTCTCGCTAAATGACAAGCAAATTTCTTCTCTCCTTTCTCGTGCTGGGAGTGGGTACTTCTGCCTTTGCTCAGCGTGCCTGTCGCGTGTTCGGAACGATACGTGACAGCGAGGGGCAACCGATCGCGTTGGCCACGGTGCGTGTGGCCGGCAAGCCGTTGCTCACGGTCGCGAACATCAAAGGCGAATATGCGCTGACTTGTGCTTCGAATGACTCGGTGACAATGGTGTTTTCGATGTTAGGTTATGAAACGCGGAAACACACGCTCTTGCTACCGAGTGATTCGGTGCGTTTGGATGTGACTTTGCCTCTTTATACGGCCTCGTTCGGCGAGGCTGTGGTGAAATCGCAGCGAAGACAGACGACGGCCACACAGCAGTTGAACCCCACTTTGTCCAAAGGAGCGCCTTCAGCTACGGGAAACGCAGTGGAAGAATTGGTGATTGCGCAGGCGGGAGTGTCGACCCACAGTGAACTCTCGTCACAATATAATGTACGCGGAGGATCGTTTGACGAAAATGTTGTATATCTCAATGGGATAGAACTTTATCGTCCGCAGTTGGTGCGCTCCGGTCAGCAAGAAGGACTTTCGGTCATCAACAGTGCGATGGTGGAAAGCATTAAGTTTTCGTCGGGCGGTTTCGAAGCGAAGTATGGTGACAAAATGTCGTCGGTGTTAGACATCACTTATCGTCGCCCCGAACAGTGGGAAGCTGCGGTCAACGGCTCTATGTTAGGCGGAGGCATCTATCTCGGTTGGGGAAATAAGCAGTTTTCGGTGATGACGTCTGCTCGTTACAAGACCACGCGTTACCTTTTGGGAACGCTTGACACGGGAGGTGAGTATCGACCGAACTTTTTCGACTATCAATTGGTGATGTCGTGGCGACCGTCTAAGCAGTGGTCGCTTGATGTGCTGGGAAATGTGGCGGACAATCACTATAATTTTGTTCCTCACGACCGCGAAACGCGTTATGGTACGATGTTTGATGCGCGTTCGTTCAAGGTCTATTTCGATGGACAAGAGCGCGATGCCTTTCGCACACTTTTCGGCGCTGCCACCCTCACGAGACATTTCACCCCCACGGCATTCCTGGCTTTGCAATGGTCGGGTTTCGGCACGAGAGAACGTGAAACATATGATATACAAGGCCAGTATTGGCTCAATGAAGTGACGACGCGCAAGCAATTGGGTGTGGGGACCTATATGGAGCACGCCCGCAACGCGTTGACGGCGCGGGTGATGAAAGCCGGTCTACGCGGCGGAATGAAGATCGGAGAGCATCGGTTGCTCGGCGGATTGGACTGGCGCAGAGAGTCGGCCAATGAACGGGCTGTGGAGTGGGAGATGCGAGATTCCACCGGTTATTCTTTGCCCCACAGACCGAATGCTTTGCATTTGATTTACGCTTTGCGATCGACGAACCGCTTGGTGGCGCATACCACAGAGGCTTTTTTACAGGATACTTGGAGGCATGTTGCCTCGCATGGCTTGTTCAACGTGACTGCCGGTGTGCGATTGACGCACCGCGACTGGAACAACGAGACGTTCGTGTCGCCACGTTTGTCTGTTGGCTATATTCCCGAATGGAATGATCGTTGGACGTTGCGAGCAGCTACCGGATTGTATTATCAGGCACCTTTTTACAAAGAATTGCGCGACACGGTGCGTTCGAATGGTAGCGTGATCGTGCAACTCAATCCAGCAGTGCGCAGTCAGCGATCGGTGCATTTTGTGGTGGGAGCTGACTACACCTTTCAATTGATGAAGCGTCCGTTCCGTTTTACGACGGAGGCTTATTACAAAAGGCTGTCGAATCTCATTCCTTATACGGTGGATAATGTTCGCGTGGTGTATTATGGTCGCAATTTGGCTTCGGGATATGCTACGGGAGTTGACTTCAAGTTGTTTGGTGAGTTTGTTCCCGGCACCGATTCATGGTTGACGTTCTCCTTGATGCAAACCCGCGAGAAAATGGGAGGTGTGTGGTATCCGCGTCCCACCGACCAGCGATATAATGTGTCGCTCTACTTCACAGATTATTTCCCCGGTTCTACGCGATGGGCGCTCACTCTGCGTGCGGCGTTTGCGCATGGATTGCCTTTCGGTCCGCCGCATTCCTCTCGTGGAGAGCAGACTTTCCGAGCACCGGCCTACAAGCGAGTGGACGTGGGACTGAACTACCACTTGTTCAAAGCGGAACTCAAAAATGGCCGTCGACCTGTGGTTGGATGGGGCAAGTATGTCCGCGATGCTTGGTTGGGCATTGATTGTTTCAATCTGCTCGGCATTCGCAATGTCAACTCCTATTATTGGATCACAGACATTGAAGGTAATCGCCATGGTGTGCCGAACTATCTGACCGGACGCCAACTCAACTTGCGCTTTAATGTAGAGTTCTGATTGAGTATCGAGAAGATGTTTGAAAAGCAACATGATGCCTCCCCCTTAGCCGATGGGCTAAAGGGGAGGCATCTTTTATATGCGATGTAAGAAAAAGATAGCGCCGGCATACTTGTGAAAAGTATGCCGGCGCATGTCTTGTGGAGCCGGAGGGGATTGAACCCTCGTCCAAACGGAGAACTAACTTGCTTTCTACACGCTTAGCTTTCTATCAGATTTTCGTGCGCAGCTTGAGACGAAAGCAGTCGTGAACCGCGCCTTATCCTCTAAAATTTCGGACAACGAACGAGGCTTCGAAATCCTATCTCCTAATTACTGCACCACCGATTCAAGACGCAAAGGAGAAAGTGCTCTTGGGTGATGTCTCGTTCCCGCTCCTGGAGCAGGAATAAAGCCAATCTACTGTACTTCGATTAGGCAGCGAGAGCAAAGTTGTTTTCGCCAGATAAATTGTTGATAGCCGAGATTAGAGTGCCCGCTAACATCCGCACTGCGTGCTTACAAATCACCTCGAACCGCTGTCAAATCCAGTCGACCCCAGGGTTTGTGACTGCAAAGATAGAACTTTTTTCGATGAAACCCACGAATAGTCCGTTCTTTTTTACATGCGCAATGCACTCAAGGTGTGAATACCCATGAGGCGACTGCGGTCTACGTTCACGCGAATGCCCGGGACGCGGCCGGTTTGTGAGTACTGCCACATCACATAATCAGTGTTGTCGTCCAGATAAGGCTCTTCGCGGTGATATTTCGCGATCATCCATTGATATCCCCAAAAAGTGCCCACCAAATGCTTGTTGTAGAAGTTTTGGTAGGTGTAGAGTAGGGGACGGCGGCCGTAGAAAGCGGTCACTTTCTCGACAAAAACCTGTAAGTCGGCCACAAATTTGTCGTGTGGAACGCCGCCGGTGGTTTCAATATCGATGAGCGGCACCAAATCTTGCTCGTGCTTTTGTACCACCGTGGTGAGATTGGCCAATTGCTCGTAAATGTCGATCTGCGGGCGGTAGAAATGGTAACTACCCACACTCAATCCGGCTTGGCGAGCACCATACAAGTTGGTCGCATAGTAGGGGTCTACCAGCGAAGAACCTTCCGTGGCTTTGATATAGACGTAGCTGACGCCACCTTCTGTACCGACGCGATTCCAATCAATGTAGCCTTGATAGCGGCTCACATCGATACCTTCGCGATAGCGAGCATTGATTTGTCCGGTGGTAGGGCGCACAAAAAGTACGCCGGGAATGCTGCTCTGCGTGTTATTTTCTGCGCGCGTGGGCAATTCATCGGCCACAACATTCGTCGGGCGAGGTTTATAGGTGGGATTCACCTTGGCTTGAGAGCATAGCGGAGTCAGTAGACTGAAGAATATCGCTAGCCCGAAAAGCCGATTTAGCTTTTTCATAGGCTGATCTGTCAAGAGAATTGAAGTCAGTATTGTTCGTGCTCGGAAGGGAAGTCTGCACTCTTTACGTCTGTGACAAATCTTCCGATGGCATTGGTCATTATGGTGTGTAAATCTGCGTAGCGACGCAAGAATTTCGGGGAGAACGATTTGTTCTTGCCCAGCATATCGTCGATCACCAGCACTTGGCCGTCGGAGGGGCCGGCACCGATGCCAATCACGGGGATTTCCAACTCATTGCAGACGCGGGCATTGAGGCTGGCGGGGACTTTTTCGACCACCAAGGCGAAGCAGCCCACTTCTTGCAGAGCTTTGGCATCGTCGATCAATTTGTTGGCTTCGGCTTCTTCACGTGCGCGAACAGCGTATGTGCCAAACTTATTGATGCTCTGAGGAGTGAGACCAAGGTGTCCCATCACGGGGATGCCGGCTTCGAGAATCTTTCGTACGGTGTCGATAATTTCAATGCCGCCTTCGAGCTTCAGCGCGTCGGCGCCGGTTTCTTGCATGATGCGAATGGCATTGCGCACCCCTTCGGTGGGGTTCACTTGGTAAGTGCCGAAAGGCATGTCGCAAACCACCAATGCGCGCTTCACGGCGCGCACCACCGAACTCGCATGATAGATCATTTGGTCGAGCGTAATGGGCAGGGTGGTCACATTGCCCGCCATGACGTTCGATGCGCTGTCGCCTACGAGGATGCAGTCGACACCGGCTTCATCGACGATGCCGGCGGTAGTGTAATCGTATGAGGTGAGCATGGCAATCTTCTTGCCTTGCTGCTTCATTTCAAGTAGTCGGTGAGTGGTTACTTTGCGGGTGTCGTCTACCAAATATCCGGCCATTGTATTTTAGAGGTCTTGAGGTTGATCGTTGAAAATGTCGTCCTAAAAGTGAGGACGTTGCGGCAAAGATAATAATAAATCGGTGCCTACGTAGCAATTTGTGCAGTACTAAACATTATTTGTGATAGACTTCGGCTAATCCGCCTTCTGAAGTTTCACGATAGAGGGAAGGAAGGTCGCGGCCCGTCTTACCCATTACGATGACTGCCTTGTCGTAGGAAATGTGGTGAATGCCTTCGGCAAAGGTGGCATAGATATTGGCGTCGAGCGCGCGGGCGGCTGCATGGGCGTTGCGCTCGATGCATGGAATTTGCACCAAACCGCAGATCGGGTCGCAGGTCATGCCAAGATGGTGCTCCAATCCCATTTCCGCAGCATACTCCACACTGGCCAAACTTCCGCCGAAGCAGTAGTTCGCCGCCGCGGCGGCCATGGCACAGGCCACACCCACTTCGGCTTGGCAGCCGGCTTCCGCACCGGAGATCGAAGCAAGAGTCTTGGCAACGTTGCCAATGAGCCCGGCAGTGGCCAAAGCATGGAGGATACGGGTCTCACTAATTTGGCGGCTCTTATATATATGGTATAGAACAGCCGGAACCACACCGCACGATCCGCAAGTGGGCGCCGTCACGATTTGACCGCCGCCGGCATTTTCCTCACTCACGGCCAGTGCATAGGAGAAGACCAGGCCGCGCGATTGCAGATTGGCACCGTAGCCCTTGGCTTTGATGTAATAGCGGGGGGCTTTGCGCTGCAGGTGGAGTTCGCCGGGCAAAACGCCTTCGTGTTCCAAACCACGTTCGACGGCAGATTTCATCACTTCCCATACTTCCGCTAAATAAGTCCATATTTCCGGACCTTCGCAAGCCTCAACGTAGTTCCAGTAGTCCACGCCGCGTTTGGCGCACCAGTCCATGATGTCGCCCAAGTGGTCGAGTTCGTAGACCTCATGCGAGGCGATCTTTTCGTCGTGCTCTTCGGCCAAAGCACCACCGCCGACAGAGTACACCGTCCAGGGATCGGAGACTATGCCGTCGCTGTGTTCGACCTCAAACTTCATCCCATTGGGGTGAAAGGGGAGGAAGACATCGGGCTTCCATATAATATGTGTGCGTTGTTCGCCCAACACCTCTTTAATAGCCATGTCGGTTAAGTGCCCCTTGCCGGTAGCGGCAAGACTGCCATAGAGCGTTACGCAAAAACGAACGGCTTCGGGATGACGGAGTTTATATTGTTCGGCGGCAGAGCGGGGACCCATGGTGTGAGAGCTGCTGGGGCCGTAGCCGATGCGAAAGAGTTCGCGAAGACTTTTCATTGATGAGTCAAGTAAATAGTTGTGTCTATTGAGTAAGCATCGCCCTATAATAGAAGATGCATCGACAAAGATACTTCATTTCTTTGGACTTTGTGGAAAAACAAGGGAATTAACTCAGAAAACAAGTCCGTTTTCGTCGAAAACCAGTGGAGTTTCGCCGAAAACGTGGGGACTTTGAAGAAAAATGCGCGGGGAAATGAAAAAAAACGCACTTGGGCTTGGTCAATTCAGAGAAATGTGCTTCCTTTGCAATCGCAAACGAGGAACAACGGATGCTTCTAACGAACATCACTCCTCAAAATGCAAACGGTGCGTTAGTTCAGTTGGTTAGAATACATGCCTGTCACGCATGGGGTCACGG